>CASDOS010000049.1 GCA_949282205.1 uncultured Alphaproteobacteria bacterium | reverse complement strand
TATTTCTTGCGAGAGTTCTTCTAAACTTAAACCGCGTTTCTCTCGCTCGGCTTTGAGTAATTTGCCGAGTTCTTGCCGGAATATGGCGGAGCATTGCATACTCATAATTCCGTATTCTTTGTAACGTGCCAGTTGTTCTTCGCTAAAATTTGAGGTATTGCTTGTGTTTGTATTTTCCATGATTTCTTCACTCCGTTTGCTGTTAAAACAAATGGCACAGCTTAAAAGCAGTGCCAGGGAGTTCAACAATCACTATAGCATGACTCCTCCTGCCTTTATATATACGCAAGGGGCTCCCTGACAGTCGTCAAGGATTTTATTTACTATAGGGAGTGGTTGAAAACTCCGCTTTCATCTCTGAAAGCTCTTTCATCATAAAAGACCTTTCCTAAATTGCAAGTGTTTTTTATTTTTCTAGGAAAGGGAGTGGGGTAGGTTAAAAATTGCTACAATCTTCTTTGTTACGAGCATTTCTTTTTTCTCGACAAAGGGGACGAGGCGGTTTGATTTGTTAATGCCGATTGTCCTGTTCTTGTGGCTTTTTCTTGTTGCCCTTCGGGGCAAGTTTGCTCCTGCAAACTTGTTTGCTTGATATTTTTCATGACACTGCTTGGTCGAAAGGTTATAAATCATCTGAAAAGTATATAAAATTGTATTGCTTTTTTTAGGCGAGTTAAAGAGGTGCGAACACCTCTTTTTTCCGATTATTCTGCCGTACTTGATTGGCTTTCGGTTTTTATGGGCTTATCCGTCAAGGTTAAAGTTAATTCCTTATGGTAAACTTTCAATAAGCCGGCGACGAGATTCCAATTTAATTTATGCTTACCCAGTTCCAACATTTCTATTTTTACGGTGGGAAATTTGACATAATGGCTCACTTCTTCCAACGGCATTTTTCTTTTTAACCGCTCTTGCAACAATAACTCGCCGATTTGCGGTTTTAATGAACGCCGCAATTTCTCACCACGTCGGCAATTGGTGATAAATTCTTCGGCGGTCATTTCTGCGAGGGGATTTGGCTGTTTGGGTTCTGTATTTTCCATGATTTCTTCACTCCGTTTGCTGTTAAAACAAATGGCACAGCTTAAAAGCAGTGCCAGGGAGTTCGAAAATCACGTAAGTATGACTCTTCTTACCTTTATGTATACGTAAAAAGCTCCCTGACAGTCGTCAAGGATTTAATACTTACGGGAGCTTTCGATAACTCCGCTCTCATCTCTGAGGGCTCTTTCATCATAAAAGACCTTTCCTAAATTGCAAGTGTTTTTTATTGAGGTTACTTTTTTCCCTATCGGGGCAAGTTTGCTCCTGCAAACTTGTTTGATGAATGGTTTGAATGGCTTTGAATAATAGGGGAAATATATGTGTGCGTGCTCTGCTTGTATGGCGAAACTTCTTTTTTCTTGTTGCTCAATTATCTTCTTTGTGTTATGCTTTTTCTATGTTTAGGATAGGAGAAAACGATTATGTTTGTTGATATTTCTGATTTTAAAGGCGCAATCGCTATTGAAAATCTTTTAATGCCTTATAAAAAAGGCCGCCTCGCTTCTGATAAAAAAACACGCCTTCCTAAAGAACAAATTACGCCACAAATCTGTATGCAAATCCTTAAATCCACTAATAATCCGGTGAATATTAAACGTATGCTCGAATGTATTGCAGAACTCCCCGAGGTTGAACAGGCGCAGTTTAAAGATATCGTGCTTTCTACTTTTGATAATCGTTGCCAACCGGACGCTGTTGTTGAAGTGGGAAGAAATTTGGCCAAAACTTCTCATTACGAAGATGCTTTTGAGTTGATGCTCTCATCGCATCATGGGGATATGTTGAAATCTGACGCTAGTGTCGTTAAAACATATGGGTGCTCCGAAAATGTTTATCAGGCTATTCTTAAAAACTATAACGGTCGGCTGGAAAATTTAACCGATTATGATAAATTGCTCTGCTTAATCCATAATGATGAATTTTTATCTGACTATTCATCGTCGTGTAATCACTTTAAATATCCGAAAATTGTGGAAATTCCTTTTGCAAATGAAATTAATTTGCGTTTTGCCGATATGTCTAATACTCAAAGGATTGTGACGCACGAAGAGGCAAAGGTGGATTTGTATGAGGCGGTTGGGTTGCATGAAAATTTGGAAATCCCTAATGCTAAAGAAATTCGCGTCAGTACTACCGATATTGATTTGCTCCAAACTTGGAAATGTCAAGATAACGCTCTTACGCTTCATTTGAGGGGGAATAAAATTCTTTATGAAAAAGATTTTTCTTTAATGGGAAAATTAGAGTTTTTCTTTTGTGATTTTGAGAAAACGGCTAAAATCTTAACGCGCGACGGCGTGAAGATGCAAATTGTCAACTCAACTCCTTGCGGAATTGATTTTTCTAAATGTTCGGAGCTTACTCTTGAAAAATGTGACTTGTCGCTTTATGATGAACTGAAGTTTCGTAAAAAGGCCAGAGTATTACTCCAGAAAGTTGTGGGATGTCCCCAAAATTTGGATTTTTCCGAATGTGACGAAGTTATACTTCACGATGTGAGCTTAAAAAATTGTTCGGGCTTGCGCTTTAAAAACGGTGCAAAGGTTAAATTTATCGGTGATGTGGAACTGCCTCCGAATATCGACCTCTCCGTTTGTTCGGAGATGGCTCGTCAGATTGAATGGACTAACGGAATTAATTGCCGTTTGTTTGATATTTTGAAAATAGAAACCGCTTATGACGGATGTTGGCTTAATTTTGATGACGTTGATAATCCGAACTTTAAAGACGGAGCGAAACTCTCTTTTACCTGTGTGCAGAATTTTTTCCCAAATACCGATTTTTCTAAATGCTCTGAAGTGGCTTTTGTTGGTTGTAATTTGTATGGCTTGAAGAAATTATCTTTGCAAAATTGTGATGAGTTCATTTTAAGGGAAACTTCTAATTTGCCCGAAATTGTCGGTATTGAAAATTGTGCCAAAGTCGTGATTAGAGAGTGCGATTTAGCTTACCAAAAAGGGTGGCGGTTCAAAGATGGGGCTAGAGTGGATTTGAGCGAATCGAAAAATTTGCCCGAGGATTTGGATTTTTCCGAATGCGCGGCGGTTGATTTATCACACTGCGATTTGAGCTCTTTTAAAGATTTAAAATTTGCTCAAAATGCTGTCGTCATTTTGGATAGAGCGAAATATATTCCCGAAAATCTAGATGTTTCCAAATGCAAGGAGTTTTCTGCTGAGTGGGGGGATTTTACTACGCTTACCGAATTGCACTTTGCTAAAGGGGCGAAAGTTAATTTGACTTATGCCAAAAAACTTCCGAAAAACGTCGATTTTTCTCAGTGTGCTGAGGTGTGTTTGCGCTATGTTAATCATTTTCCTGAAAAACTTGATTTTTCACAATGCTTGGAGGTTGATCTTCGTGGCGCTTATCTTGCTTTGGTGCAAAAGTTGGTGTTTGGTGAATGTACTAATGTCAACTTAAAAAATACTGAAGGCTTGCCTAAACAGATCGATTTTTCTTTTTGCAGAGAGGTTTGTTTGGAAGGCGCTAATCTTCTTAATGTGCAACAAATCTCATTCAAAAATCGTGAACAGATGGAACGTAGCAATTTGGAATTGCCTGCAAATTGGAAAGGAAAACTGATTATTGCCGATGAATTGCCAACGCAGGGGGGCGTGAATATGGCTGCTTTGAGTGTGGCGACAGGCGGACGTTAAACTTATCTTGGCGCTTGGAGGTGAGCGCGCTTTATCTCTCTGTTCTCTGATTGCGGTTTTATGGTCGTATGCGTATTGCCTTAAAAAAACACCGCCTTTTTCGGGGCGGTGCTCTTTGGGGTTCGGATGCGTTATTAGCCCTTTGGGGTTTGCTTTTTGCGTAGGGCGTCCGCTTTTAATTTCACGTTCAGACTGTATATCCACTTCTTTTGAAATTCTTTGATGAATTCCGGATTGTCGCTTGCCAGTATCTCAATTTGATACTTGTCACGCAGGCAGTGATAGTGATTGTAAATGCGGAAAAATTCAAAGTTTTCCGGTTTTAACAGCTCTCTTTCCACTTGCGGCGCTAAATGATACTGACGAACATACGCTTTGAACACTTCCGTTTTGTGCTCGGTGATTAAACGGCTTTGTTCCGTGGCGGACAGCTTTTTTAATTGCGGATGTTTGGCGGTTGTGCTTCGCGATTTATTTGGCGAGGCAACGGCGGTTTCTTGTTTGGCATTTCTCTTACCTTGCTTCACTTCTTTGAACTTTAAATGTTCTCCTGCGCCGGCTTTCACCGCTTTTCTGACTTTTTTCTCTTTCATAATCGTAATTTTTTTTGGACATAAAAATATAAATTTTGTTTATCTTAGCCGATGTCCGCTTATTTTGCAAGTACTTTTTTCTTATGTTTCCGCTTGGGGAGAGTGGGGGCGTTTTTCTTTTTCTCGGTGGTGAATTTTTACTTGCTTTTTTGGTGAGCCTTCTATATAACGGATGAAATTCGTTATTATTAATCTATTAGTTACTTTATAATTATGGCTAAAAAAGGAGTTTTTTTTGTTGTAAACCAACGTCAGCAGAAATTGTGGCGGGGCGGACAAATCCTTGTTTGCGGTAAATTGATTTGTGGCGAACTCCATGTGGGCGAGCATATCGTTGTTTATGGTAAGGGACGTTTTGATGTGATAGCGGAAGTCGTTTGTCGCGGTATTGTCAAAAAACATAAAGTGGTCGCTAATGCTTGGCCTAATGATGAAGTGTTTTTAGTCTTGCCGACGATAGATGGACAACCTTGCTTTTTGGCTTCTTCCGATATCGCTCTGTTCTCTAAATTTGCTTTGGAAATCGATGATGTTGCTTTTAATCCTGCTGATTGGGCGAAAGAGCAACAAATTAATGTCGTCTTTTCCGATTATTATCGCTTTACTTCTGCCGCACAGGTTATTGATGTTGAGCTCTTAGGTGAGCATCGTGCCAAAATCGTTGTTAGTATCGGCGATAGTTTGTTTTTGAAGTTGGGACAAACGGTCGAACTCTCCTCGGTTTCGCAACAGCTTTCGGGGCGTCTTGTTGATTTGATTGCGTAAATTTTCTTCTGATTCCGATATTCCCTTGGGTAATGTCGGAATTTTTTGTGCCGTGAGTAATGTCGGAATTTTTTTGTCTGGTGACTGGACTGGCTCTTGGGGCATATAATTATCCCCCACGTTCAACGTGAGGGATTTCTATTGCTATCTTTGCGGCGATTATTCTTATCAGCTCTTTGGGGTTAGCAACCGCGACGATTGCTCCGATATTTTTCCATCTGTTTTTGACGGATGGCTTCTTCATTTAATGTTTGCTTCTTTACTTTCTTTTTCGGTGTTGCCGATGCTTCTTCTCGTTCGGCTACATTTTGTGCTATCTTTTCTTCCGCTTGAGCTTTTTCTCTTGCCAACGATTTTGATATTTCTTCCAATCTTTCCGAAATCAAATTCTGCGGCGTGTGATGATTTTCCGTTTCGCCATAGTTGCTTTCCACTCTTATCTTTTTACCGTTCTTATCGGTTGTAAAAGCTCCCGCTATCAGGCCTTCGGGCGTATATTCAACACCTATCATCGTTCGGTCGTTTATTATTAATTCTCGTGATACGATAACTTTCTTGCCGCCGATTTCACATACTACTTCTTTGATGCTCGCCGGTACCATGTCCATGCGGCTTTCAAAATATTTCTCGTTCATCAACGCTTCTATTTCACTCAGCTGGCGCTTCATTCCTGTTTCTCCTCTTTTCAATAAAGCTGGCTTTTCCTTATCGCTCGTATTATAACATAAAAAATTATAAATTTAAAGAGGAAAAAAGTTTTTGTTTGATTTTTTTTTTACTTTGAAGTATGGTTTCTCTCAATGGGACTTTTTTTGGTTTTTTTAATTCTTTTTTTTGAGGTCTGTTATGAAAGTTAATGCTTTGCCCGTCAGAGGCTCTAAGGACTTTTTACCCAACGAAACCGAATTGAGGGATTTTGTTTTGCAGAAAATCTCCGATACTTATAAACAGTTCGGTTTTCAGAAAATCGCTACACCTGTTATGGAAGATATCGAACGCTTGAATAAAAGTGATGGCGGCGAAAATTTGGCGATGATTTTTAAAATCTTAAAACGCGGGCAGAAATTGGAACTTAATCGAGAAAATATTTCCGAAGATGATTTGGTCGACAGCGGGTTGCGCTATGATTTAACCATGCCGCTTTCTCGGTATTTTGCCAATAATCGACAGGTCTTGAATATGCCTTTCAAATCTATCCAAATCGACCGTGTCTTTCGCGCCGAACGCCCCCAAAAAGGCAGACTTCGCGAGTTTTATCAATGTGATATCGATATTATCGGCGATGCTTCCAATAAAGCCGAAATGGAATTAATCGCCGCAACAACCGCCGCACTCGAAAATGTCGGTTTTGATGATTTTACGCTGCGTATTAATGACAGACGTATCTTGATTGATATGATTAAAGCCGCCGGCTTTGCCGATGATGACGTGATGAGCGTTTGTATTATCTTTGATAAATTGGATAAAATCGGACTTGACGGGGTGAAAGCCGAATTGCTCGATAAAGAATATGCTCCAGATGTTGTGCAGAAATTTATGGAGCTGATTGCCGATGTTGATGATGAAGAGGCCGCTCTTGATAAAGCCGCTGAGGTGTGTGCCGATGTTGCCGTGGTTGAGCAGTTGCGGCAGGTGATTAATTTTGCTCGCGAAATCGCTTATGAGCGGTTTAATGTTGTTTATGATAAATCTCTCGTGCGCGGTATGGGATATTATACCGGTATCGTGTTCGAAATTGTCAGTCCGAAATTCGGCTCTTCCATTGCGGGGGGCGGTCGCTATGATAATATGATTGGTAAATTTTTGGGCGAATCCGTTCCCGCGGTCGGTTTTTCTATCGGGTTTGAACGTATTTGCTCTATCTTGACCGACGAGGGATTTGTTCCGAAACGCTCCGACGGCGTTATTCTGGTTTACAGTGATACCGATGATTTTGCGGAAGTCGTTGATAAAGCCAGAGAATTTCAGGCGCTCGGTCTGCGCGTTAATTTACTCAGACGCTCCAAAAAACTCGGTAAACAAGTTGATGCCCTTATCGAACAAGCCGGCTATAACTTTATGTATGCCATGGATGGCTATGACGAGCTTAGACCGCTCGGAAAAAAATAATAACGGAGCTTATTGATTGAAGTGCCGGGGGCTTATGGCGATTTACAAAGGGATTGCGGCGGACTTGCGGCGGTCGGCTTATAGCGGATTTACAAGGGGTGTGCGGCTGCGGTCGTTGTCTTTGCATATGCCGCTTTCCTTGTAATCGGAAGGCTGGGTTTAATATATGGCGGCGCGTTCTTCAAATGTGCCGCTTTTTTTATTTACTTTAGAGTGATGCTTCTTACTGCTTGTAGGCTCGGCGGTGCAAATTGTTCTTTAGGTGAAAAAAATACTTTACTTTTTATTTTTTTGTGGTATCAATTCTTCGCTTTATCTCAGGGGCGAATCTGTCAATCGGCGGTTTAGTGTTTCGTGTTTAAGCCTTGTGGCGGTATTCCCTTGTCTTATCGCATATTCTTAATCCCGTGGGGGAACAGGCCATGTTCTGACCACGGACCTTGTCTTAACAATTTTTGAAATTGAGGTCTTAAAATGGCTAAGTCTAAAAAGAAAATTTTAGGTTTAATCAAGCTTCAAATTCCGGCTGGTAAAGCTAACCCTTCTCCTCCGGTTGGTCCTGCTTTGGGTCAAAAAGGCTTGAATATTATGGAATTCTGTAAGGCATTTAATGCCGCTACGCAGTCCTTGGAACCGGGTATCCCTACCCCTGTTATCATTACAGCTTATGAAGATAAAAGTTTTACTTTTGTTACGAAACTTCCTCCGGTTTCTTATTATATTAAGAAAGCTGCCGGTGTTAAATCTGCCGCTAAAGCTCCAGGGAAGGAAATCGCCGGCAAAATTTCTATGGCGCAAGTTAGAGAAATCGCTGAAGCTAAATTGCCGGACTTAAACTGCGCAACTGTCGAAGCAGCTATGAATATGGTTAAAGGACAGGCTGTTTCTATGGGTATTCAAGTAACGGAGTAAGCCAATGACAGGAAAAAGATTAGTTAATGCTTATAAGAATGTAGATAAATCTAAAAGCTACTCCTTAAAAGATGCTATCGCTTTGGTTAAGGCTAATGCGGTGGCTAAATTTGATGAAACTATTGATTTGGCTATCAACCTTGGTGTTGACCCGAAATATGCTGACCAAATGGTTCGTGGTGTTTGCGGTCTTCCTCATGGTAATGGTAAAAAAATCCGCGTTGCAGTTATGGCTCAAGGCGAAAAAGCTGATGAAGCTAAAGCTGCAGGTGCTGATATTGTTGGCGCTGAAAACTTGGTTGATTCTATCTTGGCCGGTAAAATTGAATTCGATCGCTGCATCGCTACTCCGGATATGATGGGATTGGCTGGTCGTGTTGCTCGTGTTTTAGGTCCTAAAGGCTTGATGCCAAACCCAAAACTCGGCACAGTTACTATGGATGTTGCTAATGCTGTTAAAAAGGCTAAGGCTGGTGAAGTTCAATTCCGTGTTGAAAAGAACGGTATTGTTCACGCTGGTATCGCTAAGGCTTCTTTCAGCGAAGACAAAATCTATGATAACGCTAAAATGTTTATCGAAACAATTTTGAAAGCTAAACCGCAATCTTTGAAAGGTACTTACCTTAAGAAGATTTCCATCAGCTCGACTATGGGTGTTGGTGTGCGTGTAGACGCTTCTGCTCTCTAAGGGGGATGTGCTAAAGGGGGGTCAAATTGCCAAATCAGCCAACTTATGTACGTCTGTTGTACACAGCGTTGTCTGATTTAACAATAGCACCACCCTTTATCCCACCCATTGCAAAAACAGGGAACTTTTTAAGCTCCCTGTTTT
This sequence comes from uncultured Alphaproteobacteria bacterium, assembly GCA_949282205.1. Classification (GTDB taxonomy): domain Bacteria; phylum Pseudomonadota; class Alphaproteobacteria; order RF32; family CAG-239; genus CAG-267. The sequence goes on along the minus strand of CASDOS010000049.1, from coordinate 7,246 downwards.
TTGTTTTAAATGAGGTGTGCTATCCATTGCAAAATGGGGAACTTTCGGTCGGGGCGCATACTTCTATGTACGCTCCCCAACCTTTCTTGACATCTGGGACACTCTCGCAAAATCTTCCTCTTTTTTGGCAACTTGGGCAATTTATTGCCGTTCACTTTAGTTCTTTATGAGGGTGTGCTAAGTGCACTTGTGCACGTTGACTTTTTTGGGGGGCAGTAAGTGGCTAAGTGCTTTGTGGTTCGTACACTGCATTGTCTGATTTAACAATAGTACCACACTTTATCCCCACCCATTGTAAAAACAGGGAACTTTTTAAACTCCCTGTTTTTTGTTTTAAATGAGGTGTGCTATCCATTGCAAAATGGGGAACTTTCGGTCGGGTTATGTACTTCTATGTACGCTCCCCAACCTTTCTTGACATCTGGGACACTCTCGCAAAATCTTCCTCTTTTTTGGCAACTTGGGCAATTTATTGCCGTCGACTTTGGGCTGCGGTGGGGGCAATTTATTGCCGTTGATTTAGCAAGGGGGCGTAGTGGCGGTGTGTGATTAAAAATTGCAACTCCTCCTTTGTTGCCGAGTTTTTTTATTTTTCTCAGCAATGGGGGGGTAGTGGCGGTGTGTGATTAAAAATTGCAACTCCTCCTTTGTTGCCGAGCGTTTCTTTTTTCTTTACCAAAGGGGGCGTAGTGGCGGTGTGGGGCGTCAAAGCCGATTGTACGATTGGTGAACTGACTAGTTGTCCTATCGGGGCAGATTATGCTTCGCATAATCTGATTGCTTAATTATTTAGATGTAATTCTTTCGGGAAGAGAAAAATTAAAAAAGTGGGGGAAAATATATAAAATTGTATATCGTTATGGCGAGTGTTTGCTCTGTCTGGGCAAGTTGAACCGTTGCAAACTTGTTTGCTTGTTTTTTGAGGTGTTCTTGTGAGGAGAGAGGGAAGGACAGGTGGAAAGAGAAGGCGTGCGGAGTTTTGAAAAGGGGAGAGAGGAAGTGTGGAGGCGAAAAAAGTGAGAGTATATAAAATTGTATTGCTTTTTTGCCCTCTAATGAGGGGTGTTGAAAACGTTATTTTCAAAGGTGGTTTGTTTTTTTGGGGGGGAAGAATGAAACTTTTCTTTTTTCTGGTTGCGCATTGCTTTTGTTACCCTATCGGGGGAAGTTGACCTCTGGTCAACTTGATTGATGAATGGTTTAGATGTAATTCTTTCAGGAGGAGAAAAATTAAAAAAGTGGGGGAAAATATATAAAATTGTATATCGTTATGGCGAGTGTTTGCTCTGTCTGGGCAAGTTGAACCGTTGCAAACTTGTTTGCTTGTTTTTTGATGAGCAGATATCCTCTTTAAAGTGTGGGGCGGTTATTCATTGTTATTTATGTGTGGTGAAAGCTGTTACCCTTCGGGGCAAGTTTGTACGAGCAAACTTGGCTGCTGTTTTTTTGATGCAGTGCGTTTTTAATCAAAGTTGTTTGAAAATCTATTCGCTTGGGCGGGCTTTTTCTTCTAAAGAAGCTCACTGACATTTGTCAAGGATTTAAAACTAGGCAACTTGTTGCCGCGGACTTCTTCCTCTGTGGAGCAGAGTTTGAGGTGCTACGCGCGTGCTTTTACATTGAGGGACGGACTTAATCCTTTGTGGAGCAGAGTTTTGGGGGCGACGAAAGTAAAAGGCGGACGGTCATATTTTCTTGTTGCTCAATTACTTTTTTTGTGATATCTTTATCATATGTTTATAACTACGGGAGAGTGCGGATGTTTGTTAAAATTGAAGATTTTAAATCGGCGATTGCGGTGGAAAATATCCTCACCCCTTATAAAAAAGGGCGCTTATCGCAAGATAAAAAAACACGTTTGCCGAAAGAAAAAATTACCCCTGATGTTTGTATGAAAATTTTGCACTCGACGAACTACGCCCGAAATATCAAAGATATGCTCTTATGCATTGCAGAACTTCCTCAATCCGAGCAAGCGCAATTCAAAGACGTTATCTTGGCGGTCTTTGATAACCGCGAACAGCCCGAGAGTATTCAAACATTGGGTGAAGAATTGGTGCGTGCGAACGGGCTTGATGAAGATTTTAAGAAAATTAAACGATTTAAAGCGGGGGATTATTATTTGTCGCGGCCTAATTTTGAACGGATGTGGGCAACGGCGGATAATTGTTTTGAACATAAAGATTTGCAGAGTTATGAGGGCTGTATTTGCTTAGGAAACGGAGAATTTGATATCTATAATCTCGCGAATAATCATCTTTATGTGCCGCAGATGTATCTTGTTCCGGACGGGGCTGATTTAAGGTTTAAGTATTTGCAGTTGGAGAAAGATAAAAAGTATACGGTTAAAGGAAAGGGAACGGTTGAACTTCAATATTCGCCATCGTTACCGGAAGTTATGGATGTTTCCGATTGTGACAAGATTATTGTAACGGAAGAGAATTTGCAGAAATTTGAAAAATGGTCGTATCGTCCGGAGGCTTTGACGCTGCTTAAAGAGCAGGAACGGCTTGCCGGGGTGTTGGACTATTCGGGGTGGAAAGCAGTGCAGTTTCGCTCTTGCAACTTTGATGATGTTTCTGAATTGAAATTTGGCGAAGATATGAGTGTTCATTTTTCGGGGCAGAAAAAAATTCCCGATAATCTGGCGTTTTCTAAATGTCGCCGTATCGTGTTATATAGTTGTGATTTGAGTAATCAAAATAACCTCAATTTTAAGGAGGGGGCTAAGGTCTATTTGAGGCAGGTGACTAATGTGCCTCAAGATATTGATTTTGCTAATTGCTCGAAAGTGTATTGCGATGATTGCAACTTTGTGGAACAAAAGCCATTACATTTCAAAGAGGGCGCAAAGGTGCATTTTTCATATTGTTTTCCTTATGAATCGGATTTGTCCGGTTGCAGTGAAGTCTTATTGGAAAATATTCGGTTTCCCAGAGATTATAAGCTGAATTTAAAATTAAAAGACGGCGCAAAGGTGCATTTTTCATATTGTTTTCCTTATGAATCGGATTTGTCCGGTTGCAGTGAAGTCGTATTGGAAAATATTTTGTTTCACAGAGATTATAAGCTGAATTTAAAATTAAAAGACGGCGCAAAGGTCAAATTAGCTTATCTTAATAATGTGGAACTGTCTAACATAGATTTTTCTAAATGTGATGAAGTTTTCATCAGACATTGTGATAGCGAAGGAACTTCTTTGATGAAGTTTAAAGACGGGGCGAAGGTTGCGTTGGAGAGTTTTAGACATTATTGCCCGATTGATTTTTCTAATTGCGATGAGGTTTCGTTAGAGGATATCAGTTTGAAAAATAAACCGCACTTTAAAAATGGCGCTAAGGTGAAACTGCGCTCTATGTACGTTTCAGATGAGATGGATGTTTCCGGTTGTGATGAGGTGGAATTTAATCGGTGTGGTGCAAGCTCTGATGCGGTGTTGAAGTTTAAAAAAGGGGCGGATGTCGTGTTTGATTATTGTCAATCTTTTGCGGCGCAGGTTGATTTTTCTCAATGTAATCGGCTTAAAGTGTTGAATTCAAAATTGCGCGGGTATAACGGAACGCTTGATTTTTCTAATTGCGAAGTGCTTAAACTCAAAAATGTTGACGTGTATCAAACCGAGCGCGTGGTGTTTAAAAATCGGAAACAGATGCGTGAGAGTGGTTTTAGTAAGCCTGATGATTGGATGGGGCAAATCGTCTTTCAGGATGAACAGACGCCCGAAAAAATGAATTTTGCTATGATGGCGGCGACAACGAAAGGCGGGCGGTAGGTGAGAGGCTTTTTTTCTGGTTGCGCAATTTTCCTTTTTGTGATATTCTCTTCTTATGTTAGTTTAAAGGGAAACTTAAATGTTTGTTGATATTGAAAATTTTAAAAGTGCTATCGGTGTCGAAAACCTTTTGATGCCGTATGCAAAAGGACGCTTGGCTCCTGATAAAAAATCCCGCCTCCCAAAAGAACATATTACTCCCGATGTTTGTCTGGAAGTTCTTAAATCCACCAATAATCCCGTTAATATTAAACATATGCTTGAATGCATCGCCGAGATTATTGATGATGTGTCGGCGTATGAGCAGATTTCTTTTAAAAATATAGTGCTGGCTACGTTTGAACGGCGTGAACAGCCTTATGAGGTGGTTAAAATTGGTGAACATATCGCCGAACGCTTCATGTTTGATGGAACATTGCGGAAATTAATTTATATTGCCGATGAAAAAAAACGCGGTTGGTATAAAAAACCTCAAGATGGCGAATATATCTTATCGGCTCCAAACGTCAAACGCGCGAGAATATTTGTTGATGATTCTGTGACTTCTCAGAATTTGCAAAAATTTGATAAAATGACTGTCTACAATTCTTTTGCTTACAAAATTGAAAATTGCGTGTTGCCTGAGGTCTTGGAATTCCCGTATCCGTCAAGTATGGAGTTTCGGGATGATGATTTTGAGCATGTTAAACAATGGCGCTTTAATGGGATGCGAAAAGTGAAACTGTTTAATTGCAAAAATGTGCAGATGGATTTGGATGTTGCGCAATGCGATGTTTTTGAAGTGCATGAGTGCGACTTGCAGGGAGTTAATAATATTATCCTTAAAGACGGTGTTGAGGCGTGTTTTTATAAGGTGCAAAATTTGCCCTCTCAACTTGATATTGCCAAATGTCAAAAAGTGCAGTTTTGTCTTTGTGATTTTGCAGAATTTGATAATGCGCAATTCCGAGAAAACGCAGATGTTACTCTTTCTTCGTGCTATAATTTTCCTCAAGATTTTTCTTCTTGCCGTAAGGTGAAGTTGGAAAATTGCAACTTGAACAGTAAGCAACCATTGCGCTTTAGAGATAACGCTGAAGTGGTTTTGAATGATATGTATCGTGTATCAATTAAGGGGGATTTTTCTAACTGTAGAAGTGTGACTTCCAGTTTTTGTGATTTGAGCACACTCGATAATCTTTGCTTTCAAGACGATGCTCAGGTGAGTTTCTCATATACGGTTTTGCCCGAACAGGTTGATGTGTCGCGCTGTTCTAAAGTGCATGTGTATGAATGCGATTTCAAAAAGGTCAAGCGTTTGGTCTTTCAAAATAAAAAACAAATGGATGATTGGCGTATCAAATTTCCCGAAAATTGGAAAGGGGAAATCGTGTTTACCGATGAGCAGCCGCAAACTGATTTGAATTTGCTAATGACCGCTAAAACTCAAGGTGGACGATAGGGGATACGGATGTTTGTTGATATTACAAATCCTAAATCGCCTTTGGCGGTCGAAAATATCCTTACGCCCTTTAAAAAAGGATGCTTGGCTCCTGATAAAAAATCCCGCCTCCCAAAAGAACATATTACTCCCGATGTTTGTATGCAAATCCTTAAATCCACCAATAATCCCGTTAATATTAAACATATGCTTGAATGCATCGCCGAACTTCCTCCCTCCGAACAGGCACTGTTCAAAAATGTTGTACTTGCTACTTTTGATCGTCGGGAACAACCTGAGCAAATTCAAAAAATTGCCGATGAATTGGCGAACGATGCTCATTATGTTCGGGAACTTGATAAGGTACGACAAATAAAAACTTGCAGCTTTTGGCTTTCGGCACCGCAACCACGGAAAGCGATGTTGTTTACTTCGCTGCCCTGTGTCGATGATTGCGATTTGAGTGGTTATGAAAAAGTGATTTTTTTATCTCATGAGAAAATTGTTTTTAAAGGTAAATGCAGATTTCCAAAAGTATTGGATTTTCTTGAAGCCTGCTTTGTGGCGCTTGATTACCAAAATTTGCGTAACGTGCGCGATATTAAACTGAGGCAAGGTGTTGAACTCAGCTTGGTCAAAACTTCTCATCTGCCCGAAAATTTGGATTTGTCTGTCTGCGATAAAATCTTTGTTGCCGATAGAGATGTGTCGCGTTTGAATGGATGTAAATATAATCCGTGCGCTTTGACGTATGTTAATTTGGGCGGATTAATCGGTGATTGGGATTTTACTTCGTTCGGTCGGGTGAAGTTGAACCGTTCTTCTTTGGGGGCGGTTAAATCGGTTAAGTTTAGAACGGGGGCGGTGGTGGATTTGTGCGGTGTTTATGATATTGCTTCGGAAATCGATTGCTCGTCCTGCGCTGAGGTGTATCTTGATGAATGTCAGGATTCGCATTGGTTTCAATTGGTTAAAATGCCGAGAAACGGTAAAATTACTCTTTCCAGAACAAGCTGTTTACCAAAGGTGCTTGATGTTTCTGTTTGTCGTGAGGCGGATTTCTCTTATTGTGATTTTGAAAATGTTCAAGATATTCGCCTTAGTGACGGGGCGGTGGTGGATTTTTCCCATGCGCGCCATTTACCTTCAAAACTTGATGTTTCTTGCTGTGCCGATGTTAATTTTTCTTTTTGCTCATTGAATAGAATGCCTTTGGTCTTTAGAGCCGGGGCGTGGCTTGATTTTACTCATGCTTCGCATTTTCCCGAAAAATTGGATTTTTCTTCATGCGAGCGTGTTGTGCTTGCACACGCTAATCTGGCGACGGTTAAAAAAATCGTATTTAAAAATCGGAAACAAATGGAGGAAAGTCAGTTTCTTGAAGCTGGCGCGCGCGATGTTAAGGTGGTTTTTGCCGAGGATAATTTTCGCTATCGCAGGGGCAAAACAGAAAATAAATATTCTGAAACTTGGTGGGAAAAGATTAAAACTAAATTACGCGACAGATAATCTTGCGGCGTGATGTGTTGTCGAGCAGAATAAATCTGCGTATTCTCCTTATGTGGGGGATTATATTATCGATTTAGCAAATTTTTAAAAAAACTCTTGACTCTTCCTTCTAAATCATCTAAACAATCCTCAACTTGAACAACAGAATCGCCTTAATACCTGAGGCGGGTGGCTGATGAGGCGAGTGGCTGATGAGGTGAGCGACTGATGAGGCGAGTGGCTGATGAGGTGAGCGACTGATGAGGCGAGTGGCTGATGAGGCGAGTGGCTGATGAGGTGAGCGACTGATGAGGTGAGCGACTGATGAGGCGAGTGGCTGATGAGGCGAGTGGCTGATGAGGTGAGCGACTGATGAGGCGAGCAACCGATGAGGCGGGTGGCTGATGAGGCGAGTGGCTGATGAGGTGAGCGACCGATGAGGCGAGCAACCGATGAGGCGAGCGACCGATGAGGCGAGCGACCGATGAGGCGAGCAACCGATGAGGCGAGCGACCGAGGAGGCGAGCGACCGATGAGGCGAGCGACCGATGAGGCGAGCGACCGAT
>CASDOS010000048.1 GCA_949282205.1 uncultured Alphaproteobacteria bacterium | reverse complement strand
GCAAACTTGATTTGCCCGATTGCTATGGACGAAGGTTTGCGTTTCGCTATTCGTGAAGGCGGTCACACAGTAGGTGCTGGTCGTGTAACAAAGATTATTGAATAATCTTATCAAAAACACAAAAGAATAAAAAGGTCGGTCTTAGTACCGACCTTTTTTGTGTGGAGAGTGATGTTGTGTATTAGTTGTTTTATTTGGTTTAGGAGTTGTGTAAGGCGGTTTGTTTTTAGTATGTGGTGAAGATACGATGAGAAGAGGCGGAAAATGTGTGGGGGGAGAACGTAAGCATGAGGTGGATAGAACAGGGAAAAGAAAAACAGGTGTATCGGCTCGGGGGGATGTGTGGTTGAAGGTGTTGGAAATAGATTGAAGTTGGTTTAAAGAGAAGATTGGAAATAGAGCGGTGTCAGGGCTGTAAATATAGAGGAGAAAGTAAGTACGAGGACAGGGGAAAATGAAAGAGAAAGGCAAAGAGCTGTGAAAGAGAGGTGTGTGGGGGGATGATATGGAAAAGAATAGAAATTCTGTATGTATAAAATCTATACCGGAGTGTGAAAATAGTATTGTGTTAGCTTTGGGCAGAGCATAAGAAACAATAGGGAACTTGACAAATGGGGGATAAAAAAATAGGTGTATTGATTTTGGTCGGTTAGGAAAATTGAAAGATAAAGTAAAGAAAAGATAAAATAAAAGGGAGAGAAAGAGACAAAGAAATATTGTATTTGAAATGATGTGAAAAAAACGGCGGTTCTTTGGCAGAACGGCCGTTTTAGGTTTAAAATTGTTTTACTTTATCTAATCAAGTTGATGAATTTTTTTGCTATTTTAGGTTTAAAATTGTTTTACTTTATCTAATCAAGTTGATGAATTTTTTTGCTATGTCATCATAAAGTTCTCCGTTATGCTCAATGTATGCCTTCATAATGCTTTTGGCGTAAGGTTGCTCCATAATTTTTATTTGAGCTTTGTAGCATAATTCAAAATTATGATTGATGTGTTCCAATAAAATTGAAGGAGCAAAAGGGTAATTACAGAGTTTTATCTGGGCTTCGTGACATAGGCGCCATCCATTTTGAGTGTGTTTTAGTAAAATCTTTTCTGCTTGCGGAAAATCAAAAATTTTGACTTGATTTTCTTTGAAAATGCACCAGCGGTTATTTACTAATTCAAGAAGAATTTCTTCAGCATTCGGCATTTTATCAATTACCAATGTTTGACACTTTCTGGTGAAGAAATTTTTGCTTTTGGCGTATTCCAGCAGAATTTTTTCGGCATTGGGTAAGTCTGTAATTTTTGTTAGCACATCTTCTTCAAGAAAGTTTCCGCTTTGGGCGTAGAGAAGAAAAATTTCTGAAGCATTTGATTGTTCAAATATTTTTAGTTGAGCTTCTTCGCAGAACTCTTGTTTTTGTGCTAAATAGGAGGTTATAATTTCTTTGATTTGCGGTAGTTCAAAGATTTTTATTTGTGCCCATTCCGGAAGTTTTTTGCCTTTTGCAATGTAATTTTGGATTATTTCACTGGCATTAGGTAAAGTAAATGTTTTTGTGGTGAGTTTAGATTTTCTCATAATGATTTGTTTTTAATAAGTGCGACATAATTTTATTTTGATCGCCTGTAAAGTATCACAATATAAATTTTTATCAAGACGGAAGATGTTCTTTGAAAAATAAAAAAACAGCGTTTTTTTTTGTTAAATGGCTGTTTTAGTTTTAGAAAAAGAGGGAACTTTTTATTTTATTTTGCCTAGTTGAGGAATTTTTTGGGCGATGTCATCATAAAATTCTCCATGATGGTTTATATATATGGTTGTAATATTGGGGGCGTGAAGTGGTGTGTAATAGATATGATATTTTTCTTGTTGTGCAATTTCTAAATTTGTGCTATTCTTTTGGTGTGTCAGATTATAGAAAGAGCTTAAATGTTTGTTGCTATTGAAAATTTTAAATCCGCTATTGCGGTTGAAAATATCCTCACTCCCTATAAAAAAGGGCGGCTTGCCGATGATAAAAAATCGCGCCTTCCTAAAGAGAAAATTACGCCCGATGTTTGTATGGAAATTCTTAAATCCACAAATTATGCACGCAATATTAAAGATATGCTACAATGTATTGCCGAACTTCCATCCTCGGAACAGGCGCGTTTTAAAGAGGTTATACTCGCAACTTTTGATCATCGTGAACAGCCAAATGATATTCTTGTTTTAGGTAAAAAATTAGCTGTTTTAGGTGGATATGAAAATAAATTTAATTTTGCTTGTAAAGTCAAAGATGAATCCTTTTTGCTTTCTGATGCTAAAAAATCTTATGGCTATATTTCTTGTCAGAGCGATTTAAAATACAAAACTTGGGATGATATTGAGAAATTGGTTTGTTTGTCTGAATATCAGGTTATTCTTTCGCAGTCAGAGCATTATGTTGGAACCGGATGTTTGCCGCCGGTTTTAGATTTTCCAAACGCTAAGGGCGTTGTTTTATGTGACAGATGTTTTGATGCAGTGCGAAAAATTAATCTTCATGAGGGGGCTTGTCTTGATTTGAGAGGTGCCGTAAAGCTCTCTCCTTCATTAGACCTTACAATGTGTGATACTATTAAAATTGAAGATGTTAATATTTTAACCGGTTGGAAGTATAAAACAGAGGCTCTGGTTTATGTGGTTTCGGATACTTCTTTGGCCGCAAAGATGGATTTGTCTCAGTTTGATAGGGTGGATATGGAACGTGTCAACCTTGGAAATGTCGTTGCAATTAAGTTTAAAGATGGAGCGAAGGTTGATTTGGCTAATGCGCGGAATTTATCCGCAAATCTGGATTTTTCTCAATGTTCTGAAGTTGATTTGAAGGCTTGCAATTTATCAAATTTGAAAAAATTACCATTTAGAGATGGGGCTAAGGTTGTTTTGAGTGATGCTTATTTCTTGCCAAAGGATATAGACTTTTCTCGATGTGATGAAGTGGATTTGCAGGGATGTAATTTGCAAAATCAATGCAATCTTCGCTTTAAAAACGGGGCTAAGGTCATTTTGAGTGATGCTTATTGCTTGCCAAAGGATATAGATTTTTCGCAATGTGATGAAGTGGATTTGCAGGGATGTGATTTGGGTAATCAGCAACAGCTTCGTTTTAAAAGCGGGGCAAAGGTGGATTTGACTAATGCTCGTCATTTACCTCCTAATCTTGATTTTTCTCAGTGTGATGAAGTTGATTTATCTTTTTGCGATTTATCTAATCAGCCTAATCTTCGTTTTAAAGAAGGGGCCAGAGTTTGTTTACGGGCAGTTGCTAATTTGCCTGATGATTTGGATTTTTCGATGTGTTCTGAGGTGAGTTTGAAAGAATGTAATTTGAAAAATCAATCGAATTTGCGTTTTAGAGATGGGGCGAAGGTTAATTTATGTCAAGCAACGAACCTTCCGGCTAATCTTGATTTTTCTTGTTGCGCGGAAGTTAATCTGGGCGATTGTGATTTGAAAAAACAATCGACTTTGTCTTTTAGAAAAGGGGCTGTGGTTGAGTTGTCAAATGCGAAAAATTTACCTCAATATCTTAATTTTTCTGGTTGCGATAAAGTGAATTTATTTAATGTTAAATTTACAAATAAAGCCAAAATATGTCTTCAAAATGTTCGTGAGGTTTCTTTCGCAATGGCGCAAAATCTACCGCGTGATTTGGATTTTTCGCAGTGTGATGTCGTTGATTTGTCTGGTTGTAACCTCTCCAATCGTAGTGACTTGCGTTTTAAATCCGGATCATTTGTTAATCTTAATCAAACAATTATTACTCAGCCTTTTTTAGATTTATCTGATTGTGCAATGGTTAAGTTAGATGCGGAAAATAAAATATATTCTGAAGAAATTTTGTTTAGAGATTATTTGCAGCGTGATACGCCATGCCATACTTGGGTGGGTTCAAATAAACTTTTTTATACCTGCAATATGGATGATGATGAAGCTCGGGTATTTAAACAAAACGGTGGAGAGAAAAATAAATCTTTTTCCAATAATGTTAAACGGAAATTTTCTCAATTTGTTGTTTCTGCTTTGTTCAAGAACGATAGATAGTTTAGTATTTTATTTAAATAAAAAAAAGCGGGGATTATTCCTCGCTTTGTTTTTTTAGTTTCTTGATTATCATATTACGTTTTAAGCGGCTGATGCGGTCAATATATAAAATGCCGTCCAAGTGGTCGGTTTCGTGCTGTATAATTACCGCCAGATATTCTTCCGCATCTAAAATTTGCTCCTTGCCGTAATAATCTAAATAGCGAACCGTTACGGCTCGATGACGCTCCACTTCCGCACATTGGCCGGGTACTGATAAACATCCTTCGTTAAACCATATCATATCTTCGGATTTTTTGATTATCTCGGGATTTACCAAAAAGCGTGGATTGAGACCAGGTGTGCCGTCTTCACTTACTTTGTCGTCTACCACGATTATTCGTTTGGTTATGCCTACCTGTGGCGCTGCTAAACCTACACCTTTATCCGCATACATTGTTTCCAACATATCGTCCATCAGCTTTCTTATATCATCGGTTACGGCCGATACAGCTTCGCATTTTTGACTTAGGACTTTATCCGGATAAGTGTAGAGTTTTAGTATTGCCATTATCTTTCCTTTTTCTTAAATTCTTACTTGTTTGGCGATTTGGTCTAATAACGCATTTATCATTTTCGGTTCATTTTTCATAAAGAACGCATACGCCAAATCAACGTATTCTTGGATGATAACTTTGGTGTCTACATCGGTCGTATAAGCCAACTCATACATCGCGCATAACAGTAAGGCTTGCATGGTGGCGTTCATGTGGTCGTATGAAGACGCGTCTTTTAGGTATAATCGCAAAGATTTTTCTAAATCTTCTTTTTTGCTTTGTACGCCTCTGACGATTTTTTCAAAATAGGGCTTGTCCATTTCTTCCAGTTCGACTACTTGTTCGCCGTTCATCATATCTTCTTCAATCGCGTAGCGGCCGATTTCTCCTTTTTGAAAGTCCTCTACCACTTCATCAACGCTTAATCCCGAAAAAGCGGCCATATATGTCGCTTGAACGGCGGCTAAGCGGGCTCCGGATTTCATTCTTATTTTTTCAGAAACGAATTTTGACATCTATCTTCTTTCCTCGTCTTCTTATGAGTTAATCTTACTGACAAATTCTTCAAAGTCTTTGACTTCTTTGAAGTCTTTATATACGGATGCAAAGCGTATGTAAGCGACTTTGTTGATTGTTATCAATTTATCCATCACTTTTTCGCCGATGCTTTTGGAGGTGATTTCGGATATTCCCGAATTTTCCAATTCTCGGCGGATTTCTTCTACCAGGCGTTCTACCTCGAAACTCGAAATTCCGCATTTGCTTACAGCCAGACTTATGGAACGTAAGAGCTTTTCTCTGTCAAACGGAACACGCTCGCCGTTCTTTTTGATGACCGTTAAATCTTGTAGCTGGACGTGTTCGTATGTCGTGAATCTGCCCCCGCAATCCGGACATTCGCGTCTTCGGCGAATCGCTGTTTCATCAATCGTATCTCGTGAGTCTTTTACTTGGGTGTTCGTACTGCCGCAAAATGGACATTTCATCGTTTGGTTGGCTCCTTTCTGTTTTCTAAGATTTGTTATATACGCCGTTTTGACAGAAAAATCAAGTTTTTTTATCAGATGTTTGCCTGTTTATCCGACTGCTAACCCGATATTAACTTTTCAGGCTCAAAATGTTTAGAAAATGTAATATGATTCTGACGAGAGTGTAAAGAAAATGATAGCGTTGCAAGCACGGAAAATTGCGGAAATTTTAGGTTTTAACGGCGAAGTTCCTGATTGTGTCATTGAAGAGGTTTCAACCGATAGCCGTAAGGTTAATGACAAGACCTTGTTTGTGGCGTTGAAAGGTGAAAAATTTGATGGGCATGATTTCATCAGAGATGTGCTTGATAAAGGAGCACATCTCGTTGTTGCCGAACGTCCGATTGACGGAGTTAATCCTGAACACGTTATTTTAGTTGAGGATACGCTTAAAGCCTTTGGTAAACTGGGACAATATAATCGGCGACAGTTCAAAGGTACGCTCATTGCTTTAACCGGAAGTTCGGGGAAAACTACCACTAAAGAAGAATTGAAATCCGTTCTTTCTCTATTTGCGCCGACATACGCGACGAGTGGAAATTTTAACAATTTTGTCGGTGTGCCACGCTCTCTTCTTGATTTGGATATGAATGCAAAATTTGCCGTGATTGAAATGGGAATGTCGGCGCGCGGCGAAATACAATATCTGACATCTTTGGCAGAACCCGATGTGGCGGTGGTTACAAATGTTTATCCGATGCATATTGAGTTTTTGGGTACTTTAGAGAATATTGCTCGGGCAAAAGCCGAAATCTTTTCAGGTTTGCGAAAAGGCGGTATCGCCATCTATAACGAAGATACGTCTTATGCGGAATTGTTGCGGGCGGAAGCTCTGCGTTTTGCCGATAAAGTTTTTTCTTATGGTAAGCAAAATCATCCGCAAGTTACGTTACATCTTGAGGACGAAGCCGAGCATTGTTTTTATAATGCTTGGTGCGTGCTTAAAGTGGCGGAAGTTTTGGGACTAGATATACAAAAAGCCTCACTTGCGGTTAATCAATTTTCCGCTCCCGAAGGTCGGGGCAAAAAACATAAACTTGATATTGACGGGAAACATGTTGTTTTGATTGACGATAGTTATTCGGGGCAGCCGGAAGCGATGAAATTGGCTATTCGAGCTTTGGCGCAAATGAAAGTTGGCGGTAAACGTGTGGCGCTTTTGGGTAAAATGGCAGAGCTTGGTGATTATTCCAAGCAGGCGCATATTGAAGTTGGGCAAGAACTTGCCAAAGCGCATATCAACGTGGTTATTGGGGTTTGTCCCGAAACCAAAGATATGTTGGCGCAACTTCCTTTTGATATTCAACAATTTTATTTTCCGAATATTGACGGCGTAGCGGATTTCTTGAAAGATGAAATTCTAGGCGAGGGGGATGTCTTGTTAATCAAAGGTGCGCACTATTCCTCACAAGTGTTTAATGTCGCGCAGGAATTGTTACAGTACCAGAAATAGAAGTGTCTTCAAAATGGGTTGCAACATTTTTTTATTTATGATATTCTATATCTAAGTAGAAGTTTTTTTAGATTTCTATGAGATATAATAAGGAGAAGAAGAATGACTGATAATTCAGAAAAAAAATCAATTGATTTAAGCTATAAACACACATTTTCCGAGAAATTGGATTTGACAGATTATGATATTGTAGATTTATCTATGAGCCGTTTAGACGGTGTAAAAGAAATTACTTTTAAGGATGGGGCTAAAGTTAATATGAGTAAAACAGATGCACATCCTACAAAATTAGATGTTTCTATGTGTGATGAGGTTCGTTTTACTTATGCTGATTTAAGTGGAGTAGAGGAACTTATTTTTAAAGATGCTGCGCAAAAGAGGCATAGTCATATTGATACGGCTAAAACCGATGGCGTTAAAATAAAATCGCTTGAGGATAATGCTATTGATTTAAGTTATAAACATTCTGATGAAATTTCCGGAAAATTGGATTTGACTGAATATGATGAAGTATCTATGTGTCGTAGCGATTTAAGGAATGTCGATGAGATTATTTTTAAAGAAGGTGCTAACGTTGATATGAGTGAAACATTAATGGGGGCTAAAAAACTAGATGTTTCTAAATGCCAAGATGTTTTGTTTGCTCATGCTGATTTGAGTGGTGTGAAAGAACTTATTTTTAAAGATGAAGAACAAATGAAAGGTAGTCTTATTGATACAGCCAAAATCGATGGTGTTAAAATCAAAATTGCCGGCAAAGAGGTTGATGTCGCTGCGTTGGCTATTGCTAAAGCTAAAACCAGAGGCGGTAAATAATTAACCTAAAAGTTAAATATAAAAAATCCTCCGTTTGATTTGTCTTTATTAAAATTGGCAGATTAGTCTACGGGGGATTTTTTATGTGCTTTTTGTGGTGTTGGGACAAGAAAAATTGTTGTAACATTTTTTTGTTTGTGGTATTCTATATCTAGTAGATGGTTTAGTAGGCGGTCTATTGAAATGTATAATTAGTTAGGGAGAAAAAAATGAGTACCAGTGAAGAAAAAGCTGCTGAAGCTAAAAAGAGAATTCTGGAGAAAAGTTTCAAAAAAGATAATCTTGACGCACTTAGAAACGATGTGGAAAAATCCGGAAAGAGCCCGGCTGAATATGTTTTAGGTAAAGAGGGTGCGGAGCGTTTGGAAGGTATGTTTGAGGAAAAAAAGGAAAAGAAAGAACAAGTTTCCGGTGAAATTGATCTTTCTAAAGCCGATTTAAGCGCTGTGCAGAATATAGTTTTTGCTAAATCTAAGGTCAGAGACGGTAAATAATTAACCTAAAAGTTAAATATAAAAAATCCTTCGTTTGATTTGTCTTTATTAAAATTGGCAGATTAGTCTACGGGGGATTTTTTATGTGCTTTTTGTGGTGTTGGGACAAGAAAAATTGTTGTAACATTTTTTTGTTTGTGGTATTCTGTATCTAGTAGATGGTTTAGTAGGCGGTCTATTGAAATGTATAATTAGTTAGGGAGAAAAAAAATGAGTACCAGTGAAGAAAAAGCTGCTGAAGCTAAAAAGAGAATTGCTGAGAAAAAAGGAAAAGAGATTGATTATTCCGGTGCTGATTTAAGTCAATTATCATCTTTAGATATAGGTAAGGAGGTTGATTTGTCTGGTGCGGATTTAAGCAAAGTTCCATATTTGTCTTTTGATATGTCTGAGAAAGAGGCGGCTGAGCTTGACACGGCAGCTCCAGTAGCAGATAGAGCCGCTAAAGCTAAGACAGAAGGCAAAAAAGCCGGTAAAGTTGATGTTTCAAAAACAGATTTAAGTGCTGTACAAAAGATGGCTTTTGATAAAACAAGAGGCTGATAATCAATTTTAGCAATTTATAAAAAAAATCCCTCGTAACTATGATCTGTACCCCAGAAAGTGGAGGAAAAAAGGAAATCCCCTTTGAAAAAAATATTCAAAGGGGAATTTTTTTGTTAAACTCACACAAAAGGAGATAAGAATGAGCAAAATAAGATTTAGTAAAGAAGAACAAGCCAG
>CASDOS010000047.1 GCA_949282205.1 uncultured Alphaproteobacteria bacterium | reverse complement strand
GCTATAGCAGATGTTAGCGAGCGCCAAGCCGAAAGGCGCAAGAAGCGAGCATTACATCTGGCTTGACCGAAGCGAAGTTGGGCAATTTTGCCCCTTACGAAGCAAGACGTTACCTCTACGGTCCACCAGTTACTCTTAAGGTCAGGTAACGCTCCGATGCGTAACAAGAAGCATAGCAAAATGTTACTTTTATATAACATCAACTGAAAAAAACAAAAGTAACGCTAAATTAAACAAAGTTGGTAATACTATACCGAATAAAAAATAACAAAATTACCATTCAGGGATACAGTTTTCCCCCACAATAAAAATCATAAAATAAGTACGAAAACACCGTTTCGCGCAACGGATTTTTTGCCGCCGCGAAACAAGCAGCCATGGGGGGCTGTTTTTTTATACTCGTATTTAAGCCATACCGCCCCTTCCATCACATAGATATTTTAAACATATCAAAAAAGGAGCCATACAGCACAGCCCCCGAAAAACAAAACATAGACTTTCGCTAATCAAGCAAACGTTCGCCAAATCACCGCCGCCGCCACATCTAAAAATTACGCCGGCACATATTGCCGGATATAATCAGCGACCTCCTGAGCAGCACGACCTGCATCATTAAAATCGATTTTAAGCCCATTCAGTTCGCACGCACCATGACAAATATCATATTTACAATACGGTGTCACGAAATAGCGACCGTAAACAGCAGAATCATCAATATGAAACAAGATATTCTGCTCGGCGCAATATTTAGCCTTAGCCTCGTTCCAAAGTTTAGTATCCACTTTAAAGCTGCCATCATCAAAGAACTCGACTTTTCCCTGTTTTTCATAAAAATCCAAGATAGCCCACACCTCATCATATTCGACCTGATGTTCAGTTAAATAATGCACGATATCGTGCCTCGGACCACCACTGATAATATAAACCGCCACACCTTTTTTACGAATTTCATGGCAAAATTTCGCAAACAAATCGGGAGCCGCCGAAATCACGCCGTGAAAATCAATTCCGATTTTATCCACCATCACACCCTCCTCAAAATTTCCCAACGCCATCCATATATATTTCCCTACTCAACCGATCAATCCGAAGACGAGAATAACTCTTTAAGCGAATTCGGAGCCAACGTAGACAGCGGATTAATCGAAATTTTCGGTTCAGACATATCACCCGACACGCTGTAATTTGTAGCAAAGACCGTACCGTCTTTACCCGCCAAAACTTTTCCAACCAAAGGAATATTCCCGATAAAAGTATTCAATCCATACGCCGGAATAATCATACCTTTGGCATCCAAATTTTCGTCAGCCAAATTATAACTGCCGCTAACGGTAACTCCGACCACAGAACCAAACATACGCGCCTCGGTCGTTTCCAAATTTTTAGTAGAAAAAGTATAAGTAAACGGTGCGTTAAGATGCGTAAAAGTCAATCCTTCACCGCGCAACATATCGACGATTCCCGTAAGCGATGCCAGACTCAAAATTTTCGCAAACACGGGCGTATTAACCAAAGCAAAATCTCTCATTTTAGCATGACCTTTAAAGTTTTTATATTTATCGCGTTTTGCCTCGATTTGCAAATTACCGCCCTTCATATTTTCATACAAACGCAACACTTTAAGTGTACTACCGGCGTTATTGGAATCAACGGTAAGCATATATTCGTCGCCTCTTGGTTCAAAATCGAGTTTCATCTTCACATCACGGCTATTACCGTAATTACCGACCATATTCATCCGATGCACGCCGATACCGTTACGCAGTTCAGCTTTTCCGGCAAAATTAGTAACGGGCACATTATTATTGGTCCAAAGTTTATTCACCCCAATAACGATATCGGTATCCAAAACATCTTCAAGAGGATCTTTAAGATTTTTAACATTATGTTTTTTCTCCTCTGCTCTATCTTTTTTACGTTTATCAAAAAAGTCTGTCAAATCATACGCATCACCGGAAACCGTCACTTTAAGGGCAAGTTTAGGCTGATAATTAAAATCGACGCGCGCCTTAGCAAAAGTTTTCGGAGCTTTAATTTCGGTAACATCGATTGTTTTCAAACGTCCCTCTTTATCCGCCGTCATATTACCGGTAGCGGAAAAGAGCGCTTTAATCAGTTGAAAGTGAGAAACTTTCTCAAGTTTACCGTCTTTAATAGTCATCGAAGCCTTTGCCCGACACGGAAAACCCTTTTCTTTAGAAAATCCCAAGAAAGCATAATCAATCGCGGTATCTTTGAGCGATCCATCGACCACCAATTCAATCCGTCCGTCATTTAAGAAAGTCACAATCGCCTTAACTTCGGAACTGCCTGTAAAATAAGGAGCCGCCAAGATTTCGCTGTGAATGCCGAGCGTTTTCAATACATTGTCATCTATTTTAACATCGGCAATAATACGGCTCTTGTGCTTTTTCTCGCTAAAGTTTTCATTAAGCGCCAAATTAAGCGGGATTCCCTGATATTTAGCGACCCCGGAAAGCGTAAAACCTTTTTCGGTCACATGCAGTTGCAAAGCATCTGCCACAAAAGTCTTGCCCTCATCTAAGCCCAAATATTCAACTTGCTTCAAATCCCCATTAACTTCAACTTTAATTTCTTCTGGTTTCAGATTCGTTTTGAGTTCAAAATCAAGTTTCAAATCAATATCAACATCACCGGCCACCAATTCCGGATCAACCCCCATTTCTTTAGTAAACCCGAGCGGTTCGTGGTCAATTAATTTAAGCGCGTCTGTAATGGTTGAATTTCCGGTCAAATCAATTTTGATAAAGTTATCATATTTATCCAAATCATACAAGAGTACCTGCCCGCCGGTTAGGATAACCCCATCGGAAACACCTTTATCAACTTTAATATCAATTTTATCGTGTTCAAAGAAAGCCGTTCCATACACATTACGCACCACCGGCATACCTTCGAGATAATGAAGATTAGCGTCGGCAAATTCGGCTTTACCGGAAAGTTTGAGCAAACCGAATTTTTTGGTATTTTTATCCCAGCCGAAATCAAAAACAAAATCGCCATTGGAAATAGAACCGCCATAAAGACTTTCTTTGCACCACGCCCAAGCCTTTTCGCCCAAATAGCGAGGCCACAAGAGAGAAAGTTCATCCATTTGGAACGCTCCGACCTTTGCGCCGAAGGTAACTTTAAAGTTCTCCAAATTCCCCTTAAAGAAGAAGTCTTTAAAACCGGAAGCCGACAAGCTGAGTTCAGCTTTTTTCCCGTCAAAATCAAACGCGGCATTTTCGATTTTGACTTTATCCAAACCGCCGTGAAGACGTCCCTCAAGATTAAACGAAGATACTTTATAATCAAACTCCTCGCTATCGCCGAAACCGATTTTACCGCGTCCGCCTTCAATTGCAAAGCTGACGTCTTTGATATTATTACCGAGATTATCGGCAAAATGCTCTTTATCTTTAAGCACGTTTCCAAAATCAATCACGGCGGAAAGTTTCCCGTTGACCGGAATATCGACGGCACGAATATCGCCTTTTTCGGGTACAAGAATATCGTACAAATCATTAATAACGAGGTCGGAAAAATTGAGTGTATAATTAACCTCGTCATTAAGCAGGCGATATTTGAGCGTCATATCCAAAGCGGAAGTTCTGTCCTCAAATTTAACCGCGCTGTCGGTTTTAATCAAGATATCGGCGACCCCACGTTCAAACGAAAAATCCATATCGGTAAACATAAACATCTGCCCTGTATCGACTTCCGTCATATCAAGAGTTGCATCGGTAACCTCGATAGAATTAATAAAACTTTCGAGATAAAGGCGTTCTGGGGAGTTAAAGCGTTCCATAAAATCTTCAAACTGTTCAAAATAGAACTCCAGTTTTTTGATTTGATGAGTTGCGCGAATTTTCTCCCGTTCTTCCTGAGAAAGTTCTGCAATTTTCTCACGAATTTTCTGAAATTTTTCTTTTTTATCGGCATCTTTGATTTGCGCGAGTTTACGTTCTATTTTTTCGTCCGTTTTCAACCCGTAAGAAGTTGTAATCTGTACTTTCGGCGCCTCAATGGTAATAGAGCTTGGGGCGAGCATACCTTTGAGAAGCGCGCGAGCGGAAAAAGAAAGAGAAAGCCGAGGTGCCTGCACCAAATATTGACCTTCTTTATCTTTGAATTCCACTTCTTTGGCAATAATTTTGACCGGTTGCACGGAATGGACAAGTTCCAAATTAACCCCGCCGACTTTCAAATCATAATCAGAGGTTTCGTTTGTAAGTGCTTGGATAATATAGGGGCGCAAGAAATTGACTTTAATCGGCCCTTTCCCCAAATGCCATAACAAAACGAGCAACGCAATCAAAGATAAAGCGCTGGCGTAATCCCAAAACAAAGAAAGAAACCGCAATTTTCTGCTTTTTGTACTCAAAACAATTCCCTCAAACAATCTAATCAAGGCTTTAGCACAACAATCAGATAAAGTAAATAAGTTTTTACACTATTCCACCCCGAAAAGCCAATTTTTTATCAAATAAAATTTCCACCACCCCCGTTAAAATGAAACACAAAAAAGGCTCTCTCCTAAAGAGAAAGCCTTTTTTAATCAAGTCAACCGACGGAAAAAACGTTTTACATACTTTTCCGCATCATAAGACACAATACTAGCATATCTTTAGCCCTATCACCAATCCGATGATTTGCAGCATAAGCCTTAACAACATCGTCCGAGCATTTTTCAACCATCAAACACTGTGCCTTATCACAAAATGGATACTCTTCAACATACGCTTTAATAACATCATCGCTGCATTTTTCAACCATCAAACACTGCGCCTTATTACTCCCAAGCCTATACTTTTGAACATAGGCATTAATAACATCATCATTGCATTTTTCAATCATCAAACTTTGAGCCTCATCACAAAGCGGATACATTTCAAAATACGCTTTAATGAAATCATCACAGCTTTTCTTAACCATCATCGTTTCAGCGGCTTCACAAAGCGGATACATTTCAACATACGCCTTAACAACATCATCATTGCATTTTTCAATCATCACACTTTGAGCCTCATCACAAAGCGGATACTTTTCGATATACGCCTTAACAACATCATCATTGCATTTTTCAATCATCACACTTTGAGCCTCATTACAAAGCGGATACTTTTCGATATACGCCTTAACAACATCGTCCGAGCATTTTTCAACCATCAAACACTGAGCCGCATCACAAAGCTGATATTTTTCAACATACGCCTTAACAACATCGTCCGAGCATTTTTCAATCATCACCCTCTGAGCCTTATCGCCAAGCTGATACTTTTCAACATACGCCTTAATGAAATCATCACTGTATTTTTCAACCATCACCCGTTCTGTGCTATTAATAAACTCATAGTTACTAATATACGTTTTAATAACATCATCACTGCATTTCTCGAGCATTAACGGCTCTACATCAGGGTGTAATCGATTCATTTTAAAATACGCCTTAATAACATCATCACTACGTTTTTCAAGCATCAACAGTTCTGCAGATTTAAAAAGCTCATACTTTTCAAAATACGCTTTAATGACATCATCGCCACATTTTTCAATCATCAACTTTTGTGCAGTTTCAGAAAGCGAATGTTTTTCAATATACGCTTTAATGACATCATCACCGCATTTCTTCTCCAACATCAACTTTTGCTCTGCTTTAGAAAGTTTTTGCGTTTCGACATACGCTTTAATGACATCATCACCGCGTTTTTCAATCAACAGCAGTCCGGCAGTTTCAGAAAGAAACTTCTCTCTAACATAAGCTTTAACAACATTATCGCTGCTTTTCTCAATCATCCGCCGCTCGGCGGCATCATAAAGATAATACTTTTTAAAATACGCTTTAATGACATCATCGCTGCATTTTTCAAGCATTAACAGTTGCTTTGCTTCAGAGGGCTGATTCTGTTCAAAATACGCTTTAATGACTTTATCGCTACATTTTTCAAGCACAAATTTCTGCTCTGCATTAGAAAGCTTATTCTGTTCAAAATACGCTTTAATAACATCGTCACTGCTTTTCTCAAGCATCAACAATTCCTCTTCTCTATCAAGAGAAATCGGCTCGGCAGACACTTCATTGACATCAAAAAGCAATTTTTCAACCAAAAATTTCTTTTTAACACACATCACAAAAGGCAGTCCATCGGACTGAGAATTAGCGATTGTTCCGCAGTTACCATCAGCATAAACATAAAACGGAAACCCGATATTTTCGCCAATTTGAGAAAGATGCTTCAACACATCTTCATCATTTTCAGCAGCACAGTTTAAGAATTCCGCTTTAAGTTCTTTAACCGGAAATTCCTTTTTTACAATACCAACGGCGTTCATTTTGCCCGAAACGATAGATTTACCGCACGTTCCGTCGGGATAGATATAGAAAGGATAACCAAGTTGCTCCCCTACATCGTTGACTTGTTTCAAAATAGTATTTTTCATCACATAAGAATTTTAAGTTATACAATAATTTCATTTTGCCAAAACAATAAAGCCATAAATATTTTTTGTCAACATATAAAATTTTCTCAATTCTTTCCAAACATAAAAAAAGCGCAGTTCAAAAGAACCACGCCCAATAAGAGAAGACATTTCAGCCATTTAACAGCTTTGCAACTTGAGGAGCCATCGGATGCTGCACAAAATAAGCATCAATCAAATCCTGCACGCCGAGTTTAACCAATTTACATTGATACTTTGGCAACAAGACGCCGCCATGTTCAATATAGACTTTAATCAAATCCAAGCGCCTTTTAGCAAACAATTGTTTTTGGCAAATTTCACTCAATCCTTTCTGCGCCAGATACGGAATCACCGACAACAATTCATAATGATTAAAATGCGTCATCATAAAAATTTTCGTTGTTTCGCTAAGTTCCTGTCCACACATATAGACCGTTTTCACACCATCAACACCCAAATGATAAATAAGTTCGATTTCCGCATCTTGAGGTAAGAAATTTCCGTTTTGCAAATACTTTCGAAGCTGTTCGACCGTCGCAACACGCATCCACAAGACCACATTAGCTTCATAAAATTCGTACCCGCGGTTCAAATAAGCCATAAGCCAATCCTTATGTTCGGGAAAAAACAAAATCTGCTGTTCTACCGGACTATCCGACAAATAAACCAGCACTTCCTCTTTCTGCCCGACAGCCAAAATTTTTTCAACTCGCTGTTTAACATCTTCTCTGATACCAAGTTTCATAATAAGAAAAATTAAAAAGACAACATAAAAGTAATAAACACATTGATACTATAAAATTGCGTCCCAATTTTGTCAACAAAAAAGAGTACATCGTTATCCACAAGAGTTTTTTCCGCTTGCCGAACAAAGGCAAAGCCCTTAAACTGAGAAAGAACTTTATAAGAGGAACAAACAATGACGCCGGAAGAATTAAAAAACGAATTACACCGCTGCTTAGGTTGCAAAGTCAAGCCCTGTGAAAAAGCCTGCCCTTTGGGGGTTTCACCGCATGATTTTATCGCACTTGCAAAAGGAGGAGATTTTAAGAGCGCCGCCGCGGAAATTGCCAAACGCAATCCTTTAGCGCAAACCTGCGGTTTGGTTTGTCCGGACCGGTTCTGTCAAAGTTCATGTATCAGAAAAAGGATAGACACGGCGCTTGAAATTCCATGTTTACAAGCCAGGATTATGGAAAAAGGCGGCTTACCGGACTTAGAACTTCCCGCAAGCAATGACAAACATGCCTGCGTCGTAGGAGGCGGACCTGCAGGATTGGGCGCTTTGTATGAATTTTTGCTAAACGGCTGGAATGTGGACATTTATGAAAAAGATAACAAATTAGGCGGAGCCGCAAGACTAATTCCCCCCTATCGCCTACCGCCTGAAGTTTTGGAAAAAGAAATCAATCGCCTGATAACAAACGAGCGCGTCAACGTATACCTCAATCAAGAAATAAGCGATTATGAATCGATGCGCCGTCAATATGATGCGCTGGTACTAGCCTTAGGCGAACCCAAGCGCCGCACATTAGGCATATTGGGAGAAGAAGAGAGTTTGGATTATCGACGCTATTTAAGCTCACCTGCAATTTATAGTTATGAAAGAGTGGCCGTCGTGGGTGGCGGAGAAGTAGCGTTGGATTGCGCGATAACATTAAAGAAACAAGGCAGCAAAGAAGTTGAAATGTTTGTCCGGCGCCGCCAAGAAGATATGCGGATAATGGCAAAAGATTTTGCCGAACTAGAACAGCATAAAATAACCATACGAGCTTTGAGTTCGGTCACCGAAATTCGCCCCTGCGACACGCACTACGAGTTAACCGTCATCAGCAACCGAATTAATGCCCAAGGCAAAGCGGAAGCCACCGACGCCCCCGCCATCAAATTAAGCGGCTATGACAAAGTCATCATGGCGTTAGGTTCATATTTCCCCCAAGACGAAATACCGCAAGACCTGGTTTACGCCGGCGACATGAGCGGAAACTGCGGCACGATTGTGGAAGCGATAGCCTCGGGACGAGCGGCAGCCAAACAACAAATACGGCATCAAGAACAAGCGACAAAAAACCTAAATCAAGCGAGCGAAGCATGAAAATAACCTTAGGCGTCATCGGCAAGTGCAAAGACAATTCACCTGAAGGAGAGATTATAAAGCGCTACGCCGAACGAATGAAATGGAATTTGACGATTAAAGAGAAAGATAACGGCACACAAGAGGAAGAAGCAAAATTTTTACAATCCTGCATATCAGCTCATGCGAAAGTAGTCGTATTAGACGAGCGCGGCAAAAATATAAGCAGTCCTGAATTTGCCGAGATTATTGAAAACTGGATGTTGGCGGGCTGTTCGGAAATTTGTTTTTTAATCGGCGGAGCGGACGGACATCTGGACAGTACGCGTCAAAAGGCAGATTTATTGTTATCTTTTGGCAAATTGACCTTACCGCATATTTTGATGCGCGCGGTATTAACAGAGCAAATTTATCGAGCGGAAACCATCATCAATCATCACCCCTATCATCGTGTCTGACTCCTCTCTGTCTTCATAAAATCGAACAGAGCAGCGCTTGACATTTTTTCAAAAAAGTAATAAATTGGCGATTGCAATTTATACAAGTATGCCAATTATTAACCTTCATAAATTTTATCATTATGAAAAAGAGAATAACCCGTTGGTGGAAGATGAATCACCTGGAAGCAAAATTATTGAGTTGCAGTATCATCATTATCATCGGCAACTTGATTGCATTAAGTTACGCAGATAAATTCTGCGGTCAAATACTCGTCATTTTGCTGTCACTGCTGATAGAAATGATAGTGGGTATCCGAATAAACAAGCACAGCAAATATCCTCTGGCAGACACCTACTTTATCGCCTACACGATAAGTTTTGTATGTCTAGTTATAGCCAATGCTGTCTATATTTCCATGTTGGAACAAGCCAACAGTTTTTTATACGGAATATCCATATCGGGCGCTTTGTTTTTATATGTTTTGGGACTTTTCCTCATGCAATTTCCGGACAAAGATGAAACACCGCCGCATTATCCTCCCAAGAACGAAAGTTTCAAAAGACGCTATCCATAAAAGCGTTTCAAAACAAATAAAAAGCGGCAGTTAAAACTGTCGCCTTTTATTTTACATCCAAACTGAAAAAGAGGATTATTCCGCCGCTTCAATATCAGTTTCGTTTTTTTGCGGGACTTTAGAAACGGCGCATTTACCTTCCAAGACGGCGCCCGGTTCAATAGCAATAGTTTTATAAACCGAATCACCGATAAATCTGGCGGAACCTGCAATAAACAGATTTTCAACAGCCAACGAACCGTTGAGTTCGCCATAGAGTTCCAAACTTTTCGCTTGAATTTTCCCGTTAACGGCACCGGTACTACCGATAACCAATTCCCGACAATTCACATCGCCGTCCAATCTGCCGTCGATATGAATAACATCACCATCGGTAATATTTCCGACAATACGCGTTCCCGAACTGATAATGCACGGCACAATATTTTTCTCCCCTCTCATCATACGAGCCAACTTCAAAAACACCACTCGTCTAAACTTCCTCATCACAACAAATCTCCTCTAAAAAAAAATCGGTAAACAATTTACCCTCCCCCATAAAAAATCTCTCCTCGTCACACTCAAAACACTACTTAGCCTTAATAAAGACCATCGGATCCAAATTAACGCCGTCATAGAGGATTTCATAATGCAAATGCGGACCGGTAGAACGCCCGGTACTACCGACTTCACCGATAGCCTGCCCCAAGACCACCTCTTCACCTTTCTGCACATAAATTGCATTCATATGTCCATATTTGGTTTTAAAGCCGTTACCATGGTCAATTTCAACCATTTTACCATAACCGGAAGCCGTCCCTGCGCGTATAACTTTCCCCTCGGCCATAGTTTTGATTTTATTACCTTTATTAGAAGCCAAATCGACACCTTTGTGCCTTGCGCTTTTAGCATTAAACGGATCCGTACGTTTTCCGAACGGAGAAGACAACCAATACGACCAGACAGGTTTTCCGATAGGGATACGTTTCAAAGCCTCTTGATAATAAGAATTATCGTCGATTGAGCTAAAAGTTTTATTCACCTGTGCCATCAATTCCTGATTTTGTCCCAAAGCAACATTATCGGGAACATAAAGCCCCCCTTTACTATTTTTCTTAGAGTTAGCGAGGGGGTTATAATATTTTCCCCGACGTTTCAATTCACCGTTGACGGTAGAAATAGTGCTTTTGATTTTATCAATATCCTTATTGGAAAGGGTTTCGATTTTCTTCAAAATATCCATTTCGAAAGCCTGCAACGAAGCGACCATTTCCTGAAGATGCGCCACTTTTTCTTCCAATTGTTTTTTCTCTTCGATAGCGACATCACGATGTATAAGAGCATCTTTCAAAGCGCTTTTCTGAGACAAATCATGTTCATTAATCCAATCTTCTTTAGCGGTAATCCGTTTAATTTTCTCTTCAATAACCTCTGCGCGTTTAAGATACTCATCTAAATCATCTTGTTTTTGAGCATTTGAAGTCTGTCCAAAATTTTGCACCAACGCAGAAATATTTTTATGCACGGTAACGAAGTCGCTCATCAGATCGACATAAGCACTGCGTGTTTCGCCCAATTTACGTTCCTGATACGAGATAATTCTGTCTGAAACGCTATACATTTGATAGGAACGCGCGCCCCAGATACCGAGTACGATCATAAGAACGAAGACGCACCATTGCAAGCGAGGAGAGATTTTAAAAACCTTCATTTGCTCATTAGAACGGATAATAAACTCCTTTTCGGAAAAGAAGTTTTTACTTTCCGACGGTTGAAAATTAAGGACTTTAGGTCTTTTAGGTTTTCTTTTATATCTCAAATGCACCATCCATAAATTACCCCAAGCCGAGTCAATAAAAAGGCAATCCTCGGCAATTACGGTCGGTTATAGCAACAATTTTTTTAATTTTCAAACACTTTTTAATTTTTATCAATATCTTTATCCAAGATAACATATTCACCATCGCCGACCATATTAAGTACGATTCGCGCGCGTTCCTCAAGATAATCCAAATCAAGAGAACTTTCGGAAAGCATTGCGACTTTATGCTCCAAATCTTTCTTAATAGCCGCATACCGCGCTTTTTCCTGTTGAGCAGCTTCCACTTTACCTTTCAGATAGAGATATCTGAAAAATCCTCTATCTCCTTTAACCGCATTAATAGCAAAATAAACCGAAAATATACCGAAAACGATGAGCAATCCGGACTTTTTCAATCTGTCAAAAATATCGTTTAATGTATTCATAATCGTTTATGCACCTGCGTCAAAAAAAATAGTTATAAAGATACATTGAGAGTTCAAAGCACTCCTCAACATTACAGATAGATTACCACAAAGAGAGTTAAAAAATCGTTAGAAAAAGGGCTGTATGTTGCAAAAATAAAAGAGCATTAAATCAAGACATTAAGCAACAAATATCATCAATTGGATACATTTTCATCTATTTCAATTATTTTTCTGCGCCGCACCGACAATTTCAAACACGCGCGCCCCGTCACCTTCTTTCAGCGTTTTTGGAAGCCGACGGCGAATAGCATCATTAACTTGTTCAAGAGTAACCTCTTTCACTTGATTTTGCCGATTTTTCAAAAAATCAATTCCCAATTTTTGCACCTGCATTTGCTCCAACATTTCAGCAATCACCGCCACGGAAGAAAAGCGGAGATTAAAAGAGGAGAGTAAACTGCTCTTAGCGACATCAAGTTCGTGTTGAGAAAGCCCCTCCCGATAAAATTTTTCATATTCCTGATTAAGTAAATCAAAAATTCGCGCGGTATTATCTGGAGTAGTAGAAAAATAAATCTGCCAAAAATCACCGGTATCATCACTCGTCAAAAAGCTATAAATACCATAAGTTAAGCCTTCATTTTCTCTTACGGCCAAACTTAACCGCGACGAGAGCCCCGCCCCACCGAAAACATAATCCGCCAAAAGCAACGGATAAAAATCGTCATCCAAACGCGGCACGCCCAAAGATTTAAGCATAATCAAACTCTGTGCGGAAATATCGGACACTTCAGCAACTTTAGGAGCATTCCAATCGGGTTTAAATTCCGGCAAATCAACACCTTTAGAAGTATCAACAAGTCCCGCGAAGGCCTGCGTTAAAAAGGCTTCGCTTTCGGCTCTGTCCATATCACCGGCAATACCGATGCTTAAAGTATTTTTAGCCATAAATTGTTTAAGATAATCTCGCATGTCTTGCACAGACACTTTAGCCAAAACCGCATCGTCGGGAATTCCCTCTTTAGTATACGGATGCTCGCCATAAAAAGTTTTATCCATCAAGCGATTAAGTTGATACTGAGGACTTTCTTTTTGCTGTTGTTTGAGCATAGCGAGTTGACGACGCGCCAAATCAATATCTTCTTTTTTAAAATGCGCGTCATAAAGAACGGCTTTTAAGATTTCCAACGCCTCTTTTTCAAATTTTTTCACAAAGCTGAGCGAAAACGTCAAACGGTCATTTCCCGCGGAAACTGCAAGTTTAATTCCTTTTTCTTTCATAGTTTCCCGCAATTCTTTACGAGAAAAGCGTCCTGCGCCGTCCAATAAAACACTTTCAGTCAACAAAGCCACGCCATCTTTGGGTTCATAAGCCGTTCCGGCTTTATCAAATCCGAAAGAAATCGCCGCCAACGGCACGCTATGTTCTTCCATTAAATAAGCGTGCAACAAATTATTATCGGCTTGAATTTCGACAACTTCGCCTTTAAAAGTCCGTCCGTTTAATTTAGAATTTGCTAAAATACGCTCAGCATCAATCGGCGCATAAGCATCAGTCCATAAGGCATAACCAACTGCTGCGCCCAACAAGACAACCGCGCAACACAAACCGATTTTCCAATTTTTTCGCATCATTGCCCCTCAAAAAAGTTCATTGTCCAATCAAATAACCGGCAACTTTTGCCTTAGATTTTTTAACTTTATTCCACGCCTCAACCACATCATTAAGCGTAATCGCCATAATACGTTCGTCATAATTCATAATTTCCTCGGGTGTATAATCATTAATGAGCATAGAACCGACAAATCGACCGGCTGATTGTGGATTTTCCTGCATATAGACAGCATTGGAAAGCATACGATTCTTTATTTTATCCAAATCTTCCTGTGTTAAGGCTTTCCCCCCCTCATCAACCGTTTGAAACAAAAGTTCTTTAATTTCCGCCAATTGTTTCTCGGGAGTTTCATCTTTAAGCCACTCAGATGCGGGAACTGCATAAAACGACACCGTTCCCCCGACACCAAAACAATAAGAAAAACCGACCTCGACACCCAATAATTTTTTATCGCGATAAACAAGTTTGTCATACACATACGACGTATCATCGCCGGTCAAAAACGTCGTAAGCAAACTAAGCGCTTCAATATCTTTTTTAGACAACAGCTGCCCGTCCAAGCGGATATATTGCACAAAGCGCGGTTTCTGCACGCCATCCAATTTAACCACCATATCCGCATCAATATTTTTCGGGTCAACAAACACTGGACGATTAAAGGGCCGTTCGGGATTTTGAACCGAAGCGTAATATTTTTTCGCCAAAACACGAGCCTCATCTTTGGTAATATTACCGGCCAGAATAAGGATAGCGTTATCGGGGCGATAATAAGCATGATAAAAATCCGTTGCGTCTTGAATATTCAAGCCCGATATTTCCGGTTCAGACCCACCGACGGACGAAGCAAAGGGATGATCCTGCCATAAAATTTTATTTAAAGTTTCATAAAACAGGGGAACGGGATTTGATTCAAACCTTTGTTTACGTTCTTGTAAAACCACGCCTCGTTCTTTCAAAAAATCGGCATCGCTCATTTTAAGATGCGCCATACGCTCGGCTTCAAGAGCCATCATCAATTCGAGTTTAGAGATATCGGAAAATTCATAATAGCCTGTTTCGTCATAAGTAGTATAAGCGTTAGACTGCGCCCCATATTTTTGCGTTAGATTGTCAAACATTTTCCCGGGAAGTTTATCTGTACCTCGAAACATCATATGTTCCAAGAGATGAGCAATACCTCCTTTTCCTTTGGGATCGTAGAGCGAGCCGGTTTTATAGAGGACCTGCTGCAAGACCACCGGCGCCTTATGATTTTCGACCACAACCACTTGTAAACCGTTATCAAGAGTAAAAGCCGAAAGGTTCATTAATTTAGCCTGAGCATTGCGAGCGACAATCGTCAACATCATCGCCGCCCCGACCGCCACCAAAGTAAAGCGTGATAATTTGATATTTTCTTGTATAAGCCTAAACAAGCGCATATTCCCGCTCCAATTCTGAATTTACATATTGTTTTCCCTGCGATGCAATTTCCACCCGGATTTTGCGAATTTACCGAATAAGCCCGCCCCTCGCCACAAACTTGATTTATTCCTGCGTATCTGCAACTTGATTTTGCGCCACAACCGGCCGTACGTCAAAATCCGGCGGCAACAACAATTGATTACGACGAGAAACTTGAGTTTCATCGGGTTTAGACTTAGCCATACCCAAATCTTCCTTTGTCAATCCGCAAGAAGAAAGTCCGGCGATAATCCCCAAAACAAACACCACAAACAACAATTTTTTCATCATTCAATCTCCTTATAAAAAAAAGCTCTGTTTCAAAAAACCGAACCATTCACACCATAACAAAAACAGCCCCCTTCACTCCATAACAACAAGCCCTAAATAACAAACCGGATAAACAAGAAGCAATTATTTTTTAGCCTCAACGGAACTTTTGGTATCTGTTTTTTCCGAAAAATCCCCCTGTTTTTCAGGTTCATCCCATTCTTTATTAAAGAATAATCCGTTGCAAATAACCAGAGCCGCGCCGATACAGATAAAGCTGTCGGCAAGATTAAAGGCCGGCCAATGATATCCGAAAGCATGAATATCCAAAAAGTCAAACACCGCCCCCATGCGCACTCTATCGACAACATTACCGACAGCGCCCCCGATAATCATACCGAGAGCCATTTGAATAAGGACGGACTTTTCATCTTTCAACCAATAAAGCAAGAACCCAACGACAATAAGCGAGAAAGCGGAAAGTATATAGACGCCGGCGCCACCGAGATTATCAAACATAGAAAAACTGACACCTGTATTCCACGCCATAACCAAATTAAAGAAAGGCGTCAATTCAAAAACCGGACGTCCGTTCGCCAAAAACGAAAAGACCCACATTTTGGAAGCCTGATCCAACGCAAAAGCCGCCAAAGCCGTCAACAACCCCACAAACACGCCAGCTCCTTTATTCTACATCTACAAACATTTACCCATATTTAAGGAATATATATCACAACATTTGAAAGCGCCAAGAAAATTTTATTTTTTTCCCCAAATACCCGCCGTTCGGGAATATATAAGTATCAAGAACTAAAACGGCGAACCGATATGAAACGGCGCCAAACCGAATTTCACCGCAATTGTTTCGGCAATATCGGCATAAGTTTTGCGTCGCCCGAGAGATTGGGGTTTCACATTCGGTCCAAACATCAACACCGGCACACATTCGCGTGTATGGTCAGTCCCCGTCCACGTTGGGTCGCATCCATGGTCGGCGGTAATAAAGACAACATCATCATCACGAAGCAGAGGGAGGATTTCGGGCAAACGCGCATCAAAATACATCAGCCCTTCGGCGTAACCTTTAACATCGCGACGGTGCCCCCAAGTCATATCAAAATCGACAAAGTTGGTAAACACAATACCGTCGGCATCAAGATTTTTAATTTCTTCGAGAGTTTTATCCCAAAGTTCTTCCAAACCGCTGGCAAGCACTTTTTTCGTCACTCCGGATCCTGCGTAAATATCAGAAATTTTGCCGATAGCCACCACTTCAAGTCCTTTTTCATTCGCTTTATCCAAAAGCGTTGGCGCAAGGGGAGAGAGCGCATAATCATGGCGATTTTTGGTACGCACGAAAGCACCGTTTTTCTCTCCGACAAAAGGTCTGGCGATAACTCGAGCGATATGATAAGGTTTAACCTCTTCAAAAGCAATTTCGCAAAGTTCATACAAACGCTCCAAACCAAATTTTTCCTCATGAGCGGCAATTTGCAGATTACTATCGGCAGAAGTGTAAAAGATAGGTTTCCCCGTCGCCAAATGTTCTTCTCCGAGTTCTTGAATAATGACGGTACCGGAAGCGGCCTTATTTCCCAAAATTCCGCTCAAGCCTGCGCGTTTACAAATACGTTCGACCAATTCCTGCGGAAATGAGGGATATTGCGGAGGAAAATGCCCGAAATCTTGCCGTACGGGTACGCCAGCCATTTCCCAATGTCCGGAAATTGTATCTTTCCCCGCACTGATTTCCTCCATACATCCATACGCCGCATGGACATTCATTTTCGCCTCGGCCCGAGTTAGCGGAGCCTCTTTACCGGTCGCTAAAAGACTAGCGCGATTAAGCCCGAGCGCCTCTAAATTCGGTATAGAAAAACGAGGATAATTCTCGGCAATATGCACAAAGGTATTCGCACCTTCATCACCAAAAGCGCGAGCATCTTTTGCCCCACCGACACCAAATGAATCCATCATTAAAATAATCGCTCTGCTCATAATCAAGCACTCCCGTCATATTGAAACACTTTTCTTATGCTAAAAAGTGTATCCTTCAGACGTTTAAAAAGATTTAAAAATCCCCCCAAAAAACATTTTCCGTAAACCGTAAAAAAATTGCCAAAAAAGTATTGACAAAAACAAAAATCATGTTATACACAAAAAATGTAGAAAGATTTTTAGGTAACTTTAAATTTTTATGTTATGGATAATATTTTATTGAACGCAACCACAATCTTGCAAGGATGTGCCATTGCAATAAGCGCGATGTTAATAACTGTGCGCATAAGTTTAAGAAAGAAACAAACCCGCCTTCAGCAAGAAGCGAGCCAAGCAGCTGCACGCCGAAGATTCGAGGTTTTTCGGTATTAATCGTTAAAAAAATCCAGAAAATAAAAAAGCCCCTGACTTCAACGGTCAGCGGCTTTTTTTAGTAGGTATATAAGAGTTATTTTCCTGCTTTATCAACAGCAGCAGGAGCTGTTTTATCTTGAACAAGAGGCGCTTTGTCTTTCAACTTTTTCCTCTCTGCTTTGCGCGCCATTTTCTTATCGTGCATAGCTTTCAAGATATCTTTCTGCTCGTCGGTTAAGACACTTTCAAAACGAGCTTTATTCTGTTCACGCAATTCATCGGCTTGTTTGCGCAGTTCATCCATCTGATCAAATAGCGGTTTCATCTGTTCCATATCTTCTTTACGGAATTTTTCGATTTGCGCTTTTTGTTCATCAGTCAAATTAAGTTTTTTAGCAAAACGTTCTTTCATCATCTCGTCGGGATGAAACCCCTCTTTCCCGGGACGTCTTAAATCCTTCAAAGCATGCGGACGGGGTTCGGGACGACGACCATCAAAGCGAGCGTCATGATGTGGCGGTAGCGGGCGACGGTCATCAAAATGCATATCGTGATGACGAGGCATTGGTCTGTCCATAGGCATCATATAAGGAGCTCTGTCACGCCAAGCCCCGCGCCAGTGTCCATATTTTTTTGCCGGACAAAACGCAATTGCGAATGCTGTCAATGTAACAGCAATACCCCCCACAAAAGCCAAACCGCCGGTAATCAACAATCTTTTTCTTTCCTGTTCCATAATCAAATCCTTTCATCAAAAAACACGAATTTCAATTCAGCCGTCAAAAATTACAATTCCAAATAAGCCAATTTCTCGTGCAACTTAGCTTTAGCGTTATGCAGTCTGGACTTCAGCGTACCGACATTAATTTTCAATCGTTTCGCCGCATCATCATAGTTAAGCCCCTCAAACTCAACCAAAACAATCGCCTTACGCATATCTTTAGGTAGTTCGTCCACTGCGCTTAAGATAAGTTTCCGCCGACATTTCAAGAGCCACTCTCTTTCCGGATTATCAGGAGCGGAAATATTTTCCAAACCGGCGCTTTCCTCATCGATGGAAGCATTTAAGAGCTTTTGACTTTTGCTTTTAAGATAATCTTTACAAAAGTTTTCAGCCACGACGCGTATCCATGCGCCGAGTTTTTCCTGCTCACGATAAGTCGAAAATTTCTGCCATAAGCGGATATAAATTTCCTGTTCAACATCTTCATCCGAGCGATTAAGCATTTTTCTGACCACGTTTTTAACCAAACGTTTCTGAAACCAATTTAAGTTTTCCATTAACTGACCTCATAAAAGCCATAACCGTCCAAAGGAAGCATATCGTCGCTTTCAACCTCATAAGCAAAGTAAGAATCACCATCATAAAGCATCGCCATATAATCATTAAACTGTCCTTCGCTTAAAGTCGGTACCGGCAACCACGCCTGCAGCCCGACCCAAACCCCGATAACAAGCGAGCCAAAAGTACCTGTCAAAATTTGACGTTCCCTTTTGCGTTGCTTATAAAGCGGTTTCGCCTCAGCTAAAAGTCCGGAAATTTTATCCATCTCAAAAATCCTCAGCTAAATTCATTCAACTTACACAGAGTATAACGAGCGCCTCTTAAAAAAGTTCAAATTTTTGCAAAAAAAATTCCCTCCACCAATATAACACCTTGAATACGCGAGATAAAAAAACATTGTTTCATCTCTAAAAATATGATATTTCAAGCCTAGAAAAGTATAGATATGTAAATTAATAACCTGAAACAACCGCCTATGCGACGTTGTTTCACGAGGAGTGGACTAAGGAGCCAACCTCGTTAAAAAAAACCAAAAACAAATGCCCCCGCCCCGCAAAAGAAAAATCTGCCATTGTATGACCGTAATTCTCTTTTCACTTATGATCATTGCGCTCATACTGGGAACAACACTTAGTTTTTGCGCCGTGTTCCGTATAGGTTGCACGCCGCCGAAAGATGTGAGAATATTATTTGGCATAGCCTTCGTTATTGCCTGCTTCGTAACCTACAAAGTAGTCAAAGAAGTCCGCCAAATAGTTGCCAATTTAATCAAAGGCAGCGATATTTTTTAATCAAAAATAACACAAAGAAAGAGCGTTCCAAAGAACACTCTATTTTTTTATTAAAAATTTCTGCATAAACGTTTAATTAAACTTCGTCCACTCACGCACGTTTTGGGTTAAGAAGTCCGGTAGCTTATCCAACCCCGAAGCCCCCGAAGCTTTTTTATGACCACCGCCTCCAAATTCCGCCGCAATCGCCGAAACATCAACATTATCCTTTGTCGTGCGGAAAGATAAATTCCACTTACTGCGTTTATTAAGCGAAAAACTGACCATAAAGTCATAATTGGCAATATTATCGAGCGTATCAAAAAAGTCCGAACCGGCTTGCGCCATATTAGCCGCAATAAAACGAAGTCCGTTATAAGTTCCCTCAAACGACATATTGCGAGAAAGTCTGTAATCGCGATTTCGAATATATGATAAGATAGCATTACCTTTCTCGACCATCAAATCAATATCAATCCGTCCCTCAAACAAATCTCGCCAAACTTTTTCATACGGACGATTAACGCCCATAGCTTGAAAAGCAAATTCAAAAGGACGCACTCTTTTATCGCGTAAATCAAACAAGTCATTAAGCGCCAAAAGTTTCACCCCTTCCGGTACTTCTTTTTGCGGAAAGAAATATTGCCAAGTGAGTTCAATCGCAGCCGTTCCGACCGCGCGAGAACCTTTAATTCCAAAACCACCTTCGGTTTTGAGCATTTGTTCATACGCCTCAATCGCCGATGCGTGATGATCTATCCAAGTCAAATTTTTCTCGGCATGCAACTTAAACATATAATCCATCGGAAAAGAAATATCGCAAATCACAATATCCTGATGTTTTTCGATTTCGTCATAAGGAATTTCCTGATCATAATTAAATCCCAAGAGTTCGCAATCTTTATAAGCATATTTAACAATTGCCGCCGAACCTTTACCGTCATGATCAGCCGAATGATAAATGCACAACATATAGCCCATCCTTTCGTTAATAAAAACTCAATTAGACCGCCTGAGCAACCACGGCGCTACGCCAAGAAAGCTCCAATCCGTCGTATGCCGGTTCAATTCCCTTCGGGCAAGCGTTTTTAACCGTTTCATAATCACATTCCACGGCCATATGCGTAATAATCGTTTTTTTCGGCTGCAAACGTGCGGCATATTCAAGAAGCGTTGCCAAGCCGGCATGAAAACGCGTACCTTCGGGCGTCGTCAGCGGCATAATCAACACTTCCGGTTTGCGTTTAATAAAATGGAAAGCGCTTTCGGGAATATCACGAAAATCAGATATATGCACGACTTCACCGTCATTAAAGATATACCCTGAACATTCCACATTATGTCCCTGCAATTTAATCGGCGTCACTTTCAAATCTCTGAAATAAAAACTTTCCTCATAATTAAACGTATTCGGGTGCAGAGCAGCGCGATACACGGGTTCGACATCTTCTTTTTTCTCAGCAATCAAATACGGAAAGCGTGTCCGAATAATTTCGAGATTATCCGGTGAAGCAAACAGTTCGATAGCCTGACCGGTAATACGGTTAATTTCGCGCAAATCATCAATTCCGTGCAAGTGATCAGCGTGCGTATGTGTATAAAAGACGGCGTCCAGCGCACGAATATTACCGAGTATCAACTGCATACGCAAATCAGGCGAAGTATCGATTAAGAATTTAACCCCGCTGATTTCCATATAAGTACCGCTTCTCAAGCGAATATTTCTTTCATTTTTCGGATCACATTCCCCAAAACCGTTAGCCAAAGAAGGCACCCCCGGAGCTGCTCCCGCCCCCAAAATCAAAACTTTAGACACGCCACACCTTTCCGTTCATCGTTGAGCTTTAGAATACAAATTAAAAAAGTTATCGGTAGTTATACGTTCAATTTCTTGAATCGTCAAGCCCTTAATTTGAGCAATTTTCTCAGCTGTTTTAAGCACAAAAGCCGGCTCATTGTTTTTCCCCCGATAAGGGACCGGCGCCAAATACGGACTATCGGTTTCAATCAAGATTTTATCCAAAGGATAATTCTGAAACACCGTCGCAACATCAGCGGCGCTTTTAAAAGTAACAATTCCCGATGCCGAAATATAAAAACCGAGTTCAAGCACAGCCTCGGCAAATTGTTGATTAGATGTAAAACAATGAATAACCCCACGAAGTTTACCAAATTTTTTCACCCCGTCATATAAGATTCGCAACATATCCTCCTCGGCTTCGCGCTGATGTATCATCAAAGGCAAACCGGTAATCCCCGAAGCCTCAACATGACGAGCAAACATTTCTTGTTGTTCTTTTTTAACCTCTGCGCCGTAATGATAATCAAGTCCACATTCTCCGATAGCGATAACCTTCGGATGTTGCGCCGCCTTCACAATATCTTCCACTTGAATTTTATTCAATTTTTCCGGCGCTGAATCAGGATGTACGCCAACCGATGTCCACATCTTCGGAGCAAGCGGATTTTGTTTGTGCAGTTCGTCAAAACGTGTACACATTAAGAGTTGAGCTTGAGCCTCGTCCAAATCTTTTCCGGCGTTTAAGAGCACACCCACACCGGCGCTTCCGGCACGCAAAGCCGTTTCATCATCTTCAATATGACAATGACTGTCCACAAACATTTTTATCTAACTCCGAAAAACATCTGAAAACATATAGTTCATCACGACAATATCGTTTAGCACGCTCCGCCGAACAATGTCAAGACCTGCAGAGCGGCCATTTTTTTATCCATATTAACACGCACCGTTTCATCAAAAACCTTAAGCGCCTGTTCGTATGCCTCATAGAATTCGCGAGGATGAGGGGCATCAGGCAAATTATCGCGAGCAAACCGAGCCATCAATTCGACAAACAAATCCCAGCAATCTTCATCAGCAGCCACCTGATTCGCCACATCTAAAAGGAGAGCTCCGTCGCATTTCGCACCGGCATAGCAAAGTTTTTTAATATCTTCATACATTTCAAGCGCATCATTTTCGGCATATTTAATTGCGCGACCGATACTACCCGCGGCAATTTTGGCAAGTCCCGTAACTTCCGTTTCGGGCAACGAGGGTTTATAACGTCTGAGCAAAGAGGCGACTTCATTTTCCGCCAACGGTTTAAGCGCCAATTTTGCGCAACGAGAACGAATAGTGGGCAACAATTTCCCGGGATTGTGAGAGATAAGTAACAAAATACTTTTAAGCGGCGGCTCTTCCAATATTTTCAGCAAAGCATTAGCGCTCGAGGTATTCAAATCATCGGCAGAATCAACAATCACCACGCGCCAGCTGTCGTTAAAAGACTTTTTGGAAAGAAATTCGACCACATCTCGCACATCTTCAACTTTAATCACGGCCGAGCGTTTAAGACTTTGCCTCATTTCTTCGTCAACTTCTTCGCCCTGATTAATGGCTTTAATTAATTTTTTCTTATCGGTATCAGTAAAATCTCTCTCCAAGACCTTAAAATCGGGATGAGATTTCTGCGCCACTTGAGCAAAAACCGCCCCGTTGACATCCACATCAAGAGAGTTATATTTTTCACCATCTTTAACCGAAAGCAAAAAGCGTGCAATTTTATAGGCCAGTGTAGCTTTACCGATACCCTCATCACCGGTAATCAACCAACCATGATGGAGCGCCCCCGAATTATACGCGGATAAAAAGAGACTAACCTCTTCATCATGTCCGATAAGATACGGATTTTGATAAGGATAAATTACATCATCAGCCATCAAACAACTCTCTTTAAAGTTTCATTATCACCGCACGCAACCTTTTTAATTTCAGCAATTCCCGCGCATTTTGCACAACTCCGACGAATATTATGAGAAAACATCTACATAATTTCGGGCAACTCATAACGATTGTTTTTATCATTTTGCGCCGGCGCTCTGAACGGAAGCGAATTATAATCAGATGAAGAACGCGACGAGCGATTCGGAGCAACATCAACCGAAGTATCATCTGCGGAAGGAACATCAATAAACGGTCCTCCGTCTTCATCATATTCAACATTTTTTACAGAACTGGTACTATTTTGAGAAGAAGCAAGGATCATCGGCGCAGCCAGAGGTTGCAACGACGGACGTTCATTCAACAACTGCGCCAAGTAAGTCCGAAACTCGGCAAATTTAGCCAATTGCGCATCAATCATAGCCTCAAGCGAGCAATCATCGCCGCAAAATTTCGGATTAAAATTAACATCGGTACCGGTGATATAGAAATCCTGAATACGACGAGCAAAACGTTCTTTAACTTGCGGATCATCACCATAATAAACCCGAATGATATCATAA
The DNA here is from genome assembly GCA_949282205.1 of uncultured Alphaproteobacteria bacterium. Classification (GTDB taxonomy): domain Bacteria; phylum Pseudomonadota; class Alphaproteobacteria; order RF32; family CAG-239; genus CAG-267. The sequence goes on along the minus strand of CASDOS010000047.1, from coordinate 69,421 downwards.
CCGATATTTTCATAACAAGCATTAACCGCTTCGAGGGTTTGCGACACATAAGCCGCGGCATTGTACATATTGCCTTGTCGAAGCATAGCCTTATCCATCTCCAAATCATCTTGACGCAAATCCAAGCAATCGGAAACGGCCAAGCGATATTGCATAAAGGTTTCATCTTTCGGTTTAGCGGCAACACTTTGTGTCCGATTAACCGCCGCGTTTAAGTTCGGATTATACCATTCACTAAGCGGTTTCCGCGCTTGTTCCCGTTCATTTTTGCTGGGATAAGTATACCGAATTTCCTCTTGATAAGAATATGCGGAATTACTATTTTCTGCAGATTCGCCTTTTTCATCTGCCTTTGGTGGGTTTAGGGTTTTCGCGGTCGTTTTAACATTTTTTTCCTCAACTTTTTCAACAGGGGCTGACGTTTTCTGAGTTTCCCCTTCCACCACGGTTTTCATAGTATTTTTAAGGTCTGCCCCGCTGTTGACTTCAACCGTCATATTCTGAGCATTGTCAACAGAGGTTTTAACAGAAGAGTCTTTTTTATCATCTTTAGAACTAGGCGTTTCTGAGGGCAAAGCGGAAGTATTTTCCCCGAAAGTAACATTAAGCGGCACGGCTCTGATACGAGTAGCGTCACGAGCGCCTTTCATGACAACGCCGTTACCATCAGCCATAGGCGAAGTTCGTTTTTGTTTTTCATTTTGCCCATCAAGAACAAAAACACCTTCCAAAATAGCCTCATCTTCCGGTCGAATAACATCAACGGGTTTAGCCCCCAATGTTTCGGCCCACAACCCTACGGCGGTCAAGCACCCTAAAAACACCTTGCGTTCTGTCAACATTTCCCCATTCCCTTATCGATTTATTAAGGATTTATGAGCTATGATAAAACAAAGAATATAATTGTCAAAAATTTTTTAGAGCATCTGGAAAAACAACAGTCAATAACTGTGTCAAGGAGCTTTACAGACATCAATCAAGCGATTAGAATATCGCGCAAAAGGAACGATACAAAATGACGATACTGAAAAGATACAAATTTCAACTAGGTTTCTGCGCCCTGTTATTACTCTCAGGCTGTGCATCTGAACCGAAAGAATTTGCATATAAGAATTTACAAGAAGAAGTCGCCGCCATCAAAGAAGACGGAGGCATATATAAAGTCGGCAACCCTTATACGGTTTTAGGGCAAAGCTACACCCCAAAAGAAGACTATGACTACGAAGAAGTCGGCATGGCTTCTTGGTATGGGGACGATTTTCATAACAAGCGCACGGCAAATGGAGAAACTTATGATATGCGCGCGGTAACGGCGGCACACCGCACTTTACCGTTGCCTTCGATTGTTCGTGTCACCAATTTGGAAAACGGCAAATCGATTATAGCCCGAGTAAACGACCGCGGTCCTTATGTAAAAAACCGCATTATAGATTTATCGGAAAAAGGAGCGGAGTTACTGGGATATAAAAACAAAGGCACCGCAAAAGTAAAAGTTGAGATACTTGAAAAAGAGAGCCGCGCGATAAAAGAAGCGATGTTATCACCGACCAACTCATCAAAGACCTACGGAAACAACACGATTCCATATTCAAACACTCAAACGGTTTCGAATACCAAATATGAAATCAGCACCACGACACGCCGTCCGTTACAATACACTTCGGAAATAACATTAAGCTCAAATGCGAATACAAATGTGAGCATACCGAGCAGCACCGAAGAAGGACCATTCTTTGTGCAAGTCGGAGCTTTTGCGGATTATGACAAAGCCAAACAAATGGCTGACAATATGAAACGTTTCGGCAATGTCACGATATACGAAGCCTATTTAAGCAAAAACGGTGTCTACCGCGTCCGTTTGGGTGCGTATCAGAGTAAAGCCGAAGCGATGAAGATTTTAGACCGAGTATTAGATTACGGTCATTCGGATGTAACGATAGTGGAACAAGAATAGGAGAACAATAAACCATGTCATATAGGAGTTTATGCATATTAGCCATAGGCGTTTCCATGATGGCACTGAGCGGAAAAGCGAATGCGTTTGAAACCAAAGCCAAGAATGCGATTTTGATGGATTACGAAACGGGAGCGTATTTATTTACGAAAAATCATCAAGAGATGATAGCACCTGCGTCAATGAGCAAGCTGATGACGGTTTATGTTTTATTGAGTAAAATCAAAGACGGAGAAGTTTCTCTGGATGACAGATACACCGTCAGTGAAAACGCATGGCGCAAAGGAGGAGCTGCATCCGGCGGTTCGACGATGTTTTTAAAAATCGGTCAAGAAGTAAAAGTGGAGGACTTATTAAAAGGCATTTTAATTCAATCTGGCAACGATGCGTGTATTGTTGTTGCAGAAAATTTAGCCGGTTCGGAAGAAGAGTTCGCCTCAATGATGAATGAAACAGCGGAAAAGCTGGGATTAGAAAATGCGCATTTCGTCAATGCGACGGGTTTACCTCACCCCGAACATAAGATTTCGGTTGAAGATTTAGCGATATTGGCGCGCCATATCATCAAAGAATTTCCGGAATTTTATCATCTGTTTTCGGAAAAGGAGTTTACGTTTAACGGTATCCGCCAAGGCAACCGCAATCCATTGCTGTATAGTTTAAAAGGTGCGGACGGCTTAAAGACGGGTCACACATCTGAAGCAGGTTTCTGCCTAACCGGAACAGCCGTAAGAAACGACCGCCGTTTGATTGAGGTAATGACCGGATTAGAGAGCAACAAACAGCGCTCGGAAGAAACTGAAAGTTTAATGACATGGGGCTTTGCAAATTTTGACAACTATAAATTCTTCACCAAAAATCAGATAATGGCGGAAGTCCCCGTTTGGTACGGAACCTCAAAGAGTGTTGCGGCGATAGTTCCGGAAGAAGTAATAAAGACGATAAAAAAGAGCGCCAAGAGCAAATACGGCGCCAAGATGATATATGATGAACCGTTAAAAGCGCCGATATTACAAGGCGATAAGATAGGCGAATTATTCATCACCTACAATGATGAAATCGTGGATAAAATTCCGTTGGTAGCCAAAGAGAACGTTGCAAAAATCGGACCGTTCAGCCGCTTTTTAGAAAACTTAAAATACTTTGTTTTCGGAGCCCAATAAGCGATGACGAGATCAAAGACAAAAGGTTTGTTCATAACCTTTGAAGGCGGAGAAGGCGCCGGCAAATCCGCGCAAATCAGCCGTTTCGCCGCATATCTGCGCGAGCAAGGTCAAGAAGTTATCACCACGCGGGAACCGGGAGGCACGGAAATCGGCAAAGAGATACGTCGCCTATTGGTAGAAGGCGACAAAGACAAGTTTGATGAAATCACCGAAATTCTGCTGTTTTATGCCGACAGACGCATAGATTTGACCAAAGTAATCCGTCCGGCAATGGAAGAAGGCAAAATCGTTTTATCAGATAGGTTCAACGATTCGACGATAGCGTACCAATACTATGGCTCAAACAAATTCGCCGACCGCAAGATAATGGACAATCTGTATCAAATCGTCGCCAAAGACTTCAAGCCGGACATTACATTTTTGTTGGATATAGATGTCAAAGCGGGACTTGAACGAAGTTTTAAGAAAGCGCAAACGATGATTAATAAAGAATTGCGCTTTGAAAATGTGGACATAGGGTTTCACGAACGCCTGCGTAAGGGTTATTTGGAATTAGCCCGACAAGAGCCGGAGCGCTTTATCGTAATAGATGCTTCCGGCTCCATTGATGAAGTAACCGAAAAGATTATTGAGGCTTATAACCATCGCATAAATAAATAACCCAAATCCCCTTTTAATAAGGAGATTTTTTTATACCTATTTGCTTAATAAATAAAGAACATTTTATGGGAGAAGAATTCCCGCCACTCAAGCCTTGCTAAAGCAGTGCTAAAAGATTATTCAACCGCCGCTTTATCACAAGGTGTTTTACCGGTGGTTTTAAACTCTTCCATTGTCGCGGTAAAATCCATCCTCTGCCCGCGAGGAGTTAAACAATAACCGGAAATAGGATTTCCCATATTATAGACAATACGCACCGAAGGTTTGCCGTCATGATAATAAAATTGCTGCACACCATTTTTCTTACCTTGAGTAAATTCTTCTTCCGATTGGATTGTTCCATCCTGATAATAAGTGCGCCGGACCCCATTCCATACCCCGTCGGAAACTTGCGTTTCGGTTTCAAGAGTCCCGTCTTCGTAATAAGAAGTCAAGCTCCCGTTAGCATTACCGTTAAGATAGACACCGGCGGAACGCAGCGCTCCACTTTCATAATAGATTTTATACTTACCGTCCCGCACGCCATTGACGTAATTCACCTCAGCCTGTACTTTTCCTGAAGGAAAATAGGCTTTAACCATACCGTTCAGGGGAGCACCGGTTTTAACTTCGCTACACTGGTTATCAAGTTGTTCACATTGAATTTCGTGGCGTACAAAAAAATCACGTTTAGCCCAACAATTAGCATAAAAACCGCATAAGACCGCCAAGAAAGTTAGAAAAGATAAGCCATAACATATCAGGTTCATCAGCGTAATCTCCTCAAAAAACACACTTCTTAAATAATAAGTCATATTGCTCAAAAGTCAAACATAAATCCGCAACAAAAAAGAGCCAAGCCGTAAAAGGCTTGACTCTTTTTAATTCCGCTCTGACATCGTTAGATTTCAAAGTTAACGTTATCAAAGAAATCAAGTGGGATAACCTTGCTTTCGCCGCGTCCGAACGAAACATTGACCGTATCGCCGACATTCGTCCATTTCAGTTCGGGAAAGAATTCGGTACTTCCGGTAAATTCCACACCTCGTTCTTCCTCAAACAAGATATAATAAAGATTATTCTCCTGCACGATTCCACGAACGACGTAAGATTTAGTTTCACGCTCTACCGCACCGTCTTTAATGGTATCGGATTGAGTTTTTCTAAGCATTCTGAGATATGCGTTTTGAGCATCTTGCTTAGAAGCCCCGCATCCGACGGCCTGACGATTATTCATCGCCAAAAAGCAATAACCGACCACATTACCTGAACTACCTTTCATGATCATAAAATAGGTCGGAATACCACGCACGTTATACAGCACCGGAAAGTTAGCCGTATATTGTGCCGTTTTCGCAAACGGTTGGTCTTCAGCAATGCGCATCGCTTCGCTTTCGTTGACACCGATAGCGTGATAGTACTTGGCTTCTTTTGTACGGGTATCAACGAGCATAAACCCGTTAGTACCATTATCGGAACCGGCAGATTGAATACCGGTATACCAATAGCTTCGTCCTTGAGAATAGACAAGAGTTGTACCCGGAGTTGGAATACGAACGCTGTCTTGAGCCATAAAAGAGTTTCTCCACCCCTTTTTATACTCGCCCCAACAGCGGATTTGATCTTCCACAAAATCCTGTGGTTGAATTCTATCCACCCAACTTGGAGCCTCATCAATGCTATAAGCATTAAGCTCACCAGTTTGCGCATCAACGGTAATCACACCATCAGATTCCTCACCGCCAAAGCCTATAGTATTAACATAAGTCGAAAGCACCCAATAAGGTCTACCCACACTGTCAATCTCAAAGCAATGGTCATTAAGTCCTTTAGATACAAAGCCATTCATTTTGATATGTCTTTCAATATCATCATCAAAACAACCGCTTTCCAAATACTTAATCTGCAACGGCTTACCGTTCACTTCTGTTACGAGATAACGTTTGGTTGCATCCGTTGCATCGACAATCAGATACCCAGGGGTTACGTCGTTCAACAACCATTTACGGAAAGAACGATGCTCCAAAGGAGCAACCCAGATAACATCGTTATCAAAGTTCAGTTTTTTACCATTATTGATGGTAAACGAACCGGTAATACTCTGAATAGTCATATTACCGACCTCAACTTTGGAACCTAAACCGATATTTTCGCCCAATTTATCTTCAGCAACTTTACGAGCCAAAGCCGCATCCACTGAAATCATCTTAGATACGGAAATAGGAGAAACAACGGCATTAAAATCCCGATGTACAGCAGTATCCGCCACCTCGGTAACCTTCAAACGCTGATAATACGACGACGCATGAAAGCATTCCGCAGATTGGAAGAAGCAGACAAACGCCGCAATAACAGCAATGAGCGCCGGAATAAAACGCCAGAAGTCTAACTTTATACGATTTAGCTCATATTTAGAAAAGTAGACCACAGTGCCCAAGATAGAAACTAGAAAAGCCTCTATCCAAACTCCGTGAAATCCCCAAGGAGCCAAGACCGGCAAACCGAAGAAGTTAATCACCATAAGTACCAACATCACGGCAACAATCCATAACAGATTGTTCCAGATAGATACTGATTTACGATAACTGATAGCCGCAAATAATGCGGTTAAAACCAAAGAAAAAATAATGTAATCCATAAAAAATAAATTTAAGTTATTAAAATAATTAATTTAGCAACATATAACATACACCATTTCACGACTTCTGTCAACTTTTTTTGTACAAAAAAGCTCCGCACATAAAAGTAACGGAGCTAGAAGAAACAAATTTGCGCTTAACTAGAGCAGCTTGAGAGCATCTTCGGCAATCATTTGCGGTAACAAGCGATTTTCGCGATAAAGCACATCTAACGGCAATCTGTCGGTAAATTCCTTTTTAGCGCCGTAGTTCAAAACTTTAAGTTCGGAATTTCCGAAATAGCGTGCGATTTTTTCGCCAAAACCGCCGTTAACAACCCCACCCTCAAGCGTGATAACAACTTTATGTTTATCTTTAAGGCTTTCAAGAGCCGCCGTATCCAATTCAGAAACGCAACGCACGGTAGCTAAAGTGGCATCAACATGAAAATTCATCAATGTTTCCGCTGTTTGCTTAGCCAAGCCCAGCATTTCGCCCACAGCGAGAAGTGCAACTTTTTCACCCTTTTGCGCAAAAGCCATCGCCTTAACTTCATCGGCACGAGGTGCAACTTCACCACCATAAACAACCGCATTCGGCACTCTAATCATTACCGGCCCGTCTTTTTGTGTCATAGACCAATCAAGCATAGCCATATATTCTTCTTTAGTTGCCGGTGTTAAGAAAGTAATATTCGGAATATTAGAAGCCATAGCCATATCAAAACAACCCAAGTGAGTTGCATCTGCGCTGGATAAACCTGACCAATAAACCAAAATAACTGCCGGATTTCTGTTTAAAGCCAAATCTTGCGAAAGTTGGTCATACGTTCTCTGCAAGAAAGAACTGTGCACACAAAAGACCGGACAGCAACCGCCTTTAGCCAAAGCGGAAGACATCGCCACGGCGTGTTCTTCGGCAATACCGACATCGATGTAGTGAGCACCCAATTCTTGACGACGTTGCGGATTAAAGCCGAACACACCTGGAGTACCGGCAACCACAACCGCAACCTTTTCGCCCCTTTTAATTTTATCGTTGAGAAAGTTGTAAGTCAAATCGTCAAGACTTTCCCCTTCGCCGAAATCCACGGTTTTATCACCGCTTTCAATATCAAACGGCACGCTCCAATGCCATGGTTCTTTATAAGTTTCCGCCAACTTGTAGCCTTTACCCTTAAGAGTGTTCAGATGAACCACAACCGGCTTGTTTGTATCTTTCACAGATTGAAAAGCGGCAATTAATTTTTCAACATCATTTCCGTCATTAACATAGATATAATCATAACCCAAGGCTTCAAAGAAGTTTATTTCGGCCTGACCGTTGGTTTCGCGTAAAAGTTTCAAGTTATTATAAAGTCCGCCATGATTTTCAGCGATAGACATCTGGTTGTCGTTAACCACCACAATAAAGTTAGAACCGAGTTCAGAAGCGGCAAAATCGAGTCCTTCCAAAGCCTCTCCCCCGGAAAGAGAGCCATCACCGATAACGGCAATCACATTATGTTTTTCACCTTTCAAATCACGCGCCTTAGCCAAACCGGAAGCCAAGCTGACAGAAGTAGAGGTATGCCCGATAACAAAATGGTCGTGTTCGCTTTCATGCGGATTGGTATAGCCGGTAATTTTATCATAATCGTCGGGATTAAAGAAACCGTTATACCGCCCCGTAATCATTTTATGCGCATAGCATTGGTGCGACACGTCAAAAACGATTTTATCAACTGGTGAATTAAACACATAATGAAGCGCAAGCGTTGCCTCGACAAATCCCAAATTCGGTCCGACATGACCGCCGATAAGACTGTCGCGTTTCAAGATTCCCTGACGAATTTCTTGCGCCAAATCATTAAGCTGTTGCACCGACATTTTTTTAACATCAGCCGGAGAATGTACCATATCTAACAAAGTCATCATTTCCCTCATAAAAAAATCAAGTTATATCAAAATCGGCTCCCCCGCCCGAATAAAACAGACGAAGCCATAAACGATTCTGCGAAGAAGTGTAACATTTAGAGTTCACTCTAAGTCAAGTATTATTTTGTGTAAGAATAAAATTTTACCTCATCGGTTTCTTCTTGTTCTCTCAACCAAGGCTTTGTTCTTTGATTATTCTGAGTATCATCATCAACATTTTCTTCTTCTGTTTTATGAGCGTTTTGCAACACATCCATCATCATATAAATGCTATACAGCTGTTCCATGGTCTCAAGACTTTTCTTAAAATCCTTTTGCGGAGATAAGAGCGATGATGTTTCAAAAAAATCTTGCGCTGCTTCCAACATCATTAAAACCTTGTTATCAAAAAACGCAAAATTAATCCTCGCCCCGCTAAATATACGTTTAACCTGCAACATTCTCTCCATCAAAGCCGGAGTTAAGATACAGCGAGCTTCAATTTGATCCGTAGCGTCAACTCTCCATTGTTTAGAAAAAAGCACATCTTCCAAGTGTACCCTTTTAAAAAACGTATAATAAACATTATAACCTAAAAAAACCAACACCGCAAAAACAAACAAATCCAGAATAACTCGATTCCAGGAACCATTCAACAATGCGCTCCAAATAGCTACAAAAACATACATTCCGCCAAATAACGCCCACACCGTAAAATCAAACTTAGTCCGAAGTGTTTTTTGCTTATCAAACATGCGTACTTTACCTGCAAAAGACTTTTCCGTTTCAAACAAAACAAACAACGCCGATAAATGAGTCTGCTTCACCGCCTCAAATGTAGCTTTATTTCCATAAACCTTTTGCTCAGAAACCCAAAATTTTGAACCTTTATAAGAACAAACAAAGCTGTCATCAGGTTGAGTATTAGTAACCGAAGAAAACAATTCACTCCGTTCTAACAATGCTTTGTTAATCTCAATCGGTTGATTTTTTTCCACCAATTGCACATCACCAAAAAAGCCAAGAATTTTTTTGAGCATAAACGGTTTAACCGCTTTAGCATATTGCCCCAATGGCTGCAACGCAATAAAAATCACAAACACGATATAAAAATACATCACACAACCAAGAGCAACAAACTTATCCTTTTCAGCCTCATAATCCGGATTGATAAGAATCAAGATTGTAAATAAAACACCCCCGATAACACTACCGATTATCGTCGTAAAAAAATCTTTCAAATATTTATCACGCAACGGTTTGATTTCATGCAAATCCGGTTTAATTTTCAGATGATAAAAATCATAAAACTTTCTTACTTCATGCTGTGGTAGTGATAGCCACTGTTTTTCACTCATCAAATATCCCCTTACGCATTTTCAGCAACTGTGTCAGACTTCTTACGACGCCCGATATTCGCATCTAATTCTTTTTGTTTCATTTCATCAATAATGGCAAAAACACTATAAAATTGTGCAATCACTTCCCGCACTTTTTTATAATCAAGAGCCGAAGTAAAGAGAGAAGTAGTTTCAAACATATCCTTGTTTGTTCCCACCGCAATCAAAACTTTATTATTAAAAAAAGCAAAATGCACACTTTTGCCATAAAACATTTTTTTGATTTTGAGCATACGTTCCATCAACGCCGGCGTTAAAACGTATCGCGCCTCAACTTGGTCTGTTGCTTTAACCTTCCAATTTTTAGCAAAAACGACATCTTCCAGATTTACCTTTTTATATTTATTTTTGAAAATACCGTAAAGGAATGCACCGATAACCGTAAGCGACCAAAGTAAAAAATCCCAATTCACATAGCCATCGGTAAAGAATGCTTTAACATTCATCACCATCAGCAGCAGTAAAAACGTTCCCCCCAAGAATAAAAAGAAAAACGTCAGCCATTGCCCTTTTTTATCTTTAACAACGGTTTGCCCCTTAAATTTTTTTCCGAGTTCAAAAAGCAAAAAAATCCCTTTAAACATAGTTACTTCTCTACGTCCGTTTTTAGTCTGAACATAAGTGGTAACGCGCTGTTCGCCCAGTTGAAATTTCGTACCTTTACGAGAACCGCGAAACGTATCATCATAATAAACGTTTTCCATCCCCTCAAACAAATCGGATTCTCTAATCACACTCGCACTAACCCCACCGTTTTCGCTCTGATAAGTCATATTTTTAAAAAAGGCGGTAATTTTGGGCATCACCATTTTTTTTGTATCACGTTTATATTTTTTTGCAGGTTTCGGCAACATAAAAGCCGCAAATAAAAACAGTCCCACCACAAATCCGAACCACAGATTAAATACCGAGGAATGCATGCCATCATCGCAAAAACGAATAACGATAAGCAAAAATTGCCATGCAACAAACACGCCAAAACAAAATATAGCCAACATTATAAAAAACTGTTGTAAATATTTTTTGCGTTGCGGTTCCAAAAACATAAAATCTTGTAAAAGCGTCGCCCGATAAAACTCATCAAAATCGTTTTCTAACTTTTCGGGCAAGTAATTTTTACTTTGTTCATCCATGATACAGCAACTCACTCATTAAAACTATTCATTAAAGAGTTTAATCGAACAAAGTTAAATATTTTATGAAAAAGAGAACACCCCACAAAAAATAACTTACTTAAATAAACGGATTATAGGCCCATTGGAGCAAAGCCTGCCGTTGTCGTGGACGACATTCAAAATCGGCCAACAAACAATTTTTTTTAAGTTGTGCGGCATGACGATTAAACGCACGCCATCTTTTAATCTGTACTGTATCAATAAACGGGATTCTGCGCCCCATATAATAACGGCAATACCATTGAAACCACCCCCGCACATCAGGTCCGATAATCCAATGGTGACGCTGCCACTCGCCAAGCGGCAAACGAGATTTAACCTTAAAGCAATTGCAATTTATATCCGGCTTTTCAAGAGAAAGTTTTGCATTAACAAACCAATCCTTTGGAAATTCATCCTGACAATCATTAAGATAATGTCCCTCAAACACGCCCAATTCCAACATTTGCCGCGGAGTAAGTTCCGGATGAAAGAGCGGCGAAAAATTCTGCCCCACCGGTTCGGTCAGTTCATAAGCATATCCGCTCTGCATTTTATCCTGAACATAAATCAACATTTCCTCCTCCTATACTTTATATAATCACCCGCCGGCAAATAACAACTGGACAAATATAAAAAAACAAGTTATATATATAAAAGTTGATAAAAAACAATATGGATAAACCAAACATAATCAGAGGCAAGAAATGAAAAACACACTGGAAAATTTTTTAATTTTAGGCGGAATATATCATCTCATCTCGTTTTTTCCGCTCGCGATGCAAGAAGAGCACGGCAATATCGCAGCCTGGATACTACTGGGTATATTTTTCATTTTTTGCATTTTGCTTTTAACCTCAGTCGGCAAAAAATTATTTTCGATTTTCCATAACAAATATAAGCGCCTCAAAAACTATTTATCAGCTTTAGGGGCTGTGGAATATTTATGCTTTTTGCTGATATTCATTCCCGGAATCATCTACGGCTATTTATATTCCAAAGCCGAATATAACGGCACCGAACCACCTGTAATACCGGAATTTTACCTTTACTTTGTCCAATACGGATATTTTATAATGTTGGGATTAGCTTTAATAATTGCAACCTACGTTTCTTTTATCAAAAAGCCAAAAGAGAGTAGCGAAAAAAAATAAAAGCCCAAAATGAAAGATACGACAATTAGAACTACTTAAGTCGGCTCATTTAACTTTTTTCAAAAAGAGCTTTCCGTAAACGAGCTTGTTGCTCTGAATAGACGCAACCGCAATAATCCTGATTATAGAGATGCAACTCTTTAATTAAAGCAAGACGAGCTTCTTGCATACCATGCTTACGTCCTTCAATTTCGAGATAAGGAAAATTGACTTGAGCGGAAGCTCTTGCGGCAGCGTCATTAACTTGTGCCAAATTTTTCCATCGCGACACCCCCAAAACGGAAGCCACCGCTTCATAGCCATTTTCTTTAGCATACTGCATAACACGTTTTAAGCGCAACTCAAAGCAAACATCACAACGTTTTCCGCGTTCTGGTTCATCTTTATAAGGAAGAGTTTGCATCAACCACAAATGAGGACTATACTCCAATTCCACAAATGTAATTTGCCACAATTCGCATAAACGTTTTTGCTCATCACGCCGTTTGATATATTCGGCTTCGGGATGAATATTCGGGTTATAAAAAGCCACTGCAAAATCCGCCCCGTCATCGTGAAGTTTTTTAATCACGGCGCAAGCGCATGGTGCACAACAAGACAGCAATAAAATTTTCGACATTTCGAGCAATCCACATTTTACAAATTACTGCGAACAAGGTTATATCATATAGATAAAAAAATCAAGTCAGATAGTAGCGTTAAAATCTATAAGAACAACTTTATAATCCCAGATTTAATAAGAATATTGATATCTCTGCCTTTGCATTTGATAATTATAAGAATCACTTGGTAAATTTTGCCGATAGCGAGATTTTTCATAACCTTGCCGCTCCAAACGATATAGCATATTATTCCCATAGCCATATTTATAAAAATTAAGCATATCGCGTTGATTAATTGTATTAGCATCAATAGAAGCCTGAGGGATTCCCCAAAGAATAGAAATAGGCCAAGTCAAAAGGTTAAGAAACCCATAAGTCCACTGAGCGGAATCTCCGGCATTTCCGCTTGCCAAATAAAAATTTCCTCCCCCTGGAAGAATATTTAATAAACCAGCACTAAGCGGACTGGCTGGTTTTTGCCATCCACCTGAAGCTCTATCAACAGTAATTCCCCGATATTGCAGCTGAGCTAACTCTTGTTGCTCTTGAAAAGTAAGAGAAACACATCCACATATAACGCAAACAACAGCCATAGATAATACAAATTTACTCATGATACATCGTCCCTATTTGTCCATAAATTCAAAAATCACAAAAGGCGAAGGGGCTTTGCTAAACACTCACTGGAAATGTCGTCCTTATTCAAATGCACTCAAAGTGTATTTATATTCGAGACAGCCCCTTCTGCAAACAAATACAGACAAAGGGAATATGATAACGATGTATGGAAACTTCAACAGTACTCTGCAAAGTTTTCACGCACACAAAAACACAAATTTCCAAGAATTAACAAATCTTGGATCAAAGTATTCCGCCAAATATCGGCGTATATCCATACACCGCCAGTGAGAGGGTTAGCAGCCCCCTAAAAAGCTCTAAACCGTACTTTTTTTTATAAAAGCGCTCATAAAGTCAAGCTATACGATTTCGAAACTTCGGCATCAAGTATAATAAAGATTTATTTATTTGACAAGCAGAATTATTCGCCCCCACAAAACACACAACATTTTTTTTCACACAAGCATAAATTTCGCTTGCATTTTTATCAATATAGCACTATAAAAGCGTTCGTACCGTATAAACGGGGTTGTAGCTCAGTTGGGAGAGCGCTTGAATGGCATTCAAGAGGTCAGGGGTTCGATTCCCCTCAGCTCCACCAATTTTTTTGTTTCACAAATATCATTAGCCACAAGTGAAAACAAGGGGAAGCGAACCCCTGAGAAAGAGGTTTGACTACAAGCGAAAGGCGGACGGAGGACGCCGGTGAGCTTTGCTCATGAGCGCCCGTGCGGCCGAGCTTTTTAGGAATAAAAAGCGAAGGTCATTCCCCTCAGCTCCACCAATTTTTTGTTTCACAAATATCATTAGCCGCAAGTGAAAACAAGGGGAAGCGACCCCCTGAGAAAGAGGTTTGACTACAAGCGAAAGGCTTTAAGCAGCATAAGATAAAACAAACGAAAATCAAAAAAAATAAAAGCCAAATAGCATCCGGTACCATAAAATGGGGGTATAGCTCAGATGGGAGAGCGATTGGTTCGCAATCAATAGGTCAGGGGTTCGATCCCCCTTACCTCCACCATTAAAACAAAAGACATCCTGACAAGGGATGTTTTTTTGTTTTAAACGCTGCCCCTTTTAACGATAAATTCAACATTTCTCTCTAAAATACCATCAAAATCAATGGAGAAGAGAAAAGATGAAAAAGATAGGATACAAAATATTTTTGAGTACAATATTGGGAATAAGTTTACTGTCTAATTCAGCCCTTGCTCAGGATAAGGATGCCAATATGAAGAAATCTTATATGACATCCTACATTATCAAACGCTGTATGAGAATGATGTGATAGAACAGTAAAGATTATAAAACTAAATCAGACCTCGCTCAAAAACAAATTATCCAACACATCCAAAATAAATTGCTGCTTTGCTTTTACAAGATTATCAAAAGCCTTCATCTGAGAAATTGTGCCACATTTACCGTAACAAAAATCCGGAGATGCCGAGTTCTCATAAAAGACCTCCAAATTATCGGCTACACCTTGATAGCTTTGTATCATACTTTCAGAAGAATTAGCATAAAAAAGTTGAACAATATGATAAAACACCTCATCCAAGCATTTTGTAAAAGCTTCACTTTCTCTCTTAACGCTTTCAACACCAGAGCCTTTATAATCTGTAACACAAGCGGCAACCTTTTGTTTAGAGTTGAGTATTTCATCTTTAATACTCAGGCGTTCCTTATCATAATAGCGAATAAAAAAAGTTTGCCCAACCCCGTCATAATTAAAAAGATAGGCTAAATTTTCATACAATCCATCTGAATTTTTTACAAACAGTTGGTCTATCGGATAAGATTTACCATTGACAAGAACATAACCGGAATCAAAAAAATCATCACTTTGTTGAATGTTATGAACTTTAATAACTTCCGCCTCAACACCTGCCAGATAAGGTGAACTATAAAGAATATCTTGATCATTAAGTGAATTAAGATTTTTAAGTTCTTGCGCAAAACTGTTAGGAAAGTACACACTAAAACCTAACCAAAACCACACGATAAACCAACTATTTTTCATGAGTTACAACCTCTCAATTCTAGAAAACCATCCTTTATATTTTTTTGCATCAGGACTTTTGCGCAAAAAATTTACACCTCTCACCATTTATACCATCCCACGACTTGTCTGTCAATATATCTGAAAATAAAGAAAAATATTTTTCACACTGCCAAAAAACTTATCTCTTTAACGATAAATTTAGCATTCACAGCTAAAATACCATTAAAATCAACAAAAGAGAGAAAAGATGAAAAAGATAGGTACAATTTTAGTTATCATACTACTAAACATATCCGTAGCAAATACCAAAGAAGTCATTCATGGAATTGATATTGACGAAGTGTACAATAATGGCGATTGGAGTAGTCGAGATAAAATTAAAGAAATTATTGATGACTACACTTTATTGCAATTATACAAACTGAATTTAATAAAATGTGCCGAAAGTTCAGAAAAATTAAATTGTCAAAATCAAACATTAAACAATATTATAAAACATTTCTATAGTTACAATGCAGAAAGTAACATACAAATTTATGAGAATTATATTAATACAATAAATTCAGTTTATGAAATAGCCTATTGCCAAAATAAATATAGTATACCTCCAGGAACAGGATGCATACAAGAAGCAAGTGCTAAAACTGAAAAAATACTACAACAATACATAGAGTTTTTATTATTACAAATAGAACAAAAGATTAGTGTATATAATTTTATAAAAAATTACAAATAGAAGGAGCTCAACTGAGCTCCTTCTATATTATCTAATTGGAAAAATGTCAAACATTAAGTCGCCAAGGATATGGCGTAGCGATTGTCAACGGTCCGCGCACGCCTAACGATGTGACAGAATTTCTATACGAACACACCAAAAACGAAACGCACATTGTTTTTCATAACTGCAAACGCATTGCCGCCAATGAGCAAGAACGAAATATGTGGCGTATATATTCCGGTAAATATGAAGAAGACTTCAAAGCCCATGCGGCGATTAGCAATATTTACCCCGGAATTTTAGGTTATCCAAACACATTGGTTGTTCACACGATAGACAGTTATTCTTGTTGTGAAACCATCAGCGCTCAAATTCCAACTGCCATCAGTTCATCAGGCATATACATCAACCCGAACATTCGTATTGACTGTTTGAATATGTACCAACTGATGACACCGAAATACGCACTGGATTTTGATAAATTCGTCAATCTGACTACATATATGAAGGTAGAGCCGCAACATCTTCATCCGGTAGAATTATCCAATCCATTGCGTGTATTTGAGGAATCCGTGCGTCATCGGCTTAAACGTTAATAGCGTTTTTACCCCAATTAAACAGAAATATCCCCAAACCAAGCACAAATTTTGCTTGCAAATAAAGAAATATAGACTAAAGTTATGGGTATCGTTTCTAAAAACAACGATAATTACATAAACTTTTGAGAGGAAACTTAAATGAAGAAAGTTTTATTATTGGCAGGACTTGCCGGCATGGTTGCTGCAAATGCAGAAGCTATAGATGTAACCCCATATGTTGGTATAGATGCCAACTATGCGCTTGTTGACACAGATTCAAGCCACAGCATCAGCAGCAAAGATTGGTCTTTGTCCGGTGTAATCGGCGGCAGAACAGACCGTTTCGGTTTGGAAGCATTCTACAATGCCGGTTTGAAAGAACACAAGTCTACTCATGACACTCGTATCAGCGGCTATGGTGTTGACGCTTTGGTATTCCAACAATTAGGTTGCTCCGGTAGATGGGAACTCGTTGGTTCCGCCGGTCTTGCTAACTACAAATTAAAAGGCGACAACGGCTTGGGAACAGATCGTGGCTATGCAGAACGTTTGGGTGCCGGCGTACAATACGCAGTAACTGAAAACGCGACAGTCAGAGCAATGTATCACCACGCATGGGTACACAGCTCTCAGTTAGATTCTTTGGATGAATTTACTGTAGGTTTAAGATACGCTTTCTAATTTAAGAAAGAGAGAATAGAGAAAGAGGGGCTTATTTGTCCCTCTTTTTTTGCTTTTATATTTCCACTTATAGCCGTGCAATTTCTGTCCAAAAATCAATTTCATATATTAACTCCATTTACTTGATAAAAAAATAAAATTTATTTTCAGGTAGTTAGAAACAAAATCTCATCATTCCATAAAAAAGTTTAAAATTTCCCTTGACTTTTATGTCTAAACATTTATAGTTAAGACATAGCTGGCCGGAACGCGTGCTCGCCTGTGTAAAGATTTCATCATCCGGCAATTCATAGTATAACCCTCAGAAGTTACTTTTATCTGCTACAGGGTACAGGCGCAATCAATAAGGTAAAAGGCTTCTGGTATGAAAAGGATTATATTATGAGAAACAAGAATATAGATTACTTCAAACTCCAAGCCAAAAATCTCTTCCATGACATAAAATTGGACTTCATGCAAAATGAAGAAGAATATGTTTGTGCGCCAAGATTTTTTGATACCAATGCGGTTATGAGCGATTTCGATGCGGACTGCAACGATTTCACTTTAATGAAAGCGCAACATTTGTTGGCCAAGATGGTAGGCTTTAGCTCTTGGGATGAGTTGATTAACGCATCAGAAACCGAATTGGAGCAAAAGAAAGAGGTTTTAAATACGATTGGTTACAAACTAGAGCGTCACAAAATCTATAATATTGATTTGTCGGGTTATGAAAAAATAGAAGAAGGCATAGGAGGCGATTATGTATTAAAATGCCCACGCCTGCCGGAATTGGAAGAAATAGCTCGCATGGAACCGAACGCTTGTTTCCAAAGCTGCGGCGATATAGAAGAACTCTATAATGATACGGAGCATTTCTATGTTAACGTCTGCCCGAAATGGTCACAAATCCGTGTGATGGTTCCGGGTAAAAAATGGCCGGATTATTACGCTGTAGCCGTTCGCAATATTGGTAAGATGTAAGAGGAAAGATGTACAACACCGTACATATTCTCTCACCAACTTTATAAAACCCACTCCCCGATAGTTAAATTTATCGGGGATTTTTTTTAAGCTGCAAAAATATATTCTCCAACTACGAAAGATTATCATCACCAATACATTCCCCCACTCAGGCACAAAAAAAACCTCCCTTAAGAAGGAGGTTTATGATTGTCTGACAGTTTGAAAGATTATCTGCGACGCAAGAAAGACGGAATTTCCAAATCATCATCATTGGAGCTTTCTTTCTCGGCAAAATCTTCGATT
This sequence comes from uncultured Alphaproteobacteria bacterium, assembly GCA_949282205.1. Classification (GTDB taxonomy): domain Bacteria; phylum Pseudomonadota; class Alphaproteobacteria; order RF32; family CAG-239; genus CAG-267. The sequence continues at coordinate 50,994 of CASDOS010000047.1, read as the reverse complement.
TCATCAAACTTCGGAACAATCACGGGTTTCACGGGCTTTTTAGCCTTAGCGCGCGAGATACCCAAGATTTTATCAATAAAGCGCTGACGAGAAGGTTCTTCGGGTTCATCTTGGATCATAGCTTGAGCTTCCTCACGAGCTTTTCTTTCGCGCGGCAGTTCAACTTCGCCCTGTTCGGGGAAGAGTTGCGGTTCTTCTTCAATAATTTTAACCCGAGCGGTTGGAACAAAAGCTCTGTCAACTTTAATTTCTGCTAATTCAGATTTAACCTGAGCAGCTTCTTCTGCATTAGCCACAACCGGCTTATTGATAATAGCGTTAAACAAAGCGGAAGATGTGTGAGGTTCTTCGTTTTCTTCCTCAGTTTTAAGAGCGGCAAATTCCTCTTGTTTCGGAGCATTAGCCTTTTTAGCGGTAGTCAATTCAACAACATTATTAAGTTCAATCGGATTTTCTTCAGCAACAACAACTTCTTCTTCAACAACATTTTCCATAACCGGTTCGTTGTTTTCAAGTTCTTGCCCTGCGTCTAAATCAACATATTCGCTCATTTCTTTTGGTTTCAAAACCTGCATCGGCGCATCATCGTCAATACCTGTAACCACAATAGAAACACGAATACGCCCGGATAAAGAATCATCATAGCTGGAACCGAAAATAATTTCTGCGTCTTCATCAACTTCTTCACGAATAATATTAACAGCCTCATCAATTTCCATCAAAGTAATATCCGAACCACCGGTAATATTGATGAGCACGCCTTTAGCCCCTTTCATAGAGCAATCGTCAAGAATTGGGTTAGAAAGAGCCTGTTCGGCAGCCACGCGAGCTCTATCCTCGCCTTCAGCTTCGCCGGTTCCCATAATAGCCTTACCTTTATCTTCCATAATACGTTTAACATCGGCAAAATCAAGATTAATCAACCCCGGCATAATCATCAAATCCGTAATGGAGCGAACACCGTCATAAAGTACTTCATCAGCTTTAACAAAAGCATCTTTAAGAGTTGTATTTTTATCAGCGATTCTAAAGAGGTTCTGGTTCGGAATAACGATAATACTATCAACTTCTTTAATAAAGTTTTCAAGAGCGGACTCAGCGTTTTCCATTCTTTTCTTGCCTTCAAAAGCAAAAGGTTTAGTAACCACGCCGACCGTTAAAATACCTTTTTCTTTAGCGATTTTAGCCACAACGGGAGCAGCCCCGGAACCTGTACCGCCGCCCATACCGGCGGTAATAAATACCATATTGGAATCAGCCAATTCTTTTTCAATATCTTCTTTAGCTTCTTCGGCAGCCATTTTACCGATTTCTGGTCTTGCGCCAGCCCCTAAACCTTGAGTAATTTCAAGACCGAGTTGAATTTTACGGGTAGCCGGAGAGAGAGCCAACGCCTGCGCATCGGTATTAGCAACAACAAAATCCACCCCTTCCAAATTTTTAGCCATCATATTACTGATAGCGTTACCGCCGCCGCCACCGACACCGATAACCGTAATTCTTGGTTTCAAATGAGTAAAACTTGTATCCCCGACAGCTAATTTAATTGCCATATTATTATCTCCGTATAAAAAAAAGCTAAAATCTATTTTTAAGCGGATTTTAGCTTTAAATAAATTAAGTTTTCGTTACCGACTAGCAAGTTTTTTTAAACAATTCCAAAATTTTTGCAAAAATACCGTCGGTATTGGAACTGACATTAACCTTTTTAACAATTTTACGTTCCGCGTTATTAACCGCGAACAAGAGTAGCCCGAGAGCGGTAGAGAACGTCGGATTATGGAGCACCTGTGGAATATTTTCGATATTACGCGGTCTACCGATTCTCACCTGTTTATCAAGCACCATACTGGCCACTTCACGCATCCCCGGAAGCTGAGCCGCACCACCGGTTAAAACCACTCTGTGAGAGGCTGTATTTTTATAACCGGCCTCATCAAGTTTACGTCCAACTAATTCAAAAATTTCTTCAATACGAGGAGAAATAATGTTAATCAAATCGGAGCGATAGATTTGTTTGATATTACTGTCATCTTCTTCACCGACGGGATAAACATTGATAATTTCCTGTTCATCTTGACTGATGAGGAACGCGCACCCATGACGATTTTTCACTTCTTCGGCATAATTGAATGAAGTTGTAAGACCAAGTGCAATATCGTTGGTAACATTAATACCGCCCACGGGAATAGACGAGAAATAAACCGGATGTCCGTTTTTAAAAGTAGCGATGCTGGTGGTACCACCGCCGATATCAATAATAGTTGCGCCTAATTCTTTTTCGTCATCAACCAAGCAAGAAAGCCCCGATGCATATGCGGAAAAGGCTTTCATATCAATATCCAAATGCGAGCTTTCCACAACAGTCGCCAAGTTTTTATACATTGGCTTCGGATAAAGTCCCAAGAGGATATTTACGTTAAGGGTATCTCCGTAAATGCTGATAGGATTTTTAACTTCTTCGCCATTATCAACATGATAGCCCATCGTTAAGAAATGGATAGGTTCGTTACCTTCCACATTAACTTTCATCAACCCTTTATCGGTAACTTTTTTAACATCTTCTTCGGAAACCGGTCTGTTTTTGTGTAAAGAGATGGAGGAACTCCTGACGACACTGCGTGTTCTGTCACCGGAAACATTAACAATCACACCGGTAATACGCTCATTAGCCATCTGTTCAGCCGCTTCCACGGCGTTGCAAACAGCGATTGTCGCCTGATTAACATCGGTAACCACGCCGTTTTTAATTCCTTTCGCCGCGTTATAGCCATATCCCAAAATAGAAACTCTTTTTTCTTTTGTAATTTTGGCAATAATACAGCAGACCTTAGAAGTACCGATATCCAAAGCAGCCACGATTGGCGATCTGTTAAAAGAGTGGTTCATATTAATCCCTTTACGTTTTTATCTTTTAAGCATCAAATCTTCAACAGATTTATCAATATCAACAATTATTCTATTTTTGTATCTTACATCAAAGGAAGTTAATTTACGTTTAAAAATTCCCTGTCTTTTATTTAATAATGCGATTTTTTGGTATGCTTCGGCAAATTTCTTTTCGGGCAATTTAACGACAATACCATTATTGACATTATCAAAAATCAAATTCCAACGCCGATTAGAAACATACACAGCTGCTTTAACTCTCCCTTCCAATTCCTCATCGGTAGCCAACACATCAAGAAGTTCGGTCAAATGGTGCGGAGCCCCGTCACCGGTTAAGATAAGAATAGGCGCATCGGGTTCATAATCTTCGACTTCAATGACATTTCCCTCGGTATCGACAGGATAATAACGTCCCTCATATTGCCAAATAGCTTTCACTTCTCTCTCTTGAATATTAACGAGAATATTATTGGGGAAGAAACTTCTCTTAACCACGCAACTGCGCACCCAAGTCAACTGTTCGATTTGAGATTGCAATTTTTCGATATCAACCCCCAAAATACTTTCATTTTCAGAGAGATTAAGAGCCTGAATTAAATCTTCGTAAGAAGTTCTGTGATTCCCCTCCACAATCACGTCTTCGACATAAAGCCCATAATCGGCAGAAATTTTATAAACCGCCTGCATCAATTTATCAAATTGCACAGAAATCACGTTATCTCTGACGGTTACGGCGGTAAGCGAAAGTGATAGAATAATTAAAAAAGCGACCACAACACCGACCAATCGATACACCCACTCATGCACCGGATAGACGCGTAAATCTTGTAAATTCAATTTATTATCAGTTGCAGTTACCATCTTCGTTGACTTTTTTACCTTTTATTTTTTAACACCCATACGACGCACTTCCCACTCTAAAGTAATAGCGGTTTTTTGTTTAACTTTTTCAATAATCAGCTCGCCCAATTCTTCAATATCCTGAGCCGTAGCCGTTCCTCGATTAATCAAGAAATTACAATGTTTGTCAGAAACCTCTGCTCCCCCGACTTTAAGTCCGGCACAACCAGCTTCTTTAATAAGTTTCCACGCTTGCAATCCATCAGGATTTTTAAATGTCGAACCGGCTGTTTTTTTATTAATCGGTTGATGTTCCATACGATAGCGTTGCTGTTCATCCATAATTTTTTTAATTTCTTGCGGCTCTGCTTTCCCCCCTTTAAGAGTAACATCAAGAATAATCCAATCATCTGGAAACATACTGGAGCGATAAGAAAAATTAAAATCTTCGGCAGTAGTTTCATAAACTCTGCCCCACTCATTCATAATATACGCTTTAACAAACACTTCGGAAACACTTTTACCGAAACACCCGGCGTTAGTGCGTAACAAACCGCCGATACGCCCCGGCACCGAACAAACAAATTCCAAACCGCCGATACCGTTTTCAATCAAAATTTTTTTCAAATCACTATTTTTCATACCTGCGCCGACCGTCACTTCGGTATCATGAACAGAACACTGACGAAACGCGGGCGCATCTAATTTAATCACCACACCGGGAATACCACCGTCACGAATAAGCAAATTAGAGCCTCCGCCGATAATTGTAACGGGAATACTTTCGGGTTTACGCATCAAAAACGTTTTCAAATCATCAACATCATGAGGCAAGAACAAAACTTCAGCGGGTCCTCCCACCCCAAACCAAGTATGCTTGGCAAGTTTAACATTTTCGATATACTTACCTTTAACCTCCGGCAAGCTGTCATAGATAGCGGTTTTAGCACCGAATAAACGTCCAAACATCATTTTTCTCCTTTTTTCGTTCGGTTACCCCGAATTATATTTATTTACAAAAAACAGATAAACAAGTCTATCCGTTATCTTTATCCTCAGAGGTTGCGTTTTTACGGGTTAGGGCAAGAAGCATCCCCATAGCGATACAACTGGCAAGCATAGAAGATCCGCCGTAAGAAACAAACGGCAGCGTCATTCCTTTAGCCGGCATAAGTTGCAAAGCCGAACACATATTAACAATCGCCTGTCCGCCGATAGAAGCCGCAAGTCCCGATGCGGCATACATCACAAACAGATTATTATCCCGCATGGAAATTGACATTGAGCGCACCACAATAACGGCAAAAATAGCCACAATGATAGAAGTCAACCACACACCGTACTCTTCGCCGGCCAAAGCAAAAATAAAATCGGTATGCACATCGGGAAGCGTCATTTTAACATAACCTTCCCCCGGTCCTCTGCCGAGTAAATTACCATTGGCAAAAGCGTCCATGGATTTTTGAATTTGGGAACCGATTTCATTTTCGGAGGCCAAAAATCTATCAATACGATCGCGCACATGAGCCAAAAAGAAATACGAGCCTGTCACCAAGACCAGCCCTGCGGAAAAGAGTGTTGCAATAAGCCAGACAGGGATTCCCGCCCAAACCATTTGCAACGCCCAGACGCCGGAAATAAGCACGGTCATACCCAAATCCGGTTGTCCGAAAACGGAAAGAGCGGTAATTAAGAACAACACCACCGATAAGGTCATCCCCGGAAAATCTTCAATTTTTTTATTAGCATCCAAGAGCCACGCCGTAACAACAATAAAGACCGGCTTAATAAATTCGGAAGGTTGCAAAGAAAAGCCGGCAAATTTAATCCATCTGGCAGCACCTTTCGTAGCATCACCGACGACATAAGTCAGAATAACCCCGACAAAAGCGCATAAGAAGCCCAACACAGCCAGGCGCCGAATAGTGCGTAAACTCTGCATCGAGATACCAATCATGAGCACCAAGCCGACGAAGATAAACACGCCCTGTTTTTTAATAAATGAAAAATCATCGACCAAGCGGTCGCGATGCGCAGCCGAGGGACTGGCAGACAAAACCAACATAGCCCCAATAAAAATCAGAAACAAAGTTAAAGAAAAACTGACTTTATCAACAGTCCACCACCAGTTGGAAATTTTACTTTTACTATGCCTTGCAAAAGAAAACATTCTCAACTCGCTCCCCGTTTAGATTAAAGTCAACAAACCGACAAAAGAAGCAAGCACCGTCACCGCCCAAAACGTATACACAACTTTAACTTCGCTCCAACCGAGCTGTTCAAAGTGATGATGAATGGGAGCCATTTTAAAGAAGCGTTTTCCTGTTTTTTTATAGTAAAGCACCTGTATCATAACCGAAACTGTTTCAATCACAAAAACAATACCAACAATCGCCAATAAGATTTCATGTTTTAAGATAACTGCGATAACGCCAAGCACAGCGCCTAACGCCAATGAGCCCGTATCTCCCATAAAGACGCGCGCCTTTTTGATATTAAACCACAAGAACCCGATACAAGCCCCGGCAAGAGCAGCGCAAACCACCGCCATTTCGGCACTTTTCGGGACATAGGGGAAAGCGGTTTCATTAAATACCGGATATCCGGTTGCAAAAGCAAAAATCATAAATACAGAAAAGACAATTGCGAGCATTCCTGCCGCCAATCCATCCAAACCATCGCTAAGATTAACAGCATTGGAAGCACCGGAAATAACCAAAACGGCAAACGGAATATATACCCAAGAAAGCTGGAACGACCAATTGAAATAAGGCACAAAGAGCTGACTTTCAATCGAGTTAGGAGTTGCAGCGGCAATAACATTAACCGCCAAGACCGCCGCCATAAATTGAATAAAGAGTTTCATTTTAGCCGTCATCGCATTAGGTGTTTGTTTTTTCACTTTAACATAATCATCAGCAAAACCGGTCAAACCATAGACGAGCAACACCAACATAGAAATCCAGACGAAATGCTGTTTAACATTAGCAAACAAGAGCATTGCGAGCAAACTCGTCCCCAAGATAAGCAATCCCCCCATTGTCGGCGTACCTTTTTTCTCTTCAATATGCGATTTAGGCCCGTCACCGCGAATAGGTTGCCCACCTTTTTCCCGTCCTTTTAAGAATTCAATCAGTCTTCCGCCGAATAAAAGCGAAACGATTAACGCCAAAGCAAACGCCGCGGCCGCTCTTAACGGCACGGTTTCCGGTGCATAAGACCACATAGACCACATATTAAAAATCCCATTCGAAAAAGTTACATTAAAGCCAGAAAATATAATAAAGACAGTTTAAGTGTCAATATCTAAATGAAGTATTAAAAAAAGCACAAAAAACAAAATAAATTTTAATTTTTCCGTTCCACAAACGTTAATACCCCCACCCGCAAAGACGAGCAGTAAAAGTCCGCTTACCGCAAAAAACTTTTAATCCGTTCGGAAAAGATAATATCATCATCAGAAAGTCCGTGTTTAATCAACATATCGGCTTTTTTACGCGTACGCGAAAGAGCGACATAAAGTTGTCCATGCGCAAACGCGCCTCGGTCAATATCGACGATAACCCGATCAAGTGTTTTTCCCTGCGCTTTATGAATAGTGAGCGCATAACCGAGTTGCAACGGAAATTGAATAAACGAGCCGGTTTCCTTTTCGGTCACTTCGCCTGTTTCCTCATTAACATCATAAGCAAACGACTTCCACTCTTCACGCCGTACGGTAATAAATTTATTATCCTGCAGACAACGCACAATGATATAACGTTCTTCTAATTTTTCAACAATACCGGATGTTCCGTTAATATAATCGGGATAGTTATTTTTATTAAACACGACCAAAGCCCCCTCTTTAAGAGTAAGCGTTTTGGGCGAAGGAGTATCTTGCATTTTTTCAAACGAACCATTGAGTTGCGCTTCATAATCTTTAGTAAGCGTATTGAGAGCCGCCAATCGTCGACGATTAATTCCTTCCGCCACAGCCCGATAAGGAGTAATTGTAATAGCGGTATTCATAAAATCAGGAGGATAAGTTTCAGCACGATTAAAATAATCAACCGTTTCGGCAATATTTTCATCACGCCGTAAATTTTGCAGATATTGCAAAAGTTCCTTATCACTTTGGCGATAGACCTCTGTCAATTCAATTTTTTCAAATGCACCTTTTTGATATGATTTCGCATCAAAGAAGTATGGTTCACGCGTTCCGTATTCCAAGCGAAACGCCTCAGCAGCCGAAGGTTTGATAATCGGCGGCAGCTGACACAAATCCCCGATAAGAATAATCTGCAACCCACCGAATAATGCCAAATTCCCCCTCGCTTGGCAACAAAGCGCTTCAATCGCATCCAAAATATCGGGACGCACCATCGATACTTCATCAATAATAAGAATATCGGTTTTCTTCAAAATAGATTTAAGTTTACGACGTTTCGAAGCAAGCACTTCGCGCATAATCAAAAAATCGCTTAACGGCAGTGTAAACATAGAATGAATGGTTGCCCCCTCGATATTGAGGGCGGCAATAGCCGTCGGCGCAACCAGACGAATACGTTTTTTTGAGTGTTTTTTAAGATATTTGATAAAGGTAGATTTACCGGTACCGGCCTGTCCTTGAATAAAGATATTATTGTGCGTATGCTCAATTTTATCAAACAATTTCCGCTGTGTCAGATTAAGGTCATCCAAATCCTTGACCGATTTGGAAATAGCCTTCAAGGCATTAACTTCTTGTTGATTAACCAAATTCATCAGCAGCGCCCACCATTAAAATATAGGCGAATTATAGCAAGAAAAAGGCAAAAGTAAAGTTAAAAGAACAAAACCGCAACATATCATCTTATTCCTCGGGAGATAAAAAAGTTCTCACCCGGTCGAAAACCTAAGAGAGAGCCCCTCCACATCAGCAAAACCATATCAGCAGAGATTATTCTGCGGCAATTGCGCCGTTTAACTGAGTTTCCTGCCGTTTCTTCATTCTGAGATAGCGTCTGGTAATTTTAAGCGCATTTTCAAAAGTCGTGGCAGTAGAAATATCATGCCAAGTCAAACCGTTTTGCAAAAAGGCTTCATGCAACATACGCCGCGGTTGTTTTTTGATATTGGAAAGAATAATTTTCGCACCGTGTTTTTTCTTCACTCTTTCAATAAAGCCGACCAGAGCGTTAGCTCCGCTAATATCAACCATCGGGACATATCCCATACGAATGATAATAATTTTCGGTTCGGTTCTGAGTTTTTGCAAAAAGCGAGTAACATCCAAAGCATCACCAAAGAAAAGAGGCCCTGAGAAGCGAAGAGAAATCACACCTTGTTCATGCAAAACTTGTGACAAATCACGTCCGCCCCCCTGATAAACCAAAGCCTTTTCATCGGTTTCAATTTCAATTTCACGGCTCATGCGATGCATAAAGATAATGCTGGAGAGGATAAACCCGACGGAAATACCGGTATTCAAATCGACCAACACCGTCAACAAGAGCGTAACCACCAAAGTAATGGCATCGCCTTTTGCCCCTTTCAAAAGATAATACATCTTAGTCAAATTAAGCATATTCCATCCCACTAAAACCAATACGGCCGACAAACAAGCGAGCGGAATAAACTTAGCCACACCGGCAAGCAACAACATAAACAACAGCAAAATAACAGATTGCATAATACCGGCCATTGGCGAATAACCGCCGGATTTATAGTTCGTAGCGGTACGAGCGATTGCGCCGGTTGCCGGGACGCCCATAAACAGCATACTCATCAAATTCGCCACACCTTCGGCAATCAATTCGGCATTAGAATTATGATTATCACCGCTCATACCGTCAACCACCGTTGCGCTCAAAAGCGATTCGACGCCGGTCAGAAAAGCGATGGTCAAGCCACTCGGAAAGACTTTAAGCATCAAATTCAAATCAAAATCAGGCAACTGTGGAGCGGGCAAGAAATGCGGAATAGCACCGAATTTAGAACCGATAGTATCGGGAGCAGCCGAAAACATTGCAAAAAAAGCAACCAAAATTGTTGCACCAACCACTGCCACCAAATAAGCCGGAAGATTAGGAAATTTACGCCGAACATAAAAAATCGCACCAAAAGAAAACAGAGCAATCGTCACCGAAGCAAAACTAAAATTACCAAAATTCTGGAAATAAGCCTGCCATTTAGGCAAAAACTCAGCCGGTACATTTTGCATCTCAAGCCCAAGTAAATCTTTAACTTGTGTGGTAATAAGCATCAAGCCGATACCTGCGGTAAATCCCGTAACCACCGGATAAGGAATATATTTGATATAAGTACCTAATTTCAAAAATCCGGCAACAATAAGAATAACACCGGCAATCAACATCGTCATGGTTAAACCTTCAGTACCATAATTTTTGATAACATTAAAAATAACCACAACAAACGCACCCGTCGGTCCGCCGATTTGATATTTTGACCCGCCCAAAAGCGCAATAAAGAAACCGGCCACAATCGCCGTATACAAACCTTGCGCCGGAGTAACGCCGGAAGCAATCGCCAACGCCATCGCCAAAGGAATAGAAACCACCGCAACCGTCATACCGGCAAGGGTATCACGTTTAAATTTATTTTTATCATATCCTTTACTTAAAACTTCCACCAATTTCGGACAGAAATTTTTCTTATAAAAATGTCCGAATTCGCTAAGTTTTTGAACCAAAATCCCAGCTATATTCTGCAATGCCGCCTGCATTATTTCCTACCTTTATTAACACAAAAACATATCCCTCGTCAGAGGGATTTTTGACTGCAAATAAAAACGATGAAATCCGATAATTGTGTAATATAAATCAGAAATAACCACACATTATCCCCAATAAATATTATCCTCCAAAATCAGACAGAGTGTTGATATAACGCTTGGCGATAAATATCAAGTGAAAAGTTAAGCTGTGGTTAATTTTTTTCCAAAAACAAAAAAATAGTCGAGTACAAAAAAGAGCGGAAAAAAATTCCGCTCACACAATCCAGAACATTTACATTCTAAGTTTAATATTCCCCCAACCTTTTTTAGCTTTCGGCTGAGCGTCAGAACTCTGAGAATTTTCATCAATTTCCGCATTCTGAGGAGAGGATTGATCATTTTTCCAGTTCATAATCGGAGCATTTTCCTTTTGTTTCTTTTCATATTCCTCTGCCTCTTTATCTGTATCAGCAACACCGTTAGCCACCGTTTTTTTCAAAAGAGCCGGCGAATTAAAAGTATCTCTTGTTTTATCAAACTGACTAATCACATCATCAATCACGGCCTGTTTAATATTAAAAGCGGTATATCTTCCGGCATAAAAGAGGGTAAACGAAGGGCACGGCGAAGAAAGAAGTACATCTGTATAATCAACCCCGCGCACAAATCTGAGCATTACTTTAGGTTCAATAGCGCAAGCGGCTGTTGCGGTAATAATATTTGGGCTTTGTGTAAACAGCGCCTCATAAGTAGTCGTGGTAGCCCCCATATCCAATTCGCCGCAAAAATCGACAACCGCAAAATTATTCAACGTATAACCTGTAAAATCCTTTGGTTTTCTGGCGATATGATAACAAAAGACCTGCTCAGGATGTTCAACATTATACAAAGCCGTATCGGCAATAGCTTTCGGCAAAGAAGAACGAATAAACGGAATAACCGTTTGCTGTCTAGTTCTCTTTTTCGCAGAAGACGAATTTCCGGCACCAATCGGCAACAAATCATCATACAAGCCCAAGCCTTGCAATTCAGGCGGCAAACCACTATCATCAGCCCTAGCCGTTCCAATTCCCCCAAACAAAACTAACAGCACCGCCGCACATAAAACAAACTTCCCGCGCATCACAAACCTCCGAGCAATCATCATACAAAGTAAAGATACAACATTCAAGTTAACAAAGAAATAAAATTTTCATATATATACCAAACAATCCTAAAAGCAGAAAAATTATTTAGTAGCAGCGGGACACCACTCTGCCCTAACTTTAAGGCAAGAAACATTACGCTGCGCACTTTGCGGCAATTTCACAAAGTCTTTTTCTGTCGTCACCAAAGAGAGTCCCGCCTCAGAGGCCAACCGATGCAACTCATCCAAATCATTTTTGGAATATGTGTAATGATCGGGAAAATCTTTAGTTATAACCGTCTGATAGTTTAATTTTCTAAGCGTTTGATAGAATTTTTCGGGATGACCGATACCGGCAAAAGCGAGGACTCTACGATTTTCAAGTGAAAAAGGTAACGGTTTAAGTTTACCAAAATAAACCGGCAAAGAACATTTAGTTGCCAAACCTGTTTTATCATCGCCCATAATCAAAATATAATTCGCTCTTTTTTGCCCATTTTCAAGAGTTTCGCGCAAAGGTCCCGCCGGAATAATTTTACCATTTCCAACGCCGACCGAACCGTCAAAAACCAACCACGATTCGTCTTTATACAATCCCGGATTTTGGAATCCGTCATCCATAATAATAATCTCCGCGCCCAATCGAACGGCTTTTTCCGCCCCCCACTCACGGCAAGGGGCAATAATAGTCGGAGCGATGCCGGCTAACAAGCGAGGCTCGTCACCGGTTTGTTCGGGCGTATGTTTTTGCAAATCGACAAGAATATTTTTGAGTTTACCTTTATAACCTCTGGTAACAAAAAAGACTTTTTTTCCCTCTTTCAGATATTTTTCGGCCATAGCCATTGCGACGGGAGTTTTTCCGACACCGCCGGCGGTAATATTCCCGATACAAATCACCTTAGCCTTACATTTATGAGGTGTTATGAGTTTCAAGCGCCACTGTGTCGCCGCCCCGTAAATCCAAGCAATAGGCGCCAACAAAGTAGGCATAAGTCCATCAGATAACCAAAAGCGAGGCGTTTTCATTATTTTAAGACTTTCTTCAAAGCATTAACAATACCGTCCAAAACAGCTTCTTCTTTAACAGTCCATTGATAAGCCTTTTGTTGACGTTCGGCCAACAATTCGGGATTTCTGAATAAAGTAATAGTTTCTTCAACCACATCTTCAGCCGAATTAACCTGCCAAACGGCATCATCAAAACGAGCTCTGTTCATAATCTCCGCAAAATTTTGCATATTAGGTCCGACAATCACGGCATTTTTATCTCTTGCAGCTTCCATAAAATTCTGCCCGCCGTGAGAAATAATGGAACCACCGACAAAACTAACCGCGGACAAAGCATACCACAACCCCATTTCTCCAATAGTATCCGCCACATAAATATCGGTTTCGGGAGTAATATCTTCTTCTCTGGAGCGTTGCGCCACATTAAAATTCCGACAGCGATACATTCTGGTAATATCATCACCTCGGTTTGGATGTCTAGGTGCGACAATAGTTAAAACATTTTGAATATTTTCCTTCAACCAAGGTAAATAGAGAGCAAAACGTTCCTCTTCATCATTATGTGTGGAGCTGAGTAAAAAGACCTTTCTTTCCCCGATTTGTTGTTTTAAGACGTTAAGTTTATTTTGATCAACCGGCAGCGGCATACCTGCAAATTTAAGATTACCGACGCAAGCAACTTTAGGTGCCCCCAAAAGGATTAAGCGATTTTTATCCTGTTCGGACTGTCCCAAGCAAAGCGAAAAGCAACTCAAGATTTCTTTAGAAACGAATTTAAATTTTTTCCAAGTTTCAAAAGATTTATCGGAAATACGCCCGTTAACAAGAATAAGAGGAATTTTTGCCTTTTTGACTTCGGATAAAAGCGAAGGCCAAAACTCGGACTCGAACCACAAAACGGCGTCAGGTTTAAAGTGCTTAATCAATTTCTGAGCAAACGCGGGCACATCAAAAGGGATAAACTGGTGAAAAGCGCGTTTCGGCAAACGTTTCGCCATAATTTCTGCGGAAGTGAGCGTACCTGTCGTCACCAAGATAGAGAGATCGGGATTTTCTCTCAATAATTTATCAATCAACGGCAACATTGAAACCGATTCTCCGACGGAAGCCCCGTGCAACCAATAAAGTTTACCCTCAGGGCGGAGCGTTTTATAATTTCCCAAACGTTCATTAAAACGTGTAGGATGTTCTTTCTTAGCTTTTTTTCTTTTTCTGATATAAGTAAGTTTCAAAAAAGGAAACGCCAGCGTAATAAGCACTTTATAAATACCGATAACCATCACTAACTCCTAAAAAAAATATATTTTCCTATCGTTTATTTTTTCTATCCTCACCGGGCAAGATTTCGGGCAATCCAAATTTTTTATCTAAATCCAACGTCAAATTATTCAATTCGCGTTCAAAATCTGCGCGTAAATTTTCCATTTCATCATCAGAAAGTCCCTGTGGAACAAATAAAGGCTTCGTAGCCGCCACTTCCCCCTTTGCAAAGAGCTTAGGAATAAGCATAGCGTCCCAACTTTTTTTCATCACGGCAGCATTTTGCGAACTGTAAGTAAATCCCATAATCGGTTTACCTGTTTTTTGAGCAAAATAAATAACACTTTTATTAAGGCGCATACGAGGCCCCCTTGGTCCGTCGGAAATAAGCGACACGACCGTTCCTTTTTCAAGTTCGCGCACGATATCTAAAGCTGCCCCACGAGGATTTCTGTCAGAAGATCCATCGATACTGTAAATACGAAACAAACGTAAAAGTCTGGCAATAATTCGCCCGTCATTATGAGGAGAAACCAATGCTTTCATCAATCTTTTATTACGCCAAAAGAAAGGCAGCATCAACGCTCTCCCATGCCATGTCACAAAGATTCCGCCATTATACTGCTCAATAAGCGCCTCAAATTCTTTCTGTCCGTTAACAACAAAATGACCGGTTTTCCCGACAAGCCACACATAAAAAGCGGCAATACAACCCAACAAATCAAAAACGAATGGTTGTTTAGTAATTTTCTGCCGCAAATGTTTTATTGTTTTTTTTATTTCCATCAATTTACCTGTAAAAACACTAAAAAGCCTAAAATCTCTTATAAATACTAGGATAGATTATGTTAAAAAAGAGTTTAAACCCCCCAAAAACAAAACACACCTGCGCCAAACAAAAAAAAACGTTCTCTCCGATATGGAGAGAACGTTAATAAGCATCAAAGCACAAACTTAGGGTTCATAATGGCTGTTAAAGGTAACGGATTGTCCGTTCGGAGCAACAATGGTAATATTATATCCGTTAATGGTATAATCATAACCCGGAATAATCAGAGCGTATTTACCATCTACGATATTTTTCCATCCAAACGCCGCACATTCGATATCGGTAATAGCCGATACAACCGAACCATGACTATCCAACCATTTCATAAAACCATCACCTTGCACACCTTTAGCGGGTTCCCATTGACTGGTGTTTACGTTATAACCGACAGAACTATATTCCTGATAGCTATCGTTTTTATACATAAAGTCACTACTATTCGGCAGCATGGTTTCATACTCACAAACAGCGTAAGTCACTCCATTTTCCCACTGAAAGACAAATGCTCTGCGTGTCACTTCTGCGGAAGGATCAAACGTTGCCGTAGCATAAAAAGCTTTTGGCTTACCAAAGTTTGGATCTTCCGGTTCTCCACCCGATGCAACTTTCAAAACATGCGTTACATTCAAATCTGTTGCATAATTACCTTCGGTACCGTTAGCAGTTCCGTTAACCACAACATCGGCATTATAAATATCAAAGCCGGCAGAAGTACCGTTTGCCTGAATATTTAATGATTTATGGTTGAAAGCAACGCTAGGTTCAACAAACGCAACCTCACCCAAATCAGCATCATTAAGAGTTGCGCTGAAATTGTTATAAGAATACGGCGCCGTTAATTTATCGGTTTGCACACCATTACTAAGCGTATGGATATAAGGATACGTCTTAACGACGATTTTCCAATTACCCTGATTACGATTAGAAGACGACACCGCGCCCAAAGTTCCCGAAGCGGTATAATTAACCTGAGAAACTTCTTTTTCTTGAGCGGATGTATTCTTAAAATCAAAAGCAAAGCGCGCACCGTAAGTATCGCTGGCTTTAACGGTTTGTGTAGTACCATCGCTCATTTTCTTATCCAGAACAAAGTCCACCGTACCGTCATTATAAACGATAGTCCGTTTAGAAGAAGAAACCACGCTGGCATCAGCTTTAACATAGATATCGGTTTGTCCCTTCGTAGAGAAAACGCGTCCGTCAACAGTTTGTCCTTGAACTGTCAAGAAATGCGGCGTAACTTTATACTCACCTTCGGTTTTTGAATTTTGCGTATCCAATCTCTCGGACTTAGACATCGTCAATCGCACATTAAAAGTATGATTAAAGGACCCGTCATCAAAAACAATTTCGGCATCTTTAATCGGCAAATTCTGCGTACGCTCGACAGCTCCGTTAGAAGTTATGTACTTGTAGGTTGAGCTGTAAGTTCTGACCGTCCAATAATTATCGGTAGCGGAAGAGCTTGTAGATGAATGAGTTTCGGTTGTTGAGAAATTTGTATTCTCGGCATACAATTTACCATAAGACAACTTGCCAAATTCGACCGTAAAGTCTTTAGTAAAAGTTTCCACTTCATCATCACCCTCGGTATGCGGAGTTGTTTTAATCACTTTAACGGTAGTCGTATTACCATTCCAAGTTTGGTCGGTTTTATACGTTGTTTCTCCGATTTCATCGGCAAGCATCAACAACCACCCCTGAGAAACCAGATTAGCAGCATTTCCTCCGTTCCAAATTGCCTTAGCGGTATAGTCATAAGGATAAGCCTTATAAGTTACACCGTCACGCACGATTGTCGAGAATGTTGGACTGACATCAGCACCGACACCGGTCATGACATACTTTCTTTCTGGGAAAGTTTTAACAATTTTACCATCAGTAAAGACAACCACCGGAGAAGTTTCCCTAAAGGAGAAGAAACCGTTTTCTTTTCCGTTAGAAGCGTCTGCCTGCCAATTAGAAGTGGTATAAGTTGCGTTAAACTTAGTCGTTTCTGAAAATTTCTTTTCTTCCGAAGAGGTCGACTGAGAAACACGTTTCAACTCATCTTCATTCCAGTTAAGAGAAGTAGTAACCACTTCCCCGAAAGGAAGCGCCGAAGCCGAATGTCTACCCTGATAAGAATAAGTGGAAGAGGTCTTGGAACCATCGCTCCAAATAATTTCTTTATCAACGATATAATCATCATCATCACCGCGGAGAGTATAAGTTGAATCCACTTTTACGACATTATCGTCTTTCTTAGGCAAAATTTTAAGCATAACGACTTCGTCCATCGGATCCAACGTACAACCTGCGATTTCGCCATAAAGAGTATTAACGGACTTAAATAGTTTATACTCATCAGTTTCGGAAATTTTATCGACATCAAAAGCCAACTCGGTAAATTTAAGCGAAATATCAGGAATATCATAACTTCCAAATTCACTCTTAAACCGAACCGGTTTCTGATAAGTAAAATTAACCGAGCTTTCGACCACTGTTCCGGCTTCTTTTCCGGTTGCCGTTGAGGTATAAGTACCGTTAATAGTTTGCACGGTAAACCCATCGGCATTAGTGACCTCGGCAAAGACATCTTCCGACAATTTGCCCGTAGACTTACCAACAAACAAACTATCATTGGAAGGTTGTTCACGCTCTTGAGGCGGAGTAACTTTCAAAGACAAATCAACCTTATAAACATGAGTTTCCGTACCTTTATTGGTTTTCACCACTTCTGTCAACTCATAAGCCTGCAACGGACAACCGATATATTTACCGGAATAAGTAACCTTTTCAATTTCGGTTGCATCCGTAGTAACCACTTTATGATACCAAGGTTGCAGTTCGATTTTATCATTCAGTTCATTACCGTCAGAAACGCCTTTTGCGCTATAACAAGCATCAAAGAGAAGCGTTGCTTTATACGGATCTTCCGTTTCGGTTTTATCACCAAAGCTGGCAATCAGAGCCTTAACAAAATTAACGGAATCGATTTCCAAATGAGGTGTCGCCAACGTATCGCCGTTTTGAACCACACCGGTAAAACGATGTCCATAGCTAACCGTTGCGACTTGTCCGTCCGAGAAAGTAAATTCCCGTACCACGTCAGCCCCCAAAGTTGTGCCATTCCGATAAGGAGATTGACTTTTCAAGCGTTGTTTAACCAGACTGACAGGTAAATCTGCCACCGATTTAACCTCCACGCGAGTTTTAGCCAAACGCACATTCAGATAAAGAGAGGGAGTAAATTTGAAATCATATTCAGCCCCTTCTTTATCCCCTTTCATAGATGCCGTTTGTTTAAAAGTAACATCACTTTTAACCAAAGTATCCTTAACCGTAGCACTGGCAATCAAGATACGTTGAGATTCCCAATAATGATCAATAATGACATCGGTCGTATCTTCCGGAGCAATATCGGAAAGGATTCTCAACTGTTCTTTCGCGCAGCTCCCCACAACAATCAAGCCCACGATAAACGCAAGCATAAGCACTACTGAGTTTGCACCTTTGAGGCCAGCAAATCTCAATTTTTTGTTTTTCTTTTCCATGATTAAAAAAAAATTTAGAACATTTGTAAATATAGTTTAATTTAAGCAATATCTAATACCTCATCCGAAGCGGAATTGGCGAAGAACAAAGAAATCAAGAATATGCCCCAAGCACGATAATCAACATAAACATAGACTCAAGGCACAATAATTTTTTAAGCAGCGCCACGCTAGCACAAAATATACAAAAAATCAACTACTTTTTGTACAAAAAAAAGAAAGCCCCATTTATGAACATCCTCCATATAGGGGCGTCATAAACAGGGCTTTCTCAAATCAGATCGGGTACATCACGGGTGCAGTTTCAGGTCGGTATAGCTGGTATGGTGCATTACCGCTTTATTGAGGTTTGTATCCACATAACTAAACTCCTTAACATCGGAGCCTAGATATGTATCGTCTGGATACAAAGCAGCTCTTTCTTCCAGATACTTCACACTCTGGCTGAAACGGAGTTCAACCGGAATGTCAAAAGTGAACTGTTTCTCTCCGTTGTCGAAATAGATTTTGAGAGAATACACTTTCACCCAGAAGCTAGGCGTTGGCAATAAATTACCACCATTTGGCATGTTGTAGTACGGGTCAAAGGAATACTTCTTACCTGTACCTTCAACAGTGAACACACCTGCATCGTAGCCACTCGGTTCGGCATCTTCAACGCTACTTTCATAACGAACACCAGTGTCAGCAACATACCATGAGTTATTTATGTCTTTACCCATGATAACCGTAGCGACATGCTCCCACTTTTCGACTTCCGGAGCCGTTAAGGAATGCGGTGTGGTCTTAGTCACCGTTGCAGTTACAGTACCGTCGGTGTTCCAAACGAGGTTTGTACTCCATACCGGTTCGCCGACAACGTCGCCTTCCTCGAAGGACTTGGTGTACCAAGGCTTCAAGATAACGTCCGCTGTCTCAATTTTGCTAGCGTTATGTGACGCCCAAGACGCCACAAACTCCAGAGTAACTTTATAGTCGTTACCTGAAGTATTCTCCTTAGTAAAATTTGAGTAGGAAACTTTAGAGATTTCCAAATGCGGAGCTTCCTCTTCGTTTCCGGCAATAACCGCCTTGTCGTACCGCCAACCGTAAGATACAGTGGCTACCTGTCCGTCGGAAAAAGTAAACTTTTTCACGACGTCCTTTCCAAGGGTAACACCCTCAGAAAAGTCTGTTTCGCTCACCACTTCTTCACCTGCCAATGTCACGTCAATCTCGCTGGCATCAGCCACCTCAATATGTTCCTTTTCAAGAACAACATTAAGATATGCTTCAGGCTCAAATCTCACAACCTCAGTTCCGTCCCCGGTGGGATCGATTGTGGAACTTTGGTTAAACGTTACAGTAGAACCACCGAGATGGTCGTCCACCGAATTCGTCACCTCGAGATTGTTTTCACTCGCTGACATAGCGCGAGTATGCAACTCTTCCATTGCACACCCACTCAGCAGCATACCAGCAGCTATCGCCACCAGATACGCTAAATTTTTGAAACGCTTCATATAAAAAAATATATTAAGTTTAGTAATTTCTTCTCTGGTGTACCCGCTAATAATAAAAACATAAAAAATACCGGATTGTCGCATACGCTAACAACCTTAAAACGGGCACAATAATTTTTTTAACTGTCTTACTTTAGCATACTTTTTATACAAAATCAACACATTTTTTGTACAAAAAAAATCTTTTTTAAATAAGGAGATAACAAAAAATAAATCTTTACAAAATATCGGCTCCAAACTTTCCCGCTCATAGCCATAAAAAAAGCAGGCTATATACACTAGCCTGCCCTAAGATTTTACTCCAACGAGTTTATATCTTCATCTTATAGAAAGAGCGATAAACGAATATCAATCCTAAGATAAGGAATAAAACACCGAGTGTCAGAGATACGCACTTCGGAGCGGCGACAGCCATTTCCACCGCCAACAATCCGAACAATGTCGTAAATTTAATAATCGGGTTTAAGGCCACGGAAGAAGTATCCTTAAACGGATCGCCGACCGTATCGCCAACCACCGTTGCATCGTGCAAAGGTGTACCTTTTTCGCCCAAATCAACTTCTACCACTTTTTTGGCATTATCCCAAGCCCCGCCGGCATTAGCCATAAACAGAGCCTGATACAAACCAAACACGGCAATAGAAATCAAATAGCTTGCAAACAAGTTTGCATCAAAACAAGCAAACGCAATCGTGAACGAAAAGATAACAATGAAGATGTTGAACATACCTTTTTGCGCATAGAGCGTGCAGATACGAACCACTTCTTGAGAATCTTCTTGCGATGCGGCTTTTTTACCCGAAAGTTTGATATGTTGTTTAATAAAGTCGGTTGCGCGATAAGCACCGGTAGAAACCGCCTGCATGGAAGCGCCGGAGAACCAATAAATAACCGCGCCACCCAAGATAATACCAAACAACACCATCGGGTCAAGCAAATCAAGTTTGAGGTTTAAGAGCAAGATGATAGAGAAAATCATCGTTGTCGCACCGATAACCGCCGTACCGATAAGCACCGGTTTTGCCGTTGCTTTAAAGGTATTACCGGCACTGTCATTAGCCTCAAGAAGGTGTTTACCTTTTTCAAAATCAGGTTTAAAACCATAATCATGTTCAATCTCTTTTTTTGCGCCACGCAAAGTTTCAATTTGCGAAAGTTCAAAAACAGATTGTGCGTTATCAGTCACCGGACCATAGCTGTCAACGGCAATGGTAACCGGCCCCATTCCGAGCATACCGAATGCGACCAAACCAAAAGCAAACACGGTCGGATAAACCATAAAGTCGCCCAAACCTTCACTTGCGGTAAAAAAAGCGATAACCATCAAGCCGACCATAACCAAACCCTGCCAAAAAGCAGACATATTACCGGCAACAATACCGGAAATAATGTTCAAAGAAGCACCGGCTTCACGGCTGGATTTGACGATTTCCTGAACATGTTGAGATTTGGAAGACGTAAAGATTTTGGTAAATTCCGGAATAAGCGCCGCCGCCAAAGTACCGCAACTGATGATAAGCGCCAACCGCCACCACAAATCGGCACTGAGAGAAGAAAGCATCACATAAGAAATGGCAAACGTAACTGCGATTGATGTAATGGAAGTCAACCAAATCAAGCTTGTGAGAGGCTTTTCAAAATCAAAGATTTTCGCTGTTCCATAACGAGCTTCTGAGAGTTTTGCGTTCATCCAATAAGAGAACAGAGAAGTCAAAATCATCAAAATACGCATAGCAAAAATCCAAACGATTAAGCGCGCTTGGAAATCAATTCCGTTAGCCATCATCACCAAATCACCGTTTTGCGCATACATCATTCCCGCGCCCAAAACAATGAAGCTGACAAGAGCCACACCGGTCACGCCATAAGTTTCAAAACCATCGGCAGTCGGCCCGACTGAGTCGCCGGCGTTATCACCGGTACAGTCGGCAATAACTCCGGGGTTACGCGCATCGTCTTCACCGATTTTGAAAATAATTTTCATCAAATCTGCACCGATATCGGCAATTTTAGTAAAGATACCGCCGCAAATTCTCAAAGCGGAAGCGCCCAAAGATTCGCCGATAGCAAATCCGATAAAGCAAGCCCCTGCGTTTTCTTTAGAAACGAAGAGCAAAATAGCCATCATCATAATCAATTCCACGCAGATAAGCAAAACACCGATAGACATACCTGATTTAAGCGGCAAACTCATAACCTTGTATGCTTTCCCCTCCAAAGAAGCAAAAGCGGTGCGCGCATTGGCATAGTTATTGATGCGCATACCGAACCAAGCGACCGAATACGAGCCGAGAATACCCAAAACCGACCATCCGAGTACGGTTAAAACTTTCGGCAACGGCGTATCGTTCAATCCGTAGAAATAATAGAAAATACAAACTGCGATAAACACTTCCAACAAGATAAGAAGTTTAGCTTGTTGTTTCATATACGTTTTGCAGGTAGAATAAATCAGCTCGGAAATAGCAAGCATAGATTTATGCGCCGGCATATTTTTAATTTTATGAAATTCATACCAACCGAACGCCATACCGAGTACGCAAATAATCAAGCCGAAAGCCAGAATTTGCACACCGGAAACGGACATACCGAAAATATCAAACGCCACATCAAGTGACGGAATTTTGAGGTCAATTTCAGACGCCGCAGCGCTGCCTGCCCCCAAAGCCAACATTGGCGCAAGAACAGCCAATAAAGCTAATAATTTTTTCATCTTAAACATATAATCCCCCTAAAAAAAGCGGATGAATCAAAAATCCGGCGGAAACGAAAGACCTCCCACCTTGGATAAGTGAAGTGTAGTCCCAAATTCTAAACAAGGAGTTAAAACATTCGCGATTATTTTTAATTTTTTCTTTTAAAAAGAAAGAGTTATATTCGCATCAAGACACACACATTTTAAATTTGCCGCACAAAAAACGGACGTTCTGCAATAGAACATCCGCTAATAAAGAGTTTGTTTAAGCACTTTTCTGAGCTCTCTTCAAATAAACATCCGTATACCATTTATAAAGTTCAGAATTATTAAGAGCCTCTTCAACAAGATAATCTGTTACCTCTCTATCCATAAAAGAATTATAGACCCGAATATACTCCGTCAGCATTGAAAAATCATTAAGCTGCACACATCGCTGAATAAAACTTATTTCCCTACTGCAAATTCCGAAGCACCCATGAAATTTATTCATAAACCACAATAGCATATCAGGTCTGAGTTTCTGTACAAAATAGAAACCAAAATAGTTTTTATTCCAATCTTCTTTATACTCAATAAGCTCAACAATTTCTTCTTCACGATCTGTAATACACTGCTTCAGAAATTCAGTACTCAACAACGAATTTTCCAACAAACAGAGAAATCCTTCACGAGCCACAACAGTTTTCAACTGCAAGCATTTTTGAACATCATCTTTCTGAGCATAACGTAACAACAAGCAACTTTCCCCAAAAAAGCACAGTTTATTATCACGAACAAGTAAGAGAGCTTTTTGCAACTTTTTCCGATCTTCTTCAGAAAGAGCAGCTATGCGTTCATGATAAGTTGGCGGCAACGCTGCGTTAATTCTCGCCGTCACACTTGATAGAGCAGAAGTTTTAGCACGATAATCAGCACGACACACCGTTTCCTTAGCACGCGCTGGAGTATCATGAAGTTCAGTCTGTTTAAAAGGCTTTTTGATGACTGCAACCGCATTCATTTTACCATTAACAAATTTATTTCCGTAAGATCCATCTGCAAACAGATAAAAAGGATAACCGAGTTCCTCGCCAATAGCGTTTAGCTCGTTCAACAAAGTAATTTTTCCCATACACAATATTTTTTAAGTTCATAATAATCGTTATCTGACAAAACCATATCACACCGATTATTTTTGTCAATAATATTTTTTCGCACAAAAAAACGGACGTTCTGTAAAGAACATCCGCTAAATAAAGAGCAATTTTTAAGCATTTCTGGTTGTTTTGGGCAAATATTCATTCGCATACCAAGCCGCAACCTTAGGATTTTTCACAGACGCAGCTTGCATTAATCCAAACACATCGCCACCGCACAAGCCATAGAATCCATTTAAGAGTTTTAATTCTGTCAAATAGATATTAACCAAATCAACACGTCCCAAATCCAGACATCTTTTCAACAAAGCATGCTCTGTTTCCGCAAACACATCTGTTCCGAAAAACTCCTTCAAAAAGGTCTGAATAAACCAGCCAAGCAATTCAATTTTTAAGCTTGCCACAATTTTAGAAGCATTAAAAATCAAATAAGTTTTTCCATCCGCAAACGGAGTTTGTACATGTTTTGCATGCCAAAGCAACCAATCTTTAACCACCTTATCACGAAGATTAGGATTTCGCAAGAAACAAGCAATTTCATTAGCGGCCAAATACGGATATTCTTTAACATATTTCTGAACATCAGCATTTTTCCCCTCAGTAAGGAAAACTCTTGCCAAGCGAGAATCATCCAATTTACAACCATTTAAGACCTGCAACAACGCCTTTTGAAAATTCCACGCATCATCGCACTCTTCCGAAAAAGACGAAACCGCCAACACTTCAAACTGAGTTTGAGGAAAATCGCTTGCAACCGTAAAGATTTGCAATTTACCGGAGCGAGGAAGTTTTCGCACCACAGCAATTGCCGTTTGATTTTCACACTCCATAGACTTCGCGCAATAACCATCTCTAAACAGATAAATCGGATAACCGAGCTTTTCACCGATAAGCTCCAAATCGCTCCACACACTAATTTTTTCCATAAAAAATACATTTAAGTTCACAATAATTTCATTTTGTCAAAGAAGATAGCAACAATATTCAAACTGTCAACTCATTTTTAGATTTTTAATTAAATTTCGCATACCGCGAGTAGCACCCCAACCCGCAACAAAACCACCGCCAATAACTTAAGAAAACCGCAAAAAAGGAACTACCACTCGCGCAATTTACGACTAATTTCGCGTTCTTTAATACTCTCGCGTTTATCGTAAAGTTTTTTACCTTTACCGAGCCCGACCTCAAGTTTCGCCCGACCTCTATCATCAAAGAAAAGCCGCTTGGCAATCAGCGAATAACCTTTTTTGGTCATAGCCCCGATAATGCGATTAATTTCGCTGCGAGTAAGTAACAATTTTTTCTTACGATTAGGCTCTTGTTTTTCATAACCTTTATTAGCATATTCTTCGATTTTCAAATTTTCAATAAACAACTCGCCATTGTCATAAGAACCGTAAGTATCGATAAGAGAGGCTTTCCCCAAGCGCAAAGATTTAACTTCCGTCCCCCGCAACTCAAGCCCGGCCACAAAGGTTTCCTCAATAGCATAATCAAACGAAGCGCGGCGATTAACGGCAATCTGCCCCGTTGCGATAAAATCAGATTTTTTCACCTTTTTAGCCATGATAAACCTCTATCAAAACGGAATAGGAATATAACTTGAAAACAATTCGCTGTCAAGCCCTAATAATCCATAAGTTTCCCCGCCCTCCTCCTACAACAAATAAATCATCAGGCACACAAAAAAGAAGCCGAGATAACCATCCCGACTTTCTTCAATAAAGCATTCTCTCATCAAAAGAACTAATGCACCGTACTTTCCTGCGGCAAAGGTGTCACCGGACGTTCCAAAGCCACTTTAAGCACATCATTAACATTTTCCGCCAAGACGATATTAAGTTCTTTTCTGACAATTTCGGGCAGTTCCGCCAAATCTTTTTCATTTTCCTTTGGAATAATCACGGTTTTGATACCGCCGCGCAAAGCGGAAAGCAATTTTTCCTTCAATCCGCCGATAGGAAGAACACGACCTTGCAGTGTAATTTCGCCGGTCAACGCCACATCGCTTTTAACCGGAATTTTAGTAAACACGGAAACAAGTGTTGTATACATGGTAATACCGGCCGAAGGTCCGTCTTTAGGAGTAGCGCCTTCGGGAACATGAACATGGACATCTGTCTTTTCGAACACTTCCGGATTAATACCCAAAGCCTGCGCATGAGAACGCACTACGGAATAAGCAGTATCGATAGATTCTTTCATCACATCACCGAGTTTACCGGTTTGTTTAACCACCCCTTTCCCCGGCATATCGACCGCTTCGATAAAGAGGATATCGCCGCCGACTTCCGTCCACGCCAAACCGGTAGTAACGCCCACCATATTTTTTTCTTCACGCACACCGAAATGAAACTTTTTAATCCCCAAATATTTACTAAGATTATCTTCATTAACGATAATATGGTCATCAGATTTTTTCTTAGATTTTTTAGTTCCGCTATTTTTCTCACTATCCAATAAAAGTTCCTTAGCCGATTTACGAGCGATAGTCGCCAACTCACGTTCCAAATTACGCACGCCGGATTCGGAAGTATAATAACGAATAACATCACGAATAGCCTCATCGGTAATAAAGAGCTCTGTCGGTTTAATAGCATTTTCTTTAAAAACCTTCGGAATAAGGTGACGTTTAGCGATTTCGATTTTTTCCTGTTCTGTATAGCCGTCAAGACGAATAATTTCCATACGATCGAGCAACGGCCGCGGCATATCAAGCGAGTTAGCGGTTGTCACAAACATCACCTTAGACAGGTCATAATCCAAATCAAGATAATGGTCATTAAAAGTAGCGTTCTGTTCGGGATCTAAGACTTCGAGCAAAGCCGAGCTCGGGTCGCCTCGCCAATCGGAACCGAGTTTATCAATTTCATCCAAAAGGAACAACGGATTAGACACGCCTGCTTTTTTAATATTTTGAATAATTTTCCCGGGCATTGCCCCGATATAAGTACGCCGGTGCCCGCGAATTTCAGCTTCATCGCGCATACCGCCCAAAGAAGCGCGAACGAATTTACGCCCCGTTGCGCGAGCGATAGAACGTCCGAGAGATGTTTTACCGACACCCGGCGCCCCGACCAAACAAAGGATTGGACTTTTTAAATCTTTAGAACGCGCCTGTACGGCTAAATATTCAATAATACGCTCTTTAACTTTCTGCAAACCAAAATGGTCTTCATCTAAAATTTCGATAGCCTTAGTCAAATTATGGCTGATAGGAGAATATTTACCCCAAGGCAAATCAACCAACCAATCCAGATAGTTACGAATAATTGTGGATTCCGCGCTCATTGGACCGGCTGCTTTTAATTTTTTAAGTTCCTGATTAGCTTTTGTACGCGCCTCGGCAGACATTTTGGATTCGGCAATTTTCTTAGTATATTGCTGAATTTCGTCTTCTTCTTCATTTTCAACGCCGGTCAATTCTTTTTGAATAGCCTTAAGCTGTTCGTTCAAATAATAATCGCGTTGATTTTTCTCCATCTGCGTTTTAACTCGGTCTTTAATTTTATTTTCGGCGGCAATTCTGGCGCCTTCTGCATTAAGGATTTCAAGAATTTTCATCAACATGGCGCGTTCGTTTTTGCACTCGAGCAATTCCTGTTTATCCGCGGTACGAATATCCAAATTTCCGATAATAGTAGCAATCAATTTACCCAAATTTTCATGTTGATTAACAATCATCAAACTTTCTTTCGGCATTTTGGAATAATCGATAGTTTGCTGTTTAAATTTCTCACTAACCACGGCGGCCAATGCTTTAAGTTCAATAGGATCACCGTCATCCTCTTCCAGCTTATACGGTGTCACAAACGCGGTATAATATTCGCCAAACACATTTAATTTTTTAACTTTAATACGAGCAATACCTTCCACCGCCAAATTAAGCGTACCATCCGGCATGGTAATAAAGCGTTTAATCCGCGCCAAAGTACCGATATGATATAAATCGTCTTCTTTAGGATTTTCGGTAGCGGATTGTTTCTGTGTCAACAAAGCGAGCGGAGTACCGAATTGATAAGCAGCCTTAGCAGCTTTAAGCGACATGGAGCGTCCCACAAACAGAGAAGCGGAATTATCAGGAAACACAACAATATCGCGCAGTGACAACACCGGATACTCCATATTTTCCAAAATTA
The DNA here is from genome assembly GCA_949282205.1 of uncultured Alphaproteobacteria bacterium. GTDB lineage: Bacteria > Pseudomonadota > Alphaproteobacteria > RF32 > CAG-239 > CAG-267. The sequence continues at coordinate 23,331 of CASDOS010000047.1, read as the reverse complement.
TTTCATCATCCAACGGTGGAAGAGCATCTTTAGCATCTAAAAATTTTTCATTATTTAAGTCTTTATCATCAACGCGGCTCATTACAACATCCTTATACATTAACATACACAATCAAACGCCCGACATCGGGTAAAACAGAAACCATTCCCCCTCAAAACATTCGAGAAAAAAACCGATGACACACAACCGGACCACTACTATATAGTGTCGTCACCGTTCTTCTGCAATACCTGAATATTAATTTTGCAAAATCGGCACAAAGTTCGCAAGCATCGCCTCGTTTAATCCACAATAAAAAAAGCGTCTTCCGTTCATCATCTCGATAAAGAAGCATACCTCCCCCCAAAAATGAGAATTAGTCTTCGGTAATCAGGCGGATAGATTCCAAGCGTTTAATTTCATCACGGCATTTCATCGCTTTTTCAAATTCCAAATCCGCCGCATATTGTTTCATTTCTTTGGTTAAACGTTTAATTTCCTTAGCGATATTTTCGAGCTTATCTCGAGCAATCGGCGCGGTTAATTCTTTATCGCCTTCAACCTCGGTCATTGTCTGTAAGACGGAAGAGATAGCCTTTTTAATAGTTTTCGGCACAATACCGTGTTCTTGGTTATATTGAAATTGCTTTTTACGTCGACGTTCGGTTTCATCCAAAGCCATTTTAATCGAGTCGGTCATTTTATCGGCGTAGAGAACAACTTTACCGTCGGCATTACGCGCTGCACGCCCGATAGTTTGAATAAGCGAGCGATAAGAACGTAAAAAGCCTTCTTTATCGGCATCTAAAATAGCCACTAATGAACATTCGGGAATATCCAATCCTTCTCGCAAGAGGTTAATTCCGACCAAAACATCAAACACGCCCTGTCGCAAATCTCTGATAATTTCAATACGCTCCAACGTATCGACATCCGAGTGCAGATAGCGCACTTTAATTCCGTTTTCTTTCAAATATTCGGTTAAATCCTCTGCCATTTTTTTGGTTAAAGTCGTCACGAGCGCACGCTCACCTTTGGCAATAACGCGACGACATTCCGCCATCAAATCATCGACTTGCGTTTCCACCGGCTTAACCACACAAAGCGGATCCATCAAGCCGGTCGGACGAATAACCTGTTCGGCAAACACGCCGTGGCTCTGTTCAAGTTCCCAATCCCCGGGAGTTGCGGAAACAAAGATGGTCGGTGCGCGAAACTTATCCCATTCCTCAAATTTAAGCGGTCGATTATCCACGCACGAAGGAAGTCTAAAACCATAATCGGCAAGTGTTGTTTTACGGTTTCTGTCTCCCCGATACATACCGCCGATTTGCGGTACGGAAATATGACTTTCGTCAATAAACAAGAGTGCGTCTTTTGGAAAATACTCAAACAAGGTTGGCGGAGGTTCCCCCGGAGCGCGTCCGGTCAAATAACGAGAATAATTTTCGATTCCTTTACAATGTCCAGTTGTTTCCATCATTTCCAAATCAAAGCGCGTACGTTGCTCCAAGCGTTGTGCTTCCACCAATTTATTCTGCGAACGTAATTCTTCCAAACGAATGAGTAAATCTTCTTTAATATGCATCATCGCCTGCGAAAGAGCCGGACGAGGCGTTACATAGTGATTAGCGGGATAAACGGTAATTTCCTCAAGGTCAGCAGTTTTCTTACCGGTTAAGACATCAAATTCGATAATTTTTTCAATTTCATCCCCAAAGAAAGAAACTCTCCATGCTCTATCCTCATAGTGAGCGGGAAAAATATCCAACGTATCCCCCTTAACTCGAAACGTGGAACGCACAAAATTCGCCTGATTACGTTCATATTGCAAAGCCGCCAAATTTTGATAGACTTCTTTAGGTTCGACACACACACCTTTTTTAAGCGAGAACGCCATCGCGGAATAGGATTCCATACTCCCCAAACCATAGATACACGAAACAGAAGCCACGATAATAACATCATTTTCTTCCAAAACATTACGCGTTGCGCCGTGTCGCATACGGTCGATTTGTTCATTAACGGCGGAATCTTTTTCGATATAAGTATCGGTTTTTGGGATATAGGCCTCGGGCTGATAATAATCGTAATAGGAAACAAAATACTCCACATGATTATGCGGAAAAAACTCTTTCATTTCCGCATAAAGTTGCGCGGCTAAAATTTTATTGGGAGCCATAATCAGCGTAGGCTTTTTCATCTCTTCAATAATTTTAGCCATAGTAAAGGTTTTACCGGAACCGGTAACACCTAAAAGCACTTGATTTCTCTCACCTCTGCGCAACCCGTCGCATAATTGTTTAATAGCCTCGGGCTGGTCACCCGACGGCTGAAACGGGCTGACAACTTCAAACTGATTACTCATAAGGAATATATAGACCGGAGCTGATACAAAAGTCAAGCCCCACATATAAAAACAACAAAAGCGGCAATCTTAAAAAAAGACCACCGCTATAAAATACATCACTCCGCTAAAGAGTACATACGCCTATCCGCATCATATTGCAAGACAATTTTTTGATCATTATCCGTTTCGAAACTGACCACATCGACATCCCGAACATCTAAAACACCAACAACATTGTCCTTATTAATCAGAACAAAGAATAATTTAAACCAGTTGTCCTGAAATTCGAGCAACAAAAAGTGCTTAACATCAACCTGATAACGATAGAGCAAATCTTTAAAAGCCGTTTCATCCAATTTTTCATTTTCAGAAACAGTATCCGCCCGAAAGTAAGCAGCTTTGCTCCAAAAGTCCGAATACAAAACCGCGCCTTGAGTAACACTTTTGACATTAAAAAGTCTAAAGATTTCCCCTGGAACAACTACAAACGTCTGTTGAAAAACATTATCACGAAAAATCACCATATCATCATCCCACGCATAACCGAGATATAATCCCATCGGATAATTATGACTATAGACGTAGCAACATTTCGTATCTTTTTTTTCAACCAACATCATCGGAGTATTACCAAAACGCCGCCGATAAAGACTAACAGGAAAAATATCAAAAACACGACAACCGCGAGTTCTGACAAAAACACCGTCGCGAACAACACCGAAAGCACTATCTTTCAAAGCAAAGACCAAAAATTTTGCCTTTCGACGTCCGCAACCGATAGTCATTTCGTCATTAGGGACAACAAGAGTGACCAAAAGCGCCAAAAGATAACAGGCAATAGGCACCAGCCAAAACCAGAGTGGAAGTTCAGAAAAGGACATAAAGACATAGACAACCACAACCCAAAACAAAAACATTACATTTCTGTTAAAAGCAAATTTCCAACGCCTTGAGGAACGCCACAAGCCGGACTGAAAGAAGAATAATAAATCCATAAACACCAAGAATTAAATTAGACATAAGAATACAATCCCAACCAGCCGTCACTATAGCAACGAAGCGACAACTGTTTAAGAAAAGCACTGAAGCCTAATGCTCCAAGTGCTTCAAAAGTAAGTCGGCCAAGATATAAGCAGCACCGCCGCCCAAAGCCAAATTAACCAACATCAGATAGAGTCTGCAAGCAGTACCGGCCTCTTTCATAAAAAAGGCAACCTCTATAATTCTGACTAATTTTGCGCCCACGAAAGCGGCCAAAGCCAACCACAAGAGCCAACGAACATTTTCCCAAGCCCACAACGCCGCGGCAATAATAGCCGAAGCAAAAAGAACCATAGACCAAGTATATAAAAAACTGTTCCATAATTCTGCCTGAGATTTCCAATCATTTCTCATAACAAAAAATTTATAAAAGAATAATAACAAACACATAGAAATAAAATAACATTTAGAAGAGATACTCTCAAAGAAAAATAAACGCAAGTAAAAAAAGCATATTATTTATCATTGCGGGTCGCAAGGAATTTTCCCGTCATCTTGAAACTCTCTGAGTTGTGTTGTCGACATATCGATTTTCCGCCCCGTCATAGTCATACAATAACCGAGCACCGGAGCCCCGTCTTTAAAGGTCACTTTTACTCTTTCATCGCCATTAGCATAAAAGATAGCCACCTCACCTTCTTCTTTACCATCTTTATAAAAAGCCTCGCTCAAGAGAGTTCCGTTTTGAAAAAACATAATGGAACGTCCGTGCTTAAGCCCGTCGACATATCTGACTTTTGTAAGCAAGCGTCCCCCCGGATAACGATCGCGTACTTCTCCGGTAACAAGTTTTCCGGTTGTTTTTTCATGCATAATCCCCTCTGCATCTTCAACCACATCTTTAGCTTCATAAATACGTTCCGGAGGTATTGCATCATTAGACCAAGAAACAAGAGTATCCTGCGTCAGCGGAACCGACGGAATATCGTAATCGACCGCATCATCCAGCCTTGCTCCGTCCGAAGGCACCGCGGAAGAAGTTGAAACCGCAGGCAGTTCTGGCACAAAATCATCTTGAGAAACAGTCGGCTGTTTTTCTTCTTGTTCAATTTCCAAAGCATTCCAATTTCCGTATGTTTCATCATCAAGCATCTGAGCAGAAGCAACACCGGAAACCAACAACGCGATACTCAAGATTAAAACTTTTGATTTAAGACCGACATCACACATAAACAACCTCCGCAAATATCATTATTTGCAAAGAGTATAGCGTACAAAAGTTAAGATAAACATAAAATCAAAAAATTATCATTCACAGCAAAAAGGAGAATAACCATCTGAAAAGGAGCAAAAAAAAATCCCCGCTCAAAGAGCAAGGGAATGAATTGGCGGAGATGTAGGGATTCGAACCCCAGGAGGACTTGCGCCCTCGTCTGATTTCAAGTCAGGTGCATTAAACCAGCTCTGCCACATCTCCAACAGAAATTGCCACCCGAACAATAAACGCAAAATAAAATATATTTTAAGAAAGGTCAAGAACTTTTTTCAGAATCATGCACATTTTTTTATCTCCGAATAAAACTTTATTTTGTATCAATATCGCCCAACTTCAAATACAAAAAGAGGGCACGCCGCACCAAAAACTGCAATGCCCTTCAATAAAAAAAGCCTATTCGTTTATTCCAATTCCAAAGAGATCACCCCGCAATCTCTCTGTTCATATTGATTTTGCAAACTTACCTTAATTTCCTGAATTTCGCCGGGAGCAACTTTAAACTTCCAAATTCGAAGATTTCCTTTTCCCTCCTCTCCTTTCAAACTTTCGCTGATAATTTTAGCCCGAGAAGGAATAGGTTGTTTCAAAATAAGATTGGCCTCATATTTAGCTTTATTGGTAACTTTATAAACGACTTCGTAAAGATTGGTTTGCTCAACAGTAACACAAGTATCTGTCGTTGATTTTTTATATTTACGTTCATTAATTTTTTGAATATCGGTAACATTTCCTTCGGCATAAATATCAAAGAATTTACCAAGTTTCAGTTCAATTTTTTGTCCTTCGGCTTTATTATCCACCGTATCCTCACCGACGAATTGGAGAGCCCCGTTTTTATCATAATCATAAAAGCTGACTTTTCCCTTTGGCAACGGGATTCCCAAACCGTCATCGGCAACATTTTCAAAACTGCAAATCAAGCTGGGATTAACATCTTCAAATGAAGTTTTCTCCGCCCCGAAAGACAGTGTAGAAAAGATAGTCCCTTCTTTTAAGTAATTAACTTTCGGCGCATTAACAAATGAAACTTGTTTAACCTGTCCGTCTTTAAGGGATGTTGATTGCGGAATTTGATACATATAATACCCGCTCAAAGCCTCGGGAGTAGTAACAACTGCACCTGCCGCAAAACTATCCGTCATAGCATTCATTGCTTCCACAGATTTCAACGACCACATTCTCGGCATAACCATACGGCTGACCGTATTAACATCACCTGCAATCAGATTAACTTTAACATTATCGTAAGCACTACCTGAATTATTATTCAACGAAACCCGTCCTAAAAGTTCGAGAGTTTTGTCATCATTAACTTTAGCCACATAATCAGCCTCCCAAGAAAATCCGGAAGTAAGATAAGCAAGATAGAGAGGTTTATCCCCATCTTCTTGCACTTCTACTCTAGCTTTTAAGACAGGAGTACTGTTCAATCCGAGCGGTATTTTATCAAAAAGCACTCTTCCGGGAAAACTGGTTTCGATTCCATAATCAAACTGCAAAACAGGATTTGCCCCGTCAACGGCAATAAGGGTTGCTTTTTCATAAACATTTTGTCCCGTAGAAGGATTCGTGCGTACGGTTTTGACCTCTTTACCGATATTAGCGTTAAGCATATTAACGTAATTAACACCGGCATAATCATAATTTTGCTCTAAGATTTTAATTCCGTCGCCAAAGATGAATGCGGATTCGGGACGCATTTGCCGAGCAACTTCATCAAATACGATTTCGTTCACACCTTTTTTAAGAGAAACGCTCTGACTTTTTTTAATCAAGGCCAAATTCTGATTATAAATAGTAATTTCCGCCGTCGGAGTAAAAGCCCAAGCCGAAGACAACGCCGTCCCCCCCATAACGGAAACGACAACTGCCGGCAACAAAATTTTAGATAAACTCATACAAAAATCCCTCCTAAAAAAAGCAATTCCAGAACCGACATAAAAATATCCGCATCAGTGCGTATTGTCAACCGCAAGTAAATTTTGCAAAACAGCAACTTGCGTCAACAGCATTTCCAATTTACCGATAAAAGCCGTCAAGACATTAAATTTCAGCAACGAAAACTGGTGATAAAGTTTTTTATCGGAAGTAAAGCAAAGACAAATTTTATCCTGCACCAAGCTCAAAACAACTTTATCGGCATTTAAGATTTCCCTCAACCGCTCCGCCTCTCTTTTAAAATGCGGATTATCCAATAAGCTCTGAGCTTTTTCGCCCCCCGTCAACGTCAACAAGACGCCTTTAAAGACCGTCCCTTTAATTTCAAAAAATTTTGAAGACACAACCGAATACAAACAATCCTCTTCAAGACAAAAGCCATTTCCCCGCACAACGGAACGACAATCCCGCAAATTATAATTCCAATTTTCCCAAATCGGAAATTTATCATCAACACCGGCCGCATAATCGAAACGAATATTCTCAAAGAGAGTTTTCGCCTTAGCAAAAATCAAATTTTCCCCCTTCGTCTGCAAAGCCTCGCGCAATTCTTTAAGCATCACAAACACGACCACACCGATAAGCGGCAACAAGAGCAGCCACAACCTTATATCGGCAACATATTTGAAGACCAGGGCAATCAACGCGATAGCAAGGATCAGAACCACGGCAGCCTGTCCCAAATAACGTTTGCGCCAATACTCCAGAACGCGCGTATCATGAGCCAACATTTTCTTATAATCTTCCCGCATTTTCTTTTAAAATCCGCAAGTTAAGGACGAAAAATTTAGAATATTTTAAGAAAGAGAAAGTTAAAATATCCTAAAAATTTACGCTTGCAGAGGGCGTTTTTTTATGGTACAATATGAGCATATTAAGCCAACATGAGGAGAAAACCAATGGCTAAGAATAATGTAAAAACAATCATCAATACACTTAATAGCAAATTAAGAAAGAAAGACATCACCAACAGTGACAAAAAAGAAATCAAGCAAATCTTCACTCAATTAGCCGATGAGATTGCCCAAGGCTATCAACTTAGTCAAGATGAGGCAGGAATTTTACAAAGCACATACGGTGCCTACAAAGAAGAGGTAACCGAAGCTATCGCAGCTCTATCAAGAGAGCAACAAATAGCTTTTGAATCAGCCGTCAGAAAAGCAAATTCAGCCCCATCGCAAGAACAAGAAGAAGTCAAAGAACAAGAAAGTGTTGTTTCTCCCGATGCGCAAACCACAAAAGAAAAAAAAGAAGAAACTATTGTTGCAGAAGAACAAGTAAATCAAGCCGATACAACAAGAGCTGCTTCCGAAAAGCAAAATGATGAAGACATCGAAGAGGCTGTTATCATTGAAGAACAAGTAAATCAACCCAACACAACAAGAGCAGCTTCCGAAAAGCAAAATGATGAAGACATCGAAGATGCTGTTGTCGTTGAAGAACAAGTAAATCAACCCAACACAACAAGAGCAGCTTCCGAAAAGCAAAATGATGAAGACATCGAAGATGCTGTTATCGTTGAAGAACAAATAAATCAACCAGATACACCGACGGCAACGACTGAAGCGCAAGCTCAACAAGCCGATACACCGACGGCAACGACTGAAGCGCAAGCTCAACAAGCCGATACGCCGACGGCAACGACTGAAGCGCAAGCTCAACAAGCCGATACACCGACGGCAACAACTGAAGCGCAAGCTCAACAAGCCGATACACCGACGGCAACGACTGAAGCGCAAGCTCAACAAGCCGATACAGCGGAAGCTACGACTGAAGAGCAAACCCAACAAGCCGCCACATCGGCAACAGAAAATGAAAATAAAGAAGAAAAAAACGAACAACCGATTGTATTAGAGTTTGAAGACGAAGGAAAAGAAAACACAGCAGAGGCTAATTCTGAAGAACAACAACCCGAACCGGAACCATTAACAGAAGAAGAAAAAAACAAATATTTAGATGAGATACGTTCTTCACACACAATGGACGGCTATATGGCCACTATAGAATATCCTATCAGCGAAAAAAATATTGAAGCAAGTATAGCCCTCGGCCCGACAAAGGCTGAAGATGGCGTCACCGAACAAGCAAGCGCCGCAGAAAACCGGGCACAAGCCTTACAAAACGTAGATGATATGTTAGTAGCGATGAATTACTGCGCAAAAAATGGCAAAGATGCGGAAATTGACGAGGCCATTGTTGCTCGTCTGCAAGGTTTCAGCATGAAGGACATCAATCCGGACAATGCTTATGCTTTGTTAGCGCTTGCCGATAAAATAAAAGGAAATACGGCTCTATATGATGAAATAACCAACAAGATTGCCACGGCGTTACGCAATTTTGACTATGAAAACTTCGGTAAATTATCCGAACAGGATTTAAACAAAAACTATAACAACGCCAGCGAAGAATTAAAAGACTTCATCCCTTACGGTGACGACAAAAAACCAACACTTTGGGCATATACATTTACAGACGATAAAGGTAATGTATTAAAAGACAAAAACCGCAGCAACTTGAATCCGCGTCGTTGGATTTCGGGCAAAGGCAATGATGCGCTAAAGAACGAAGAAGCCATTTTGAATATGGCGCGCGAATTAGCCGCACAAGAATTAGCAAGTATGCCGGCCGAAACAGATCCTGCGAAGCGCAAAGAGCAATTAAACAAAGTCATGAATGACAAGATTGCGATGTTGCTAAATGATGTTAGCGGCAAGAAGACCTTCAATCAAACGGAAATTGCGGTAAGAATGGCTGTAGGTCACAACAAGGCCGAAACATTCCGCAATCGAGTTGCACAAAAATTCAAAAACAGCAAATGGGGCAAAGACATAACCGACCGCCTGCAAAAATTAGATAAGCAATTAACCGACACTTATGGCAAAAAATACACCTTAGCCAAGAAATACACCAAGATGATAGGAAAAATCGGTTTAGAAACAGCCAAAAGCAATGCGATGTTTGCGATTGCCGGCTTAGCAAATCCGATAGGAATTCCGGCATTAATCGCCTATAACACGGTTAAGCAATGGAAAACCATGAAAAAGCAATTGACTGATCCCTCCATTTCCAAAGCAAAAAAATGCGCGATGTTACTCGGAGCCGGTGTTTCGGCAACCTTAGGTATGGTTACCGCGGCTACCGGACTGGGCGCCGCAGCCAGTGCAATCGGATTAGACACTCCCGCTATGATACAAACATTAACTAATGCGGGAGGAGCCTTGGGTATTGCCGGACGTACGGCAGTATCAACCCTAGCGGCAACTGTTCCAAACTGGGTAGAAAAAACATCCATTTACTTCAAAAAGAAAGGAATAGAAAATCAGATGAAGGACTTAGGTCCCGATGGCAAACCCAAACCGGATGTTCTGGATGCGTACAACCAAAAGGTAGCCAAACTCCAAGATAAAATAAACCAGACGCAAGCGCAAATCGGCCAAAGCGGCAACTTTAAAAAGATTATCAGAAATTTCTTTAAGATGGATGAAAAGAAATTAGCCAAATTAAATAAGCAAATGGAAGATTTACAAAAACAAGCCCCCAAAGACATGACAGCGTTGTTAGCGGAAGAAAAAGCCTTAAAGAAGCAGTCTGAAATGAATCGAGATGAATTGATAGGCAAAGCCCTCGGTTCGGGTATTGGTATCACTTTAGCACAAACCCAAGTAATTCCGAGTCTGATTAATAATGGCTTAGAGCAATTGCAAGAAACCACAACAACGGCTGTTCACAGCATTGCCGCCACGGCAACCGAACATGGAATGAACCCATGGTTACAAGAAGATCACAGAGTTTCATGGGAAAATATCAACGAAGACATGAACTGGCAACAACACAGTGCCGAAGCTGATAGCAAAACAGAAATTCATGTACCATATCGAGAAGGCGTCGAGCCGCAAGAATTCCATGGTATAGCATCGCATGAAACCAACTTAGAAGCCGCCAAAGCCGAAAACTCCAGTGGTATTGAAGGAAAGAGTTCTTTTGCTCACACATTACAACACTTAGAGTCATTAGGCGACAACCGCATCACAGATACCAACGCGATGGCGGAAGGTTTATCCGAACACATCGGAAAAGATGCCAACCTCGCCACGATTGCGTGCAAAATGGCGCCGCATGCGTTACAACAAGTTTTACATATTGAAGGTCTGCCGGACAACAATCCAAGTTCATACAATATGATAAACTATCTGGCCAACCACGATTTAACACCGGAGCAAACCACGGCATTAAACAACTTCATTCAACAAAACTTTGAAGGCGCACACTTTAAGACCGAAAACTTTGCGGATTACAATCACACTCCGCAAAATCAAGTAGCTTCAACCGGAGAGCATCGTATGCCGCCGGAAGTCCATAAAACGACAATACAAGAAGAATACGCTCAAGCTAAACAGGCACAACAAGATTATCAAAAAGATAATAGCTGGCGTCATAATGATATCCCTCCTTCTGGCAATAAATTAGTCGATAGTTTAAATGACCTATATGCACAAACAAATGATGCAAATAACGGATATCACTTTGATCCCACCCAAAAAGATCATGAGCAAAAAACCGTTGTCGTACAAGAGACAGCTCCGACAAACCAAACTCCGGTGGATCAACAGACTGAAATCTATGTTGACATGACCCCAGAAGCCTATGCCGCGGCGCGTGGATGGACTTATGATCCTGTATTATCCAACGGTATCGACAGAATCGGTGGAAACAATCATAGCGGTTATTGGGCCGCATTCATTATCAATAATGATGGCTCAGTTATAATAATGCCAAACGATCCGGTACACGATAAACCAATGACATACAAAACAATAGATGCAGCCAGAACAGCGCAAAGACACTATACCGGCGCTTATGACCACAGTGGTCACGATCGCAACATGATATATGATCCGGATGCAAGAGTAACTCGTTACTGGGGCAATGGTAATATTACCCCAAATAACACCATTAACAAGATTATCATGGGAATAAACATTGCCAGCACAGCAATCCAAACTATCCAAACAATACGCCGATAACCGCACCAATCAGCAAATCCCTCTTTATTACCTGCCCAATTCGGAAAGATGAGAAAAGAGGGATTTTTTTTATTTTAAATTAAAAGAAACTATTACTTAATAAATAAGCGTTCGAACAAGCATTAAGTAAATTTATTCAAAAACGACTTCCACTTCTTTTTGCGCCAAAATAACATATCCGATAACATCTTTAGCCCCCTCATGACGTAAGACATGTTCTTCTTGTTTCAAGACGGTAAAGCCGCAATATTTAAGCAAGCGACAAACATAAGTAATCGAGTGCACAAAGCGTCCCGAAGGCGTTAAAAAATATTCCCGATTATTTGAAGTATTTTTAGAAATGGTAAAACAGAAAAAGCCTTTTGGTTTAAGTACGGCGACCAAACTTCTGAACAAACTTTTCAAATCACCAAAATAGGTCAGCACGTCGCCCGCCACAATCAGCTGATATTTTTTATCAACCTCGCCTAAAAAGCTGACAATATCGTCAAAATAGAGTTCTTTATAAATATTTTTTTTGCCGGCGCACTCCAACATTCTCTCAGAAACGTCAACACCATAATATTCCTCATTTGGGAAATAAACTTTAAGTTCCTGTCCGCAAAGTCCCGTACCGCAGCCCAAATCCAAGATTTGGCGTTTAAGAAAGAGTTTCGGTTTAAACACATCTTTCAAGCAATTTGCAATCAACTGAGGCGCCTGATAATCTAATTCTTTCAAGATATCATCAAAAGAAGGAGCAAACCCGTCAAATAAACTTTTAACATAAGTTAAATCCGCGGTTGGCATATTTTGTTCATCACGCAAAGCCGAAGCCGCGTGAGCGACGATAGGGTTATCGGGAAAGACTTCAATCCAACGCGCCAAATATTTTTCGACCAAATCTTTTTGATTATTATCCCAAGCCTCATAGAGCAAATAACCAAAATTAATATGGTCATCGGCGGAAATTCTGTTTCCTTTAAGCGCAAAAGCCTTCCAAGCATAATGAAGGCATTGTTTCCAGTTACCCATTTTTTGAAAAAGGTTAGCGATAGAATTACACAACCAATCGGAATTAGGAGCGATTTGCGCCGCTTTTTTCAAAAGCAGACTAGCTTCATCATTTTTAAACAATTCGATATACGAATTACCGGCAATAATATAAGGTTCGACGCTGGTAGGTCTTTTTTCGATAGCCATATTAGCAAATTCGATAGCGCGCACGAAATGGCTCATATTATAGCAAGTATTGGCAATATTCACGATTGCGTTATAAGAATTAGGATTAAGCTCGTATAGTTTTTCATAATAAGAGAGAGCTTCAGGATACTCAGCCTTTGCATAATGGACATTACCCAAATTCATCAACGCGGCAAAATTCCCCTCATTAATCTGCAAGACTTTACGAGCAAATCTCTCCGCTTTATCATATTTTTTAAACTCATAGCAAAGCGTAGAAATATTAAGCAACGCGGTCAACGAATTCGGATTAACATTCAGGGCTTTTTTATACAAATTGAAAGCAATTTTTTTATCCCCCAAAGCATCATAGCAATTAGCCGCCGCAACCAAATAATTTTCATTTTTGGGATTAGCCACAGCGAGCTGCAAATATAATTTCGCGGCTTTTTCGTATTCTGCATTTTTCAAAAATTCCAAAGCATTTTGTTCTAATTCATTCAATTCACGGCATCCTCTAAGGCATTTTGCGGTCAAAACAAGCAAATGACACACCAACAATATATATTGTATAACACAAAAAAGATAATGTTCCACGATTTTATCAACATTTTCTCACAAAAAAATCAAAAAAAAGTATTGACTTCAAAAAAAATATATATTAAAGATGCTAAACACGACGGGGGTGTGGCGGAATTGGTAGACGCGCTAGACTCAAAATCTTGTTTCCTCTGGAAGTATGAGTTCAAGTCTCATCACCCCTACCAATAAAAAGAAAGCCGGACAGGAAGTCCGGTTTTTTTTATTCTGAAAAGAGTATATTTTCATTTAAGTCAAGAAAGCATCAAGCTCTTTGTTTTTTCTGTTCATCAAGCACCCTATCACGAACAACTTCCTGATTAGATTTATAGGAAGTATCCTGCGCAAAGACCTCTTTATGCGGACTAGTACCCAATTTACCATATTTCTCGACCATCGCCTGAACATGAGAATTATCTCTGATTTCTTGCATCAATTTTTTACCCAAAGTTTTAACATTATAAGCATGCAGAGCCATCATACGCCCGACGTTAGCTTTATTAATCGCGACGCTGCTCGTAGCGTCTTTAAAAGTATCTCTGGATATTGCCGGCAGTTTCTGCGACAAGATAGTTTTTAATCTTTCCATAATCTGTGGATTATCATAATCAAGTTTAGTACCGTTTCGACTGATAATATTCTCGGCCTCTTTAAAGATGGCGAAACTCTCGCGCATAGCTTTTTTTTCATCAGGTGCGGCAAAAATACGTCTATTGGGATTATTTCTGTCATAATCCTCCAAAACACTCAAAGCTCCCTGAAAAGTACTATTCTGAGCGAATGCCTGAAAGATAACAAATTCACGACTTTCTTTAATTGTAAGTGTAGCCATAGCGCACCTCCCTAATAATTATATAAAAAAATTATACCACAAAAAAAAACATCCGACAAGCATAAAAAAGTCAAAAACTTAAATTAGCCTTTACTTTTTACGATTAAAACGTAGAATAGAGCATAAATATACGGGGAGAACATCCATGACATCTGCGCGCAGTTCGGAAGAAATCCGAGAAATACGCTACCGCAAAGCGCTCAAACAAATGAGTCGTTTTCTGCAAAAGTGGATATATTTACTAGTTGCGGCCTTAACGATACTAACGTTAATCGGTCTGGACACGTCCAACTGGCGCTACACCTACACGGATGCGGACGGTTACATGCGCGCGCTACGCATCTATCACTGGGTGTTAAATCCGACATTTTGGGAACAACCGATATCTGAAAGCAATTACCCGTTCGGAGAAATAATCCATTGGACGCGTCCGATGGACATCATCTGGCTCATCAACACCTTACCGTATATGCTGATGGGTATAAACGATTTAAAGGAGCTGATTTTTTTAGGAGGAGCATTATTATCCCCCTGGTTGTATGTATTAAGCAGCATCGCCTTAATATACGGTTTGCGTCGCCGTTTCAATATCTATCTTTGCCTTTTAGGGTGTTTTATGCTGTTAAGCGATCCGATTATTCAAAATTACTATGCGACGGGGCGCCCCGATCACCACTCATTAATGGGACTTTTGGGAATATACGGCGTATCACTCAATTTGTGCTGGCTAAAGAAGCGTCACAACCGCTATTTAAGGTGTTTAGGTTTCACATTAGCCCTAGCATCGTTCACCGCCATTGAGGGCTTAATTTTATATGCATTGTTTTTAGGCTTTTTCATCAGTTTATACATATTCAAAAATATCTCATTACTTCCCGCCGTAAAGACCACAAAATATTTTGCAATATGTCTTACAATATTTTGGTTTATAAATCCGCCGTATGAAGGCTGGTTTTATCCGGACAACGGTAGATTATCCATTTTATTTGTCAGTTTTTCATGGTTTATCTATTGTGCGTTATACGGAATAGAGGTTGGTCATTTACATACACGCGCCCTCAAGATATGGAGTTTAATTTGTGCCGGTTTAGGTATAGCTTTACTACTGTTGGTCATATTCGGCACCGACATATATCATTTTCCGTTAGACAATGAAATCCGCAATGTATGGAGCAATCGCATATCGGAAATGAAACCCATATGGAAACAAAAATGGGAATTAAACTTAGCCGTATATACATTCGGAGCACTTTCGCTCCTATTAAGCATTTATCAGCTGAGATACAAAGCCTATCAGCGTCTTATGATATTAAATTTATGCCTCGGCATACCTCTTTACGGATTAAATTTATTAGCCCTACGATTTGCCAATTACCAAATACTTTATACCATATTACCATGGCTCTGTTTAATTGAACGAATATATAAAAACAGTGCCTACGCACAACGAAAGAGCAACGAATTTCCGGCTTATGTCTGGGAGCTCTGTCTGGGAATATTAATAATACAACAATTGCTGTTTATACCGTTTAATCTCAAAGCCATGCAACAAGAACGCCATTCCGTATTTAATCGCAACCTATGCCAGAATGTAGAGCGCATCGGCGGCACCCTGGTTACCGACAACTTTTTAAGTCCGCGATATGTCTGGGAATGTAAAGTCACCACGATAGGCACGCCGTACCATCGCAATCGAGAAGGTTTGGTAGACACGCACACCTTATTTCAAGCCACCGATGACAATACCATTGTGCCTTTATTGTTAAAACATCAAGTAAGACAAATTTTATTATTTGATAAATACGACAAATACTATGATATGTCGGAAGAAAACCGGAACAAACTCTATTACCGCCTGATAAAAAGAGAGCAAATTCCGAACTATTTGGAAGAAGTTCCCGACATAAAATCAAACACCCGTCACTATCGTGTCAAGTTATAACAAAAATATAATGTGGATTGGCCAACAAGGGGCTTGAAGAAAGAAGTATAATCGGTTATAATAAAGGAGTTTATTAAGGTTTGGAGGTTATTATGCGTCACAAATTACAACTATTGACATATTCCTATCTGATAATAAATTTACTGGCATTTTCACCAACAAACACCCAAGCGATGGACGACGATTTAGCGTCTGATTTAGGCATAAATCTGGAAGAAGACATATTGGACGAAGACGCGTCATCAGAGCTTATCTCAGAAGAATATCAACTTGATGAACAACCTGAAGCACCAACCGTAAATCAAAAACCGGCACACACACCGACACAAACACCTGAAAAAGCCGCCCAGCGCCCTCAAGAGCAAACAACGGGTCCCCAAGAACAACCACAAGCACAAGCTGCGCCCGCCCCCACAATCAGTACGGAAGATTTAGTAAGCAAATTGCGCAAAGGCAAAAAATTCACCACTGAAGAAGTAGAAGCGTGGATAGCGCAAACCGCCGATTTAAATATGTGCTTAGACAACGGCAAAACCATGTTATTATATATTGTCGCCAATTCCACCAATCTGGACGCGCTGCGATTATTAATGGAATACGGAGCCGACGTGCAAACACATTGTACTCCGCGATATGAAGCATTATTTATCGCGGCGATAAACAATCCGTCAGCCGCGATGACGGAAATGCTGATAAACAACGGCGCCAATCTGGTCGAAAAAGACCACGAAGGCAACACGGCATTAATATTAGCCGCCACCTATAACAAAAGTTCGGATGTCATCAACGTACTGTTAGAATATGGTTTAAAGGTTAAAGAGAGAAACAAATTTGGTTTTGATGCCTTGACCTTATCCGCATATGAAAACGGCAACCTTCTTGTATTACAATCCTTACTGGACAACGAAGCCGACATAAAAGGCACCGATTCGGAAGGTCATACCGCATTAATGGCGGCAGCGGTGCGTGGCAACGATGAAGTAATGCAATACCTCATAAAACGAGGAGCGGATTTCAATGCCAAAGACAACAACGGTTTAAGTGTGCTAGATTATTACAACAAGCGTAAATATTTAGAAACACTTGGTTTTAAGATAAACACCTTTGCCACGCCGTCAGAAAGATTGAGTGCTGAATTTAAGTTTATCGCTGACAACCATCATCGTTTCAACATCGCTTTAAGAGAGAGCATTTTAGCCGACAATCCGGACGAAGCCGTAGCCGATGCGATTGCCAATCTGGCCGACATAGACATTTTGGATAAAAACGCGTGCACCACTTTCGTCAACGCCGGTTTATATAACAGTCCACGAAGTGTATTGGAAAAGTTAATTAAAGCCAAAGCCAACGTCAATGCGACCTGTATGGAAGGCAAAAACGCCTTAATGTTCATATCGGCGCAAGCAGATGAAAAGAATATACCGTCGTTACAAATAGAAAAAGCCAAGTTATTAATAGAAAGCGGCGCCGACATAAATCACCAAGACAATGCCGGCAATACAGCTTTAATGTATGCACTAGCCAATCACGCGGACATCAGTTACATACAAATTTTATTAGACAACGGCGCCGACATAAATCTGACCAACAACTTAGGCGAAACCGCCCTATGGACGGCAGTAAGGCAAAATCTCCCGTCATCTACATTAAAAATGCTGATAGAATACGGCGCAGATGTAAACAAAAAAGACCGTCGAGGAGAAACCCCGTTATGGTATTTATTACGCACGCAAGGCGATGACGTTTTGATACGGACGTTATTGCGAGGTGGTGCCAACACGGATATACCGAACGCCGCCGGGGATATTCCGTTGTGGTATGTATTAAACAAAGGCGGTTCGGATATGATTGTGGAAAACATTATCCTTGCGCAAAAAGATTTGAACATCAAAAACGAACATGGCGACACACCGCTATTATATGCATTAAAAAACAACTACCCGTCAAAATTCATAAAATTACTACTAAGTCGCGGAGCCGACCCGCAAATTCAAGACAGCGAAGGCAACAATGCATACGACATTTTGCGCAACAATCAATACTTTGACGCCGCCGTACAAAAACGCACCCGAGAACGCGTTCTAAACGGCTGGGAATAGAATAAGATAAGATTGATTAGATAAGGTAAACACCTAAACGCCAGAAAGTTCCGCCACTTTGCGAAAAACACATTGCAACTGATGCCGAATACCTTGGTGCTTGTCACAATGCGGTGCGCTAGGTTCAATAATCAACTGAGAGCCTTGCCATTGTTGATGCAAATATTGCGCTTGGCTAACCAAACAATCATTATCCGCACCACCATGTAAAATCGTCCCACGAAGATGATGCATATCTAAATTCGCCAAATTTTTCGCCATAAAATCCGGCTCTAAAAAGTAATGATTAACGCTGTAATGTAAAAAGATTTTATTAGCCGTAAGAGTTTGCAACGTTTCTTCCCGCAAAGGAGCCTGAGGATTATTCGTCGCCAAGATTTCGAAATAATGCGATAATCTCTGACTAAAAGGCAACGCCTCCTGATAAGGAGCTTGCACAATTTTTTCATATAGCTGCACATTAAGCGGTTCCTCAGGATTTAAGTCTTGAGCAAATTTGCTCCATTCATACGGATAAACGGAAGCTGACCGCCGCAAAGTCCAATCTTCATCTTCATCACGCGCCAAAAAGATACCACGCAACACCAAATAAGCGCAATGTTGCGGAAATTGAAATGCGTAAAGAATAGCCAAAGTTGTCCCCCAAGAACGCCCGAAAACAACGCATTTATCTAAACCTTCGGCTTGGCGTATTTTTTCAATATCCTCAATCAAGTCATGTGTTGTGTTGTGACGTAATTCACCCAAGGGCGCACTCAAGCCGCAACCACGTTGAGAAATTGTCACCACATAAAAAACGTTCAGGTCGATAAGTTCCAACAAACCATAATCAATATCGCCCCCGGGCCCTCCGTGAAACATCAACAAAGGAATACCGCTTTTATTACCATACAAGCGATAAGCCACCGTATGAATATCATCAACCTTAAGATATTTTTGTTCAAAATTTTCAGTCATGCGCCGACTATAAAGCGAAAACAAATGAAAGTAAACAATTTTCTTGACAAAGCGATATGTTGCCACTAAAAGAGCACTCGCACTTATTTATTATTAAGATATGTTTAAATTAAAATTGATTGCTTTATGGAGAAATCAAACATTCCTCTCGGAACCATAGAAATCTATGGAACTGAGGCAAAAAATCGCAACTTTGTTTACGAGCGTCTAAAAGAAGTTTACGAAACGTTCGGTTACGAACCTCTGCAAACCCCGACTTTCGAGTTTAAGAAAGTTTTCACCGGTCACCACGGCGAAGGCGAAAATTTGTTATTTCATCTGCAAGATGTCAACAAACAGGAGCTTGTTCTTCGTTATGACATGACCGTACCGTTTGCCCGTTTTGCAACCGAACATCCGGAGTTAAAGCGCCCGATAAAGCGTTACCAAATGCAATTAGCATATCGAGATGACAGCATAGACAAAGGTCATCTGCGAGAATTCATGCAATGCGACGGCGACATTATCGGCTCCCGTTCGCTTTACTATGATGCCGATGTGATAAACTTAGCGGTATGCGGATTAAGAAAATTGGGCTTTAAGGATTTCATAATTCGCATCAACCATCGTAAAATCATCAAAGGCATCGCCGAAGAACTGGGTTACATGGGAAAAGACGGTTTATTGAAAGTCCAACGCGCTTTAGATTGCGCCGACAAATTCGGCAAATCGGAAGCAAGCCTTGAAAACTTCACCAAGAAGCTGAAGGAGCGCCGTTTCACGAACTTTGACATTGAACGCATCAACAGAGTTGTATTCAAACGCTATGATTTGCAACGCCCGCAAGAGCTGTTTGAAACGCTGTATCACAATCCCTCCGTCAAAGAAGGTATCAAAGAACTGCAAGAGATACTCTCATATCTGCCGGAAGAAATCGCTCATTACTGTGAGCTAGATTTAACGTTGGCGCGAGGAGCGGATTACTACACCGGATTTATTCTGGAAGGTATATTACCGCAAAGCAACGTCGGAGCGATACTTGGCGGCGGTCGTTACGACAATCTCGTCAAAGACCTTGGCGGTTCGGATATCGGTTGCGTTGGTATGGCGTTTGGCTTGGATAGAATATGGGTTGCCATGCAAGACATGAGTTTATATCCCCCACGCACAGACCCCAAAATTTTGATTTTCACCCCCGACAAGGTAGATAAATCAATTTTTGAACTAGCCAATCACCTGCGTAGTCATTCCGTCAGTACGGATATTTGCTGTGAATTCAAGAAATTTTCTGAAGTAGAAGCGTATGCGCGCTCCCGAGATTTCACCGGTATAATCTGGGACAAGGAGTATCACTCGCTGGTAGACTGGGATGAACACAAAAAGTTTATCCTATCGCTTATCAAGTAAACAAACTTGGCTATCAATTATCAATAAAGCATCCCCTTTCAAGGCGGATGCTTTTTTTTATTTACAACAAAGCGTGCCGTTATTTTTCAAGCGTTTTTTGCAAAACAAATGACGCCAACATTGTTCCCATGACCGCCGGCACAATCGGCAAGGAACCTAAAATATTCTGTCCGTTTTCATCTTTACAAATTTTAACACTTTCAGACGAATAAACGCAATTAATTTTCTTTAAATCCACTTGTTGCTTGCGAAGCATTTCACGCAATTTTTTAGCCAAATGACACCCTTCTGTTTTATCAAGCGTTGCAGATTTAAGGAGTTCCGGCTTAGTTTTAAGGGCCGCCCCCATCGCCGACACAACAGATATATCGTGTTCAGCCAAAAACGCTAAAAGCGCCGCCTTTGCCGCCACATCGTCAATTGCATCAATCACAAAATCAGGCTGTTCGGTCAAAATAAACAAAAGATTATCAGGAGTAACTTTCATATCCAGCGCCACAACTTCCGCGTCAGGATTGATAGATAAAACTCGTTCTTTTGCCACCATACATTTTTTAAGACCGATAGTATGGGCGGTTGCTAAAATTTGCCGATT
This sequence comes from uncultured Alphaproteobacteria bacterium, assembly GCA_949282205.1. Classification (GTDB taxonomy): domain Bacteria; phylum Pseudomonadota; class Alphaproteobacteria; order RF32; family CAG-239; genus CAG-267. The sequence goes on along the minus strand of CASDOS010000047.1, from coordinate 2,231 downwards.
TAAGTTACTTGGTTCAAAGGTATCAAAATCCACCACAAAAATTTTCTTAAAACCAAGACGCGCCACCATCTCCAGCGCATAACCACCCACTGCCCCACATCCGATAATCATCACGGACGTATCAAAAACACATTGAACTTTTTCTTTCCCCAATAGGGCTATAGTGCGTGTTAAGCGTTCATCCAAAGAAGGTATCATCTTAATCCTCTATTTTCAAAAACTCATGCGCATTTTTAACCAACTGCTCAGCCAAAGTTTCCGGCTCAAGCTCAGCAATCTCCGCCAAGCGCAACAAATTACCCTGCACGATTTGATTATAATTTTCCTCACTGACCCGAAACGGAGCGTCTGTTTCAAACAAGATTTTATCTTTAGGCATCAATTTCCACATTTCTTTAGCTTTTTCTTGTTTCAAAAAGAGTGCGCCCAAACCGATATAACCACCGCATTTATTGATAAATTTAAGCAATTCGATATTTTTAACAAATCCGTGGTGCGAAAATTTAACTTGTTTAAGTTCATGTTCGTGTTCCATCAAGCCCGCAAAAGCCTTTGCCGCATGCACAATAACCGGACGCGAAAACTCTCTTGCCACCTCAAGCTGTTTAGAAAAAAGCACATGCTGTCCGTCACATACCGGTTCTTTAAGTTCATCAACCCCGATTTCGCCAACTAAAGCATTCGGGAATTCCCTTAACATATGGCGCATTTCATCCAATGGCGGTTCTTCACGATAATACCACGGATGCACGCCAAATGCCCCCACAAATTTTTGCGGATAAGCACGCCACAAAGCGGCAATTTTTTGAAAATCATCCCGAGTTGCCGAAACCAAAACCAATCGCTTAGCTTCAGGGTTATGAAGGACCGACGGTGCAAAATCAGCCTTAAAATCTTGCAAATGAATATGTGTATCAATAAACTGCATGGTAATAACCCAAAACTTTCAATCATAGGAACAAACAAGATGTCTATATATACCACACCGGTTTTGAATATCAACCTAAAAAAGCTGACCGAGAATTACAATTTATTAAAAAACTTATGCGCACCGGCTATTCCTGCCGCCGTCATCAAAGATGATGCTTACGGCCTTGGCGCAATCAAAGTTGCCGAAGCGCTATACGCCGTCGGTTGTCGCCATTTCTTTGTTGCTCACGGAATAGAGGGCATGCGCATTCGTCCATCGGTACCGGAAGCCGAAATTTTCGTATTACAAGGCATCGGCGAAGAATCATATCCTTGTTTTAAGACAGCCCGTCTAACACCGGTCATATGCTCACAAGAAATGCTCACATTTTGGGAACAACACAAGATAGAAGGAATAAGACCTGCGATACAAGTGGAAACGGGATTAAACCGTCTGGGTTTCAGCATTGCCGAGTTAGGAAAATTATCCCAAGAAACATTGGACAGCTTTTCGTATGTATTATCGCACCTAGCCTGCGCTGATGAACAAGCGCATTTCATGAACAACCGCCAACTAAATAATTTTAAGATAATCAAGACCCGCTTTTTCCCAAACACGCCCGCCACGTTATCGGCATCAGACGGTGTCTTTTTAGGGCATGATTTTCATTTTGATATGACAAGACTTGGCGCCGCGATGTATGGCATCAACACCGCCCCGTATCGTGAAAATCAGATGCAGAATATTTTGGAATTAAAAGCACCTGTTTTACAAATAAAAAATTTAGGGAAAGGAGAATTTGTCGGCTACTCGGCCACGTTCCGCGCACCGATTGATATGAGAACGGCAATTGTATCCATCGGCTACGGTGATGGCCTGCCTCGCTCCTTATCTAACCGTGGGAAGGTAATTTTTTATGAAAACGGTAAGCCACATTTCTGCCAAATTTTAGGGCGTGTATCTATGGACAACGTGATATGCGATATTACCTCATTAACCAACGTTAAAGTTGGCGATTTCGGCTATTTCATCAACGATGACTACACTGTAGACGATGTCGCAAGAGATGCGGGCATGATTGCTTATGAATTGATTTCAAACCTTGGCAAAAACCAACGTTTCATCAAGAGTTACATCAAATAACTTAAAAGTATATGACACAAACAAAAATCCCCGCGTTGTGATCTGTACCCTGAAAAGTGGAAACGAAAAAGAAATCCCCTGAGGGGTGTAAGTCAAGAGGAGTGATTAAGCAAATGGCATCGGTGTTGAGCCGGTGTCATTTTGTTTAAGTTCCACTGACAACGTTCATTATTATAAT
>CASDOS010000046.1 GCA_949282205.1 uncultured Alphaproteobacteria bacterium | reverse complement strand
GGGAGCAACTTATACAAAACGGCGGTGTGGCGCAGAGTTCTATTATATCCGCCGGCATGCAGACTGTGCAAAGTGGCGGTCAGGCTGAAAATGCGCAAATTTCCGCTTCAGGTGTGCAGACTGTTCTTAGCGGCGGTCAGGTGCAAGGCTCCGTTGTTTCTAACGGTGGGACAATTTCTGTCGCGGGGACGGCTCTTTCTACTACCGTTAATGTCGGTGGTATTGCTGAATTTCAAAAGGGCAGTACTGCAACTGACACGCTTATTAAAGGTGGACGTGTCAATATATTAGCCGGAGCTATTGCCGAAAATACGACAATTAATTCTGGTTTTGAATATGTAGCAGGTATAAGTAATAACGCCTCTGTTAATTATTTGGGGTCACAAACCGTACAAAATGGGGGCGTGGCTTACAATACAAAGGTTAACGCTTCCGGTACACAAAATGTATTAGCCGGAGGGGAAGCTTCTCATACTATTGTTAATGCCTTAGGTACTCAGAATGTTTTTCAAAATGCTTTGGCGACCGATACGCAAATTTTATTAGCCGGAAAACAAAATGTTTATGCTGGGGGAGAAGCTAAATCCTCAACTCTTTATGGCGGAACGCAAATCGTTTACGGAACAGCTTCCGATACAGTTGTTAATAGCGGCTTGCAAGAAGTCAAAAACGGTGGAAAAGTTATTTCTTCACAAATTAATTATGGTGGAATATTAACTCTCTTAGAAGGTGCTACTGCAGAAAACACGCAGCTTTCAAACGGAACTTTACGCTTATTTAGCGGAGGTGACCTTATTGGTTCTACATCTGCTCGTAATAGTATTCTTTATATTTCCGGCAATAATTCCATTCCTGATTTACAAAGCGATAATTCTCTTATAAAAATCGGCTATAATCCTTCTTTTTCAACACTTAATATCAATCAACTTAGTGGTAGTGGTATTTTCTCTATGAGTTCTAACTTGGCGGCCGGTATTTCCGATTATATTAACGTCCAAGACGGAGATGGTAATTTTGGACTGATTATTAATGATTATAGTCAGGGAACTGCTCCCGATAAGTTTAAGATTATTGACGAAAGCACTGCCACTCATGATAGTTTTTATCTTGTTGGCGGAGCTGTTGATGTGGGAGCTTATCGCTACGATTTGGTACAAGAAAATAATGATTGGTTTTTGGAACATACTGAGCAACTTTCTGACGCTACTTATGTTGCCAGAAATACTTTTTCTGCTATTTCATCCCTCTTCTTCTCACATTTAACTCCTGTGTATAATCGCTTACATTTCCAACATCAAAACTTTGATCATAATAACGGATTGTGGATTAAAGGCATTGGCAGGCGCGTTAATCAAAATTATAAAGACGGAACCTCCAGCCGTACAGATATTTATGGTGAAAGCCTTGGATTTGATCATCAAGTTTTCTCTTCTGACGGTATTCATATAACAGCCGGTCTTTATTCAGGCTTTACATCTTCGCAACAAAAATTTGATGTTGATGGTCAAGGCGATGGGCAAACGTATAGCTTTGGTTTATATTCAACATTACTTACTGATAATAAGTATTTCTTAGATGTGATGGGAACATATTTCAGACATCATCAAAAAAACAGAAGCTACACCCCTGCCGGTGAAAGCGTTATTGCCAAATTTAATACAGATGGATGGCAAACAGCTTTAACTGCGGGTAAACGTTTTGATTTTGATAATGATTGGTTCTTATCGCCGTTTCTTGGTATGAATTATATGTATGTTCAAGGTGTTGATTACCAAACAAACTTTAACACGCTTATTCAAGCTGATAGCGCTGATTATTTAAGTAACTCTCTTGGATTTACCGGCGGAAAATCTTTTTACCTTGATAGTGGTGTTGTTCTTGATGCTTATTCTCAAGTAAATATGATTTATGATTGGGATGCCAAAAGTTCTGTTGCTATTGCCGATTATTTCGCTGAAGATGATTTAGCTTCCCTTCATTACGAATTTAGTTTGGGACTTAATGCTACTTGGAATTCTCATAGTTCTGCATATATGGAGTTTACCTCTCAGTTTGGTGACAAAGTAGATGTTCCTTGGGCCTTTAGTGTCGGCTACCAATATAACTTCTAATTTTCTCCATTTACAGCTACCCTAATTTATGGTATATTAGCATTAATGTAGCTTTGGAGGAGATATATTATGGAAAATGATACTAATCAACCGGAAAATTCTGATTTTGATGATTACGCCGTTGATAAAAATAAAATTTTTGCTATTGTTCCACATTCTCTTGATGCTGAACAATACAGATTAATTGCTCGTGACCGACAAAAAAATTTATTCTTTTATGCTGATAAAGACCGACTTGAACAGTTTTCTTACTCTCATCAAACCTTAAATTTAGGTGAACACGTCCTTTCTACGGTTGATGATAAAGGGTTTTCTTTTTCTGAAACAATATATAATTTAAAGTTATGCGCTTTTCGATATCATATTGACTTGAAAATCTCCTCGGCAGCTCCCGATACTTACTATATCATGGATGGGCTTTACAATGAAAATGCTCCTAAAACGGATATTGATATTGATAATCCCGATGAATTAGCTCGATTAAAACATTTATGCCATTTATCTTGGCCTTCTATTAATGGTAGAGAGGTGGATATTGCCGATAAAATGCGCCAACGTGGCTTTTATGTTGAAAAAGTCGGCAGAAGCGGTTTTGCTAGTCGTAACTCCTTTATCATTAAAACAAAGAATGAAATTCTGAATGATGATTCCTTGGCTGTTATTAATCAGGCAATTCATGAACTTAATGCCGAAAAAGAAAAACGCAAAGAAGATAACTTTGTTCGCCAGTTTGCCGAAAACTCTCCTGACCCAAATAAAACATACGCGGTCGTTTCTGTCGGCGGAACCGAAGATAATCTGCGTATTCCTGACGGATATTCGCAAATTGCCGATGTCCGAACCGCTTGTACGCAAGACCATCGTCAAGGACATACACATACTTACGCCGTCTTGTTTATCCATGATGAAGCTATGATGAAAGATAAAAGAAAACAACTGACTTTATACGTCCCTAAAGATATGATTGGACTTGTTATCGGTAAAGGCGGCAGCAAAATTAAAGAACTTGGTAAAAAATATAATAAATTCTTTAAAATTGAACAATCTCCGACAGAAAAGAAACGCGACCAACTTAATGAATTGGATGATAAAATTAGTCATATTATCTATTCCGATGATATTAAAGATACTATGAAACAAATCAATAACTTGGTCGATTCATCTTCTTGGATTTCTCCTCAAGAGCGCGAAAGTATTATAAAAAATGCTTCCGAAAAAGTTAAATCACACGAAGAATATCGCCAAAAACAAGAAGCTCTGCAACGAGAAAATAAACTTTTTACGTTGAAGGAAAGACTTTATGATAGTTTTGGTGAAAAACTTATTGATGCCGATGATGAACAAATCAAAAAAGGTATTGCCGATTATTTACAGAAAAATAAAAAAATACTGCCTGTTATCCCTACGGTGGAAGAACTTAATCGGATTAATGAGCAAATGCAATCTTCCCGTGATAATAAAATACAAATACGAGAATTTCAAAAACAGGAAGAAATTCAAGATATGGCTGATTCCGTGCGCCAGTTTATGGATGCTGCCGAACGTGATGGAAAAATTGTTGGGGCTCAAGATGTCGATAAATATATTAAAGAAACTTTCGCCGACAGTGCTTATATTCAAGATGCTCTTGAAGCCGGAAAAAAAGAAGTTCAACGACGAGAGGATGAAAGACTTATCCGTGAAGAAGCGGCTAAAAACTTTGATAGAGTTGTTAATGAGGAATTTGACAGATTTCTTAATAATCCGCAAAATACCGGTGTGCATGGTGTGAATTATTTCTCTTCTGTCGGTAGAAGTCGACGTACAGAAGGCTATCGAAGTATTGCTTATGCTACCGGAAAACGCTTGAAATTATTACATGGATCGTATGATGATGTTTCTCATTATACACATCCCGATTATGAGGAATTTATTAGCTTGACCAATAAAGTACGGGATATTGAAGAGAATCGTCCGGTGGTTGATGTTAATGATTATATTGTCAATCCTGGTACTTATTATAATTCCGCAGAGGGTGCTGCAGAACCCGAAGATAATCCGATTGAATTGTCACCCGAAGAAAAAGAGGCTCGTAAACAACAGTTGAAATCTGCTAAAGCTGCGGCTAAAAAAGATATGGCTGCCAAAGAACAGAAAGCTAAACAGCCTACAACCATTAAAGGTGGTTTGGCCGGATTGGCGGCTTTACTCTCTGAAAGGGAAAAGTAATTATATTCTTTCTTATTTTTACGGAGCTCTTGCTATATCAAGGGCTCTTTTATTTGGCCTTTTTTTTAATTTATCTTACTGTTATAACTCTTTTATCTTTTAGATTATCCTTATTTTTTCTGGTTAACTCTTAATTTTGCTTGTATTTCATACCGATATGTATATTATCGTGGGCATATAGATTTAATTATGTTGTACTCAGAGAGGTCTTTATGAAGAAAATAGCTGTCGTCGGTGCTGGTATTTGGGGAACCGCTTTGGCTTTGACTGCGGCCAGAGCCGGTAATCAGGTTCTTTGCTGGGCCAGAGAACAAGAAGTTGTTGATGCCATTAATCAAAAACATGTCAATAAAATGTTTCTGCCCGATATTCCTCTTCCTGATGCTATTGCCGCTACAAACAATATTGCTGAAGTCTTTGATTTCGCTGATGTGGTCTTATTGACGGCTTCCGCTCAGTGGACGCGCGCAACGCTTAAATTGATGAAACCTTTTGTTAAAGATACAACCGTCATTGTGCTTTGTGCAAAAGGTATTGAAGTTGATACCGGTAAAATGCTTTCTGAAGTTGTTGATGAGGAAATTCCAGGAGCTACCGTCGCTATTCTTTCCGGACCAGGGTTTGCTATTGATGTGGCTCAACGTAAATTAGCTTCCGTTACGATTGCATGCGCTAAAGACGGTGTTGCTACTCTGCTGGCGAATATGCTCGGTACTCCGTACTTTCGCCCTTACACGACGACAGATATGATTTCTCCTCAAGTCGGGGGTAGCGTTAAAAATGTTATCGCAATTGCTTCCGGCGTCGTTGAAGGCGCGGCTTTGGGTGATGGCGCAAGGGCGGCTTTGATAACTCGCGGATTTCATGAAATGGCTCATCTTGCCGATGCTCTCGGCGGTTCGCTTACTACAATGATGGGAATGAGCGGTTTGGGAGATTTGGTGCTAACGGCCAGTTGCTCACAGTCCCGTAACTTTAGCTTCGGATATGAAATCGGAGTTCAGGGACATGCTAAAAAATTGATTGAAGAAAATACTCGTACGGTCGAGGGTATTTATACCGCAAAGGCTGTTATGCAGCGCGCTCGCGAACTTAATATCGAAATGCCGATTTGCGAAATGGTTTCTCGTGTTCTCTTTAATGATATGGCTCTTAAAGATGCCATGGCGGAACTTATGTCCAGACCTTATCGTGAAGAAGGATTTTAGCTTTGATGCTTCTTTTGCAAAAAAGCTCCCAGTTTTTTACTCGGAGCTTTTCTTTTTGTAAACGCCTCTCTTCTTAAAAATCTAACGGATTACCACCCATATCTATTCTCAGTTGATGGGTGTCATAAATTATGGTTTCTTTACTTATTTTATTGTTTTCATCAAATTCAAAAACATCACAGGCTTCAAAAGTTGTGTTTCTGCCGTCCTTAACCGCCCAATGATAAGTAAAATGCTTAATCATTACCGGCTTTCCTTCCGTGCTGATTAACGTATTATGCGGCTTTTGCCATGATTTCTTTATGTCTGACAATATACACATCTTTTCAAAAAAGACACGAGGTTCCAACCACCCTAATAATGGTGAATATACTTTTGCTTCCGGCGTAAATAAATTGCATAATCCTTCTAAATCATACTCCGCCAATGCTTTCATATACTTACCGATTATTTCTTCATAGATAGCTTCTTTACTCATGTTTTTCCCTTTCTACTTGTTGTTTCTTTGGTGTCGATGATTATATTGGTAAATATTAAAAAACAGAAAGGATTTTTTTGACTATGCTCAAATTTTTTATATCGGCTTTTTTGATTTTTACCCTTTACCTTCCCTATCCTATTGTTTATGCCCAAAATACTGTCTATCAATCCGAAAATCCTCTTGATTTTGCAAAAGCAAATAAAACTCTTGATGATTTATTGAAGCAAATAAAAAATACTCCTTTGCTACTTTCTAATAATGATGATATTCTTAAAACCTTAAATTCTTTGCAATCGATCACCCTTGCTCAACAAAAAAAAGATACACAGCTCTTGCAATCGCTTAATCAGAAATTAGAGGCACTTGGTGAGCTTTCTCTCGGTGACGGTAAAGATTTGCCCGAGGTGGTCAAAGAACGAAAAATATTAAATGATGCCCTGAAAAAAAATAAAGAAAAATTAGCTCAAGAAGCCTTTATTCTCGCTAAAATCGATGAGGCTAACGCTCTTATCTTTTCTTATCGCAATAAGGAACTCTTAAATAATGTTCTCGCTCAGCAAAGCCCTATTTTTCAACCTCAACAATTTTTAGATTCTCTAAATGAATTTTCTCCTTTGCTTATTAAAATTATATCCTCACCAATGTCTTGGTTTTCGTCTTTGTCTGTTGAGCAAAAATCCCTCCTATGGCATCAATTTTCTTCTTTAGTTTTTGTTTTTGGATTTTTATTGATTGTTCTTCTGTTCCTAAAAAAATTTATTGTTATACGTCTTGCCTTTCTTTATAATTTAACGTCTTCGCCCTCTTATTGGCAAAAAATTAAAGCCGCTTGCGGAATATTTTTGGCTTACGGGGTTATTCCTTCGTCGTTTTTGTTTTTGCTGCAAACGCGAATCGTTCATTCTTCTTTGTTGGACAATACAATTTTGGCTTTTTTTGTTCAAAATATGATTGTTTATCTTATTTATTTTTTGTTGCTGAAGACTTTGTGTCGCGCCGTTCTTTCTCCTCAATTTCCTAATTACTCTTTATTTATAAATATGGACGAATATCTCGCAAAACGTGCTTTCAACGCTCTTATCACTGCTCTGGTGCCGGTTATTATTATTTCTTTTTTTCAAAAACTTACATCTTACTTTCCCGAACAACCCGATATTATTTATTCCATGCAAATTCTTACTAACGCCGTTAAGGCGTTTGCCGTTATTTGGGTTGCGCTTAAAATTCTCTATAATGTTCAAAAACTTTCCGATGAAGATGTCAATAGCGGAAATTTTCAACGTCTTTCTTTTTCTTCTCAGGCCGCTTTAATCGTTACTCTTTTTATGCTGATTAGTTTTGGCTGCTCCTTATTCGGTTATATTGTTCTTTCCGAGTATCTTATTAATCGTTTTCTCTTTTCTGTTGTTATTATCGCTCTTATGTATGTGGCTAAAAACCTCTTGTTGTTCTTATATCATTGGATTATTCGGTGGCGGTTTTGGATTTCCGTTCTGCGCATCCATCCTAAGTCTTTGATTAAAAGCGAAATATGGTTTAATATTTTACTCTCCCCTATTATTTATTGCTTTACGGTTCTTTGCCTTTTGGCTGTATGGGGTGTTTCGGTGGATATTCTGATTGCTCGTACTAAAGGATTTTTAACCGGGTTTAATATCGGTGGCGTTTATGTTTCTATTTCCTCCATCTGTTTGGGCTTGTTTTCTTTTTGGATTGCTTTGATTTTAACTAAACTTATTAAAAACAGCCTTATTTCCGGAAATCTTAATAAACTTGATTTAGATGAAGGTTTGAAAGGGTCGCTTATCTCGGGAATCGGTTTTTTCGGTTTTATCTTTTCTCTAATTCTCGGAATCGCTGTTGCAGGCGGCAGCTTTCAGAGCCTTGCCATTATTGCGGGAGCTATCTCTTTCGGCGCAGGTTTCGGGTTACAAAATATGGTCAGCAACCTGGCTGCCGGATTAACTATCTTGTTCGAAAGACCGATTAAAATCGGCGATACCGTGATTATTAACGATTTTGAAGGTGTCGTTTCGCAAATCAGTATGCGCGCTACAACCCTCGAAACCGCTGATAAATCTAACGTTATTATTCCGAATGCGCTGATTATTTCCGGTTGTGTCGTTAATAAAACTTATGATAATCGTATGACGCGTGTCGATATAAATCTCGGTGTCGACTATAATTGTAATATCGAAAAATTAAAACAACTCTTACTACGAATCGCTAATGAAGATCCCGACGTGTTAGCTTTTCCTCAACCTACACTCTCTTTTCTTGACTTCGGCGACAGTCGTCTTAATTTTCAGCTCAACTGCTATACCGCTAATATTGCTTTGAGTGCAGGTATTTCTTTTCGTATTCGCGAAAAAATTATCAATACTTTCCGTGAAGCCGGTATTTCTATACCTTTTCCGCAACGAATTGTGCATACTATTTCTGCCGATGTGCCTTTTGAACAAAAAAACACTTAAGCTAATCCATTGTTTTATCGATAAAATATTCTTTTCTTCATAAAAATATGAAAAAATTATTTTACCTTAAGCGTTTCTTAAGTTTACAATGCAGAATAAAAGATGTTCTGATAAACAAACTTTATTTATAATAACTTTTTATTTAGGAGAAAAACTATGAATAAATTCTTCGCTGTTTCCGCTCTTGTTTTGACTTTTGCCCTTGCGACTAACGCTCAAGCTCAGATGAATATGGGCGGAGGATTTCAAGGTCCGACTATCGCTTCCACTACTGTTGCCGAAGCTCTTAAAATGAATGATGATACTCAGGTTGTTTTAATCGGAAATATTCAGAAAAGTTTAGGTGATGAAAAATATCAATTCGCCGATAAAACCGGTACCATCGTTGTTGAAATTGATGACGAAGACTGGAGAGGTCAGGTCGTCAAACCCGAAAATACTGTCGAAATCAGAGGTGAAGTCGATAAAGAATTACTCGGTACTCCGGAAATCGATGTCGATACTATTATCTTGAAATAATCCTCTTGAAAGTATTTGTGATGAGAGTTCTTCTGATTGAAGATGACAGCCTTATCGGGGATGGAATTAAAGTCGGGCTTTCTAAGCTCGGCTTTACCGTCGATTGGTTTGATGACGGTGCTGACGGTAAAGAAGCCTTATTACAAACTCCTTATGATGCTGTTATCTTAGACCTAGGACTACCAACAATCGAAGGTTTGGATATTTTGAAAGCGTGGCGTAACGCCGGTCTTGATACCCCTGTCCTTATCCTCACTGCAAGAGGCGATGTTGATGAACGTATTAAAGGATTAAATTCCGGTGCCGATGATTATCTCGGCAAGCCCTTTGCACTTAAAGAAGTTCAGGCGCGGCTTAATGCCCTTATTCGTCGTAGAAACGGTGTTACCAAACCGCTTATCCATTTCAAAAATATCACTTTTGCTCCCGATACCAAAAATGTTACACTTAATGGGGAAAAAGTTACATTGGCACCTCGTGAAGTCGCTCTTCTTGAGCTGCTGTTGCTTAATAAAAATAAAGTCTTATCCAAAGAAACCATCGAAAATAAACTTTATTCTTGGGACGAGGATGTGGCTAGTAATGCCGTTGAAGTCCATGTTCATCATTTACGCAGAAAACTCGGCAAAGATATTGTCAAAACTATTAATAAAATCGGTTATACTTTGGAGAATTGATGCATAAATTTAAGGTTGTTTCCCGTTTATCGACACTGTTTTATAAAATTAACGCCAAAACCTTAAAATTTAGCTTGTGTTTTCGGCTGATGTTCTTTTTTGCTCTGGTGTCTTCCGTTGTATGGGGAATCGCCGGCTATATCTCTTATAAAGAAACACGCGAAAGTATTGATGAATTTTTTGACACCTACCAACTTGTGCTGGCTAGACAACTTGCCGCTGCCGATTGGAGCGCCGTTTCTCCCAAAACTCAACATATTACCGATAATTTAATCAAAAATGTTACCAACGCCGATGAAGAAGATGAGGCTATCGGGTTTGCCGTATTTACTCCTGACGGAAAAATGATTTTTCATGATAACGAAAATGGTGAACATTTTCGCTTTGCGCCGCAATCTTTCGGTACCTTTAATAATGAATATATCAATGACGATGATGATAAATGGCGTTTGCTGCGCCTCTATTCCGCTGACGGAAAATATATTATTACCGTCGGACAGGAACTTGAATATCGTGAAGATTTGGCTGTGGATATCGTGGAAGAATTTTTGGCGCCTTGGATTATCGGTTTCTTTGTCCTGCTTCTTGCTATTGCCGGACTTACTTATGCTGAATTCAGACCGCTTAAAAAATTGGCTTTTTCTATCAATAATCGTTCGGCTGATGATTTATCTCCCATTGATATTCAAAAATCTCCGATTGAAGTTAAACCGCTTATCTTGGCTATGAATCATATGTTTCAGAAAATTACTACTCTTTTACAGCGCGAACGCAGTTTTATTTCCGATTCAGCTCATGAACTTCGCACGCCTTTGACCGCTCTTAAAATTCAACTCGAAATTGCGCAAATGTCCGATGATGATGAACAAATGCGCCAACAAACTCTACTCAAACTGCAAAAAGGTGTTGAACGTGCCGAACGTTTGGTTGAACAACTCTTAGCTCTTTCTCGTTTGGAAGCCGATAACGGACACTATGATAATGTTGAACCTCTAAATTGGTTGGAAATGTGTACACACCTTATTGATGAATATCGCTTGATGGTCAAAAATAAAACCATTTCATTGGATATGGACGATAATGCTCTCCCCCCGTTTGCTACCGGTAATCATATTCTTACGGCTTTACTTATTCGTAATCTTTTAGACAATGCTGTCAAATATAGTCCCGATAATGCTCATATTACACTTAAAGTCGCTGAGGGTGAATTTACGGTTATCAATTCCGATACAGTTGTTGATGAGGCTATTTTACAGCGCCTGACCGAGCGTTTCTATCGTCCTGCCGGGCAAAAAGAAACCGGTAGCGGTTTGGGCTTGGCTATTGCTCAAAGAATCGCTGAACTTTATCATTGTCAATTGAACTTTGAAAATTCAGCTGATGGCTTTAGAGTCACAATCAAAGCTCTGAGCTAGCTAATATTTTATTGATATCCCCATAACCACAGCATAGCCTTTGTTGTTATTGTCGCTATTGCGGGCATAACCTTTAGAATTGCGGTAAGCGTTTATCCAATACAATTCAACGTATTTATTAAGTTCATATTTATTGGACTGTAGCCATATATCATCTTGATGTCTGGTATTTTCAGCTTCCGTATGCAAATAAGCTAAATTACTTTCAAACTTGCCAAAATCATAACCAATACTGAAATCCCAAGCACTGCCTTCTCGATAATTATCAAAATACGCCGGAAGATGCTCATTTTGCGCACTCGTTGATATCGGATTTTTATTGCCGTCAATCCATGATTTTTTATACGAACTTGATATTTTTAAGCCGTCATATACCCAGCGCACACCTCCGGACCAAACATTATCCGTACGGTTAAAAACGCCGTATCCCATTGATGTATATAACTGTCCGTATGGCAATTTCCAACGGTTTTGCATAGATGCCGTATAGCCATCTTGTTCTGTTTCATAATCAACATAACGGCTTGTCATCCCTCTTCTCGAGGCATTGTCCGGTGTGTAGCTGAACCCAAAGGTGGTATTCCCTATTTCCGGCGTAAAATAACTTAACTTAAATGCACGACCGTCATCTAATATAGTTGTAGATTTCGGAGTGGCAAATTTCGTTTTTTTCTGTCCGTTAGACCAGTTGGCACTGCTCAAGAAATATGAAACATTGCTATCTTGTATCCCTACCCAGGTGATATCTTGAGCCCCCATGTGCATGATACGCGCCGCATTATATGTATACCCGATGGTTACTTTTCCCTTTTCTTCATCTTGCCACTTCAAGTATGGATAAAAACGCCAGTCTCCTCGTTCATAATCATTATCATGTTGGCGCATTACCACCGTATAATCGGCATGAATTCCTACTTTTTCTTTAGCGGAAATATTATAATCTCCCGATATTTTACCATCTGCGCGGAAAACTAATCGGTTGGGCATATTATCAAGATTATTATCTTCTTTGGTTTCCATAATGCCATAATATATTCCAGCCACTCCTGATTGCGCTAATTCCCAATCTTGCGCTTGCGCTACGTTCTCTGTTGCCGTTATCAGCCCTAACGGTAATAGTAATCTTTTCATTAGTCCTCTCTTTTTGTGATGCTTTATCTTAGAAGATACATTCTATTTTTGCAATCTGTTTTTATTTTTTTCTTGACTTTTGTTCATGCTGCGTTATTTTATAATTGTTCTTGGTGCTTGCAGGGCTTATAAGCACGGAACTTTTATAAAACTGAGCCGGTTTGATGAGATTTTATTTTGAGTACTCTCTTAGAGTTTCATTGGCGGCTCCTTATAAGGAGTTTTTTTTATGTCTGAATATAAATACAAACACGGTTTAAGCATTATGAGAGCGCAACCCTTTCATATCGGTCATCAAAAACTGATTGATAAGATGCTCAACGAATGTGAACGCGTAACGATTGTTCTGGGTTCTATTCAAGAACAGGGAACTTCCAGAAACCCTCTGAACTATACCACTCGCAAAAAAATGATTCAAAATATCTATCGTTCCAAGCCTGAATATGAAAGACTTAAAATTGTCGGTATTTTTGACATTAATAATCCGGCGGAATGGGGCGAATATGTTCTTGATTTCATTAAAGAGAGTTTTCCTGATTTGCCGAAACCCGATGTTTATTATGCCGGTTCGGCTTATGACGCGCATTGGTTTAGAGAATGTTTCAATAATATTGAACTGGTTGACCGTACCGATCCGAACTTTCCGTTTGTTACCGGAACGATGGTGCGGGATATGATTAAATTCGGTGATGCTCGATGGAAAAATTTTATTGCTCCCGAAAATCATCATATCATTGAAGAATACTTTAATAAGAAAAAAGGTATTATTTAATTTTTTTTATCCATACATCTGCGTCTTCTGAAGGGCTTATAGAAGACAGATGTTTCTAACCCCAATAAGCCTGAAGGGATTTTATCTTATGACTAATAATCGTATCTTAATGCGAATTGATTTTCAAAATGATTTTGTTCACTCGCATGGTACTCTGACCGTTAATGCGCCGGAATTGATTGATAAACATCAAAAGTTTGCCAATAACCTCTTTCCCAGCAGCTTTGATAAAATTATTGATACTTACGATACGCATTTTAGCGAAACTTATCCGCATACAATAGAAGCGCAAAGCTTTCCGCCGCATTGCATTTTCGGTTCGTGGGGATGGCAACAGGCCGCGCCTTTTAAAAATGAACTTGATGTGGTTAAAATGTATAAATCTACGACCAATATCTGGAATGAAGTGCGTTCTTATCAGGATTTAGCTCAAGATTGGAACGGCAAAAATGTCTATCTTTGCGGTGTCTTAAGCGATATTTGTGTGCAACAGGCCATGAACGGCCTACTTAAAAAAGGAGCTAATGTCATTGTTATTGATGATTTATGCTTAGGCAAAGACAGACAAATTACCGATATTCTTCAAGACGAAGTCTACTGCCCCTTTATTGAACAAGGGAAACTTAAAACAATTACCACCGCGCAATTTTTTCGTTCTTCTCTTTTAGAAAAGAAAATCCAACACAACCTTGTTAACAGAGCCTTAGGAGAATAGCCATGAGTACACAAATTTTTAGAACAAGACCTAATCTTTTAGAATGCGGTTCTCCGCTCTTTTGTGACCTCTATCATTTAACCATGGCGCAAACGTGGTTTTTAGACGGTAAAGCCGAAGAACACAAAGTTTCCGAAGCATTTTTCCGGAAATGTCCTTTCGGAGGCAGTTACTTAATGGCTGCTGGTTTGGGCGAATTTTTACAATGGATTGATAATTGGCATTTTTCTGATGATGATATAGCTGATTTGAGAGCCTTTACTAATGCTGACGGGACTCCTATTTTCGGTGATGAATTTATTAACTTTGTTAAAGGACAAAAATTAAAAGTTAATATTAACACCGTAAAAGAAGGAGAAATTGTCTTTCCGAACGAACCGGTTTATTCTATTTCCGGCCCAAACTGGCAAGTTGAAATTGTTGAAGCCGCTTTATTAAATATCTTTAATCCGCAAAGTCTTATTGCCACAAAAGCATCTCGTATGGTTTTGGCTTCTTCTGCCGATAATGTTAAACGTCCTTTATTGGAATTTGGTTTGCGGCGCGACCACGAATTAGGTGGTTTTACGGAAACACGAGCCGCTTTTATCGGGGGAGCCACCGCTACTTCTAATACCAAAGCCGCCAGACACTACAATATTCCGGCAGCCGGTACCATGGCGCACTCTTTTATTATGAGTTATGAAAAAGAACTTGACGCATTTAAAGCGTATATGCGCCACAATCCTTCCAATACTACTTTATTGGTTGATACATATGATACAAGGCAAGGCGTGCAAAATGCCATTCAGGCCTCGCTTGAAACCCATATCCCTCTCATGGGTATTCGTATTGATTCCGGCGATTTGGCTTATTGGGGAAAAGAAGCTCGCGCTATGCTTGACAAGGCCGGTTTTCATCAAACGAAACTGGTGGCTTCCAATGACTTAGACGAGCATTTGATTGAAAACCTGCTTTTGGTACAAAAAGCTCCTTATGATATTATGGCGGCCGGCACAAAACTTGTTACCGCTTATGATACCCCTGCCCTTGGCGGTGTGTTCAAAACAAAATCTTATTTAGGTAATCCTAAAATTAAAGTGGCTGAAGGTAAAACTACTATTCCGGGGGCCACGAACGTTATTCGTATTGAGAAAAACGGACAATTTAATGGTGATATCATCTGCAAAGCTGATGGCGAAATCATTCAAAACGGAGAAATTTCTCGCAACTTGACCTCGTATACATTAGGTAGCACTAATCAATCCCGTGTCACCTTTGCTAAAGGAGAAAAAGCTCATTTACTCCTATCTCCGGTTGTTCGTAACGGTAATATTATTGGCGAACCTGAACTTGATTTACATCTTCTGCAACAACGAGGACAAAATAATCTGGCAAAATTTGACGAGGCTTATAAAAGACTTGTCAACCCGCACATTTACGGCGTCGGTCTGGAGGCTGGTTTATTCGCCTTACAACAAAATTTAATTCAAGCGCATCGCTCAATGTAACTTTTTAGGAGATGATATTATGGAAAAAATTTGGAACAAACTTAAACAAGGTTTGAGTGATTATTGTCAAAAAAACGGTTTTCATCAAGTTATCTTAGGGCTTTCCGGTGGACTTGATTCCGCTGTTACCGCCGTTTTGGCCGCTGATGTTTTGGGCGGTAAAAATGTAAAGGCAATTATGATGAAAACACGATATACCTCTGATTTAAGTCTTGAAATTGCTCGTAAAATCGCAAAACTTAATCATCTTGATTTTCAAGAACTTGACATCGAACCGCTTATTCAAACACAAACCTCCTTTCTAGAGCAAGCCTTTGATGATAATGTTAAAGGGCTAACTTTAGAAAATCTGCAAGCCAGAATTCGCGGGCAAATTCTTATGGCTTATTCTAATCAAAACGGCGGCTTGGTTTTGGCGTGCGGTAATAAATCCGAAGCACTCACCGGCTACTGCACACTTTACGGTGATACTTGCGGTGGGCTGATGCCTATCGGTAATCTTTATAAAACTACTATCTTCAAATTGGCTGAATGGCGTAACAGCATCAATCTCGTTTTGCCCGAAGAAGTTATCTCTCGCGCGCCTTCCGCCGAGCTTGCCGAAGGACAAAAAGATGAAAATTCACTTCCGCCCTATGATGTTTTAGACTATATTCTTAAACTTATGGTTGATGAGCGAAAATCCATTGAAGAAATTTGCGTGCTCGGTCTTAGCCC
Source organism: uncultured Alphaproteobacteria bacterium (assembly GCA_949282205.1). Lineage (GTDB taxonomy): Bacteria > Pseudomonadota > Alphaproteobacteria > RF32 > CAG-239 > CAG-267. Next base: position 24,281 of record CASDOS010000046.1, on the reverse strand, counting down.
CGCAACCGTGCAACATGTTCAACAACTCGTGCAACGCTCTGCTTTTAAACGCAAGCAAATGGCGGAGGCTCTCCCTCTTTAAGGTTCTTTATTTTAAAAAAGCATCTCCTTTCAGCGGAGGTGCTTGGCTTTATTCCATTTCAGCTTTTAGGATTTTCAGCGCTTTTAATCCGTTCGGAAAGCCAACGTACGGCATGCATTGTATGATAGCTGCAGCTATTTCTTCCGGTTTGTTTCCGGCTTTTAGACTTCCTTTAATGTGACTTGATAACGTATCCCAATTACCTGCCGTTACCAGTATGCCGATTGTCAGTAATTCTCTGGTTTTCATATCCAACACACCACGAGTGCAAAAATCTCCGAAATAAACTTCTGTCAATAAGCGTGCGGCTTCTTCCCCCATATTTTCCGGCAAACCTCTTAACGCGTCTTTTATCTCTGTTCCATACAATGGTTGTTGCAAAGTCAGACCTTTCTCATGACGGTTTTCTTCGGTTACTTGAGTTTGATTTTCCAATGGCAGTTTAATTCCATTTTCTGCAAAAACTTCATTTATCGTATTGAGCGCGTTTAGGGTTTTCGGAAATCCGATGAACGGGGCGCACTGATATACAACTTCTCTTAACTCCAATGGTGTCACACCAACATTTAATGCGGCTTGCGCATGCGTTTTTAGTTGCGGCAGCGTTTGTTGCGTACTTAAAGATATAACCGTCAACATCTCTCTGGTCTTCATATCCAATTCACCAATGGTGAAAATCTCTCCGAATATATATTTTTGCAAAATTTGCATCATTTCCGGATCGGTACCCGTATTCGTTAAGGCTTCGCCTTTAAAAAGCGTGCGAAAATTTCTTTTACATATTTCGGTTCTATTCATATTATTATCTCCTACGGTTTGATTGACAGCGTGGGCTGAAAGCGAAAAAAGAAGCATGATACTCAATGCAGCTCCGTACAAAATTCCTTTTCTATGCATCTTTTTCTCCTATCTTGTGCTTTATTATCTCTACAATTGTCCTTTCATCCTCTTTTGATAATATTCCATATAGCGGAACGGCAAACGGCGTAAATTCTCCATTGTGCTTTTGCAAAAAATTATAGTGATACTCTACATTCTCTTTAGGGCGTAATATCATTACCTTATATGTTTTTAAGCAACAACGTACCTCTTTCTCCTCAATACTTTTTATATCCTTCCACTTCAATTTATCGCTCAGGTCTAATTTTATCCCCTCGTCATCGACCTCAACCGCTTGGTGCTTCAATATATATTTCCATATCCAACCTAACCACGAAATTACACACAGACCGATTAAAATTTGCGTTTGTATCCAATATAGCAAACAAACACACTTGATACCCCAATAAATTAAAGTTATACTTAGGGCTAAATTCAAAATCAACCATGCATTTATCTTATTGAAATTGTAGTAAAAAATTTGTTTTTCCATTTCCTTTTCTCTCCCTTGTTATCGATTCTGGTTTTAGTGTAACTCTTAGAGCTTGCTCTAAGTCAAGTCTTTTCTTATAATTTCTTTACTTGCTTCTTTCTTTTTCTTTGTTATATTAAATCATACATTGTTGGAAAGTTTAATATGCTCTATTCATCAACTTATATTTCTCCTTTGGGAACACTCTTTTTAGAAAGCAACGAAAGCTATTTAATCGGTTTGAAAAATAATTATTGGCGGCAACATTCCAAAACCTCTCTTTCATCATCTCCCGACGGCTCAAAGTTGCCCTGTATTCAACAGACTAAAAAATGGTTGGATATTTATTTTTCCCGACAAAAGCCTTATTTTATTCCGCCATTGTCTTTATCCGGTTCGGATTTTCAAAAATTAGTTTGGCAATTACTCCTAGATATTCCTTACGGAAATTTGACTACTTACGGCGAAATTGCGCATCTTATTGCACAAAGACGGGGCTTGAAATCTATGTCCGCACAAGCTGTCGGCGGCGCGGTTGGCGCTAACCCTATTGCCATTATCGTCCCCTGCCATCGAGTTATCGGCAAACATTCTAACCTGACAGGTTATGCCGGAGGTTTAAAATTTAAATCCAAGCTCTTGGAATTAGAGGGAATTGGGGCTGAAGACCTTGTTATGCCTAAAAATAGCCGCTTTCTTGAAACTCCTCTTGATGCCATTGATTAAACTCATAAATCTTTTATTTTACACAAAAGAATTATTGACATCTGTAAATCCGTATTATATGCTGTAAGGTGTGTTTAATGTATTTGAGGTTGTTCAAAAATAATCATATGAGTCCCGTTTATGGATATATCTTTAATTTATTTTTAGTTTTAGTTTTAGTTTTTTGTAATGCTTTTTTCGTTGTTTCTGAGTTTGCGATTGTGAAAATTCGTCGTACCAAACTTGAAGAATTGGCGCATGCCGGTAATAAATCGGCTAAAATCGCTCTTAAAATTAACGAGCATATGAACACATATTTGAGTGCTATTCAACTTGGTATTACTCTGGCTTCTCTTGGTTTAGGTTGGTTGGGTGAACCGGCTGTTTCTCGTTTGTTGGAAGATTTGTTCTCCGGCTTCTTTGCTGATAATAAAATTTTGTTGCACTCCTTGAGTTTTGGTATCGCTTTTACCTTTATTACATTATTGCACGTTGTATTCGGCGAATTGGTTCCGAAATCTATGGCTATTCAAGATACTGAGCGCTATGCTTTGATTATTGCCAGACCTCTCTATACATTTAATAAAATCTTTGCTCCGTTCATCTGGGTTTTTGACCACGTTACCATGTGGATATTGAAACTTATGGGCGTTAAACAAGCTGATGAAAATGAAGATGCTCACTCCGAAGAAGAAATTAAATTGATTATTGATGCTTCGCAAAAAGGTGGGGTCATTGATGATACAGAAAGCGAAATTATCCAAAACGCTATTTGTTTTTCGGAAATTTCTGCGCACGAAATTATGATACCTCGGCAGGAAATGAAGTGCATCTATCAAAATAGCAGTTATAACGAAATTATGGAATTTGTTAAACAACATAAACACACTCGTTTTCCGCTTTGCAATGGCGATAAAGACCAGATTATCGGTATGATACATATTCGTGATTTGTTAGAATGCAAAAACTCGCCACATAAAGATATCTTGAGCAAAATCGTTCGTAATATTTTGTTTGTGCCGGAAAATAAATCTATTTCCGAAATCCTACACGAGATGATGAAAAAACGAATTCATTTGGCTGTGGTTGTTGATGAATATGGCGGTACAGCCGGTCTGCTTTCCATGGAAGATATTTTGGAAGAATTAGTTGGCGACATCCAAGACGAACATGACGAAATTACTGATACTCCAGTTAAAAAAATTGATGAGAAAGTTTGTGAATTTGACGGATTATATCTTGTTGAAGATGCTTATGACTGTTTAGGGCTTCCTTATTGCGAACATGAAGAAAGCACAATGGGGGGGTATGTCTTTAACTTATTAGGGCGTGAGCCGATTGTTGGTGATCAGACTGAAGATGACTATTGCATCTACGAAGTTCTTGAAGTCGACAATATGAGAATTACTCGCGTCAAAGCTACGGTTAAAGATCAATGTGCAATGGTTAGTGCTGAATAAATTTTATATTTCTGCAATCGAGGGGGTATGATGCGCTTTAAGTTTGTGTGTATTTTAACATTGGGTGGATTTTTTATCCTCCTTTCAAATGCTTTTGCTGATGATAATGTTAAAACTAAAAGGAAATATGGGGCTGAACGATCTGCCATTGGTCAGATTAAAGCAACAATTGTTGCCCCTGTTTCAGCTTCTTCATCTAATGATTTACGCTTTGGTATGATTGTAAAAAATAATGCGGGTGATGTTACCGTTGATGAAGAAGGGAATCGCACTACAACCGGCCCCGGATTAGCAACAAGCGGTTATTCAGCTGGCTCAATACGCCTAAAAGGACCGAGAGCTCAAGCTGTTTCTGTAGATATTCCTGAAGCTCACATTTATGATAATGCCGATAATTCTATCAACGTTCATTCGTTCACAACGAGCACAGATAGCGACAAGCTCATTACGCTAGGCTCGCAAGACGGAAAAGCGGACATCAATGTTGGGGCGACGCTCAACGTTTCCGATACGGCAAAAAGTGGTGTTCGTTCGGGCGTGTATCGCATACAAACTTCATACTAATTATTTATTTTTTTCATTTTATTTTAAACCGAATTTTAACAATTTTCTCTTATAGTTAGATTGAAATTATTTATTGCTTTTAGGGGAAAAATGATGAAAAAGAATTTACTTTTGACAGTAGCTGTTGCTGTTTTGGCTTTAGGTAGCTCTGCTGCTCAGGCTGCTGAAGAATCGGCTACAGGAAACATTAAGGCAAAAATTGTATCTCCGGTTAGTATTACACAACAAGGTGAAGGGCTTGATTTTGGTACTATGATTGCACCGGCAGACGCTGCAACTGTTACTATTGCGTCTAGCGGATCTCGTTCTTCGTCTAAGCCTGAGATTTTGGTGGGAACGAACGAAGGTGCTGCAGGTATTTTTGAAATTACCGGCGCAGATAGTCAAAGTGTTACTGTTACTTTGCCTGACAGCGCTACATTAAATGGTTCCGAGAGTGGTGAAATGACTGTTAATACTTTTACCTCCAGTAAAGGTACTGCGTTTACTCTTGATGGAGGAAGAGCTACAATGAATGTTGGTGCTACTTTGAATGTTGGAGCTAGCCAACCTGAAGGTGATTATACCGGTACGTATGAGATTAAAGTTAGCTACTAATTTTGGTTTAGTTTATTATTAGGTATGCTACAAAAAACGACCCTTTTTTATCAGCAGGGCAGTTTAGAAAATAATTTTAATTTAAACGGGATAAGTCTTTATTCTTGTTAATAAAAATTTAATCTTAATTGCTTTGGAGAGAAATCTTTTTATATTGATAAGAAAGGGTCATTTTTTATGTGTGAAAAATATGTTTAGAAGGTTTATTGTTTTTATTTCTTTGGCTATCTTCTTTGACGTCTCAGCAACTAGGGCTGCAACTGCTTCTGTGGCGCAAACCTTTAATTTTGGCTCGTTTGTACAGACTTCTCCCAATGCCTCTTTAACTATAGATTATAATGCGAATGTTACATCAATATCTGGTCTTTCTACTTCATCCATACCTTTGGCTGGCTCAATTCTTTATGTATCTGAAGCGACTTTTGCTAATGCTGATGTGCTAAATGTATTACAAGCGTCAGATACTTCATTAACTGCGACAGACTGTTCTATTCTTATTTCTAATATTACACCTTCCTCTACAACAGCTACAATGGGACGCGAAGGAAACTGGCTTGGTTATCCAACTTCTCACCAAGTTTATTTTGGGGCTTCTGTCACTATTAGCGGTTTTTGTAAAGAGGGAACTTACACGGGAACTATTAGCGTTCCTTATACTAGTACTCATGAACATTTAAATGATACTACAAATATCCCTGTTTCTATCACAATTAATGATAAAATTAGCATTATACAAAAACAAGATTTGAATTTTGGTACAATGATGGCTCCTTCTAGCGATAGTACTATTACCCTTGCTTATAATGGTACAAAGTCTACCACGGGAGGATTGTATTTATTAAATAATTCCTCATTTACAAATGGCATTTTTACTATTGAAGGACAATCCGGTAGAACTGTTAATATGAGTCTACCTAAAGAAATTCTCATTTATAATAATAACGGGAATTCGCTTATTGTTAACAATTTTAGTTCAGATACTGGAGTTTCTTTTGTGTTAAACTCCAACACTATTGATGCTAATATCGGAGCTACTTTGCATATTCCAGCTCATGCGGATGTGGGAGATTATACAGGCACATATACGATTACGGTTTCTTATTAGTCTTTGAAAGGAAAAACTTATGTTCAAAAAAATTTGCAAAATCTATCTCTTATTTTCTGTTCTTGTGATGCCGACACTCGCTTTTGCTAATATTTCAGTCTTTCCTTACAGTATTGATTTTGAAGCTAATTCAAATAAACGTGTGCAAAGCGTACGCATTATCAATACATCTCAAGAAACTCAGACCTATCGTGTTTCTATGGTAAATTTTGAGCAGGATGCTAACGGGAAACTGACTGAAACAAAAGAGCCCTCTCCTTTTGATGCCAATAAGTATTTAACTTGGTCGCCGCGCCAGTTTACTCTGAAACCTAATGAGGTGCAAACTATCAATATTGCACGCAGAAGTTTGGCGCAAGCTCCTGATGGGGAATTTGTTTCTCATCTCAAAATTAGCGAGGTCTTGTTGGGTGCGCCTAAGCTCAAAAGCAAAGATGGTGGGCAATCTAACACCATATCCATGCAGTTGCGCGCTCTTTTTGCTATCACTATTCCGGTTACCATTACCAAGGGGGATAACCTCTTTAGCAAAACGGAAGTGGTTAGCTATAAATTACTGCCTAACAATCAACTCAACCTGATCTTAAAGCGTTTGGGGAACAAATCTTCTCGCTTTAATGTGGTTGTTGCGGATCAAAAGGATAAAGATATCGGGAGGGTTAACGGATTGAAGATTTATATGTCTACGGACACACTCTCGGTCAACGTACCTCTTGATAAGAATGTTCAAACAAAAAATGCGGTTTTAAAACTGGAAGATGCTAAAACGAAAGAAGAAATATTGCGGAAGGCTTTGCATATTTAGTTTTGCTCTCTTTGCTTTCGTTTTATTTGGTATACCATCGGCGAAAGCACAAGACTTGACTGACTATAGCAATGATCCTTTAATTTTGGAGCCAATTATCCAAGGATTCAATTTGGATGATTATGCTTACGTTTATGAAAAAACTAATAAGCAATATATTTCTTTGCCACAGATTTCTGCTTATCTCGGTCTAAAATATGTCTTAAACCAAAATACGCTGAAACTCTGGTGGGTTAATGATGAAGATGCGCCGTTCGTTATTGATTTGGGGCAAAAAACTGTTGAGTATAACGGACTTAAAACACCTTTCGCTTCTGATGAAATGCTGGTTGTCGATGATACGATCTTCTTTGCCGCGGATTTTTATATTCAGTATCTGGATGTCAAAATTAAAATCGATAGACTTAATATGCAACTCGTCGTAACCGCTGATAAAGATTTGCCGACGACGGTTAAACGTAGAGCCGAAAAAAAGAGAGGGAAAAATAATTTTTCGTTTAAACGCGATAGTTTTAAAAATTATGAATTCGATAATCGTTGGTTCGGAGAACCGGTTGTCGATTTGACACTCGGTAAAGGATGGAATTATTATGATTCTATCGGGAAGTCTTCTAATAGTGATTCTTATTCCGTCAATGTGGCTATGCTTGCGGCTGGACTTGATGTTAATGCTTATATTTTTGGAGATTCTTATAATGATAGAAACCCTAGAATAAGATTAACAGGAAGCCGTACTTTCTTAGATGAACCAGGAAATTCTCTTAATCTTAAATCATTAAAAGTCGGTGATATCAGCGGATTAAGTTCTTCCTATTTTGCAGATGCTTCTTATGGACGAGGTGTTGCAGTTAGTAGCTTTAAAAACTTAGTTATGTCAGCAAACAAAACCATTGATATTACCGGTCCACTGTTGGACGGATGGCAAGTCGAACTCTATTGGAACGAACAATTGGTCGGTTATCGGCAAAGTGGTGTTAATGGTCAATATAATTTCCCTGATATTCCGGTTTCTTATGGTCTTAATACTTTTAAACTCGTTTTCTATGGTCCTTATGGGGAAACTAGAACTGAATATGAACGTTATTACTCAGGTACAAGTCCGGTTAAAAAAGGTGAATTTGGTTATACTGCTGCTGCCTATCAGCCTTATCGCTATTTGATTGAAGATAATGAGCCCTTTACTTATAATGGTGATGATACCCCTATTCTCGATTTTACCGGTTATTATGGTGCTACTGATCATTTAACACTTATGGGAGGATTTACTCAAACTCCTGACGCAGATACCGGAACTGAAACGCAGCGTTTTGCTATGGCCGGTGCTCAAATGGCTGTTAAGGGAAGTTCTCTTCAATATAACTTAGAACAAAACTTAGATACTCAAGATTTTGCTCACCATGCAGAATGGCAAGGTGATGTTTATATCGGTACAATTTATGCCGGATATGATAAATTTAATGGTATTCACTCTCCTATATCCTTTTACGGCGATGAATATCTAGATGAACAATTTGAGGCTCGTTTATCTGGTATGCTCCCCTTACGCGTTCCTTATTATTTAAGTTGGAGACAAGGAACTTTGGAAAGTGACGAAACGTCCTTTAATAATGTTACGGCTCGACTTTCTAAGCAATTAATGAATAGCTTGAATTTGACATTAGAAGATAACTATTATGATTATAACAATGTACGGGGTGCTTACAACACGGTTCGTTTAGGGGCTTATAAATGGTGGGGCGCTTTTTCTTCCGAATCATGGTTAACTTACGAAACATCGCCAGAATCTCGCTTTACTGAATTTTCAACTCGCTTGGATTGGAGAACCGGTCGTAATACTTATCTTTCCGGTAAATATACGCGCAACTTAATTGAAGATATGGATTATTTCTCTTTTTCCGGTGGGCAAATCTTTTCTTTTGGAGGACTTACTGCTACTCTTGAATTTGATAGAGATTTTAATATCAGTTCTTATTTAACTTACAACATTAGTTTGGCTAAAGCTCCTGATGCAATGGACGTTATTACATCTGCCAACTCCAAACTTAGCAACACGGGGACGATGTATGTTAAATTAACTGATGAAGAAGGGGAACCTTTGGAAGGTATAGGACTTAACGCAAACGGATTAGAAAAAGAAATATATACGGATGAAAATGGTGTAGCTGTTTTAACTGATTTACAAACTTATGAAAAGACTGTTTTGAATGTTGATACCGAAACCTTGTTAGATATTGCGCTTCAACCTCTTTATGATGAGAAAAAATTGGTGTTACGTCCAGGAACTATTCGTACCGTATCTATTCCTTTTGTTCATCGCGGGGCTATTGAAGGTAAGATTGCTAATGCTGATGATACAAGAATGTTTGGCTATCAAATTTCCGCAATTGATGAAGATAACAAAGAAATTGTATCCACTTTTGCTGACATTGATGGGTTCTTTATTTTGGATGGCGTTCCTTACGGAACTTATAAAGTTATTGTATCTAAAGACGGAAATCAATTAGCAGAACTACAAAATATTAAAGTTGATGACATTTCTGTTTATATCAAAGATGAAATTAAACTGGATACTCGTGCTCTATCTTTCTTTGAAAATAAAGATAGTCAGGAGGAGCTAAACCAATTAGAAGAACTGCATCAACAAGGGTATAATAATGTAGATTACAGAAATAGAGATTTTCCGATAGATATTCCTCAGGCTGTTCTTGATCCCAAAGAAAACACTCATCACATTCAAATTGAAGAAATTGAAAAAGATATTTTCGTTCAGAGCAATGCTTCTGTCTTTAATTCTGTTGCGTCAGTGCAATCTTTTGATAGATATACGACAATACAGGATATTGAAGCTGATGTATTTTCACAGTCTGAAGGGAATTTAGCAACGGTACTTCAAGATTTAAAACATAATACAGCTTTACCTAAATTTTTAGGACAATAGTTTATGCATTAACTTTGATTTTTTTTGCAGAAATTGTTTCGTCTTATCAACATCTATCCTTGGCTAACGTCGTATTTCTTTCTGTTGATTTTATATTCTTCCCCTCATTTTATACATATCTTATTCTTTTAATCTATTCCTCTCATTCACATAAAAAAAGCAGGAAATATATTCCTGCTTTTTTTCTTTTTTTCGATTTATTCCGGCAACAGCGGTGTTAAGTATTCCATATATGGATCATCTTGTTGAGATGTAATCGTTAAACTGCCATCTTTATTTTTATCTTTTGCATCAATTTGATTATAGGCATATCCATCAAAGTTGTTCAAATCGGCTTTTTGTGTTCCATCTAAGTAAATATTTTTAATAATTACTTTTCCGGGGTTTGCATCAAAGTCTATACGAATTCTGAAAACTTTATCAGACGGAATAACGATACTATATTTGTGTGTACCTGCTTCTCCTTGGTGGTCTACAACATGTTCCGCATCATACCAAACTTCACGTTCTACTGTATAAAACACTTGGTAATTAAGAGCTTTTTCCGTTGTGGCTTCGAATGTTAATACAGAATTTTTAGGTTCTACTTTTATAACTTCTTTGGTTGCTTCTGGAATTTTGCCTTCATCTACCTCTTCTTCTACAACCTTTTCTTCAACCTCTGTTTCTTCTGTTGCAGGTTCTACTGCTTCTGCTTCCACTGCTTCTTTTACTTCCGGCTGTTGCTCTGACGGTTTCTGAACTTCTGCCTCTTCTTTTATCGGCATTTTTTCTTCAACCTTAACGGCTACAGACGGCGCAGTTTTTTCTTCCGCTTTCTTACCGCCAAACACAGATACTAACAAAATTAGTGTAACCAGAGCTATTATTCCGGCAACAATCTTTTGTTTCTTTGTGATTTGTATTTCTTTATCTTCCATAAAATCTCTCCCTTTATTTATTAACTCATGAAAGTTTAAGTAATAAAATTATTATTTTCAATACTTTTATTAAAAAAAACTCTCTTCTTTTAGGAAGAGAGTTTTAATTCTACACTAAACGACTTTGTTTAATTGATGCTTTTATAAACTCAACAAACAAAGGATGCGGTGCAAATGGTTTCGATTTTAATTCTGGGTGGAATTGAACTCCTATAAACCATGGATGATCCGGTCTTTCAACTATTTCCGGCAATTTTCCGTCTGGTGATGTACCTGATATAATCATACCTCCTTTTTCCAGCTGATCTTTATATTTAATGTTTACTTCATAGCGGTGACGATGACGTTCTGATATATGTTCGCTTCCATATACTTCTGCAGCTTTAGACCCTGGTTTCAAAACCGCTTCATACGCACCTAAACGCATCGTACCACCTAAATCACCGTCTTTATGACGTATCTGTTTTGCTCCGTCTTTATCCCATTCGGTCATTAATCCAACAACAGCTTCGCAATTTTCATCCAACTCTGTTGTATTTGCGTTTTGCACACCCAATACATTACGCATTGTTTCAATAACAGCCATTTGCATACCAAAACATATACCTAAGAACGGAATTTTATGTTCTCTTGCATATTTTACAGCGGCAATCTTTCCGGCTGTACCTCGCAAACCAAATCCTCCTGGAACTAAAATACCGCTTACATCTGATAAAATAGAATCGGCATCTCCTTTTTCCAAATCTTCCGCATCAATCCATTTTATTCTTACTTTATATTTATTGGCTATTCCGCCATGATTTAATGCTTCTCCCAATGATTTATAGGCTTCCAATAACTTTACATATTTACCAACAACGGCGATTTTTACTTCGCCTTCAGGTGCCTTAAGGGTTTCTACTATCTTTTCCCAACGGCTTAAATCCGCATCCGGACAGTGCAATTTAAAGTGATCGCATACAGCCTTGTCCATCCCCTCTTTTGAATATGCCAATGGAACTTGATAAATATTACTTACATCCAAGGCCTGTATAACGTTGCTTTCTTTTATATTGCAAAACAGAGCTATCTTCTTCCGCTCGTTTTCGGGAATCGGCATTTGTGAGCGACACAGTAACATGTCCGGTTGTATACCATATTCTTGAAGTTTTTTAACGGAGTGTTGCGTTGGTTTGGTTTTTAATTCTCCCGCTGTCGGTATATATGGTAATAACGTCAAATGCAAAAACATTGTCCGCTCACGACCTAAATCATACGCTAACTGACGAATCGCCTCTAAATATGGTTGACCTTCAATATCACCAACTGTTCCGCCAATTTCACACAATACAAAATCTTCATCTTCCAAATCACTTACAATAAAGTTTTTAATTTCATTGGTTACATGCGGAATAACTTGTATGGTCGATCCTAAATAATCGCCGTGGCGCTCTTTATCTATCACTCGTTGATAGATTTTTCCGGTTGTCGTACTGTCGCTTCTTTTGGCGGATACACCTGAAAATCTTTCATAATGTCCTAAATCCAAATCCGCTTCCGTTCCATCATCCGTTACAAAAACTTCCCCGTGTTGGAATGGACTCATTGTTCCTGGATCAACGTTTAAGTAAGGATCTAATTTTCTCAATCTTACTTTGAAACCGCGACATTGGAGAATCGATGCCAAAGAGGCTGAGGCTAATCCTTTGCCTAATGATGAAACAACGCCACCGGTTATAAAAATAAACTTTGTTTTCGGATTTAATTCAGACATTTTTCTTCCCTTTTATTTCAGTTTTTGCAGTGAAAAAGGCACCTCCTTAAAAAGGTGCCTTATTTTGTTTTTCTTTACCATTATGCTCTATTCCGCCGTCGGTACTGTTGGTGCTTCGGTTGGAGCACTTGTTTCCGTTACCGGTACAGCCGGCACAGTAGGTGTTGTGCTCGTTGTCGGTTTTGTTGCTTTATCCTCTGGCGCCGTATTCTCGGCTGCCGCATCAGGAACACTCGGTACATTTGGTGCGGTTTGTACCAATGGAGCTACATCTGTTATAGATTCCGGTTTTCTGGTTTCTCCTTTATAGTACAATGATAATAAAATCGATGTGATAAAAAATATGGTAGCTAATATTGCGGTTGTTCTTGTCAACAAATTTCCTTTACCGCGAGCTGATAGAAAGCTATCCGCACCGTTACCACCACCCAATCCACTTAGCGCATTGCCGGAATTTCGTTGCATCAAAATCAAAATAACCAGCAATAAGGCTACCATTAAATGAATTACTAACAATACTGATCCCATTTTTGTTTCCTTATTTCTTATTGTTTACTTGCTTCACCGATAGCCATAAAATCTGCGACTTTCAAACTTGCTCCGCCGATTAAACCGCCATCGACATCCGGTAATGCCAACAATTCTTTTGCATTGGACGGTTTCATACTTCCACCATACAAAATACGCATCTTATTTGCATTAGCTCGACCTAACTTCTTTGCTACTACTTTACGAATTGCTGCATGAACTTCTTCTACTTCTGCTGTAGTCGGAGTTCTGCCAGTTCCGATTGCCCATACCGGTTCATATGCGATTACGGTATTTTGTCCGTTCGAAATTTCAGGAACAGATCCTTCTATTTGCGCGCTACATACAGCAATTGTTTTTCCGGCGTCTTTTTCTGCTTCCGTTTCTCCGATACAAATGATTACCTTTAAGCCGGTATTAATCGCTGCTTCTGCTTTTTGCTTAATCAATTCGTTGGACTCATAATGATTTGTACGGCGTTCCGAGTGCCCAACTATAACATATTGACAACCAATATCTTGCAACATCTTAGCACTAATGTCTCCCGTGTGTGCCCCCTTCTCCGCATAATGACAATCTTGCGCGCCTAACATCAGTTTCGTGCCTTTAATTGCTTTTTTGGCCGAACTTAACAGTGTAAACGGCGGACATATTAAAAACTCACAATCTTTTCTTCCCGCTTTCTTTACTTCTTGCGCAACACCTTTTGCCAATGCAATACCATCTTCTAAAAGGCCATTCATCTTCCAGTTGCCGGCAATTAAAGTTTTTCTTATCATCTTTATTTATCCTTACCCAAATTAATTTAACTTCTTCTTTTTTATCACGCACTTTTTTATTTTCCACATAAAAAAAAAGTTGTTTACAGAATTTTCTATCGCTTAAAAAAATATGAACATGTTTATATTTGAGATTGCATAAATTTTTTTGACCTTTATAATAAGCGCAATTACACTGTTTTTGGGATGGAAAAAAATGATAAGTAAATTAGCTAAAGCTCATGAAAGTTGGATTTTTAAATTTATTTCGGCCGCCGTTGCCGTTAGCTTTGTTTCGCTTTTCGGAGTTACGGGATATATTAATAGTGCCAGTCAAAATCAAACCGTTGTTGATGTCGATGGTATTAAAACAACGCAGAGTGAATTTTCTTACAGAGTTCAAAAAGAATTAAATGCCTTGAAGAATCTGACCAGTGATGATTTTGAATTGACTGAGGATATGCGCAATACCATTACTGAAGGGGTTCTTAAACAGATTATTGATGAAAGCGTTTTGGACCAAACTATGCTTTCTTATAATATCTATTTTCCCAAAGCATTTATTCAACAAGTTATTTTTTCTCAACCGGAATTTGCTAACCCGCTTAACGGTCAGTTTAATCCAGATATCTTTAAACATTACTTGTCTACAGCCGGGTTGTCTGAAACAGATTATGTTAATATGGTTAAAAGATTAATGGCGCAGAAAATGCTTGTCACTGATTTGGTTCGCCCGTTTGCTGTCCCCGGCGTTTTGAGTAACGCTATTCATAAAATGGATAATCAACGTAAATCCTTTAAATATGTTTTGGTATCTCCTCAAGACGTTAAAATTGAACGTAAAATTACTGATGATGAAGTTAGTCAGTACTTTGAAGATTTTTCCGAAACTTTTATGATCCCCGAAACCAGAAATGCTCAAATCGTATTTGTCCCGAATAATGTTGTTTTGAGAAAATACGCTGCCAGCGATGAAATGGTTGAGGATTATTATAAACAAAATGAAAAAGAATTTGATCAGCCCGAAAAAAGAGAAGTACAACAGATGGTTTTCTTAGATGAACCTACTGCTCAAAAGGCTTTGAATGAAATTATTGCAGGAAAAACTTTTGGTGATGTTGCTAAAGAATTAAAAGCGGAAAATGCTGATGAACCGACGCTCGGTGTTGTTGCTCAAGATGAATTGGCTGACGATTTAGCTTATGATACTTTTGAAATGGCTGTTAACCAACCTAAACTTTTACAGGTTGCCGATACTTGGCAGGTTGTTAATGTTAAACAAATTATTCCGGCTAAGAAAATGACTTTTGATGAAGTTAAACCGCTTATTATTGAACAGTTGAATAATGATAATCTTTATGACGCTTTAAGAGATGCAAAAGCGGATATTGATGACGCTGTTAACGGAGGTAAGTCTTTGGCTGAGATCGGACAGATGTTTGGCATTGAACTTGTTAATGTTAACAATATCCCCGAAAATACAGCTGTTACAAATTTGCCTGTTTCCTTAAAGTCTTTGTCTAATTCTTTGGATTTAAATGAACTTGTATTTTCTTATGGCGTCGGCGAAATCAGTTCTGCCGAAGAATTTGACGAGGGTATTGTTGTGGCGCAAATTACGGCGATTAATGATGCTCATCTGCCTGAAATTGACAGCGTAAAATCACAAATTGTCGATATGTGGACAGTTCAGGAAAAAGATGCTTTGGCTAAAGAAATTGCCGAAGGTATTGTTGCTGACGCAGAAAACGGTAGTCAGCTTGGCGATGTTGCTAAAGCCAGAAATTTGGAAATGTTTCGCTCCGAGCCTATTAGCAGAAATGAAACCTTTGCTAATCTTACCCCCTCTGAAGTCAGTGATTTATTCTTATCTCAGAACGGAGAAGTGAAACTTTATGAACACACCGGAAACAGTTTCATCATTGTGACACCGTTCGAAACGGTTAATTACCAAGATGAATTAAATCCCTTGTCCTTGGAAGATGTTCAAAAACGTGCCGCTTCTTTGATGCTTTCCGATATGATGCAGAGCGCTTTGGATGCTTATGCCGAGGGTATGAAAATTGATGTAGATTATAGACGGGCGGGTTTTTCTGAATAATGAAAATTGTTTTTATGGGTACTCCGGATTTTTCCGTTCCGGTTTTGAAGGCTTTACTCAAAGAGCATGAGGTTGTCGCTGTTTATACTCGTGCTCCGAAAGAAAGCGGACGTGGTAAGAAAATTAATAAAACTCCGATTCATCTGCTTGCGGAAAATGCCGGAATTGTTGTGCGTACGCCACGTTCGTTGAAAAGTGATGAGGAAATATCGGTCCTTAAATCTTTTAATGCCGATATCGCTATTGTTGCTGCATATGGTTTGCTTTTACCTCAAACGGTTCTTGATGCTTTTCCTAAAGGATGTATCAATGTTCACGCATCACTTCTTCCCAGATGGCGCGGTGCGGCTCCTATTCAGAGAGCTATTGAAGCTGGCGATAATCAAAGTGGTATATCTATTATGAAAATGGCACTCGCTCTTGACGCCGGTGATGTCTTGAAACAGGCTGTTGTTCCGATTACTGATGATATGACTGGTGGTGATTTACATGATGCTCTTTCTGAAGTCGGGGCTGTTTTATTGTTACAGACCTTGCGCCATCTTGATGAAATTATACCTGTTCGTCAAAACGAAGCGTTGGTTACTTATGCGGAAAAATTAGATAAAACAGAGTGCTTTTTAGATTTTAATATTGATGCAGCTGTTTTACTCAATAAAATTCGTGCTTTTTCACCATATCCTGCAACCTATTTTACTTATAAAGGCGAACGCTTTAAAATCTATCAAGCGACTATCGTTGATGGTGTTGGCAAGCCGGGGGAAATTATCGACGGACATAATAATTTGATTATTGCCGTTGCTAATCGGAAAGCCTTACAAATTAAAAAAATTCAACGCGAAGGCAAGCAGCCTATGGATATTGATGACTTGCTACGCG
The DNA here is from genome assembly GCA_949282205.1 of uncultured Alphaproteobacteria bacterium. Classification (GTDB taxonomy): domain Bacteria; phylum Pseudomonadota; class Alphaproteobacteria; order RF32; family CAG-239; genus CAG-267. The sequence goes on along the minus strand of CASDOS010000046.1, from coordinate 7,735 downwards.
GCTTCGTCTTTAATGAAGGTTGTCAGCTTAATTCCTAAATAAATTTTGTATATGTCGTTTTTTTACTTGATTATATAAAAATGTTGTATATACTCGTGGCAAATTTGTGGTTCTAATCCGCGGGCGTGGTGAAATTGGTAGACACGCTAGACTTAGGATCTAGTGGCTTTGCTGTGAGAGTTCGAGTCTCTCCGCCCGCACCATTTCAACTCTGAAATGGTCTTTTTGGAAGAGTTTTAATAAAATGAAGTTTAAAGAATTAAAAGCAGATGGCTTGTGCCGTGAATATAATGTTACAATCAGCGCAGCAGATTTTAGTGCAGAAGTTGAGAAAAAACTACATTCAATTGCTAAAAATGTTAGTATGGCTGGTTTTCGCGCCGGCAAAGTTCCTTTCGCTATGGTGCAGAAAAAATATCAGACTAACGCTATGAGCGAGGCTTTGGACGATATGGTTCGCAATGGCGTTAATGAACTTTTGAAAGAAAAAGAATTGCGCCCCGTTTTTACTCCCGATGTTGAATTGAAAGAATTTAAAGAGGGTAATGATATCGAATTCAAAGTTTCTATGGAAATTATGCCTAAAATCGAATTGAAAGATTTCTCTTCCATTAAACTTGAAAAAGTTATGGCTGAGGTGCCTAGCGAGGAAATTGAAAAGGCTTTGAACTATATGGCTGAAAGCCGTCGTGATTCAATTAAAGTTGAAGAAGACCGCGAAACCGCTAAAGGCGATATCGCTGTTATTGATTTTGTCGGCTCTATTGATGGTGTCGAATTCCCCGGCGGTAAAGGTGAGGCTTATCCGCTTGAAATCGGTTCTAACTCGTTTATTCCGGGATACGAAGATCAACTTGTCGGTAAAAAGGTCGGCGATGTTGTTAATGTTAAAGCTACTTTCCCGGAAAATTATCATGCTAAAGATTTGGCCGGTAAAGAAGCTCTCTTTGTTACAACAATTAAGGAAATCAGAGAAGTTAAAAAAGCTGAAATTAATGACGAATTTGCTAAATCCTTGGGTGAGGAAAATTTGGATAAATTGAAAGAAACAGTTAAATCTAAAATCGCTCAGGACTATGAAGCTGCTTCTAAGATGAAATTGAAACGCGCTTTGTTGGATGCTTTGGATAAGGCTTATAAGTTTGATGTTCCGACTAAATTGGTTGACATGGAATATGAATCCATTGTTAAACAATATGAAAATGCTAAGAAGAATAATCAACTTGATGAAGAAGAAAAAGCTAAGAAAGAAGAAGATTTACTCAAAGAATACAAAGAAATTGCCGTTCGTAGAGTAAAACTCGGCTTGTTGTTGGCTGAAGTTGGCAGCGATGCTAAAGTCGAAGTTTCTCAAGATGATATTAATAAAGCTATTATGAGCGAGGCGCAACGCTATCCGATGCAGGCTAAAGCTATTTTTGACTTCTATTTGAAAAATAAAGAAGCTATTGAGCGTTTACGCACTTCCGTTTATGAAGAAAAAGTTATTGATTATGTTCTTTCTAAAGTTGAAACAAAAGAAAAGACTGTTTCTGTTGAAGAACTCTATAACTTTGACGAAAAAGCTGCTTAATTCTTATTCTTTCACTCTAGAAAGAATAAAGCCCTTGCTACTGCGAGGGCTTTTTATTAATGCCGCTTACAAAAACTTGAGGCTGAATGTAAAACCTTAGTGCAACATCGCTCCATATCAACGTAAATGCTCAAAATGCAAGGCTTATAGCTAATTTTCCCTTATTTACTCAGTATATCTATTTTTCTTTTAGTTTATTTGCTCCTTTATGTTTGCTTGCAATTGATTATTTGCACTTATATATCTGTGTGTCGCGGGAATACTGTTATTTATTAAGAGATGTCCTTACTCCGCTTATTTTGCGGCAAACGATAATATCCTATTTGCACCTATATTCTTTAATCTTTGAGTTTGTCTTCCTTGCAGAACGTTATTCTTATATTTTTTTCAGAATACAAATTTATATTTTGATGCTTCGCAAAATTGTAAAATTCATATTTTTGTCTAATTTGTTCTTGCATACTTCTTATTTTTGTGGTATGAGTAAAATGTAAATTTTAAATTATTTAGGTTATGAAAAAGTTATGTATTTTAGTTGCAACTATTGCAACGTTGGGTTCATTTATGCCAGTATTCGGGAATGAAGAAGAAATTGTTTATGTGGCTTCTGCAGATGATACCGAGCCGGAAGCTCATACAAATATGATGCCTGAACCTGCTGCTCATACTAATATGTCGGTGGAGATTTCTCCTCATACAAATTTGCCGGCAAGTGAACCTGCTCATACCAATCAACCAAGTCTGCAAGAGGATGCGATTGTTGCTGCGATGCTTGTGCAGGGGCGTAATTCCGGTTCTTCTCCAAGTGTGGCTTATGTTCTTTATTCAAGCGGCAAAATTTTGTGCTTTCGCAAGGCGGTTAACACTATTCCGTTTGATCTTAAGGATGCAAGAATTCTTTTGAGGGCGATGGTTATGGATGGTGCGATGTATAACAATAATTCTGTTGTTGCAACATTGATTGCTCAAGGACGTAATTCCGATTCAACCCCGAGTGTGGCTTATGCACTTCTTTCTAACGGCAATGTATTGTGCTTTAATAATGCTGCCAATACCACACCGTTTTCTCTTAATGAAGCCAAAATCCTTCTGAAAGCGAAGGCTATGGAAAATCCTGTGCATAATAAACAGCAAACTTCTACTTATGAGGCATACGGAAATTCTGTTGTCACCACGTTGATTGCTCATGGACGCAATTCTTCAGCGTCTCCAAGTGTTGCTTATGTACTCTATTCAAATGGTCGTGTAGCGTGCTTTAATAATGCTGTTAATACTACACCTTTTACCCTTGAAGAAGCCAAAATTCTCTTAGAGGCTAAGGCTCAAGGTAAATTAGTCTACAACAGCGCTGATTAAAGCCCTATTCTCTTTATTTAGACGGTTCTTCAGAATCGTCTTTTTGTTTGTTATGATTCTTTTATTGACAACTGTTTTATTCTGCTTTATATGCTTTTCGTTTTTTAATTATTCTGTTTTTAAAATTAATACAATTATGAGTAAAAGTGAATTGATTAGTGTCGGAAAAATTATTCTGGCATTCTCGGTGTTTTTTATTATCGTTATTTTGGCTGTACTTTGTGTGCGTTGTATGTACAACACACCTGTCCCGTATAATTACGGTTATCATTTATGGTAAAAAAACGATATACTTCGCGAAATACTGTTTGAAAAGCTCAAACAGTATTTTGTTTTTTTAAAACTTTTAAATTTGACAAATATACTTTTGTTTTTTATGATTGCGTTAATTTAATATTATTGTTTCACTTAAATTTTACAATTATGGATAAGGATAAGATTAAAGATTTTTTTAATTCGTTCATGGGTATATCTCGTATAGTTATCGCCGTATTTCTTATTGGTTTTGGGTTCATTTACCTAGATACTAAACTAAAAGAGCAACGAGAGATTGAAAATCCAGGGTATTATATCTTTGCTATCGACGAAAATCATGAACCTGTGCGTCTATATGAATGGGCTCTTAAAGATTCTGTGAAATCTTACTTTGAGGCCTCGGCTACAGGTGATAGAGGATATTCCTATTCTCTTTTTTATTGTTTGCTAAAAAGTGGAAATGTGGCTATTTTCTGCCGGAAAGGTATAGATCTTCTTGATAGATTACCCTATACGCCAGAAGCGGCTCTTCTCATTTTAACTACAAAAAATGATTCTACTTTTGTGAGTGTTGAGGATTTTTCTGAACGTGTTAAACTATCTGTTCTATCTTCCGATTCTGAAAAAAAAGAACCTTTGCCTCAGCAAGGTGATGAAGATGACGCTGTTGATATGATTAGGACTTATATGCAAACTACCGGAAATGGCAATGTTCCTTTTTAGTCTTTTTCTTATGTTAGAGCCTATTCTCTTTTTGAGGATAGGCTTTTTATATCTCCTCATTAAATTTTAATTGACAAAATATATTTCATCTCTTACTATTTTGGCAAAATAAAATTATTGTAAAATCTAAATTTTTGTGTGTTATGAAAAATACTATTCTTAAACAAATCAACGTTGTTGGCGCGGTGCTTGGCTATCCTTTTTACATTTATCCTGATGGAACTTGTGGTAAAAGCTTTATTTTCCAAGATAATCGAGCCGCGGCCATAGTTAAATGCAAATTTCCTATGGGGGAATTGAAATCGAAATTTACGTCTTCCTCTCCTAAAGATGAAAAGAATGTCCTAAAATATCTTTCTCATATCGGAAAAGACATCGGTTTTCCTTTTTATATTCTTCATGATGGTACTTGTTCAAAATCATCTTTCGATAAAGATAATTTTGATGTCAAAACTGATGGTTCTTCTGCTATGATTGTACAACGTCCGTTTAATGTTGCACAAATTCTTGTTAATCCTAATCTCTGCGGTTCTTTATTTGACTCTTCTTCAGATGATGACGATGATTGTGTTGCAACGGTTTCTGTGGACGGAAATCCTATTTCATATGCCGCCAATACGCCTTTTAAACCGACAATGTATGATTTACTGCATTTGGAGAAAATTCGTAAAGGACTTCTTAAGAACCCTTATTCTTCTTATATATTGCGTAATTCTGATGATGAACGTGTTATGATTTGCTTTGGTCTTGTTCGTGATTTGAAAAATTATTTTTCGCATCATCTCACTTCTGAAAAAGGTCCTATCTATCTTATTATGAGAAATGATTGGGGGGCTTTTAAAGCATATTTTAAGTCCTTTTCCTTTTTTCAGGAGCATGAACGTTTGTTGATCAACTATTGCAGCGAATATGTTGTTATGCTCTATATGGAACGGCATGGTCTTTACGCTCGAACACAACGACTGATGGTGCAAACATGTTCCTATAATCTTATTACGGCTTTTCAAAACAAATATCTTTTGGAATATGGGGCTAAAATTCTTCTACAGAAAAGGGAGGAGAATTTCTTTAACTTTCTTCATCTGTAACTTATACGCTTCTTAAAAAGGCTTTCTCTTCGTGAGAAAGCTTTTTTTATTTATCTCGGCAATTGTATTTTTTAGTTGCAAAAATGTCTTACCTTTGATAGATATGCTTTTAGTTTGTTTTATTTTTCAAGAGGTTGTTATGCTAAAAGTCGGTATGGATATATTGATGGATTCACTATACGAAACGTTAGCACTGTTCCCGTATCTGTTTTTGACCTATTTAGCTCTTGAATTTCTTGAACACAAAATGTCTAAAAGAACACTTGCTTATATCAAAAAATCCGGTAAATACGGACCAATTATCGGTGGCTTTCTCGGACTTATTCCGCAATGCGGCTTTTCAGTTGCGGCGGCCAACCTCTATACAACCGGAATTATTACTTTAGGGGCTCTCTTAGCTATCTTTCTTTCTACTTCGGATGAAATGTTGCCGATTTTGATTTCCGGAGGAGTTAGTGTCGCTCTTATTTCAAAAATCCTCTGTATTAAACTCTTTTTTGCGATTGTTGTCGGGGTTCTTATTGATTTGTTTCTACCACAAAAATTTATTCGTCATAAACGCGAACCCGAAATTGAGGCGTTTTGTAAACGTGAAAATTGTCAGTGCGAGGATAAAGATAATATTTGGCATTCCGCATTTAAACATACCGAGAAAATCAGCTTGTTTATCTTTTTCTTCTCTCTGATTATCAATGCTGTTTTTGTTATGGGCGGACGTGAAACAATCCATGATATGCTGGTTGGCTTTCCTATCTTTAGTAAATTTATTGCTGCGGCTGTCGGACTTATTCCCAGTTGTTATCCTTCCGTTTTATTATCCCAACTTTATTTGGATGATGCTATCTCGCTCGGTACAATGCTTGCAGGTACTCTCAGTAACGCTGGACTAGGTTATTTCGTACTTTACCGTGTTAATCCGAATAAAATCGAAAATTTGCGTATTCTTGCTTTGCTTTACGGATTAGGTATCGGGTTTGGTATTATTGCAGAAATATTGTTCTGACTACTCTTTGTAATTGTTCCGTAGCAGAGCTATCTCTTGCGCATATCCTTCCAATTCGTTTGGTGTTTCCAAGTTAATCGGAATCCCTCTTAATGACGGATGATTGATAAAATTGATTATAGCATCAGCTCCTAAACTTCCTTTGCCTAAACACTCATGGCGGTCTTTGTGGGAATTAAACTCGGTCATACTGTCGTTTAAATGTATCGCTTGCAGTCTATCCAACCCGATTATCTTATCAAATTCTTCCAAAACTTCATCCAAATGGTTTACTATATCATAACCGGCTGAATATACATGGCAGGTATCTAAACATACCCCTAATTTTTCGGACGAATTTATTTTTGCTCTTGATATAATTTCTGCCAATTCTTCAAAATGTGAGCCGACTTCACTGCCTTTACCAGACATCGTTTCTAATAAAACTATCGTGTTTTTTGCTTCAGGCATTACCGTATCCAAAATCTCCACAATTTGCGGAATCGCTACATCAACACCCTGCCCAACGTGTGAGCCGGGGTGAAAATTATACAAATTACCGGGAATGTTCTCCATTCGCCTTAAATCATCGGCAAAAACATTTTGCGCAAATTCTCGAGTAGATGCATCTTTAGAACAAGGATTTAAAGTATATGGCGCATGAGCTAAAATTTTCCCAAATTTGTGCTCTGATGCGATTTTTTTATATTCTGCTATATCTTCCGCTTTTATTTCTTTTGCGGCACCTCCTCGCGGATTGCGCAAAAAGAATTGAAACGTATTGGCTTGTAATTTAACCGCTGTTTTTCCCATAACGGCAAAACCGCCGGCCGATGATAAATGACATCCGAGATATAACATCGTTCCCTCTTCTCTTTTGATTTATTTTCTTCATTGCTACTCCGTTTTATATTAATCGTCAATTTTTTTTGTGAACATATTAAAAAATGCTTGTAATCTTATTTTTTTTTGTGTAGATATATTGTCGTTGAACATCGGAACGTAGTTCAGCCTGGTAGAACGCTGCGTTCGGGTCGCAGAGGTCAGTGGTTCGAATCCACCCGTTCCGACCATCTTTTGCCGCTCTTCTGGGCGGCTTTTTTTTATCCTCCTGATGAAAATACTAAATTATTGCTTATATTTCCACTGGGAGGAATTTTACTCATGGTTAAAGTTTTTGTTTCCGGTTGTTTTGATGTTTTACATAGCGGGCATATTCGTTTTTTTGAAGAAGCAGCGCAATATGGCGATTTATATGTTTCTATCGGTTCTGATAAAACTGTTACCGAATTAAAGCATCGGTCGACACTTTATAACGAGCAGGAACGTCTTTATATGGTTTCGGCTCTCAAATATGTGAAACTCGCTTTTATTGCACAAGGGTCCGGAAAATTAGACTTCTTATATGAACTTAAGAAAATTAAACCTGATATATTTTTTGTTAATGCAGATGGTGATTCTTCTGAAAAAAGAAATGCTGTTGAGGCTCTTGGTATCCGTTATGTTGTCAGTAATCGTATTCCTAAAAATTCACTCCCTATTCGCTCGACAACTGCTATTCGCCAAACTTTATGTAAATAAATTTTATCCGTTTCTATAAACGAAAAACCCCGCTTGATTTGATCTGTACCCCAGAAAGTGGAGGAAAAAAGGAAATCCCCTTTGAAAAAAATATTCAAAGGGGAATTTTTTTGTTAAACTCACACAAAAGGAGATAAGAATGAGCAAAATAAGATTTAGTAAAGAAGAACAAGCCAG
>CASDOS010000045.1 GCA_949282205.1 uncultured Alphaproteobacteria bacterium | reverse complement strand
TTATATGCGGTAATATTCATTTTACTCTCACGGTTTATTAAACCGTGTAAATTATAAAATTTGTCTTTATTCACCCATAACTTTTACAATGACTCTTTTTCTTCTCTGCCCGTCAAATTCGGCATAATAAATTTGCTGCCAGGGTCCGAAATCAAGAGAGCCGTTTGTAACGGGAACTATAACCTCATGGCCGATTAAAAGGCTTTTTAAGTGGGAATCTCCGTTGGTTTCGCCCGTTTGATGATGATTGTAATTGATATTAAAAGGCGCCAATTCTTCAAGCCACTTGTCAATATCTTTAATCAGCCCGGATTCCGCGTCATTAACATAAATTCCCGCCGTTATATGCATAGCGGAAACCAGAACCATTCCTTCTTTTATTCCGCTTTTTTCAACGATAGCTTCAACTTCATCGGTTATATTGACATATTCTCTGTGGTTTTTTGTGTTAAACCAGAGATATTCGGTTAAAAATTTCATATATTACCCCTTTTTCTCCTTTATTATTCAAATTTTAACAAAGGGCAATTTTTATGACAATGCCCTTCTGTATTGAAGCCTTATTCTTGATAACTCTCTTTTGTCATAATAAATTTCTCTTTCAAGCTTTCTTATCTGCCTTTTCTTTTCGTTATAAGACAAATCTTTTGAAGCTTTAATTCTTCTTATTTGCCTTTCGTTTTTATAAATATCTCTGTCAAGGCGCATAAGTTTTCTTTTAAGTCTGTATGCATCGTTTGAATATGCAAGAATGTTTGTTTCATTATGCGTTTGTGCGCCTATGGCGGGTAAATTTAAAGGCAGGAATAAAAACAGCAAAAATAAAATTAAAAACGAATTTTTCAAAATTTTTCTCCTTAAAAAATTAAACCTTAAAAAATGAATTAATTAATCCCCATATAAGATAACAACCATAATTTTTATTTAAGGAGAAATTTTAAAAAGGCAAAATTATACAACCTAATTGCATAAATTTCGACATTAACAAATTCAAATAAAGAGCAATTTTGTGTTAAAATAAAGCAAATAGCGAGGAAGAATGGATAAAAAATCTTTATCAGAACGAGATATATGCACTAAATTTATAACTCCTGCAATAATAAAAGCAGGTTGGGATAAAGATTCGCAGATTAGAGAAGAAGTTTCATTTACCGCCGGTAAAGTAATAGTTAGGGGTAAACTTGTTTCCCGCGGCAAGGGCAAGCGTGCAGATTATATTTTGTATTACAAAAACAATATTCCTCTTGCTGTCATTGAAGCAAAAGACAACAAACATAGTGCTGGAGCCGGTATTCAACAGGCGATAGAATACGCTCAAATGCTGGATATTCCTTTTGTTTTTTCTTCTAATGGAGATTCTTTTATTTTTCATGATAGAACGGTTAATTTAGGTAAAAAAGAAATAGAAATACCTTTGGATAAATTCCCGTCTCCGCAGGAATTATGGGAAAAATACAAAAAATACAAACAGCTGGAAGATATCGAAACGGAAAAAATATATACACAGGCTTATCATAAAGATATAGCTAGCAATAAAGAGCCGAGATACTATCAAAGAATTGCTATAAATCGTGCGGTTGAAGCTATTGCTAAAGGACAAGACAGGGTTTTGCTTGTAATGGCAACGGGAACAGGTAAAACTTATACGGCATTTCAAATTATCTGGCGTTTATGGAAGGCTAAGAAGAAAAAACGAATTTTATTTTTAGCTGATAGAAATATTTTAGTTGATCAGACCAAAAGCCAAGATTTTGCACCATTTGGCGATAAAATGACCAAAATTACAAAACGCCATATTGATAAATCCTATGAAATCTATTTGGCTCTGTATCAAGGAATTGCAGGAAATAATGAAGATAAAGATGCATATAAAGAATTTTCCAGAGATTTCTTTGATTTAATTGTAATTGATGAATGTCATAGAGGAAGTGCAAAAGATGACTCAAGCTGGCGTGAAATTCTTGACTATTTTTCTTCAGCGACGCAGCTTGGGCTGACTGCAACACCAAAAGAAACAAAAGAAGTTTCAAACATTGAATATTTTGGCGAACCTATTTATACATATTCCCTGAAACAAGGTATTGAGGATGGTTTTCTTGCTCCTTATAAAGTTATAAGACCTTTAATTAATATTGACTTAGATGGTTTAAAACTAAAAGAGGGCACCATTGATAAGTATGGGAATGAAGTTCCAGATGAGGAATTTAATGTTAAAGATTATGACAAACGAATTGTTGTAGATGAAAGAACAGAACTTGTCGCAAAAAGAATAACTCAATACCTGAAAAATAATAACAGATATGATAAAACAATCGTTTTTTGTACCGATATTGAGCACGCAGGCAGAATGAGACAGGCTTTGGTTAATGAAAATTCTGATTTAGTCAGCAAGAATCCCAAATATGTAGTGCAGATTACCGGCGATAATGATGAAGGGAAAAAAGAGCTGGACAATTTTATTGATCCGGAGGTTACATACCCTGTAATTGCAACTACGTCAAAGCTGATGACAACGGGAGTTGATGCTAAAACCTGTAAACTCATTGTTTTAGATAGCAATATAAATTCAATGACCGAATTTAAGCAGATAATAGGACGAGGTACAAGACTTAGACCCGATTATAATAAATGGTATTTTACAATTCTTGATTTCCGCGGGGTTACAAGGCTCTTTGAAGATAAAGAATTTGACGGTGAGCCTGTTCAGGTAAAAGAAATCAACGAAAATGAAGATATACCTGAAGAGGAACAATCAAAAGAAGAAGTTGAAATTTTGATTGATGAACTTCCCGAAGACGAAACAGTTGTAGAAATTCCGCCAGATATTGATATAACTGATATTGAAAAACCGACAAGAAAGTTTTATGTTAACGGAATTGAAGTCGTTCAAGTCGGTGAAAGAGTTCAATATTACGGCAATGACGGCAAATTAATTACGGAAAGTTTAACGGATTATACAAAGAGAAATTTAAAAGAACAGTTTTCTTCCCTTGACGATTTTATTAAAAAATGGTCAGAAGCAGATAAAAAATCAGCAATTATAGAAGAATTAGCGGAACAGGGAATTCTACTTGATGAACTAAGGCAAGAAGTTAAACAAAAAACAGGTAAAGATTTGAGCGTGTTTGACTTAATATGCCATGTGACATTTGATATGCCTCCGCTTTCACGCAAAGAAAGAGCAGAAAAAGTTAGAAAAAGAAATTATTTCGGCAAATATTCGGAAAAAGCCCGTAAAGTCTTAAATGCCTTAATTGATAAATTTGCAGATGACGGTATTGAAGAGATTGAAAACAGAGAAATTTTAAAATTTCAACCGTTTAATGAAATCGGAACCCCAATGGAAATCATCAAAGAATTTGGCGGAAAAACTAAGTACGAAGAAGCTATAAAAGAGCTTGAAAAAGAACTTTTTAATGATAATGAAGTTGCATAACATTACGAGGATAACTAAATGCCAAATATATCAAGCGTAATAAAATCAATACAGGACATAATGCGAAAAGATACAGGCGTTGACGGCGATGCACAAAGACTATCGCAAATCGTTTGGATGTTGTTTTTGAAAATCTTTGCAGATAAAGAAGATGAAGCAGCGGTTATGAAAGATGATTACAAATCTCCACTCGAAGCAAAATACCGCTGGCAAAACTGGGCTCAAGATGATGAGGGTATGACAGGAGATGAACTCATTGACTTTATAAATAATGACTTATTTCCGTATTTACAAAACCTTGAAAATGATTCAAATAAACAAGCCTTGATTATAAGAAATATTTTTCAAGATACTTATAACTACATGAAATCAGGCACACTATTAAGGCAAGTTATCAATAAAATCAATGAAATCGACTTTAATTCAAGTGAAGACAGACATCTTTTTAATGATATTTATGAGCAGCTTTTGCAAAGTCTTCAATCAGCAGGCAATGCTGGAGAATATTACACTCCAAGAGCTGTAACCCAATTTATTGTTGATATGGTTAATCCTCAACTTGGAGAAAAAGTTCTTGACCCGGCATGCGGTACGGGCGGATTTTTAGCCTGTGCGATTGAACACTTGAAAAAGCAAGCAGATACAACAAAAGAGGGTGAAATTTTAAATAATTCCATATTTGGAATAGAAAAGAAACCGCTTCCTCACCAATTATGCACAACAAATATGATTTTGCACGGAATTGATACACCAATAAATATCAGACGAGATAACACTTTATCAAAACCGATTAATAATATTTCACCCGCAGACAGAGTTGATTGTATTGTTACAAACCCTCCGTTTGGCGGGATTGAAGAAGACGGAATTGAAACGAATTTTCCTTCTGCATACAGAACAAAAGAAACAGCAGACCTTTTTCTGATTTATATTATTGCAAAATTGAAAGTCAACGGCAGAGCAGGCCTTGTTTTACCTGACGGAGCATTGTTTGGCGAAGGTGTTAAGACAAGAATAAAAGAAAAACTTATGCAAGAATGCAATTTGCACACCGTTATAAGACTTCCTAAGAGTGTTTTTTCGCCTTATACGTCGATAAATACCAATTTGCTGTTTTTTACTAAAGGCGAGCCAACTCTAGAAACCTGGTTTTACAGACTGGATATGCCTGAAGGATATAAAAACTTCTCTAAAACGAAACCAATGAAACGGGAACACCTTAAACCCGTCGATGAATGGTGGAATAACAAAAAAGAAATAAATATTGACGGCTTTGACAAAGCTAAAAAATATACGATTTCAGAAATAAAAGAACGCAATTATAATCTGGATTTATGCGGATATCCTTATGAAGAGGAAGAAGTTTTGCCGCCAATGGAATTGATACAGAAATATCAAGAAAAACGAGCTGAAGCAGATAAAAATATCGATGAAATCTTGAGTAAAATTAAGGCTATGATTGGAGAAAAAAATGTCGATTGATGTTTCTGATGTAGTGATTAATATAGGTAAGGTGCCTCAAACAAACTGGTTGAAAGATGCAATTATTCCATTCGTTTCTGTGTTTTTAGGTGCCATTTTAGCCCATAATTTTAATATTAATCGTGATAATGCAAAAAAATTAGAAGAACTATGTGCAAAGATGAATGTATTATGCAACAAATCTGATTTTTTACTAGGAAATCTTATGTCATATAACGAATTTTTGGTCGAAAAAATTGAAGCGAAGTTCAATGAGAATGTTATTGAGGCAGTTCAAAATCCTATTTTTTTACCTGACATTTCATTCTTTAATGTTAATATCGAGAACTATTCATTCTTATCTACATACAATAGTCGTTTTTTATATTTGATTGAACAGTTGAACCAGCAATTGCAACTTCTATTATCTTGTGCTCAAACATATAAACGTATTATTGAAAATAATGCCATAAAAATAGATAGTGGGAATTTACAAGAACAGGATATACAGAATACAATAGGAGCTCTAAAGACACTTCGGAACTCTCTGGAACCAACTATTGAATTTGCGTATGTTTTAAATTGTCAATTAAATAAGTGTTGTTCAAAGTATTTTAATTTTTTATATCTTGAAAATTTTCAAGATATAAACTTCATAAAAGAGTCTTACTCTAAGTATATGTCACAAATAGATGAAGTTAAAACTGTTAAAGATTTAAACAATTCATTTGAAAAATTTTGGATTTATCCATTGAATTTTCCATCAGTAATCGCACTTAAATGGCGAAAAATAAAATTTATATACCGTTTTTTTAGTTCTTATTTTTTGTTAGATAGAACTTTTAAACACAAAAAGGCGAAAAAATAAATGAAGGCTCAGGATTTAAAAAAATCAATATTACAATATGCAATGGAAGGGAAACTGGTTGCTCAAGACCCAAATGATGAGCCTGCACTAGAACTTTTAAATAGAATAAAAGCGCAAAAAGAACAACTGATAAAAGAAGGCAAAATCAAAAAAGAAAAGCCCCTTTCGCCAATTACTAAAGATGAAATTCCCTACGAGCTTCCGCAAGGCTGGGAGTGGGTAAGATTAGGAAATCTTTCGGTAGTTAATGGGGGATACGCTTTCAAAAGTTCAGAATATAAGAATGTTGGTATAAGAGTAGTTAGAATTTCTGATTTTAATGAGTCGGGCTTTGTAAATCATAATATTGTAAGATATGACTATAACAATAAATTAGATGATTATTTGTTGGAAGAAAAAAATATAATTTTATGTATGACTGGTGGAACTGTTGGTAAAAGTTTATTTATAAAAAATCTTGAAGAACCAATGGTAACTAATCAACGGGTGGCAACTATTAAAATATTGGGTGTTATAGAAGATTATATAAATTATTCAATACTATCACCTCTAACGCAACAAGTAATTACGGAAAGTAAAAACTCTACAAACGACAATATTTCAATAGAAACAATTAAAAATTTTCTAATTCCATTCCCCCCACTAGCCGAGCAAAAGCGAATTGTCGAGAAGCTGGAAGAAATTTTGCCTTTGGTTGAGGATTATGGCAAAAATGCGGAAATCTTATCAGAGATGAATCAAAAATTGCCGAAACAAATCCGCCAATCAATTCTGCAATACGCAGTGCAAGGCAAACTTGTTAAACAAAACCCTCAAGATGAGCCTGCATCAGAACTTTTAAAACGAATTAAGGCAGAAAAAGAAAAGCTAATAAAAGAAGGCAAAATCAAAAAAGAAAAGCCCCTTTCGCCAATTACCCGAGATGAAATCCCATACAGCCTACCACAAGGTTGGGAATGGGTAAGATTGGGAGATATATTAACTAAGTTAACAGACGGGGCTCATAGAACTCCACATTATCAAAACAGTGGCGTTCCATTTCTGTCAGTTAAAGATATTAGTTCAGGATATATAGACTTTTCAAATACAAAATTTATTTCAAGGCCTAAACACGAAGAACTATTTAAAAGATGTAATCCACAAAAGGGTGATATATTACTAACAAAAGTAGGTACAACAGGCATCCCTGCTATTGTTGAAACGGATCAAGTGTTTAGCTTATTTGTTAGTGTGGCATTATTAAAATTTAATAATAAATTTATAGATATCAAATATTTATATAATCTGATTCTCAGTCCTCTTGTACAAGCACAGGCTAAAGAAAATACAAAAGGGATTGGAAATAAAAATTGGGTGATTGATAAAATAGCCCAGACTTTAATTCCTCTTCCTCCTCTAGCAGAACAAAAGCGAATTGTCAACAAAGTCGAAGAACTCATGCAATTCGTTGATAAATTGGAAAGTTAAAATGAAAGGGTTTTTATAATATCTTATGCACATTTTAATTTTAGGGAATGGTTTTGATTTAGCCCATGGTCTAAAAACCAAATATAGTGATTTTTTAGATTATTGCAAAACAAAATATGATTCTGGCGAAGCAGAAAATGCAGATATAAATAATAATTTTTTATTTAATAATATTTGGGCAAAACATTTTTTAGATAAAGAAATTGACGGCGACAAATGGATTGATCTTGAAAAAGAAATTTATAACGTAATTGTAAAATTAAGCAAACTGAGTTATTTTCAAGACAATCCGTCCAAAGAAAAATATAAAAACACAATATTTATTATTCCAAAATATTACATGGATTTTAATTTTAACAAAATTAACAGTTATTTTAAAGAACTAACCGGCGTTAAAAATCAAGATCCTCATATAAAAATTAAAGATTTTATCAAGTTTTTAAATAATCAGTTAAGAGATTTTGTAATGGAATTTGAAAAATATTTAACAGACGAGGTAATGAAAACAGTAAATATTAACTCTAGGTACAAACTTCGCATAGATGACAGTTGTATAAGTTTATTGAACTTTAATTACACTAATACCTGTGAAAAACTTTATAAAATAAATTTTAATCATAACAACTTTGGCATAAAGACAAAAGAGATATATGTGCATGGAAAAATAAATAATTATGACGGCTGTAATTTAGTTTTAGGCACTCACAGCTTTAATGATAAAGAAATTATTGCTGATTTTAATGTTTTTAAAAAACACAATCAAAGACATAGATACGGAACAATGGAAAATTATCAAGAATTATTAAATGAACTAAAATATCCTAAAAAAATATATGTGCCCGTGTTTCATATAATAGGACACTCACTTGACGAAACAGACCATAATATTTTAAAACATATACTTCTTGCAAGAGAGAAATCAATAATAAATATTTATTATCATGATGAAGAATCACATGAAAGATTAATAAATAATATTACCAAAATAATAGGCGAAGAAGAAGTTATGGCAAAAGTTAGATTTATTCATCAACATGATAAAAAAAGAGGAATATTAATACCAATTGAAAAACCTGCTTTAATTGAAAATTTTATATAGAACCTATTTCATACAGACTGTTATTTTAAAAGATTGGAAAGAAATTTTTGCTTGGCTTCCTGTTGAAATTTTGATTAAAGAAAATCAAAAAGATTATTATAAAGTCCTTGGAACAAGTGATAGTGAGGCAAACAGTACAAAATTTATAGAATTTATGCTTTCATTAATTTTAAACACAATAGAAGAAAATATTGAAGCAGAAAAAAGAGTTACTCCAAAGGTTACTGTAAAAGTTACTGCAAATCAAAAGAAAATTATTGACGCAATTAAAACTAACCCGTTTATACCCCAAGAAGAACTTGCGGATATTGTCGGGATAGCAAGAAAAAATATAGTTGCAAATATGAAAAAACTGCAGAAAAGCGGATTAATCAAGCGCATTGGCGCCGATAAAAACAAACATTGGAAAATAGAAGAATAAACCTTTAAAACCCACAAGATAAAACCAAAACATAAAATGCAGATAATTAAAGAGGAATAGATTTTTGCGGGGGTTTAGAATTTCAAAGGAAACTTTAAAACTTGGGCAGGATGGGATTTGAACCCACATGCATTTTATTGCGCCGGCTCCTGAAACCGGTGCGTCTACCGTTTCGCCACCTGCCCTTGTGAGATTAATCATATAATAAAAATATCACTTTTTCAAATAAAAAAAGAAGGCAAGAAAAATTCTTGCCTTAAGAATTTGAAACTTTTTTTGAAGTTTCTAACCAACGCACAGAGTTTTCATACTACAATTAAGCCGCCTTTGTTCTTTTTTTTGAACTTCGGGGAATTATTGTACGCTATGTCGAAAGTTCGTCTTTATACTGTGCTTCAAATTCTTTGAAATCAACGATTGCATCGTTGTACATTTTGCGCATAGTATCTTCCTTTTTCGTTCCGATACTCTGCTC
>CASDOS010000044.1 GCA_949282205.1 uncultured Alphaproteobacteria bacterium | reverse complement strand
TTAATAACGGCGGCAGCATCGAATCGCTTTTGGGTGAAGACGAAATCATCTCGGCGATTTTTGGAAATAACGCAAACGGATTGGTTGCTTAAAAATTTGATTTATATAAAATAAACGGGGTTAAATTCCCCGTTTTTTAATTTTTTATAGCTTTTATTCCGTCATTTGCGCCGGCAATTTTTGAAGTTCTTTTACGTACCAGCGCATAATGCCTGCATTTACATTTAGGCGGGATGAAGTTAAGCGGTTTTTCATAGGAAATAAAATATCCCACTTGAGAATGGGTTTTAGATGTGTTAAAATGTTATCAGACAGCACCCTTTATATTTCGCTAAGACGTAGATTTATAAAGCGTAGTTATAAGTCTGGACTAAGGCAGCTTATATACATCTGTCATTTAAGACGGCATATTGCCGTCTTATTTATTTGTCTTTGTCAATATCAGGGTTGAAATCCTTTGCTTCAAATTTGTATAATTCGCCGTCAAGAATTGTATAAACAGTTTCTTGGGCGTTCATTGCAATTTTTCCTTTATAAAAATTAGTCTTAAACCCGCTGCCATAATCGCCTTTGTTTGCGGCAAATCCAACTTTTTCAATCATGCCCTCAATATTTCAGGAATCTAAGACAATCAAATACGCAAGCCTTCGGCAAGGTTTTCAATCTTCGCTTGAAGTTTTCTACTAACAACCTCTCAAACGGTTGAACTTACCTTCATTATTTAATGTAGTTGATATCTATTAAAAAGTCATCAACCGAACGGTTAAGGAATTAAATTTTTAATTCCTTGAAGCGGGCAGGTTTATTTTTAATATTGCAAGCCCTGTAACAATAAGAAAAATGATATTTCCTTTAATTTGGTTAATAATATAATCTTGTATAACGGGATCAACAAAAAGCCTCCATAGAAAAAGCCCAGTGATACAGGTAATAACAATCATTGAAACCGCTAAAACAAACCAGCAAAAGGTATTTCTTCGGTTGAAATCATGGTTGCTTTCTTTCTCTTGAAGTGTTAAATCTGTTTTTTGTTCAATTGTGTCCTGCGGTTTTTGAATGGGGTTAGTGGAGTTCGATATATTTGACATAATAGCCTAAACTCCTTAATCTGATAATTGCGGACAATACAGAAACTCCAAATTCAGAGGCAAGTTTTCTGACAGTTTTTTCATCAATTTTTGTTTCTTTTGACACATTGTTTTGTTTCAAAAATTCTTCTATACAATTTTTAGGCATCAATATTTCTGCAGCAAGATTATCAGCTTGCAATTCCTCTTTAGCTGTTAATGAATATGTGTTTTGCCTTCCAACTATACCAAGTTCGGTAATTTTTTCTTTATGCTCAATAAAATGCGCGATTTCATGAGCAATTGAAAATCGCTGTCTTTCCACTTTTTCTCTTGCGTTAACATATATTTCATATCTTTTTTTATCTTTGTCATAAGCAATAAAAGAAGGTACTTTCATTTGCGATGAGGTGAACACTTTGATGCCAAGGCTATTTGCCATCTCAATTATATCTATTCTGCCTTTTGTTTTTTTTAAATTTTCCGCCTGTTTAAGAATGTTTTCACTCTCGCAAGACATAATCCAAGCTCCTTCAACTTATGCATTTATTATATCATTGTAAAAAAACAGCATCAACAACCCCCTTTAGGGGCTTACGTTGTGCTGTTTTGAACAGAATCGATTAAAAAGCTTTTCAAACCTGTTAAATTAATTTCTTTAAACTCTTCAATTAAAGTTCATTTGCAGCTTAACTGCACTATTAGCATCGGCAACAGGCAAACTTGTGTTTGTGGCATTTGTGTAATTTTTCGGAAGAAACTCTAAAAGTGTTTTTGTAAGCCATTTTTCAATTTCATAAGTTTTATTTTCAAAAAAAATTTGGTTTAGAACAAGTGCAAAAATTTAATACGGTTGGTAAAAATAAAATTGTCCCGGCATGTTAAAGTTTTTATCTATTTCGTTTTGTCCTAAACGGTAAAATTTATATATTCTTCTTTTTGCGCCCAAAACGGTATAATAATCATAATATCCTTTATATTCCGCAATAATTGGTTCTGCTATATATTGTCCATCCGCAAAACTTTTTGTGGTTTGTAAAAAAATATTATTTATATTATAAACTCCGTTCCCAATTCTGTAATCACCGGTCAATATTACCCCACCGTTAATTGACTGAAGCGTTTGTATTGTATAGTCTCCTTGTGGAACATGTTCGTACAAGCATCCTTGCTTCGGAGTGTAAGCAGAAGAATAAATAAATTGATAAAGCCGACCACAAATTAGTTTTTTATTATTTTGTTTCGCCCAATCCATATATGTCTTTTTTTCAAAGTTGTAGCCGTATTTGCGAACTTCGCCCACCAATTTAAATAATCTATCGCCCCAAGGTCCCATTTGATACAAATAGGGCGAATTAATTCTTTTGTATTTTTCCTCTGCTTCTTTTAACTTTTTATAATATTTTATTAATGAAGATAGATTGTTTTTATGGTTTATAAAATCTGTTTCGAGCTCTTTTACCTCTTTTTCCACAATTGGTATGACCGATGGAATATACGGGGTTTTGTCGGCATAAAACATAAAATTATAAAATGCAATTTGCTTAATTAAATTCTCAGACAGTGTACTATATTCGTCATTTTGAATAATGATTTTGTTCGGTGTGTTATTATATTTATATGCAGTCTCCCAACTTGATTTAAGAATTTCAAGATACTTTAAGTCTGCATTGCTGCATTGCGTTTTTGAATTCTGACAATCTTTTAACAGATTCACTATATAACCGTAGGAGCTATCTTGGTTATTGTAATAAGAATCTATATCTTCTCTGATTAAGTAATTCATATCCATAAAAATTGCTAAAACCGGAGTTTGTATCAGATTATGAGCAAATTCGGCTTCTCTTTGTTTTTGTAGGGAATAAGTGTCCGGAGCTTTATTTTTTTGAAATATATTAAGATTTATTTCAGCATAACAAGGCAATATCGCAAATAACACTAAAATGTAAATAAAAATCTTTTTCATTTTAATTATTGTATTCTTCAAAATGCACTCCTTTTACTCAAAAATATTTTAAATTTCTTTCTTTATTATTCCTTGTTTAGTTTTTCATTTATATCTTCATAATTCACATCAAAAGCATATACCTTTTGAAATTGTTTCTGCGCGTTCTTTTTATCACCCAGTGCTTCGTAACACAAGCCCAGCTGATAACGAAAAGCCGCCATTTCTATATTCATTGCACGCTTTCTGACAGGGCCGCATAATGCAGTAACCAACGCCTGTTTTATATCTCCTTTTTTCATAAAAGCAGACGAAAGATACGCCCAGTACAGGGGATTATTTGTTTTTTCCGTTTCGGTAAATGCAGATTGCAAATAGCTTATCATTTCATCATATTTTTCTAAATGTTCATAGCAATAGGTAACTTTTTCACGTTTATTTGTTGCCCAGCCATCTTTTGCTGTAACTAAAGCCTCTTCATAAAGATTAAGTTTAACACAACAACTATACTTTAAGTCGTCGCGCAATCTTAATTCTTCTGCATTACCTGCTTTTATCAATCTTAAAGTCTCGAGAGCTAATTCATAATCTCCGTTTTTATAGTAATTCTGAGCCTTTATATATAATTCTTTTTTCAAAAGTATCTTAACTTGTTTATAAATGTCGCACATTAGCTCTATAACACTATCAGGTATATCTTTAATATCTTTTGATAAATACTTTATAATTATTTCTTTCTCCGATTCAATACAGGAAAACTTATTAATTATAGAAGCATCTTCTAAATACAAATTTTGCAGTTTTTGAGCTTGTTCTATAGTAACCCAATCTTCCTTGCTTAATTGCCTAGACATATCATATCTTTTAGGAATTGCCCATGCAAAAGCAGCTATATAACCCAAAATAGTCCAACCAAAAAATAAATTCACAAATAATATTTTAAAAGCAAAAACCTTGTTTTTAATAGATAAACCTGTTGGATATAAATATATAAGAACCTTTATAAATGTTTCAACGATGCTTTCATTTGGAAGACAAGCTATTGTTAAAACGCAGGCTCCAATCCAGACAATTAAGTTCAATACTTCTTTTTGATAACGATTTGATTGTTTTTCAGTATATTTTGGTTTAGAATTATTAATTTTGTTATTGTCTATTAATTGTTTCCTATAGTACATTCCATAACGTCCTGCATGAATATATTCCTTTCCTTTTGCATCAATACCATATCGCAAACCTTTGACACCAAAAGAAGCGCCTATGCCAGACTTTGATAAATTAAGCCTTATAGGACCACATTTGAACGATTTTCTAAAATAAAATCCCATTACAACCCCTGCTTAAATTCTTAATTACCCTTCCCCTTATTTTTACTTCCTTAAAAGTGTCCGTTTGAAGTGTTTCAACGGGATATTTCGTATTGTCTGAAATTATATCCAATTCCCCGGTTATATGTTTGATAAACAAAACAAAAAAGCAACCGCTGAAAAGCATACCCGTTCTTGGCTTGTCAATCAGATTTTAAATATTTATTTTGCAAACGAAAAAAACAAGGAAACCGCTTAAACACACATGGTGCTTGGCAATCTCCCTATAATTTCCGTAAAAAAATTATACTATAAATCAACCTTTAGATTTAGAAGCTAAGGGGAATTTGTAATAAAAATTTATATTTGATCATTAAAAAATTAATAACATGAAGGGAAGAACAAAATGAGAGAAGTTGTAAATAAAACGACTGAAAAATTTACTATATTTTTTTAAAACACTTTAGAAACCCTGAAAAAAATTCTTGAAGAACATAAGGAATTTAAAGGTACTCTTGATTATACTTCTTATGTTTCAGGAAACGAAGGCAAGAAAAAATACAACATATAAAAAAGATGACTGATTAAAAAACCAATCATCTTTTTTATTAAATATAGAATCCGGCAGCTACTTATCTTCCCGGGAGGCTACCCTCCGAGTATTGTCAGCGCAAGCAGTCTTTACGACCGTGTTCGGGATGGGAACGGGTGGAATCCTGCCGCCTGGCCACCGGAAAATCCGGTTAACGTTCGGTTGAACGGGACAAGCCCTTAACCGACACGCTGAAAGTTACATATAGATAATTGTAAACCAATGAAAAATTAGCTTTTCAGATACCTTAGTCCAGTTACGCTCTGTCTGCCGAAGCTCAACGCTTCGTCATCACGAGCTAACATCCTAAGGCTCGCTCAAAAATTTCAACAAAACAAGTTTTGTAAGAAATTTTTATCGCTAAGATTCAGGAAAAGCCCTCGTCCGATTAGTAATGCTCGACTGCAAATGTTGCCATTCTTCTATCTGC
>CASDOS010000043.1 GCA_949282205.1 uncultured Alphaproteobacteria bacterium | reverse complement strand
TCTGGCTTGTTCTTCTTTACTAAATCTTATTTTGCTCATTCTTATCTCCTTTTGTGTGAGTTTAACAAAAAAATTCCCCTTTGAATATTTTTTTCAAAGGGGATTTCCTTTTTTCCTCCACTTTCTGGGGTACAGATCACCGAGGTCGGGGAGCTCTTAACGTATGTACAAAGATGTTTTTATCTCTGAAATAACATCTAAAAGGCTAAGAGAGTCATTTAATGCTATATGATTGTTCAACTCCCTGACCACCTCTTATTTTAGGGTGGTTAATTTTTTGGGAGAACAGAACAATGGCATTATTAGCATCGCCTCACCGCTCTAACACGCAACACGGTCGCAGCATGATAGAAATGTTGGGAGTTTTATCCATAGTCGGCATTTTATCAATCGCCGGGATATCGGAATTGGGCAAAATACTTTCTCGCCACAAGACAATGAAAACGATTGAAACATTTACCCAACTGGTGCAAGACGTCCTTATTCAAAAAAGAGCCTTCCGCACAATTCCTGAGGGATACACAAGCCAGATGAGTTTGGCTATATCTGAGGCGGGGCTTTTGCCGTCCGGTTGGGAGTATAAAAATCAAAAATTATACAACAACATGGGTTACGCCATGTTTTATAATAAGAACAATCAAATCCAAATAAATTACACCATGACCGGCAAAAATGCCATTCTAAGCGGCAGCAATAAAGAGCTGTGCCGTATGTTCTTCACCAATTTTGCCATTCCGTTTGAAACATCGATAAAATCGGTCGCCGTATACCAAAAGAACCATAATATTGGACGTTGGTACGGCAACAATGACTGCACTCGAACCAGAAATTGCCTAAAAAGCATCACCATACCGGATATAGAAAAACAATGCTCTATATGCGCAAAGAATGAAGACTACAGCTGCGTTTTTGTAATATTTTTTCCGTTTGATTAAGTTGCTACCGCCAATATACTCCCATTCCATACCATTACATTTCAGGGATAGGGCCACTCACCGATTTTAAGCAAATGCGCAATGCGCCGTGCACGTTTAGGAGTTTGCTCAGCGTATTTGGAATTAAGACACTCCGCAGCCGCTTTGTCAAAATCCTTATTGGCGATAGCTTTGCGCAACCGTTTAAATTTTTTAAACCCCGCGACACCGAGTTGAAAACACATATCGAGCAACGCATATTGTCTTTCTTCATCTAAATCTTCAAATCCCTTAATAAGATGTTTCAAAGCGTTATAAGTGCGCACAATATCGTTGCGCAACAACATCTTTGCGGCGTTTTCGGTAATCCCGTGCATATAATCGCCCAAAGCTCTTTGTTCTTCGTAGTTCGGCGGATTATCCTCCAAATTCCGCCCGACACCGATGGTTAATTTCCCCTCGCTGCACCGATACGGCATCAAGCTCAAGCCTTCGTGTTGAATTAAACGTTCGCTCCATTTGGTTAAATCATACATAAAACAATCTCCTCAAAAAAATAATACTCACAAAAAAAGGACGTTTCGAAAACGCCCTCAAAAAAATGCATAAAAAAAGGATGTTGTTGAACACCCCGTCAAAGTCCGTAAAAAGCCTTTACTTTCCACGTTTTACAGTTTACAAAAAGGATACAGCTCTCCTCTAACAAATCATAAAAAAGCCCGAAGTATTTATGCTCGAACTTTCGGCGCATAAAAAAAAGCCCGCCGCAGACTTTCCCTTGCCGTGTCAAATAAACAAGCTCGGCAAAGAAGTACGGCTTTGCTAATTTTAATCACACACCGCCACTACTTCCCCTTTGCTAAGAAAATAAGAAAAGCACACCAACAAAGTACGTTGCTTGAGCATTGCGCACACCCCCCCGCCGCAGACTTTTTAGAAAAGCGCATAAAAAAGCCCGAAGTATTCATTCTCGAACTTTCGACGCATAAAAAAAGCCCGCCGACAAACCCGCCGCAGACTTTTAGAAAAAGAAACCGCAAGCATAACGCCCACACTTCCCATTATGACAAAATCTACTCTATAGTCCGACAGATGTCAAGGCTTTTTAGATAATTTGCAAAAATAAATTAACAAGAAGCAGAAAAAAACTCCCCCGCTGTCCCCAAATTAAAATCGCCCCACATAAAGCAAAAAAATCACAACAAACAAAAATTCCGCTTGCCAATAACAAAAAAAGCCATTATAAGAGAGCGAGATATGAATTTTGCCCTCAAGCAACGGCGGTTTAAATGATAGCTTAGAGTTTTAACGCCCTGCCTTGATGACGAAGCGTCGAGAAAAGCGGCAAGACATATCGGCGAAACAGTGCAACCCCCAATCAAAAACAAGAACTTAACGGTTGTAAATGAGATTCGCGAACCCAATAGAAGAAGACAGATATCGTCCGAACAAAGCGGGACGATAATTATTAGTTAGGAAATATGCTGTTATGAAAAAAATGTTGATAGATGACACTCAACCGGAAGAAACCCGCGTTGTAATCATAGACGGGAACAAGGTTGAGGATGTAGAATTTGAATCGAGCCTGAGAAAACAAATCAAAGGTAATATTTTCACCGCCAAAGTCGTCAGAATAGAACCATCGTTGCAAGCCGCATTTGTAGATTACGGCGGCAATCGTCATGGCTTTTTGGCATTTGGCGAAATTCATCCGGACTATTACAACATCTCCGACGAACTTAAAGCGGAAGTTGAAAAAGAAGTGGATGAGATTATCGAGAAAAAGCGTCAATATCAAGCGGAACGCAAAGCTGAACAAGAGCGTCGTCGTTTGGAGCGTGAACAAAAACGCGCCGAATACGAAGCCCGCAAGCAAGCGGAAGCGGAAGCCGCCGCTGCCGCGGAAAATAGTGAAACGGAAGATACGGAAACCTCTGCCATAACGGATGCGGAAAATGCGAACACAAATCCCGCAACGGAAATGAACGTGAAAGTTGCAAGCGAGAGCGTAAATGAAAAAGTTGTCAGCGAAAAAATTTCCGCCGACAATGAAGAAGAAACAAAAGTTTTAGACGGTTGCGGCTGCTCTGAAAATTGCGCTTGCCGCCAAGAAGACGGACATTGCCATTGTGCGGAAAACGGTGTTTGCACTTGCGATGAAGAATGTCAT
>CASDOS010000042.1 GCA_949282205.1 uncultured Alphaproteobacteria bacterium | reverse complement strand
TATTATAATAATGAACGTTGTCAGTGGAACTTAAACAAAATGACACCGGCTCAACACCGATGCCATTTGCTTAATCACTCCTCTTGACTTACACCCCTCAGGGGATTTCTTTTTTATTTCCACTTTTCAGGGTACAGATCATTTAAGAGCGGGGATACCAAAACCAACGACTAAAATTTTCCGCCAAATTTTTCTTCATAAGCATCGCGAGCATCTTCGATTAACTTTTTAGCCTCATCAGGTCCCAAAAACTTTTCTATGGTAACCTGTTTTTTCTCCAAGACTTTATAATCCTCAAAAAAGCGTTGCAACATCTTCAAGATATGAGGCGGAAGTTGCGCAATATCTGTAAAGACATTATATTCAGGATCGTCTTCATGAATAGCGATAATTTTATCATCAGCTTCCCCGCAATCAATCATTTTCATAACACCGATAGGTCTGGCCCTCATAATAGAAAGAGGAACGATGGCTTCCTGTCCCAATACTAAAATATCAAGCGGGTCATTATCTTCGCAATATGTTTGAGGAATAAAACCATAATTCGCGGGATAGTGCACGGACGAATAGAGAATACGATCCACTTTAACCAAACCGCTTTCTTTATCAAGTTCATACTTAACCTGTGAACCTTTCGGCACTTCAATAATAGCCGGAATGATATTTGGAAATTGCGAATAATGTTTTACCTGATGCCACGGATGCATAACAAATCTCCTAAAAAGCTAAAAAAACAAGAAAGAAAATACGCTTTGTCACATTTTTTGTCAAGAAAAAAATAAAAGAAAAATACATTGCCATCTAAAGAAAGGCGTGCTAAACTTATCAAATTAGCAAACAAAATTCAGGAGACTAAAAAATGAAAACATACACCCTGGACCAATTAGTAAATTTGGATTCTGGCGGAATAGACATTGTACAAAAAAACAACGATATAGACGCGCAAAATTTCTTAGAAGAAAAAAAGGAAGAACTATCATTTTTAAGTTCCCGAGAATTTGAGCAACTCAAAGAATATTATACCGACACCATGGAAAAATACCGCCTAATATACGAAGCCATCGTATCTGGATTTTCCACACCGAATAAACCGGGCTTTCCTGAATTTATCTATAATATAGATCTTAAAGACGGGAGCATAGAAACCGACAAAAATGGTCGTCAGATAAGTTATTCAACCGAAGTTTTAGCCCCCTGTTCAACATCGATGCTTCATTACATAAACAATGAGTGCAATGATGTATTTGTAATATGTCCCCCGATAAAAAGCGAAATGCGCACAGTAGAAAAAATGATTTCGGAATGTCGCCGCGAGTATGATAGTGAAAGAGAACAAAATCTGACTAAATTTACAGAAGAATCTGATTTCAATCCTGAAGAAGAACCTGAATTGCCGTTTCCCGTACTAAATAACCAAACATCCACAACTATCTGTCCGACAGCTTCTAAATTAAACGAATTATTTGATGAACCGAACACGTCAAAAGCATTATTAAACATCGCCAAAAAAGACATACTCCCGCACGACATATACAGGCTATCCATAACCTCAAAATACCCGAATGACCTAGAAGAAATAATCAAGGAATTAGAAAAAAAATTTCCGAGTTACATCTCCTTCGAAAAAGGAGAAAGAAACCTCTACAAAAAGAATTTAAGTGAAAATTCGCGTAACTATTTTGATATAAAGAAACTTGCCAAAATCACCATTCCGCAAACGGAAAAAAGTTTTTATATCGAATTTCAATTCAAACAAACACTAATGTTTTTTGCGCACATCCGTTCCCATGCGGCCTATGAAGAATACCGAATTTTAGAAGCCAAATACCAAGCTCTAAAAAGCACAGAACAAAAAAGCAAAAACAAAAATCCCAACACACGTCAAAAACTGCAACAATTAAAGAAACAGCGAGATGAAAAAAAAGAATTATGTTTGCAAATACACCGCAACGCCGTCCACCAAAGTAACATGTATCTAATGCGCAAAGTTCAATGGTTAGACGACAATGCCCGTGGGCTACACCGCAAACCGGATTATGAAGATGACAAGTATCAGCACTCCATTGATACCATCAAAAAAAACTACATAGTAGAGAGTTATGAAGCATTTGATGGCGCCACAACTTTCACCACCGCCCCAAACGAATATGCGAATAAATCATTTTATCTAAAGATGATAGGTTTATTGCCGGAGAGCTTTGATGAGCTTAGCAAAAACGCCAAAGATCAGATTCAAAAAGCATGGAATACACTAACTCCGGCGGATTTAAAAGATTTCACGCGTATCAGCAAAACTGCCGTAAAATATCAAGATATAATCAATAACATACAAAAAAAGCGAAAAATGATGGATACCGCGACTCTCCTAAACACCTTTGCCCAAAACGAGCGTTAATAATATACAACAGTTGACTATCATAAAAAAAATATTTTCTATTGACTTAAAATACAAAAACACCTATCAATGAAGAGAATAAACTATTTTTATGAACTTAAACATTAACTATTATGGAACAAAAAAAGACAAATGCGCCTCAGTTTCCGTTAAAGATTTTGGTAAGAACCCCCAAAGGAAACTTTGTACAAAAAGAAACATTATCTCCGGAAGATACCAAACTTGCTATTTGCATTGAACAAAAAGCGTGGTTACTGGTTAAAATACCAACAGATAAATGCTTGCCGGAGGTATTTTTACAAACAGTACGAAATCTGACCGGATTACCGGTTTATTATCCGGAAAAAGAGGACTTTGCAAAATTGAAAGAAGTTTTCCCGTTAGTAACCGATGCTTTATCGATACTAAAAAAAGAAGAGCGGTCAAACAAAGGACAGACAATATCCAGAATTGACACTTTCGGAGAAGATGAAGAACGAACGTTGCAAAACTTTCTTTCCAACTATCGTTCATGTTATATTCGCCTGATTATAGACTTGAACGAATTATAAAAAGATAAAAAACTTTTTAATGCCGCCTTACCTTATAAGATAAGCGGCATTTTTTCCTATATTACAGCTTCTCGATAAAACTTTCGATTAATTTTGCTTTTCAAATTTCTTCATAGACTATAACATAAGCACCAAGAACCACAGAAAGGCAACAAAAATGAATAACACAATCGCCCCAAACACATCCAAGATACAATATGCAATATTTGACGTCGGTCAAGTAATTTATCCATTCACGCTAAATCCGCTAAAAGAATTATTACAAACGAAAACTTACGCGTTAGAAGAATATCAAAACAACGCTAATCCGTTGCATTATAATTACAATCCCTATATGAAAGGCGAACAGACAACCGAAGAATTTATCAAAGATTTATGCCTCTTTTGCCATGTAGAATATACCCCCTCAATAGCCGATTCAATAAATCAAGCATTACACCAGGGCTGTGGTGAGCGCTTTACCGAAACTAAAGAAGCAATAACATTTTTAAGACAACATAAGATTACCATCTGTTTGCTATCAAACGCCCTGCCGATATTAAGCGATACCGGAAAAGGAATTGCAAAACCGGAACACACTTTTACCTCATACAAACTAGGCCTATTAAAACCGAATTATCGAATATATGAAGCCGTAAAAAACACGCTCAACGTTCCATACACGCATCTCTTATTTATAGATGACAAATCAAAAAACGTAACTGCTGCGCAAGAGCTTGGTATAAATGGTATCATATTTAATCGCGCCACAATTTTAGCCGATATAAAATCAATACTGCTTTTTAAAGAATAATCTCCCCGCAATAAAAGCAGAAACGCCGCACAAAACTCCATTGATAACAAATACTTTATCAACCCCGTAAAGATTTGCCGGCAGACTGAAAATAGCAATCCCCAAAGGAAGAGCCGCCGCCGTAACAAATTGCAGAAAAGCAAAAATTCTCCCCTGATAGGGCAAAGCCACTTTTTCCTGAATTAAGGTTGTAACGGGAGCATTATAACAAGGCACAACAACTCCTGCGATAAAATTAACCATCAGATAAAAAACAAATATCTCAGCCATTCCTAAAGCTATCATGCATCCGCCATACAAAATCGCCGCAATCAACATAATGCGCAACTTATAACGCACTCGATTTAACCCCACAACAATCGCGCCACCAACAACCATCCCCAAGCTGTAAACAGCCTCTGCGTAGCTGAGCAAATTAACATCACCGCCAAAAGTTTTACTAACCAACAACGGATTTAAGAAAGCCGACGGACTAATCAAAAATAAAATAACAAACTGGAAAAAAAGCACTTTTTTGATTAAAGGATTTTCATGAAGATACCCCCATCCTTGTCGAACCGCCGTAACAGTATTTTGCCACCAGAGTTTTATCCGAAAATCAGTTTGCAAATTTTGAATAAGAGGTTCAATCTTAATTATCATCAAAATAGACACACCGACAACCGCAGTAATAATATCCGAAAAAAGAACCACCGTAAACGAAACATAATTAAGCAACAGCCCACCCAATAGTGGCGCACTTAACATCATTGATGAATTAAGCGCACTGTTAATACCGTTAATACGCATCAAACTTTTTTTTTCGACAATTTGCGGAATAAGCGCATTAACCGCCGGCATTTGCACCCCGGTAGCCAATGCGCGACAAGCCAAAACCGCAAAAATAATCGGCATTGTCTCTTTTTGAAAATAAAACAAAACCGCAAGTCCCGTTGTCAACAGTGCCGTAAAGACATCCGCCGCAATAATCACTTTTTTGCGGTCATATTTATCAATCCACACCCCGGCAAGCATAGATACGGCAAGTTGCGGTAAGAAGCCCGATATAGCCGAAACCGCCAACATTGTCGCCGATTCCGTAACCAACGTCACATACCACACAATCGCGAACTGTACCACCAAAGAACCAAGTAATGAGATGGTCTGCGCCGTAAGGAATAAAATAATTGAGTTTGACGATTTCAACATAAGAAGTCCGCCTCAAACCACATTAAAAACGAATATTTTTACCTTTAAAACTTTTCCCGTTAATCAGTAATTGCAGAGCAATCGGTTTTTTGCCGTATTGATAAGAAAAAACGATTTCCGCCTGATTTTGAATATTACGAATTTCTCGCTCTAAAACAATCGCCATTTCCTGAGGTACATAAAATTTATAACTTTGCTCAAAATCTTTTTGCGGACAGATTTTATTTGAGAATTGCGAACAATCGGTATTCTCCCAATCAATAGAATAGCGAATATAATGTCCGGCCAACAAATCTCTCGGGTCATACCCCTGAATACGAACTTTAACTTCCGCGCCTAAAGCAATTTGCAATAAGAAGTACCCGCAAAACACGACAAACAAAACAGCCGGAACAAATACGACAACATAATTCCGCAAATTTTTAAGCATGAATTTTCTCCTTCAAGACACGACGTATAAATTTAGGCACAAAGACAAGCGCCCCAATAAGCAAAACACCGCTTATCACCAACCCGATACCGGTTTCGAATAAGCCGAAACGCTCCCCAAAATTAACATAGAGCATCACAACAGCCAACCCCGCCAATTTAACAAAAGAACGTACGATTCTATACTGTTTAAATTTAGCAAAGCACGCCGCCAAAATTCCGACATATAAAAACGCCCTAAAGAGTGTAGTCAATCCGCCGTAATAATCAAATCCGGCAGAAATGATATAAAAGGCCAATAGCAAATACAAACAAACCAACGCCTCGCGAAAAAGGACATCTCCGCCGGAGAAATTAGGTTTCCACCAATCGAGCATTTTTCCGATAGCAACCAAAGCAATAAAGAAGAGCAAAACGCAATCAAAAGATTCAAAGATATTCCACCAAATATCGCCAACCCAACAAACAATCCACGCCAAAAACAGCGGCATCCAGAAATAAGAAATCAACTTTTGTTTCGATACAAACAAGAGTGAAAAGGTCATCGCCGCCCAAACACCCAACGGAGCATATATTTTTCCGCCGCTGAGTTGAAACACCTGAATAATCAAGCCGATTGACGCCCCAGAGAAAAGAAACTCACTCAGCGCCCATTTTTCGGCTATTTTCATTTTATTTTGTTTCAAATAATAGAGTGTTCCGCCTGCAACAAAGAGCAAAAGGATAAACATAGCCGCCAATTTGAGCATATCACTGATATCTTGCCAATTAGCCGCCACAATAGAAATCATGCCCACACCAAGCGTAAAAATCCCCAATATCATAAGCGCGCGATAAAGCCAAGTCCTCCCATTATCATTATCAAAATCCAAAATCTGCAATTTTTGCGTTGGCGTAATAATCCCTGCGGCCACCAATCTATCCAGTTGTCTCGGCTTAAACATATCCTCACCTCTCTAAAACTTTTAAGAATAGGCCAATCCTATCGTAAAAAGATAAATAAAGCGTAAAACAAAAATCCACTTTCACATATCCGCCAACACAAAAAAGCGACAGTTTTTAACTGCCGCTTTAAGTTTAGATTTTAAGTTTAGAGAGGTGAAACGAATTATGCAAATTTCTTCACATAATCGCAACTCTTCAATACTTCCTCAACCGTTGTATCTTCTGCAAAGAGTTTAACCAAGACGTCAGCACATACCTTTCACATCAAAAGAAACAAAATCCCCAATACGACAAAACGTAATTTTTTGCTTTAACTAAAGAAATGGTTCTGATGGCTCATACATACGAGAATCAAAGAAACCATATTCTTGCCGATCTAGAGAAATGTAATACTCTTTATAAACAAGACATTGCCCTAAACGATTATGAACCGAACAATTAGTTCCTAAAAATTTTTCTTTCAGCCAAATCTCAGAAACATCTTCCCTCGAAACAGGAATTTGAAGTAATTCCTCAAAAAATTTCGCCGCATCATATTCTGACCAAAAAACTATGTCATAATGTCCCATAACAGTATGAGCACAAGGAGGAGATGGTAGCCACGGATCATTAGATTTAGATTTTTTCTCCAAAAATTCATCGACAAGTCGACGAACATTGGCGATTTTATCTTCCTCATTTCGAGGAAGTTTCTCTTTAACCTCCATAGCCGCTGACAGCTTATGTCCCAACTGCGCAAAATAAGTAATAATTTTTTTAATCATAATATCATAAGTTTTAAATTACGGCATCTTTATACCATTTTTTCACTTTTTGTCAACTTTCAATTTTTCAACCGCTAAGACCTTTCCTTAAACACCGAAATTTTGCCGTAAAACAAACTATTATTTCGTTCAGTAAAAGATGAAATATTTTTTAATAATCTCCAATCACTAACATTCCATTTTTTGCTTTAACGACACCCAATTAAACCAAGCACAAAAAAGCGACAGTTTTTAACTGCCGCTTTAAGTTTAGATTTTAAGTTTAGAGAGATGAAACGAATTATGCAAATTTCTTCACATACTCGCAACTCTTCAATACTTCTTCAACCGTTGTATCTTCTGCAAAGGTTTTCACCTCACTATTTTCATAGTACTTTTCATGCCACAAGAAATAGCGAATGCAACGAGGTTTAACTTTGCCCTTGTCAATCACCAAGTCCAGATAATACTCTGGCTTGATTACCAATGTGGTACAGAGAGTTTTGTCTGCCTGCTGTTCATACATGCGAGCGTCAAAAAAACCGTATCCGCAGAACTCTTTCAATGAAATGTAATACTCCTTGTAAACCCAGCAATAACCGAGATTTTCAAAGTATGCACTTTCTTTGAAATTCTGCTTCAAATAAACCAGCGAAACATCTTGTTCAGAAATCTCCGGCACCTGAAGCATGTATGCGAAACAATCCGCCGCATCTTTTGCGGTCAAGATTAGATTTTTAAATTCCCCCATCGCTACGTTAGCGCGAGGAGCAATAAAATCTGATAGCTCTAACCCTTCAGGGATATTTAAAAATTCCCCTACGTTTTTTCGAACCGATGCGATTTTCTCCGCAACATTTGTTGAAGCTTGCTCACTCTCATTTTCTAACTGCTTACCTCCCTGCACAAATTGCGCAAGCAAAGCAAAAAAATCTTTCATCATAATATCATAAATTTTAAATTACGGAATTTATATACAACTTTTTCACTTTTTTGTCAATAAGTATATTTTAACCACAGAGGTGCCTTATCTCAAAATATCCTCAATCTCATTCATAACACACCAAGAACAATCACGCCATTTATACTTCATAAAATCATATTTTGCTTTTAATTTATACCTTAGCGTAGGAAAAGCATAAAATAAGATTTTCCGCCCATGCCCTCCACATACATCAAACAAATGCTCTAATTCATCATCATTAGGTAAATCACTTAAAGAAACACCTCCCAATACCGCAACCGCTCCTTGCTCCACCTGCAAATAAAAATGACTACGACACAAATAATGCTCTA
Source organism: uncultured Alphaproteobacteria bacterium (assembly GCA_949282205.1). Taxonomy (GTDB): domain Bacteria; phylum Pseudomonadota; class Alphaproteobacteria; order RF32; family CAG-239; genus CAG-267. The sequence continues at coordinate 42,079 of CASDOS010000042.1, read as the reverse complement.
AAGCATCATCACAATGAGAAACATAAGAAATAGGTGTAATCAAGCCATTCTGTATTTCATCTTTTTTATAATATCCATGCATAGCATCCACGTTAAGAGCAAGAATCAAAAGATTACCATCACCTACCTTAAAATACTGTCCATCTTCTTGAGCTTTTTCTACAAATCTCCGTAAAAGTTTAATATTAACTTTTTCTCTCATACTGTGATAAGAAATATCTACATCAGAACTTCCCTCATTTAACATAATCTCTTCATATACTAACTGACGCCATATCCTAGGAGAACCAGAACAAAATGCATCATTCTCTTCAAAATTAACCTCTTTCAAAAAACACAAGTCTAAATCATCAATACATTTTTGTTGTTATTTAGATATTTCCACTGATAATTGCTTTGCAAGCTGTGATAATTTCATCTTTGTTGTTTCTCCTTCCCATTCATAAAACAAACTAAACATTTATCCTAAAGATTTACACAGTATAACCATTTAGCAAAAATAAGTCATTGAATTTAAAGAAATACACACAGACGAATATCTTTATAAAAGCATATTAAACGCACAACATCTAGAGCTCAAACACTACTCGCAAATAACAACAAAATACCCAATCAACATAAAACAAACTCTCACGCTAATAAAAAATATTAGCCGCTATTAAAACACTTTCTAAAGAACACAAATAAAATACAATCCCCATAAAAAGATACTTAACCTAGCTCAAGTTGACTTAAACGTACTTTCCAAAACACAAACCAAACCTATCAATTTCCCACCAAAATTTCTAATCAAATCCAAAAATCTCCCCACACCTACGCAACGTTTTTAGAATACAAAAAAACGTTGCTCTTAAAGAACAACGTTTTTGTAATTAGAACTAATTGGGTCTAACTTTTACCATATGTTATCCGCAGACAAAAATTCGCCAACAAATTCGCCAACAAATAAGCATCTATGAGTAAAAGAAAAATCAGAAGAAAATTTCTCCAAGTAAAAATACAAAAAGTATTAAGAAACATCACGTTTAGTATTATGAAAGTAACAGCCATAATTCCCACAAGTACGCTGCAAAAAATAGTCAATATAACGATAAATTTACCTTCAATAAATTTAATGCCTATTAGTAGCACCATACCATATAAAAACAAAATAAAATTTATCGGATTCAATAATGAATTAATCGACCATTTCATGTAAAAAAGCGGTATTTCTCTAACCTTTTGTTTAACCTCGGCATAGTTAGCTTCCGCTTCAGACAGCTTAGTTGCTGCTACAGATATCTCTACATTAGAACCTTTTTTTTGTTCTATTTCTTCCAGTTCTTCCTCGCACCTATTCTTTTCTGCAAAAGCTTTTTTGAGTTCTGAATCAACTTTCTTAGCATGATAAACAAGCGCTTCATCATAACTGAAACGAGAACTAAACCAATCAGACCAAGATAAAGAAACATCTTTTACAGAACTTTCAGGCTTAACTTGTTGTTCAACCTTTACCTGTTCTTTTTCAACTTTCGGCGCCTTTGCGATACGACTAATCCCCCAAAAAAAGGCGACTAAAAACATAAACGTTACCACAGCAACGCCAATACCTTTCCACTCTTTTTTCATAATTATAATTTTTTAGTAAATAATTGAATAAATAATAATAAATTTATGGCACCATTATAATAGCTTTGATTATTTTGTCAACCTTTTTATCTCCACGCAAAAAGCTCCTCCCAACAACTTTTATTGTTCCACATTGAATGAAATAATCTTTCTATATCAGTTTTCATAGCTTCCCCAATAGATTAGTTTGCATACTTGGCAAACTGCAAATCTTGACTATTTGTAGGACTTTGTTTCTTTCGTAGCTTACAAACTTTATTCTCCCCCGCATCATCTAACACACAATTTTCACATAGTTTTCGGGATACCCCATATAAAACGTGGAATTTCTCATATTCCAGAGTAAAAAAAAAGAGCCGGAAGTTATCCGACTCTCTCACACAATATTTTAGATTCTCTTAAAAATGCTCATCGCATTTTTTAATTAACTCTTCAATATTCTCAGGCGGCCAACCTGGAGTTTCCATACCCAAGTGAATACCCATCTTCGCCAAAACTTCTTTAATTTCATTCAAAGACTTTCTACCAAAGTTAGGTGTTCTGAGCATTTCAGCTTCAGTCTTTTGAACCAAATCACCAATGTAAACGATATTATCATTCTTCAAGCAGTTAGCAGAACGAACGGATAATTCGAGTTCATCAACTTTACGCAACAAGTTTCTATCGAAAGGAAGTTCTTCTTTAACATCTTCAACTTCGCTTTCAGGTTCATCAAAGTTAATAAACGGTTTCAACTGGTCTTGCAAGATACGAGCAGAAAGAGCAACGGCATCTTCAGGAGAAACAACGCCATTAGTTTCAACAACCATTGTCAACTTATCGTAATCTGTATTTTGCCCAACACGAGTTTTTTCAACTTTGTAAGAAACTTTTCTAACCGGAGAATAAATTGCATCAACAGCAATCACGCCGATTGGAGCATCAGCCATTTTATTTTGAACAGCGGGAACATAACCTTTACCGGTACCGACTGTTAATTCCATAGAAATTTTCGCTCCTGTATCCAAAGTACAAATAACATGGTCAGGATTCATAATTTCAACATCATGACCTGTTTCAATCATACCAGCAGTAACAACCATTGGACCCTCAGCTTTTAAGCGCATTGTTTTCTGTCCCTCAGAATGAACAGCAACAGCGAGTCCTTTGATATTCAGGATAACATCGGTAACATCTTCACGAACGCCTTCGATAACCGAAAATTCATGTAAAACGCCGTCAATTTTCACTGCAGTAACCGCACCACCCTGTAAAGAAGACAACAATACTCTTCTTAATGCGTTACCGAGAGTTAAACCAAAACCTCTTTCTAAAGGTTCTACAACTATCTTAGCAACATTCCTGCCTTCGCCTGGAACAACCTCTAGATTAGTTGGTTTTATAAGTTCTTGCCAATTTTTCTGAATCACCGGAATACCCTCTTAATAGATTTATACGCAATAAAAACAAGCAGAAGGAAGGTTTCCCTTCCTCTGCGACAAAATTAAACTCTGCGGCGTTTTCTTAAACGGCAGCCGTTATGTGGAATTGGAGTCACATCACGGATAGAAGTAATAGTAAAGCCGATAACCTGCAAAGCTCTGATTGCGGATTCGCGTCCCGAACCAGGCCCTTTAACTTCGACTTCAAGAGTTTTCATACCATTTTCCTGAGCTTTTCTACCAGCTTCTTCAGCAGCAACCTGAGCTGCATAAGGAGTAGATTTTCTGGAACCTTTAAAGCCTTGAGCACCGGCCGTAGACCAAGAAACTGTATTACCCTGAGCATCCGTAATTGTAACCCGTGTATTATTGAAAGTAGAATTTACATGAGCGACACCGGATGTGATGTTCTTTTTTTCTTTTCTTTTAATAACTGTTTTTGCCATCACCACCTCACTTATTTCTTCTTATTAGCCACAGTCTTGCGTTTACCTTTACGGGTTCTCGCATTTTGTTTAGTACTCTGACCACGAACAGGCAACCCTTTACGATGGCGAAGACCGCGATAGCAGCCCAAATCCATCAAGCGTTTAATATTAACAGCAACTTCACGACGAAGTTCACCTTCAACGAGGTAGTCTTTATCAATTACTTCACGAACTTTTGCGATATCTTCATCGGACAATTCCTGTACACGACGATCACCTGCAACGCCCGCTTTTGCACAGATAACCTGTGCGGTTTCTCTTCCGATACCATAGATAGAGGTCAAAGCGATCTCCAATTTCTTGGCAGAAGGAATATTTACACCAGCTATACGAGCCAAATTAACTCTCCATTTATTTAAACAATTAAACCATTCAAAAAGTTGATCACCACTCTTCAAAATTAATGCGGATTATAGGGCATAATTTCTTAGAGTCAACACTTCTTTTAAAAAAAATACAAAAAAATTACATATTTTTAATAAATTATTAATTCAAGAATCGAGAATCGCTACAATTTATTCAAGCCCAAAACTTTTTCGATTTTCGCGGCAACCGCCTCGATTGTACCTGTTCCGTCAACACATCTGAGCAATCCTTCTTTTTCAAAAAAAGGGATTGTCGGATAAGTATAAGCTCTAAAATTGACCAAACGATTATGAACTGTTGTACGATTGTCATCTTGTCTGCGTGAAAAATCGACCCCGCCGCACTCATCACAAACCCCATAAACCTTTGGTTTCAAGAATTTATCATGATAACCGCGTCCGCATTTCATGCAAGCGTAACGACCTAAGATTCGTTCCATAATAATTTCATCAGGAACCTGAATTTCGATAACCGCATCCAGTTTTTGTTTTTTTGCTTTAAGCAAATCCGCCAAGATTTCGGCCTGAACAAGTGTACGAGGAAAGCCGTCCAACAAAAATCCATGCAGACAATCTTCTTGTCCGATTCGTTCTTCAACCATACGGACAATCAAATCATCTGATGCAAATCCGCCGTCATCAAGAGCCTCTTTAAGTTCTAACCCCAAAGGTGTAGCCTTTTTGATTTCGGCCCGGAGCATTTCGCCGGTAGACAAATGGCAGATTCCCGTTTTCTCACACAAAATGCGAGCCTGGGTGCCTTTTCCGCACCCGGGCGCGCCGGTAAAAACAACAAATAAATCTTTATTCGTCATTACTTATTTTTTCCTTTTGCTCACCAAAGAAGCTTTTTTCAAAAGACCCTCATATTGATAAGCAATCAAGTGCGATTGAACTTGTGTAATAAAGTCCATTGTAACCTGAACAACAATGAGCAAAGTTGTACCGCCCAAAACAAACGGGACTGACAATTTCGCAATTAAGATTTCCGGCAAAATACATAACGCCGCCAAATAAAAAGCGCCAAGCACGGTTAATCTTGTAACAACATAATCAAGATACTCCGCAGTATTTTTACCTGGGCGAATACCGGCAATAAAGCCGCCGTGTTTTTTCAAATTCTCCGCCGTTTCTTCAGGATTAACAACCACCGCCGTATAGAAGAAAGCAAAGAAGACGATTAAGAAAGCATACAAAGCCAAATACAATGGCTGTCCATGGCTTAAGTATCTGCTTAAAGTTTGCACCCATTCCGGACCATTATTGGACCAAATATTAGCAATTGTAATTGGCAGCAACAACAACGCACTGGCAAAAATCGGAGGAATAACGCCTGTCGGATTAACCTTTAAGGGCAAGTGCGAGCTCTCTGCCGAAGTCATACGCAAGCCGACCTGACGCTTAGGATATTGAACCAAAATTCTTCTCTGAGCCATCTCTACTTTCAAGATAATGAACACCAAAGCAATACTCATCACAAACAAGCCCAAAATCACCAACGGCGACATAGAACCGATACGTCCCAATTCCAAAGTCTGAGCGATTGCGGAAGGGATATTTGCAATAATACCGACGGTAATAATTAGAGAAGAACCGTTTCCGACCCCGCGAGAAGTAATTTGTTCGCCCAACCAAACAATAAACATTGTACCACCGGTCAAAGAAATGATTGTAGAAAAGATAAACGTATAAGGAGCAATAACCACGGCACTGGAACCGTCAGCATTAGCCAAGCTCATCAATCCGACCGCGATACCATATCCCTGAACAATAGTAATAAGCACCGTCAACAATTTCGTATAATGCATCATTTTACGATGTCCCGCCTCACCTTCTTTTTTCAAAGCAGCCAAAGACGGCACGATAGACTGTCCGAGTTGCAAGATAATAGACGCCGAAATGTATGGCATAATATTAAGCGCAAAAATAGTCATACGCTCTAACGCGCCACCGGAAAACATATTAAACATTCCCAAGATTCCGTTAGAATGTCTGGCAAAAATCTCCGCCAACACGCGAGAATCAATTCCCGGAAGAGGGATAAAAGTTCCCAAACGAAAAACAATCAAGGCCAACACCGTAAACAACAAACGTTTTTTCAAATCCGTAGCTTTACTAAACACGGATGCGTCCATATTGGCGGCCATTTTCTCTGCTAATGATACCATTTTTATTTCCTTAAATTTATTACCTTTATCAAGTCATTAAAAGAAGCCATGCTTCTCCAAGTCTTAATGAAGTTAATACATAAAATTTAATTTTACCTTTAAAAAGTGACACTTTTCCACCGTCTTTTAAAAAAGCCCCGTTTAGAAAGAGAAAAAAACATACGAATTCGAACAATAAATTCACAACCCTCTGGACAAATGAAATTTTATATGCTAAATTATAAAAGGATACATAGGGATATAAACATTTATATTTAAAGAGGAAAATATAAAAAATGTCAAAAGCAAAATATATAGCCGGTGCAGGAATAGTTGTCGCCGGAGCGGCTTTATCTGGTCTTCCTCAAAAGAGTCAAGTCCAAGCTGAGCCGTTAGATACATTAAAAAAGGAGATTATAATATCAAACACGCCGACGGATGAACAGACAGCAGAATTAAATTCGGCGCATCAAACTACCATATCCCGCAGAAATGCGGAAAAAATCTATCATCGTTTTGAGGATATTCCCGAAATTTCAGATACGGAAGTCAGCGCATATAACAGAAATGAATACACATATATCATAAACGCCGACAAATACCAAAAAAGCGGCAAAATAGAACTCAAACGTGTTTTAAAAGATGAATTAACCAAAGCAAACACTTTAAGCCTTGTATACCGTAGTGAATGCCAAACATATAACCCCAAACCCAACGAAGATCAATTAACCAAATACGTTATAGATTTGCGCATAATGAGTAAGACCGGAATAACCAAAGGTCCGTCACAAATGGATGACGCAGCCGTTTCATCATTTATAAAATACCTGGCAGCCAATCCCCAAACCAGACAATATGTTCTCCCCTTAATAAAAAGCACCAAAGGACCTGTTGAAACTGTTGCCAAAGAATTGGAACATAAATTTTTTGATGAAAACGGTGATTTACGCCCGATGGATGAACGCGATGCCATTTTACACGGCGACATATACAAAAGCATTTATCTGAATGACAATGCGTGGAAAACCGTAGCATCGGCAAAGTTAAAAAGATTTATAACGTCCACCGAAGCAGAAAAAAAGAAAAAAGCCGGCAAACCTGTTCACCTAAGCAACACCACTAAAAACTATCTATGCTTAACGGAACTTTTCCCAAGCGAAGAATTATTGATACAACAAATTGAAGATTACAATTTAGCTTTCTATCAATTAGGCCGTCCGGGTAAGACAAAACACGTCACGGCAGCTCTGGCCCGCAGCATGAATTTAAAAGACGAAAACGGCAATTTGGATGCCACACGTTTACCTCCATTTGCCATAGCGGCAGCTATCAGCAGCATTAACTGGAAAGGCAACGGCAGAGCTGCGTTGAAAGATGCGCAAAATTTAAGAACGCATCTGACAAACGCCCAAAACAAGAATCAGACGCTCCGTGAAACAGTAAAAAACTGGGTAACCGGAAAAAGCAGACGATACGGTGTGGATGAATTATACGAATTAAATATCCTCACCCCGGACATCATTCGTCAATATAAAGAACTGGAATTATCGGGTGCTAAAAATCTGGCTCACAATTACCAAAAAGCCATTGAGTTGGCGGAAAGCAAAGCCCGCATTGCTCAACACAAACAGAATAAACAAAAAACTCCTGATTCCGTTTCACAGCATACCCAAGAAAAAGACAAAACGAATATTCTGCAAAAAGGCAAAACGTTACTCCTGACTGTGGCGGATTTCATTCGCGGAAGAAATTAAGTCCCGCGGAATCAATACTCGAAGGTTCGGAATAAAACATCCGAACCTTTTTTAATACTCTCTTTTTCACAGACAAACTGGACAGATATTAAATATTTTCACCAAGAGATATTAGCATAAAAAAAGCTCACCTCATCAATTTCTGTTATTAAAGCAAAAAAGATTCCTAAAAAGCGGCTTAAACTTTTCTATAATCAAAAAAGACCGGACGTCGTCCCTCACGAATAGCTTTCTGTTGATATTTAGTATTAACCCAATCTTCAGGTTCTCTTCTCCAATCATTTCCACATTTTGCCGTCCATACAAAATTTGCATTATCATGCATAGTTCGCAAAACATGTCTTTTATAAACAGGATGATCCGTCGCGATACGAAAAAGCCCACCGATTTTTAAAATTCGTTGGATTTCTTTTAAATTTTCAGGATTTACAAAACGTCTGCCGGCATGTTTATTTTTAGGCCAAGGATCCGGAAAGAGCAAATAAATTTTATCAAAAAACGCATCCGGAAGAGCCTGAAAAAGCAGACGAACATCATCATCAAAAACCCGCACATTTTGGACAGTATAATCATGCACATCAATTTTATCGGGTAGATTATCTCCCTCTTTAATTCCGCTAATAAGGGTTAAAAGATTAGCGACACCGTTTTGAAAAACTTCCACGCCGATATACCCATTCTGAGGATTTCTCAGCGCCTGACCAAACAAATGCTGTCCATCGCCAAAACCAATTTCCAAACAAATTTCCCGTTTAGCCGTCGCGAATAAATTTTCAGCATTAAAATCCGTCTGGGGTGTAACTCTCATTTGCGGCAACATATTTTCCAACAAAAACTGTTTCGCTTTACGAACAACACGACCTTTTCTTCGTCCAAAGAATTTCGGCACATTTGAGATTTGATTAAGATTACGCATCGCCATCCATATCTTCTCTGTCTTTAAGACTTGTCAGCATCATCAATAAAGCGTGTCGAGCCTTCGGTGGCAAGGAATAAAAAGCCTTCAGGAGCATCACGGCCTCTGCTCCCTGCATTGGATCGGATTTAAACTCGCTGTCATCTTCCTGTAAAAATTTCGAATTCGTACAATTAGAATATTCAGCCATTTGATTAGTCTGATCTGGAGTAAGACCGCTATAAAAATAATCAATATCCACCCCTAAAATAACCGCAATGGTATAAAGTCTGCCAGCTCCGATACGATTAACTCCTTTTTCATACTTTTGCACTTGTTGAAAAGTAATACCGAGTTTTTCAGCCATTTGTTTTTGACTAAGCTGCAACAATTTACGACGTGCGCAAATACGCGCTCCGACATGCACATCAATCGGTCCGATGCTCGCATCATTAGAAGGTTCATTCCCCATATTATACGCAAAATTATTTGATTTTTTCTTACGTCCGCGCGCCATTATTTTTCTCCTACATTAAAGTACCACCAATAACAACTTCATACACTACTACTTTATAAGTTGCAATAACATTTTTACACAGCTATCAGTTTAATTTAAAGACAATATTTCCCTCAATTATTTTTTTTCAAAGAGCGACCGGAAACCCAAACACCTAAAACAAAACACAACACAATCAACACGCAAGGCAACCAATTTCCATATTGATTATAAAGTGTGGAATAAGCCAATTGTTTAGGAAGTTGAACATCAGAAATTCCGACATCGTTTAAGCCAATTCGCCCATAAATATCACCATTAGGAGCAATCACCGCACTAATACCTGTATTAGCACTGCGAATAACGGTAACTCCCTCTTCGACAGCCCGCATTTGAGCCGCCGCCAGATGTTGATAAGGACCGGCGCTCAAACCGTACCAACCGTCATTAGCCACAACAATTAAAATTTCGGGTTTTTGATGAGGATTAACAACACTTTTCGGAAAAATAATCTCATAACAAATAGCCCCCCCCATAAGCGGCAATTCGGCAACTTGCAGGTTTTTAAACTTTTCGCCCTGTCCTAAATCACCAACAACATTAGCCACCGGCTCCATAAAACCGGGTAAATACTCTCGCAGTGGCAAATATTCGCCAAATGGGACAAGGTGAGATTTATCATAATAATCGCGAATATTACCTTTCTTATCAATAACAAACATAGAATTAAACGGTATAAAAACACCATTTTCCATTCCGGCACGCAATAATCCCGTAATCAAAAAGCCATTTTCAGGAACAGCGGCAGTTACTTCTTGCAAATGCTGTTCATCTCTATCCAAATAGAACGGACTGGCAGTTTCCCCCCATACGACCAAACGAACATTATCAAGTGGCTGACTTTTACTTAAATTGATATATTGATGAAGATTATCCTCAGCCATTTGCCTATTCCATTTAAACGTTTGGGGAATACTCGGCTGCACCAAACGAACAATAAAATCACCTTTTTTCAGAGGTTGATAAGATAAAGCAAAACCGCCCAAAATCAACCCAGGTAACAAAATAAAAACAAGAGCTTTAACATCGAAGCATCGTTTAAAAATCCCCACCACAAACATCGCCGCACCGGAAAGCATTAACAACAAAAGCAAAGACAATCCATATGTACCAAAAACCGCCGCTCCTTGAATAAGCCGCACGTCAAAACTGAGAGCTGTCCCTAACAAATTCCATGGAAATCCGGTAAAAATAAAACTTCTAATCCACTCAAAAACAACAAAAGAAGCGCAAAAAAAGAGTACTTTTGCATAAATATTACGCCCCCAGGACAACGCCATCGCCGGCAAAGCCCAAAACAAAGCGAAGAAACCGCCGACAGCTAAGAACACAATCGGCACATACGTCATAAATTTCTGCTCATCAATTAATAGCGCATTACATATCCAAGCAAAACTGACGGCATAAAAAGAAAACCCAAACGCGTAAGCTAAGCCAAACAATTTTTTTTTACGACACTCCGCTGTAAAGAGCATCGTCAAAAAGAAAATCAAAGCCGCAAATCCGACGATATTGGAAACAAACGGTGGAAAGATAAACGCCGCCATTCCACCGGCAAAAAAAGCCAAACTCAGCTGAGCAAACTTTCCGCTCCACAACATCCGTTTAACGGAAATTTGTTTTAATTCTCCCCCCGACATGAATTATTCATCCACATCATCGGCATAAGGATTCTCGACAGAGAATTGCTCTAAAATTTCAACTTCAAGAGCCTCCATCTCATCAGCTTCATCATCAGTTTGATGATCAAATCCGAGAATATGCAAAAAGCCATGTACCAACAAATGACAATAATGAGCGTAAACGGTAATTTGCTTTTCTGCAGCTTCTCGTTGCAACGTTTCAAAGGCAAGAATAATATCGCCCAAATCAAGGCGTTCGGATTTATCAAGCACATCCCAAAATTCATCATCATCGACATTTGCAAAAGAAAGAACGTTAGTCGGTTTATCAATCCCACGGAATTCTTTATTTAATCGGTGAATTTCCGCATCATCGCTGAGAGAAACATTAACATCAAAAGTTTTGCTTAATTCCAAAAAATCTATATCAGCCACCTCACAGACATAGTCAAAAGCCAAATCTTTAATTTCCTCAGCCACTTTCACGGCATCAAAATCGACAGCCTCAGTCCATAACGGATTATCGACCGTCACATTCAGAACAATATTACTCTTCATCATGCTCTCTTTTACTTTTCTCTTCGTACGCTTTAACGATTTTAGCAACCAAACCATGACGAACCACATCATTAGCCGAGAAGGTTACCGAACTGATATTACTAACGCCCTTCAAAGTTTCAAGAGCATCACGCAAGCCGGAGATTACGCCACGAGGCAAGTCAACCTGACTAAGGTCACCGTTAACAACCATTCGCGAATTTTCCCCCAAACGTGTCAAAAACATTTTCATCTGCATAGGTGTTGTATTTTGCGCCTCATCCAGAATAACAAATGCATTTGAAAGTGTACGTCCGCGCATAAACGCCAAAGGAGCGATTTCGATTTCACCTAAAGCCAATTTCTTATCAACTTGTTCAGCCGGAAGCATCTCATAAAGAGCATCATAAAGCGGTCGCAGATAAGGATCAACTTTTTCTTTCAAATCCCCTGGTAAGAAGCCCAAATTTTCACCGGCTTCGACCGCAGGACGAGAAAGAATAATTTTATCAACTGCACCTTCAATCATCATAGACACAGCCAGTGCCACCGCCAAATAAGTTTTACCTGTACCGGCAGGACCTAAGCCAAAGACCAATTCATTTTTCATCATTTCGGTAATATACTTAGCCTGTGTTGCCGAGCGTGGATAGATATAACGTTTTTTTGTTTTCAAAACAATCTCGCTCAAAGATTGTTTTTCGTCATGAGTTTCCGCCCCACCGCAAATACGCACGGCAGCTTTAACTTCTTGTTCACCGATAACATGCCCTTTACTGGCTTTTTCATACAAAATATCGATAGCGGTTTTAGCATTATCGGCATCATTAGCAGCTCCTTTAATAGTGATTTGATTACCGAAGCTCAAGATTTCGACATTAAGCATCCGCTCAATAAGGCGAATATTTTCATCATTAACGCCGACAACAACTTTAAGTAATTGATTATTAAAAAGTTCGAAATTAAGTTCAGCCATATTAAAGTACCTCCCCGCTCAATGAGTTGGTTGAAGCGTCCGTAACCCGAACGTCAACAATTTTGTTAAGTAACGAACTATCAGCCTGTGCGTGCAAATTTTGCATATAAGGTGTACGTCCGACCAATTGTCCTCTATGTCTGCCTTTATTTTCAAACAAGACCGACATAACTTTACCGACACTATCTTTATTAAACTTTGTCTGATAAGAAAACAACAAATCCTGTAAAATTTGCAATCTTTCCTTTTTAACTTTTTCATCAATTTGCCCATCCATAACTGCTGCGGGAGTTCCCGGACGACGGCTGTATTTAAAAGAAAAAGCCTGAATATATTTCACCCGATTAACCACATCTAAAGTTTGTTGAAAATCCTCATCAGTTTCCCCCGGAAAGCCGACAATAAAGTCCGAAGACATACCGATATTTGGATTCGCCTCTTTTAATTTATCAACCACGCGCAAATAATCATCACGAGTATGGCGACGATTCATTTTCTTTAAGATAACATCTGAACCGGATTGTATAGGCAAATGGAGATAAGGCATAAGTTTAGATATTTCTTTATGACAACGGATTAAATCATCATCGACATCTGCAGGATAAGACGTTGTATAGCGAATACGTTGCAATCCATCAATTTCTGCAATTTTATTTAAGAGATAAGCCAAATTACGCTCACGACCTAAAGCATCTTCTCCATGATATGAATTAACATTTTGCCCTAAAAGATTGAGTTCAAGACTACCTGTTTGCACCAAACGTTTTGCTTCACGCAACACATCTTCAACCGGACGAGAAACCTCTACACCGCGCGTATAAGGCACAACGCAATAGGTACAAAAGTTATTACATCCTTCCTGAATAGCCAAATAGGAACAACCGCTTTCGGATTTATTTTCGGGCAAGAAATCAAATTTAGAAACCGCCGAGAAATCCGTATCCAACAGTTGTTTATGTCTTTCATTAAAGATTTCCTCAACAACTTCCCTCAAGCGAAAATATCTCAAAGGCCCCAATGCAAAATCGACATAAGGAGCTCTTTTCAAGATTTCATTATCCTCAGCCTGAACCACACATCCCGTCACACCGATAATAGTATCTTTACCGACAGTTTCTCTTTCTTGCTTAATAAGATACGCTCTGCCCAAATCAGAAAAGACCTTTTCCGCAGCCTTTTCGCGAATATGACAAGTATTAAAGATAACAACATCTGCGTCGCGTTGATTTTGTGTTTTTTTCAAACCCATTTCTTCCAGCATGACCGCCATCCGATTAGAATCATAGACGTTCATCTGGCATCCGAAAGTTTTAATAAAATATTTTTTAGCCATATTTTTAACACATAATCCTAAAGCCAATTATCATTGGCAACCAGTATACCAACAAACTTTAATTTTTTCAAACAAAATTTACACGACGTCACGATTTTGCCGATAAATATTTTTTCTGTTGCAAGATAAGAGAATTTCTGGCAAAATAGTTATAAAGGAGCAGGAAAATGTGTGGATACAAAAGAAATAACCTCTATCTCCAACAAGCAACCCGAGAAGAAAAAGAAGTTTTCTTATCAACTCTTTGCACTCTTGCTCAGATAGACGGTAAAATAAAACCCGAAGAGATGCGCTTTATTGAAACATTATCCCAAGACATGCATTTAGAACTTGAGCCGCAATTTTTCAGTTACTCCACGACAAATTGCCTCCACAAATTATCCAATATAAAAAACCGCCGTTTAAAGCTGGAAATTATCAAAACCATGCTGATAATGGCCTATACAAACAACAACTTTTCCGATTCGGAAAGCTCTTTTATATGCGCTGTCAGCGAAGCTTTGCAAATAGAAGCACAAAAGATAAGCGAAATAAGTTCATGGATTATAGACCATATTATATGGTTGGAACAAGAACAATTAATTTTTGAAGAAACATCCCCCAAAGGAGAATAACAATGCCTGCCGAATATTCAAACCAGACACAAACAAATTCCACAACAGATACCAACTACTATCTTATCATTCAAAAATATCTCAAGAAACAATACCCCAGCATTGAAAAACAAGAAGCCAATGCCTTATGTCGAGAAATTGTATTTGCGCCTGAAGACTACACAACAAAAGTAAATACGACCGCCAAACCGATAAAAGCCTTACGCGAAAACCTAGCCGATTTCATAGAACGCGATAAATCGAATAATGAATTTATTCCCTATTCATTAGATGCAGAAATTGCCGATTTAATAGAAAAGAACAACTGTGAAACATCTTCAATGAACGAATATTACCGCTGGATATCCGCAACTGCGGACATATTGCGTCACATGAACGACGGGCAAATAACCCACGAAGACGTCGGAGAACGAAATGAATTCATCAATATGAGTTACGATCGAGAAGCAGAAATTTTACTGTGTTTATCTTTATACGAAGGGGCGGGAAAAGCAGCCAATAAAGCCAAAATGGACATATTAAAATTCAAATTAGCACGTCTAAGAGAAATGCGAAGCATTGTAAAGAACACCTCCAAGATGGTAAACAGTAAATCATTTGAAGACCGCAACAAAATACAAGAATATTATGACTATTGCGCCAATTTACTTTCACAAAAAGAAAATTATATTTCAGATTTTAACTTGATATTAAATTTAAATATTAATCATAATAGCGACGAGGATTTGGAAGAAGACTATTCATACATAAATTATTTGCGTCAGGTAGTACTGGAAATGATGCGAAGATTAGAAGAAGCGTCGGAAGAAAATCAACGCCTGCAACAAGTAGAAAACATAAAAACAAACGCAGCAACTGGATCAAACCAAGAAATAGAACAATTTTTAGGTAACGTCCAAGAGCAAGAAGGAAGATAAATTATATAAAGGAGATAGACATATGGAAATTATGCTGGAAACCATACTGTGGTGCATAGAAGGCGTATTAGAATTATACTTCATATTGGCTGTTGTCAATGTAGCCCTCTATTGGTGTATGCACTTTAACATCATCGGTCAAGGAGGTCCTACATTTAAAAAATTCTTAGCATTTTTGCACCAAATAACCGAGCCTGTTTATGCCAAATTGCGTGAAAAAATAAAACCCGTATCAGGATTCGACATATCCCCATACGTTTTACTCTTAGCATTATTATTCGTATTACACATATTGGAAAAAACCCGTCAGGTACTAGCACCAGCCCAATAGCTAACAAAGCAATGTATTACGAAAAAACATCTTCAGGATATATAATAAGAGTTCGGGTAACACCGAACTCTTCTAAAAATGCGATAACAGGAATTTTCACTGACAGCAACCAAAAAGAGTTTTTAAAAATAAATTTGAGAGCCGTTCCCGAAAAAGGCAAAGCCAATCAAGAATTGATTGCATTTCTAAGCAAACTATTGCATCTAAACAAAAGTAGTTTTACAATAGTGAGCGGAGAAACGGAACGTTATAAAAAACTACAAATCAACACGGATTCGCCCCCTGCATTGGAAGCAACACTTTCAACTTTAGGACAAAACGCATGACAGCACAAATAATCGACGGCAAACAACTCGCCGCAAAAATCAGAAATGAATTAAAACAAAAAATAGCGTTCACCCAAGCAACCCCGGAATTAGCTGTAATTATTGTGGGCAATGATGCGGCCAGTGAAATTTATGTCCGATCCAAAGAAAGAGCCTGTAAAGAAGTAGGAATAAAAGCGACGACCTACCGTTTGACCCAAGATATTTCTGCCGAAGAATTAAAAGAGCTGATTGAATTATTAAATAACAGCGTCAACGTAAACGGAATTTTAGTTCAACTCCCCCTTCCTCGCCATCTCAATCCTCAAGAAATTTTAACCCAAATAAAACCGGAAAAAGATATTGACGGATTTCATCCTCTTAATACCGGTTTAGTTATACAAAAACAAGCATCAGCATTCATTCCCTGCACCCCCAAAGGAATTTTACGTTTAATCCATACCGTCAAACAAGATTTAAGCGGATTAAACGCCGTTGTTATCGGACGTTCACAAGTTGTAGGCTTACCAGTATCTCACCTTTTATTAAATGAAAATTGCACAGTAACCATCGCCCATTCAAAAACAAAAAATCTATCTGAGATTTGCAAGAAAGCAGATATTTTGATTGCCTCCGTTGGAAAACCTGAATTCGTTACCGAAGACTTCATCAAGCCGGAGGCCATTATCATCGATGTCGGTATCAATCGTACTAATGATGGTATTAAAGGCGATGTAAAATATAACGAAGCCAGTAAAAAAGCCTCATACATCACACCCGTTCCCGGAGGTGTCGGCCCCATGACAATCGCCATGCTGTTAGAAAATACTTATGAGGCATTTTTAAAACAAAATCGCTCTTAAAAAGCCCCACCAAACGCATTATATTAAAAGCATCATAAACCACCCTCATGAGGAGAAATTTAATGCGGAATTTGGGTAACATATTCTTATACAACAACAACCGTCAAAACAAAGCAATCTATCATCAAGAATTAGAACCAATAGGATATTTCCTGTTTGACACAGACAATTTACACAAATTCACTTTTTACCACAAAGAAATCATCCCCCATATAATGCTTTTTGATTTTGCGGCCTTTACCTCCTTAGAATATATAACCGCCATAGAAAGCAAACTGGAAAATACGTCGATACCGATTATAGTTGTAAGTGAAGCCCCGCAATCTTTAATTTATCATCCGAATATCAGTCACTATTTAAGCCACAAAGAAGCACGAAAATCTTTAAGAGAAATACTGGAAACATACTGTGTAGGCAACAAGAGACATCACATTCTCTACATCAATTTAAAACCCTACGAACGTTCCGACTTCAGCAAATCGGTAACTGAAAGCGAATACACGATGTTTGAAGTACATACCATAAACGCCGCCAGCCAATATATACAAAAGAACACTCCCACCATAATATGCGTTAATTTTCTACCCAATTTACATCAATCCCCCAAACTTTTTTCATTTCCTAAAACTTTTTATGTGGACAACACTCAAAATATTAAGGAAGTAGAACAATTTTTACATTAAGAATAAAAGCCGTAGTATAATTTCACAAAGAGAGAAAAGACATGGCTTTTAAAGATTTAACTCGTTCTATATATGACTATACTTTGAACTTAGCGGCCAAACAAAATGCGTTAACCTGGCTATTTATCATTTCTTTTATCGAAAGTTCATTCTTTCCGATTCCACCGGATATCATGATTATACCGATGGTATTAGCCACACCTAAAGAGGCATATAAAATAGCCGGCGTTGCAACCATAGCCAGTGTATTGGGCGGTTGTTTCGGCTACTTTATCGGCGTATATGGATTTGAGTTAATAGCGCGTCCTTTACTAGAATTTTATGGCTACATGGCACAATTTGCAAAATTTGAAAACTACTATCACGAATATGGCGCATGGATTGTTTTCGGTGCCGGTATCACACCTTTCCCATACAAAATTATTACCATTGCCAGCGGTGTCGTTCAATTAGACTTAGTCGTATTCACAATAGCTTCTGTCATTGCCCGCGGCATGAGATTTTATCTTATTGCATGGTTATTAAAACGCTTTGGCGACCCGATGAAAGTATTTATTGAAAAGAATTTGAACTTACTCTCCGTTCTCTTTTTACTACTTTTAATCGGAGGATTTGCCGCTGTAAAATTCTTATAACGAACAAAAGATAAAGAAAAGCTCCTGCATATTGCGGGAGTTTTTTTATACTTCAAACCGAGATTTCTATATTCACCCAATACGATTGACATAAAAAAAGAGAGGAAAGCCCTCTCTTTTTTTATACGTTTATCAACTATTTTAACGCCCTGCTTTAATAGCTTCAATCAACTCATGCGTTGTTGGAATATGTCCATTAGCATAAAGCGGATCTTGTCCAAAACGATAAACTTGATGTCCTGCAAATAACAAATTATCATCAGTTTTACCATTATGGCTAATATCAAACAAAGTCTTATGAATACAATATGTACGAGGATCGCATATTTTTCCGGTTGTACCATTTGCACCAGACCATGCAGAAAATTGACATTGAGACAAACAGCCTAAGCATTTAGCTCTGTCATCTTTCATAACAGTCCATTCCTGCGGTGTCAAAAAGACAACTGTTGAATCAGGTGTTTCCTGAATAACCGTAAAACCAGCTTTAATCTGATTATCAGCTTTAGCCAAATCAGCTGATTTTATGTACACCTCTTTAACATTGCTCAAAGACAATGGTGTATCAAATTCCTCATCAGCTTCAAGTTTATAAGCGATTTCACCTTCTTTGCGTTCAATCAAACGTGATAAGAATTTATTTTTAATTGCTGAAGAATAGAACCCTGTCGGGCTAAAGCGTTGCAAAACAACATCACCCGGTTTTGTCTTAAGCATAACTTGCTTCCAAGCATCGCTAATAGGACTCTCGGTAGTAATCATCGGTCTTGTACCAAATTGGAAAGCAACTTTACCAATTTCTGGATTATCCAAATAATCTTCCCAATCGCTAAGCGACCAAACTCCACCGGCAATGACAATCGGAGTTTCGCTTAAACCCAATTTATTAAGCGTTGCGCGCAACTCTTTAATACGATTATACGGATTTTGAGGTTCTTCTGGATTCTCGGCATTAGAAAGACCGTTATGACCACCTGCAAGCCAAGGATCTTCATAAACAACACCACCCAAAAATTCGCTATAATTTACATAAGCGCGCTTCCATAAAATCTGAAAAGCTCTTGCAGAAGAAACAATAGGATAATAATAAACACCATGAGCCGATGCAATTTCCCCTAATTTATAAGGAAGCCCTGCGCCACAAGTCACACCATGAATTAAACCTTTTGCCCCTTTTAAAACTTCAGTAATCACGGTCTCGGAATCAGCCAATTCCCATAATTCATTAACATGGATACGTCCGTTATTTCCGGCAATTTCGTGAGCAATTTGAGCCTGAGCAATACCGCCCTTAATAGCACCGGCAATTAAATCTTCATGACGTTCCTGACGTTTCAAGCGATGAGAACGTTCCAAAACAGGCTTACCGTTTTCATCATAGTAATCTGCGCTGACTAAAGAAATTGTACCAACGCAACCCTCTTTCGCAAAAGCACCGCTACTGCGACCATCTGTTCCGTTAATACCTTTACCACCTTCAATAATAGGGCAAACTTCTTTACCCGAGATAACAATATTCTTTAAATTTATCACAAATTTTTCCTTAAATTATCAAATAACCAATACTTAATTTATAACAACAATTTTTAAAATGAAAAGTAGGCACTTAAAAGGTTGTTAGTATCCTTATGGAAACCATAGACTTAGAAAGCCTTAAACAATTTAGCCCAATCAATATCGTTTCCGACAATAAGAGCTGTAGCCACACAGCAATAAGTATATGTAATTAAAGCATTTACGGTTGAACTACCAATACGTCTAACCAAAAATTTACGACATTTTTTCACTAACCAATGCAACAAATTAAACCCAATAATGCATCCAACTAATTGCAAAGATATCCCCAACTCATCCAAAGTCGTTTTATACTCCAATGCAATTCGAGGCAACGATGTCATCAGTAAGCTATAAAGCATAACAATAAAATACGTCACGCGCATCGCTCTTTTTTCGCTCTGCATACGTACCCATTTATCATGTTCCATACTTTCACGAGACAGTTTCTTTATCTCAAAACCACGAATTTTACGAGGTTCAGCCTTCTTTTCCTGAATAGTTTTGAGGTTAGCTTTTAAGCGATCTTCCGCCACACATAACCCACAACCCTTATTCGTAAAATACGCATGATTTGGATTCTTTTTACAATGCTTCAAATTTTTGAGCAAATAGTCTAATTCTACCTGCCATTCAACCGCCGTTGGTCTTTTCTGACCTTTCACAAAAGCACGGTCAAAAAGTTTCAATGTACTCTGTGGCAAAAATTCATGAATGCTATAAGGATGGGGCGCCTGATAAGTATCCCCCCACATTCCGTACGCATAATGATATTGCTCAATACGCTCCTGAATAGACAGCGCGCTATCAGCATTTTTCTTAACCACTCCGGAAAACGGATGAATACCATTGTTAAGCAGTTTAAAGATAATAACCGCCAAAGCAAACTTATCTTGTTCTTCTCCCATTTCATCACAAGACTGCGCCATACCTTCGGGATAGATATACTCTTCACTCACAAATTCTGCCGGAAAGCGAGCCTGTTCTCCCTGAATAGAAAAACCGTCACAATCAAACATAGCGACAGTCATTGTTTTTTTATAGATAGAAACGTTCGCCGGCTTTAAATCTATAATATAGTGCCCATATTTATGCAAAGACGCTACCATAAGAGCAACATTATAAGCCGCCATAACACGATATTCGTACTTATCGCTCAAGCCGAGTTTAGCTCGAACGGCACCTTGCATGAGATGGTCTAAAGAAACCGCAGCGGAAGTATCAATAAAAGGCATCATATAGCCGACACAATATCCTTCATCATCTTCTAAAACAGCTTCCGGCCAAGCGATTTGCACATATTCCACACCGCCGGCTGTCACGCTTGGAATATTCGGATTATTGATAACCATTGCCTCTAATTTCAAACGATTCGTATTACTTTTCTGTCGCTCATGAAAGATTTTTGCAACTTTATCTGTCTGTCCGACAATTTGATAAATTTTACCGGCTGCACCGCCTTTATTAAGCAATTTACCCAAAGTAACGCGTTTAAAACTTCTATCGGCAAAAATCGCATTAAATTGCAATTCAGGTGTCAATGTTGGCTGATCAGATAAAGAAATCGCTTCTGTATTCATAGCCCTGCCCACAAAAAAGTTTTATCATCGGAGTTAAGTTTACGCGCCTGTTTCGTATCCAAAGTATTATTGAGAGCCCTAAGCGCCCTGGTTTTATTTTGCTCATTTCTAAGATATTGATTAATCGGTTCGATAAAACCGTTTTTAAGCTCACACATATCTTCAGAAAGAGCAAAATTAGTAACACCGTCTGTCATTAAAAACAGAGCCTCTGCTTTTTCAATCGGAGTAAAGCGCAAGCAATCGGCCCAATTTTTCATTGTATAGAAATATGTTTCGCACGAAAAAGAGCCGTTTGCCGGTCGAGAGAGAGTATATTTAACTTTAGTGCCGGAAGAAACGCTTTGATTACTCTGGATTTCTTTTTCCGCTTTAACCGTATGTACGGCTATACCTGCACCATCACCGATATGAAAAAAGACACCACGATTTTTATGATAAACAACCCCGACAATCGTCGCCGAAAAATTAAGGATTTCGCGTTCGGATTTAGATTTATTAAGCCGATGGATAACTAATCTTGAACGAGCCATATTGATAGCTTTAATAACGGCCTCTTTAGTATTTTTAAGGGGAGTATTAATAAGCACATTAACCAACGTTTCACAAATAATCTTCGCCCCGATTTTTCCATAAACAGCCGAGCCTGCGCCATCCGAAACCACCGCAACCAATTTATTTCCTGAGCAGGCATATTGATAAAAATCCTGACAAGGCTTTTGTTTAGCGAGATGCAATCCGCCTGTAATTTTGGTAGCAATAACCCGAATAGACCTAGGCGTTTTCTTCATGCCAAGCCTCAATATCATCTAAAATATCAGGCATATTCGGCGCCGCTCTGGACACACAAGATACGCTGCGAGAAAGCCACAGGAAGAACTCCGTAAATTTTAATCCACTCAAACGCTTCGGCGGCATCAAAGAGAACTTTGCAAGTTTTTCCAAATTAGCCCCTTGCGTTCCTACCGCATGAATAACCACTTTTTTATTTTGCTGTGCTTCACGACATTTAGCCGCCGCCAACTCCCAGCCATAGTCTGTCGGTTCACCGTCACTGATAAGGAATATCCACGGGCGTTTAGAAGTAATACCGCAACTATCATACAAACACTTTTGTTCTTCAATTTTATGCAAAGCCAACTCCATAGCTTTACCGATAGGAGAAAGTCCGGACGCTTCCATAACCGGTGCGGTAAAATTCATAGCATCGACCCAATCAGCAGAAATTTCGGCATCATCTTTTCCATATGCTTTAATAACCAGCAACTGAACTCGAGAACTGGCATCAATATCATCTTTTAATTCTTTTTCCAACGCCTGCAAACCGGAATTAAGTTGCTTAATCGGCTCACCGCGCATAGAACCTGAACAATCCAACACCAAAATACAAGGTGTTCTCTCATTAGCATTTTCAGCAAATTCCACATAAGGAATCATCACATCAGAAAAATCATCTTTATTTGCCATAACATTCCCTCAAAAAGCAAAGACTAATAATGTCTCGGATAAGAATGCGGATAACCGCTCCCTTTAATTGGTTGATTAGCAGAAATTCTTCCGCAAGCACTTACATATAAGATGGAAAAAAATACTGAAAAAATCATTAAAAATTTAACTAAATATTTCATTTTTTGCCCTACACATTGAATAAATCCAAAGGCAGTTTATATGAAAAGCGCCTAAAGTACAAAGTTGAATTGAAGTAATTAACAGGAAAAAGCCCCATGAAAACCTTCATCTGCACGATAATCTGTTGTTTATTTATTGCATTTAACGTCAAAGCATACAATGGTCCCAAAGGTTTATATGTATTGGAATATCCTGTAAATATGCCGGACGTTACATTAATTTCCGAAAACAATGAAAATTTCCGCATACTGGACTCCACATCAGAATTAACCATATTAATATTCTGGTCACAAAGTTGCTTTCCATGTTTAAGAGAGATGAAACGGCTAGAAAAATTCTACCCGCAAGCACTTCAAGACAACATCAAAGTCATGTTAGTATCACCGGCTTCAGAGTGGAGAAACAACGATGATGAACGCAAATTTTTAACCAAATACGGTGCCCCCACCATTCCATTTTTCAATGATGAAGAAAACAAACTATCATTAAGTTTAGGAATAGGCTCCACTCCCTATACCGTCATTATGAACAAGCAAGGCAAAAAAGTGGCCACCATACAAGGCGAAGCCGATTGGAGCTCAAACAAACTTTACAAACAAATCAAGCAGTTGATAAAAACTGTCACCGAAGAATCCCCTGAGCTTTTCCCCATAGAATCCCCTAATCACCCGAACGTTCAAGCTGACTGATTTTCAAAGCAATATGCGGAAAGGAAGCATACTTTTGCCGTGCATAAAATTGTTGTCTTTGCGCCATAATTTTTTGGCGTTTGGCATATTGTTTTTGCGCTTCTAGAATTCGTTCATCCTTAGCACTTTTGGGATAAATTTCATCAGCACTAAAAATCTCATAAACTTCAGTCAATGAAACGTTAATAGTTTTATCAATACCACGTTCTTTCATTTCCGCAAACAATTCAAGAATTTTAGCATCAACTCTTTCTCGCACCAAAGCCTGCTGTTTTTGAATTCGTTTATCATGATGCTTAATATATTTGAGTCGAACATTACCACTTCCCAAATCATCTAAATAAACCCCACCTGTAATATCATAGACATCGGGTGTAAGTTTCAAGCGCATCCGATATAATAGCTCGTGTGTAATATGGTCGGCAGGATAAATATCAATAAACAATTTATCGGGATATTTCTCAGGATTTTCACAACAAATAACTCTAAATTTATCATACATCGGTTTCAGTTCCTAGGCAAACAAACAATTCCCTCCCAACGCAAGATATAGATTTACCCAAAACAAAATTTAAAGTAAAGCAAAAAACTTAAAAAAATTCCAAACAAAAAGGGCGTCACCGGACACCCCATTAAATACACCCTCGGCAAAAGAATCAATGAATTTCACAATCCTTTTGATTTTTACCTTCCGCGGCATATTTTTCCAAAACAACCGCAGCTTTTTTCGGCATAGACAAGCACCCCGGCCCTGCAATACAGCCGCCTTCGCAACACATAACTTCAAGCATATTGCAACCATTATCCAAACCTTTAGCGGCATAACGTTTTAAGTTTTTAACTTCCTCTTTAGTTAAACCGTTAATTTTCATCGGACGATAATCAGCCCGACCGTCGATTAAGTTTTCAACCGCTGCGGCCACACCGCCGGAAATAGCATAACGGCGAGATTGTAAAGAAGCCTCATCAGCAAAAGCAGCCGCATCCAAAGCATTAATATCAATACCTTTAGCCTCAAACATTGCCTGAACATCGCCAAAGACTAACACATAATCGACATTAGGATTATTTTCTGCTTCAATACGTTTAGCCAAACAAGGGCCGACGAATACGGAAACAGCATCGGGATAACGTTTTTTCACAACCTCTGCGGCATAATACATTGGGCTTCCGGTATTAGAAACAAATGGAGCAATTTCCGGAACATGAACTTTAGCGGTTTTAACATAAGCCGGACAACAAGAAGTTGTCATAAACGGAGCACCTTCTTTCATACGTTCGACAAATTCAGCCGATTCGTTTTTAGAAGTAAAGTCAGCGCCATAAGCCACTTCAATAACATCATCAAACCCCAAGGCTTTATAAGCAGCAATAACTTTACCCAAATCATTTCCGAACTGTCCCAAGATTGCGGGAGCGACCATCGCCACAACTTTTTTATCGGGATTTTTGAGAACCTTTAAGACATCAATCATTTGCGAATTATAAACAATTGCGCCAAAAGGACAAGACTGCAAACATTTACCGCAAGAAATACATTTTTCGATATCAATTTCCTCACGACCATCTACATCTTTTTTAATAGCATTAACCGGACAAGCATCTTCACAAGGTACAACAGATTTATGAATAGCCCCATAAGGGCAATAGGTAGCGCACAAGCCACATTTTATACATTTATCCTGATCAATAAAGGCCTTATCAGTAACCGTAATTGCCTTTTTAGCACAATTCAGCTCACAAGGACGCGCCACGCAAGCCTGACACATAGGTGTCACCTCATAAGTTTTGGAGCGGCAAGCATTACAAGCCCCTTTAATCACCGACAATCCCGCGCGAGTTGGTTTTGTACGCACCAAAGCCTCTTTTGCAAAATCCCTCAAACTCCGATTCGCATCAACTTCCTGCGACAAAAATCCCATTGCCGCCAAAATTTGACCTTTAATCGCCGCCTTTTCGGCGTCAGGATTATGGCGAAAATTTTTACCATCAACTAAATCATTCAAAGCCTCTTCAATATCGTCCAATTCTGTTTCCACAAAGGATTTAGCCACTCTTTGCATAACTTCGGTCCGAATATTTGCTACATTATTTTTTGCAGTCAGCATCAAATACCTCATACAGATAAAATTCACAGATAAAGTTATTATACCGCGCAATGTATAAGATTTCTTTAAAAAAGCAAGTAAAAAGCGTACATTGGCATAATTTTACCTGATAAAAACATTTTTAGCTTGACGGATAGACAAAAAGCAGTTAAAACAGAACCATCAAAATAAATATATGTTTAATTTTTAAATAAATAATTATGGGAAGTATCAACTATGGCAATCAAACATTTGATGTTTTGGACTATGGTGTTGAAACCAGCAGCCCCCGCCGCAAATACACAGAATCACCAAAATCCTTCGCAAATCGTGCCGAAGCAGAAATGAAAGAGTTAAGCGCAGAAGATTTACGCCATTATTTCATTACGGTATATTCCGATAGCGGTTACACTTATCACTCGGGTGATGCGAAAGTGCTAATACGTTTAAGCCTGACCGGACAGAATTACATCTGCCCCAAAAACGTAAAGCAGATGATATTCTGCATTACATCAGCCGTATACCATGAAGCAAACGGGAAAAGTGAACTAATATGGAAATTAGAGCGTTTAAAACCGAATCAAGAACCTGTATTTTTGAGAAAATCATCGGTTGAAAAAGCCTTTCATAGACATCACAAACAAGTAGAAATTAAGCTGGGCGCATTAGCAGAGAAACACTTAACCAGCATCGCTTGGCAAGTAACCACGGAAAAAGGTATTTTTTATGTATTGTGGCACAATGGCAGTATCATCGAAGCCACAGGGGAATTAACATTCACCGAAAAAGAATTTTCGGAATTAAAGCGAACTTATGCAGTTCTTCGATTTGCACGTTGTATGTGTACGGAAGAAGCCTATCGCATAATCTGCGCATAAGTTTCAAAAAACCTAAAAAAACACCCGAGAGATTAATTTCTCTCCGGTGTTTTTTTAAGCACCTCGGATTTAGAAATTACTTTGTAGGCCAACCATACCAATATAATCGGTAACTCCTTTTTCGCCATCAGCATTAAAACGAGCCTGCACTTTACCCATCAATTTCAAATCCTCTTTAGGTTCACCCATGTAATACAAACCTAAATCATACTCTTTTGCCTCAGGAGTCAAAGAAGTTGTGAGTTTATTCATATAAACCGTATCGGAATTATTATCACGTCCCCCTGCATATAATAAAGAAGCCCGACCTTTAACTACCGAGAGCGGAGAAGAAAGACTCAAACCGATTTTATCTTTAGCATTAAATTTATATTCTCCGGCCACCATAAAACTTTCTGTCTGCAAATCGGAAATAGCCAACATCGGCGTGTCAGCACCTTGCGTATAGCCTCGATAATATGCGGCAATCAACGACAGATTTGGAGTTAAATTCAAAGCCGCCCGCACCCCCATATAATAGGTTGAACTATCTTTAAAACCAAATCCCCCCGTTCCATTCATACCGAGTAAAGCATCATTTTCCATCAACATCCCGCCCATAGTCGCTAATTCCAAATAATCCGTCATATTAAACGAATACTCCCCTGAAAAAGCATATGAACGCTCCGTAAAAGAATGATTATCTTGTTCATAATCACGTTCATACAAACCATTTTCACCGGTTTGCAAAGCTAATTTAAACTTAGATGTATCGCTGAGTTTCATTATATTTTCAGCACCATATGCCTCATTCATTGCCAAATACGGATTATTAGACGGCATCAAAACGCTATCCGGCGTATCATATTTACTATTTTGCGCATAATAGAAACGAGTAGCCCCCATATCGGTTTCGCTAACAACTTCCATAGAAGCCAGATTAGCTTTACCGCCATTATTTAAGCTCTCACTGGAAGAAAAGGCAAAACCAGTTTTTTCATCTTTAATCGTTTTTTTAGCGCCGCCCATCGCCATTCTGGAAACGGCATTACGAAAATTTGCATTAGATGCGTGAGTTTCATTAACCAAATTTTTAGTATCATATTCAAATGGGCGATTAAGCGCATCAAAAGCAGTAATAGTTTTGGGCAAAGATTTCAAAATTTTATTCTGCAAAGACGAAGATAACGACAATTTGGACCCCCCAACGGGCGACAAAGAATCAAAAGAGGAAGAAGAAGCTAATCTCAACCCATCAATTGGTGTTGTAATGGCAGCCTCTAAATCCAAAGCTCCCTGACCATACATATCTTCATTAGCATATTCCCCATTTTTATTTGCGGTTTCAAGCAAGATATACGCAACATTTTGCGCGGACAACCAAGGATAATATCCCATCAAAAGCGCGACACTTCCGGAAACAACCGGCGTTGCCATAGAAGTACCGGAATCAAGCATAAACCCCTCTTCAACAGCACCTGTAGAAACATCATCTGTTCCCGGAGCTGCCAAACAATAACCCGAAGCAGAACCGCACCAGTTAGCATAATCCGCCAAATAACCGGAAGTTGCATTACTATCTCTGGTTGAATAATCAAGAGCCGTTACCGCCAAATAAGGAACTTCATAATCCCCTGGCCCATCATAACCGAAATCAGACAAATCCAGATTACCCAATCCATTATGAACAGATGCCTCATGAGCTTTTTCATTACCGGTAGCCTGAACCCAAACGCCATCATTTTTAGCAACATAAGCATACGCTTCAACATCATCCGTAGCCCCGTCAATCAACACCCAAGCGTTACTAGCATCAAGACCATCTCCCGTAACAGGATAGCCCCAACTGTTACTAAAAACTCTGACTCCATCATCATCGACCATTTTTTTAACGGTTTGAGATATATCCGCACTTAAATCCCAACTAACAGCCACTATTTCGCCATTTTCAAAAGCCACACCATGACTACCCTCATCATTTTTATTAGCGGCAATAAGTCCGGCCACATGTGTACCATGGTTCAATTGTGCGATAACATCTCCCCAAGAATAAGGATCTTCAGGATCAAAAGTTTCAGCCAAATCTGTTCCCGGCGCATTAGCTCCACCAACATTAACAGCGCTAAACTGATCTTTAGATAACCCCAAAGCCGCCATAAATTGATTCAATTCTGTTTCAGTAAGCAGCTTACTGTCATTGTCTTTTCCGGCATATTGTAATTCCCATCTACCATCCTCTAACAATACTTTACACATCAACACATATTTACCATTTTTCTCAAAAATATACCACTGTTTATCAAGCTGAGGCATATATCCCCAAACATTTCCCATATCATTATACGGATTGAGGTCATAACTACCGACAATTTTATCATCTAAATCACGATTAGCATACACACCGGTATCAATAACACCGACTTTAACTTTCTTAAGAGCTTCATCAGAACTAGCCTGATGGCTATAAAGCAAACCTTCTTCATCTTTATTATACATATAGCTATATGCTTCCGCTGCATTAATCCCTTCCAGATAATTACTATTATTATACTCCTCAGTGCGAAACTCATCTGCAGAAACTTTTGATAAAGTTCCGGAAGGTTCTCCTTTACCAATATACTCCTTACCATATGGCTCTTTTGAAGAAGAACTGCCGCCGCTATCGCTACCGCCACCGCCACCACCACCGGCTAATGCGGCAACACCACCGCCGACAGCAAGAGCACCAAGTCCCCACCATAAATAATTATTTCCGGAATCATTATCCCACCTTGCCGAACGAGAATAACCTCTCCGCGCTTCAAGCATACGACGAGCGGATTGTTCTTTTTCTTCATTAACTCTCTGCACGCAAGGATAATTATTCTTAGCCCCATAATTCAATAACATTTCCTGAGCCGGTTCATCGTTATAGCGTAAAGCAATACAATAAGCCGTATCGCCCGAACGATTTTGCATATTGACCGCACCGTTGTACCGAGCTAATCGCTGAAAAAAGCCATAATTTTTCTGTCGTGCCTGACGATAAATTTCATCTGCACTTATTGTAAAAGCCTCGACGGCATTAGAACAAGCCACAACACCACCAAACAATGATGCAACAAACAATAATGATTTATTTTTAAAGGCCATCTTCAAGATCTCCGGGCACAATATATAACATGTTATACACCAACTATACCCGAAAAAGACTAAAAAACATTTAAAAATAGAAAGAAATCTACAAATTAACGTTGCAAAAACGCGATAATATCAACATCAGCCGGAGGAAACTGATATTGAGATAAATCTTTAGGAGTAACCCACAAAAGTTTCTGATGAACTAAAGGCTTAAGATTTTGCGGATTTAAGAGTTTTGCTTGATAGACCATAAGTTTAAACTCGCCGTACGGATAAGATTTTGTAACCGAAAGCAAGTAATCCTCAACTTGACAATCCACATCAAGTTCTTCTTTAATTTCACGCACGATACATTGCTTGATTGTTTCGCTGCCTTCCTGTTTTCCGCCTGGAAACTCCCATAATCCGGGCAAATCTTTACCTTCGGGGCGTTGTCCGATTAAGATTTTTCCATCATCATCGGTAATAATAGCCGTACCTACGATTTTCATATTTTATCCCCAAATTTAAATAAATATTAAACATTTACCCCAAAGACTACAAGAAATAGGAAGAAAAGGAAAAAGAATGTTCGGATTTTTCAACAATAAAATTTTTGACAAAGGATATCTGCCCGAAAACGAAGGGCATGAAATCTATTATCAACAAATGGGAAATCCTAATGGTGAACCCGTACTTTTTTTCCACGGCGGCCCCGGCGGACAATGCAAAAAAACGCACGGTCGCTACTTTAACTTAAAAACACAACGCGTCATTATGTTTGACCAACGAGGTTCGGGATTATCGAAAGCGGAAGACATTACCACTCTAAACGATACCAAACGTTTAGTCAAAGATGCCAAGCGCTTACTGGAATATTTAGGCATCACCGAACCGGTAATCGCTGCCGGTGGTTCATGGGGTTCTACTTTAGCTTTATTATTTGCCGAAAAATACCCTGAATGCGTCAAACAAATCTGTGTTTATGCCGTATTTTTAGCTCGCCGCGAAGATATGGAGTGGATGTTGCGCGACAGTGGTTTATTCTACCCAGATTTATTAGAAGAAATACGTCGTCAAAGTGAAGGCGAAAACCCTTACACTCACTACGCCAAATTAGTTTTTTCAGACGATTTAGGCTCAATTCAAACCGCTATAAAATACATGGTTCACTATGAATACCAAATGGGAAAATTAGATGCCGGCTTTAAGGAAGTCGCCATAGATAACGACATTATCACCTCCGCTCGCATTAGTTTGTACTACGCCGCCAATCGTTATTTTTTAACCGAAAACGAGATATTAAAAAACGTTGATAAAATCAAAAACATTCCAACAACCATCGTTCATAATCGTTTAGATATGTGTTGTCCGCTCAAAGGCGCATGGGACTTATACCGTGCCATGGATAATGCAAAAATAGAGATTATCGCAGATTTAGGTCATGTCGGCGATAAATTAAGAAAGACCTACCGTAAACAATTTGATAAATAACATTTTTCAAAAGAAAAATGAACTTCCCTAACAGAACAATAAAAAAAGGGCTACAACGCCCCCATAAATAAATATAAAAATCCTCCTCTGTTCAAACAGAGTTTTTAAGGTAAACAAAAAACTTTACGCACTACGCTCCAAAAAATTCATAACGGAAGCCTTAGCCTGTGCTGGTTCCGCTAAAAACAGGGCACACGCCCCATATTTTTCCTGTTCTTCTTTAGAATATTGCCGTTCAATACGCAATCTAATTTCCTCACGACTACTATAACCAATCATTTCCGGCGGCAACATATCTATGAGCGTTTTAAAATCCTGAAAAAGAGCAATACCCTTAACTTCCCGCAACAAACAACTTTTCGTTTCCGCATTAACATACTCAATCGTATCACCCACATGAATATTATGAAATCTTTTGAGATAAAGGCGCAAATCTATTTTACGCTGACCACCCAAAATTTTGTGATACGCAAAAGGATATACTTCTATCAAATGTTTCATGACACATACCCCTTATATTCAAACAACACAACCCCGCTTACATATAATATATATACTGAAAAAATTTAAAGCGCAAGTTTTTTTATACATTAGGGTATGTATAATTATTTTCCTCTAAATTTTTTAATTGACGATTCCCTCAAAATATGGTATGGTAATAATGTTTTATTATAGATATTTCTATTATTGGGAAGTTTGTTTTCATAGTTATTTTGTGCTGTGATTTTCCCGATTAGTATCTGTAGTTTAAACCTACCTATTTTTCTTCGGTAGCTCAAAGTAAGAAAATCATTAAAACAAAAACAAAAAAATATGAAAGCAAGAATTGCAGCATTCATCGGCATAATTGCCGCTATGAGTGCATTTTGCATTAATAATCTATTCTCTGCTCCTTGGGCAGATGAATGGATAGTTTTTTTCCAGGGTTGTATCTACGCCCTGGAGAGTGGTATTGCAATATTCGGTGTCACTTATGTGGCGCTGTATGTATGGGAGAATTTCGCTCCCCGCCACTACGAAAAATTGATGAAAAAAATTTCATCAAAAATTGAAAGAGTATCAAACTCCATTTTTGATGAATAATTTTTTACACCTTGATTTCCTGCTTTTAAGCATTTTCGGATTTCAAGGTGTTTTTTATTTTAAATAAAACATTCCCCCCTCGCCTCGTTCCTCAAATAAATATCCTCTCTAACACAACCTTACCATAACCTATTTTATCACGCACAATTCCCCAAATAGGAGTATAACTTTCCGCTAGCACTTGACTCAGCTATGAAGACCACAACAAACTTTCTCCCTGCACAAGTACTTTTCTCTACCCATCTCGACATCAGACATTCTTCAAATTTCCCGATTTAAGACTTTCCCTCACCCTATCTAAAATTTTCCTCTTATATTCACATCACCACAACCACACTCAAAATCCCCCTATTCACAAATTTCACTATCATCATTCCCCCCATAACCAACACTTTATCGTAATCAACATACAAAATCTCCTTCGCAAACTCTTGTCCGACCTCGCGTTACATTTGCTACCTCATTTCCTCTTTACCTATTTTCTCCTACAATTTCCCTCTTATCTCTCTCAACGGCACCTTATAATAATCATCGCCCCCAATCCCCCACAACTACTTTC
Source organism: uncultured Alphaproteobacteria bacterium (assembly GCA_949282205.1). Classification (GTDB taxonomy): domain Bacteria; phylum Pseudomonadota; class Alphaproteobacteria; order RF32; family CAG-239; genus CAG-267. The sequence goes on along the minus strand of CASDOS010000042.1, from coordinate 9,398 downwards.
CACGCTCACTCCCGCACCAAGCAAATTTATTCGCCCCAACCTATTCTCATCAATAATTTCCCTCATTTTTATATCTCCATACCCCTTAATTTTTCTTGCCAATACACTACCGCTACAACTTTCCTCTTTTTCAATTTCCACCATACAAACAAAAAAGAAGTGCCATAAATTATGGCACCTCTTTTTCCTAGAAAACCCCAAAATACAATTATTCGGCTTTTTGGGCTTTAGCCTTAGATGTTTTTTTAGCCGTTTTGGATTTTGTTTCTTTTTTAGCAGCTTTAGTCTTGGATTCTTTTTTTACTTTAGAATCTTTTTTAACAGCCTTAGTCTTAGTTTCCTTTTTAGCTTTAGGCTCTTTTTTAGCTTTAGCACTCTTCTTTTCTTTTTCAGTAACTTCCTTTTTCGGACGACCGCGTTTTTTCGCAACACCATCAGCTTTAGAAGTAGCTTTTTTCTTAGTTTTTTTCTTACCCTTATTTTCCTTGAGTTCTGCTTGTTGTTGAGAAATTAGCATAGCCTTTTCCAACTCTTTTTCCGAACAAAGCCCGACAGCCATCGGATTAATCGGACGCAAATTAGCCATATTACTATGAGTTCCTTCACGAATAGAAGCGATTGTCGGTTTCGTTGTACCAATAAGTTTGCAAATTTGCGAATCAATAACTTCGGGACAATTTTTCAAAATCCACAAAATAGCGCTTGGCTTTTCGGCACGTTGAGTCGGAGAAAGAATTTTTTTCGCCTTAGCATTTCTTTCTTTAACATTTTTCTCTAACGGAGTAGCCTCCAAGCGAGCCTTTTCATCCGCCTCGCAACGTTGGATTTCCTCCAAGGTCAACTGCCCATTAGAAACAGGGCTAACCCCCATAATATTATAAGCGATATCGCCATCGGCAATAGCCTGAATTTCCAATTCATGCAGTTCACAAAAATCTGCAATTTGTTGAAAAGTCAGGGTAGTATTTTCGACCAACCAAACCGCGGTAGCCTTAGGCATTAAAGGTGCAGTCATGTCATCATCCTTTCTATCTAAAAGTAACCCCCAAATTTGTTTATAGCGTAAACTGTTTTTATAGGATTACAAGCGATTTTAAGTGTTTTCTACACAAAGTTTTTCGCATTTTCATACAAAATCCCATAAAACATCAAGCAAGCATTCTCCGTCCCGAATAAATATTTAGAAGTAAAAGAAAAGCCTGTAAAACACAGGCTTTAACTTGTCGAAAACTCTCTAATAACAAATTAATTAGCAGCTTTTTTAGCAACGAACTTAGCAAATTTGTTATTAAATTTACCAACTTGACCGCCGGAATCGACAACACGTTGAACACCTGTCCAAGCCGGATGAGATTTCGGATCGATTTCAAGTGTCATTGTAGCGCCTTCTTTGCCCCAAGTTGACTTAACTTTCTTCTCTGTACCATCAGTCATTACATAAGTAATTTCATGATAATCAGGGTGAATACCTTTTTTCATTATTATCTCCAAAATTTAACTTCACTAAAAAATTTACGGTACTTATACACTACACTTTTATAGATTGCAAGTACATTTTTGTAAATTTTTAAACTTATTTTAAAATTTTAGCAATTTTCTGACTTAGATTAAAACTTGCCGCCATCAGATTACCGGAGTTAAGCACCATTGGCAAATCTTCGGTACGCGTATCATCTTGTTCCATATCCAAAACAAGCCCGCCAGCCTCTTTAACCAATAAGATACCTGCGGCAATACTTGCAAGCATGGAGGAAGGAGCAATCACACCGTCAAATTTACCGGCGGCAACATAAGCCAAATCCAGAGCGACGGCTCCGCTGATACGCACATCTTTGCACAGCATCAAGGAATTATTGATAATCTTAGCCGATGTTTCCGCATCATTAGCATTAGGTTTAACGGCAACCAAAGCGCCCTCAAGTTCCTGACGAGCAGCCACACGCAAGCGTTCATGGCTACGAAATCCCTCTTTAAAAGCCCCCTTACCTTTTTCGGCAAAGAACAACTCATCGCGAGCCGGATTATAGATCACCGCATCTAAGATAGTCTGTCCGTCGATGAGTGCCACCGAAATAGCGAATTCGGGATTTCCGTGAGCAAAGTTAGCCAAGCCTTCGATTCCGGAAACAGCAAAATACATTCCTTCTTGAGGAATTTTCTGCCCAACAAACACAATCGGCACCACCGGCATAATTCTAAAGATTTCGTTTTTAAGTCCTTTTTGAATTTTATCAAAAGCGATTTTGGTAAAATCCATACTTCCCTTAACGGAATTTTGTAAACGCTCAATTTCGCTAAAATCACGATTAAGGTTAACCGAAGCCTTTTTAACCGCATTAACGATATTAGTGAGCATTGGTGAGATATAAGCCATTATTTTGCTCTTTCAACGTAGTTAGCTTCTTCGGTTCCGACAACAATTTTTTCGCCTGCGGCAATAAACGGAGGCACACCGATACGCATACCATTATCCAAAACAGCAGGTTTATAAGAAGAAGTAACAGTCTGACCTTTAATAACCGGTTCAGTTTCAACAACGGTGCAAACAACCTGTTGAGGTAATTGAACAGAAATCGGTCTATCGTTAATATGAGAAATACGAACAACCATACCTTCTGTCAAGAAAGGTCTAGAGTCGCCCAAGATATCAGCTGGCATGGAGAACTGTTCAAAAGTTTCGTTTTCCATAAAGTTCAAGCCGGTACCATCTTCAAACAAGAACTGACAATCTTTATCTTCAACCATCATTTTTTCAACGGTATCTTCAGTTCTGTAACGTTCGTTAGTTTTTGTTCCTTCTTCAACAGACTTCATTTCAACCTGCATAAAAGCGCCGCCTTTACCCGGTTTAATGTGTTGAGCTTTAGTAATGGTCCAAGGTTTTCCTTTATATTCGATAACCCAGCCAATTCTGATTGATCCGGCTAACTGTTTCATTTATTTGTTCTCCATATTTACAATGTTAATATTCAACAACAATTTTCGTACAAACCCTCAAAGAAAAAATCTGAGAGCCCCACCTGAGCGACAAGATAGACCAAAAATTTTATTTTGCAACAAAAATCGTAATTAGACAAAATTTTCCTCTTGCACAAATACGAAATATATGCTACACTCTGCCCCATAAAACAATAATTAGGTCTAACAATTAAAATTCAAACTATTATGGAAAAAAATGTAAACTGCGTTTCTACAACGCCGGAACAGATGTATGCGGAACTTCAAGCAGAAAAGAAGCAACGTGCGCCCATTAAACCACAGCAGTCAGCCGCTATATCCGAGGTCAATACCCCTCAGGATTTGGAACGACCATATGGTTTAATCCAGAAGAAAGACAAATGCATAATCTACAAAAGAAACGGCAAAAGCATCAAAAATGGAGATATCTGCTTCAGTTTTATGTGGCAAAACGCCGATGAACCTTTCGTTGAATATGCAAAAAAAGCCAATCTTCTCTCTACCGAAGATAGTTCACTTGAAAGTAATTTTATCAGTGCGTTAAGCGCGGGTAATATAATTTACTACATTCTCGTGAACTATCGTCGAGTGGACATTCGTTATCTCGGCAATATGAGAATTTTGGAATTGGATCTCATTCTTGAAAATTGCCCTGAATTTCCAACACAAAATCTGCTATCCGACGGCAGAAAAAAATGGTCTGTAAAAAAAGATATAGATTTAAGGCTAAAGGATCTATTACACTTATATAGCCTTATAGATATATCGAATTTACACGACGAGCAAAATCAGCTCAAAATTTGGGAATGGCGCACTGCTCCAAAGTTACTCCTTGCTTTAGCAAAAGAAGGATGGCTCAGCGGTAAAGCCCAAGTCAACGCACTTGAGTTACCAAATGCAGCTGAGATTATCCTTGAACAAGCAAAAAATGGATGGCTCTGCGAAGCGGTCCAACTCAAAGCATTTGAATTACCAAACGCATCAGAAATTATCCTGACGCTGCTAGAAAGAGGAAGGCTATACGGTGTTGCACAACTCAAAATTTTTGAATGGTCAAATGCAGCTGAGATTATCCTTGAGCAAGCAAAAAATGGAGACCTCTGCAATGCAGCCCAACTCAAAGCTTTTGAGTTACCAAATGCTACAGAGATTATCTTTGAACAAGCAAAAAATGGATGGCTCTGCAACGAAGCTCTGCTCAACGCACTTGAGTTACCAAATGCTAATGAGATTTTGTACGCTCTAGCAAAAAGAGAAGATAATCAACTTCAAATTTGCGAGCTACCAAATGCACCAGAGATTATTCTTATTCTGGCAAAAAAAGGATTGCTCTGCTATGATGCCCAACTCAAAGCTTTGGATTTGCCAAACGCACCTGAGATTATCCTAAAGCAAGCCCAAAATGGATGGCTATGCTATGATGCCCAAATCAAAGCTTTTGAATGGTCAAATGCAGCTGAGATTATCCTTGAAGAAGCAAAAAATAGCTGGCTCGACAATAATGTCCAACTCAAAGCTTTTGAATTGCCAAACGCTGACGAGATTATTCTTGAACAAGCAAAAAGAGGAAAGCTCTGTTTTATTGCCCAACTCAAAGCTTTGGATTTACCAAACGCTAATGAGATTATCCTTGAACAAGCAAAAAATGGATTGCTCTGCGAAGAAGCGCTATGCAAGTTGCAATCATCAGACTTGCAACACTAACCAACAAAAAAACGGCCGTTCCACACAGGAACCGCCGTTTTTTGTTTGCTCAAATTTGACAACCAAACTTCACTTTTATTTTATCACAAAATCCGTCCGCAAATTTTCCGCTGGAACTCCATCTTCCATAATCCACGCCACTGATTGAATAAGGAAAAAATCATTATACCAATCCGTCAGTTCCTTAACATTTTCAAAACCGTCTTTCCAAACTTTGAAAATAATAAAATCCGGTTCAACTTCGGAAACAATCATACTTTCATGCCGACGATTGCGTGTAAACAACCCTACAAATTTCCGCTTACCGAGTTGTTTCCGCACATCAGCCATTTTTTCCTTCAATTTCTCAGCACCCAAATCCAAAATCACACCATCTGCGTCATATTGCTTAGCTTTTTCTATGGCATTATCACCATAAAACAAAACCACCCGATTTTCAGAAACAGCCTTCTCCACAAACTTGCGACAATATTCCGCATCAAGTGATGTCGCCAAAACAAAACACTCCTCATCCATTTTTTTCAAAATTTGCGAATTTTCGCTATCTACGCGTATAATAAACTTTTGCATAAGTCTTTTTGCCTCTTGTAAATCCAATGTTTAAGCCTTAATAATATGAAGAACTATCACATTATTTTTAGAAACGGAAGTTAAAAATGGAATCAAACGCAAAATATTTTCCTCAAACATCCGCTGCCTTGCAGTCTTTAAAAGAAACCGCCTCATTGCTGGATGAAGCTGCAAGCGAAAGCACTGCTAAAAATAATGAATTAAACGAAAAGCTGACAACTTTGCGCCAACAAATTAATGAAAAAGTTTCGCGTATCGATTCTGTAATAGAAACCTTAAGCAAGGCGGTGCAATAATGGCACAAGTAATCATCACCATCAACTATCGCGAATATGCGATATCCTGTGACAACGGACAAGAAATCCAAATTATGAAACTTGGCCGTATGTTGGATGAAAAAGCAAAATCGTTAATTTCCGCTTTAGGACACATTAACGAAAATCAACTTCTGGCGATGGTCGGATTATTGTTGGCCGATGAACTAAGCGAACTCAAAAAAGCCTCCCCTGCACAACCGACAACTGTTACTCCCGCTCCGAGTACGCCCACAATATCCGAGGCAGATTTAGCGCAGCTTGATACCGAAATAGCCCAAAACATAAATTCTTTAAATGAAGCAATAAAATCTGTTGCAACAAAGTTGAAATCCGTATAATATGACCTATATTAAGTATGGGACTGCCCTTCGCGTAGAAATCCGCATGTCTTCCGGGCCAACACTATTTATTAGGGAACTGTCACTGACAAGATCGTGGTCTTGTTATATGGTGCCCACCTTATCTTGCGGGTATCGGATAGAATGAACTGATTTACGGTGTGGGCGGTCCGCCTTTTTTATAAACTCAAGATAAGGATATGGGACTTTTGAAAATATTATACTGCGGCGACATAATCGGACGAGCCGGCCGAAACGTTATCATCAAACACCTTAAAGCAATAAAAGAAAAATACGCGGTTGATGCCGTAATTGTAAACGGTGAGAATGCTGCTCATGGTTTTGGTTTAACGCCGTCCATAGCCGATGATTTATTAAACGCCGGTGTGGACGGTATCACCACCGGTAACCACATCTGGCAACAACGAGAAATTTACCCTTATTTAGACCAAAACAAACAAATCATTCGCCCTCTGAATTATCCGGAAACCCTCCCCGGAAAAGGTTGGCAAATCTTAAACATCAACGGCAAAAAGTTACTGATTGCGCAAGTTTTAGGGCGTTTATTTATGCCACCGATAAACAGCATTACCGAACCTTTGGATAATTTATTAAAACTCTATACCTTAGGCAAAAACATAGATGCGATTTTGGTGGACATACACGGCGAAGCCACTTCTGAAAAAATCGCTCTGGGCTATTATTTAGACGGACGAGTAAGTGTGGTCGCCGGCACGCACACCCATGTTCCGACCGCTGACGCGCGTATTTTACCGCAAGGCACGGGATATATAACCGATGTCGGCATGTGCGGAGATTTTGAATCGGTTTTGGGGTTTGAACCGACAGCCCCGATGGAAAGATTAGCCGAAAAGTTAACCGTTCAAAATCGCTTAACTCCGGCCAACGGCAAAGAATTAACCTTATGGGGCGTGCTGGCTGAAATCAACAATAACGGACAGTGCGTCAATATTACCCAAATCAAAGAGACCTTTGCCAACGACTAATCTCGGGCTAATATGACCAACAAAAAAGCATCTCACCCAAATGGCAAGATGCTTTTTTAATCTCAATTTTCAGAAATTCAATTAGAAGCAAAACTACTCTTTCATACGGTAATAAAGGTAATCATACGCATCACCAACCGTTTGAATCTGTTCACCCACATCATCCGGAATAGAAAAATTAAAAGCCTTTTCGCACTCCATAATAAACTCAATACTATCCAAACTATCTGCTCCCAAATCATCTGTCAAACGACTTTCTCGAGTAATCATATCCTGTTCAATTTCCAATTTATCTACCAACGCCTGATTAACCGTATCCACTATTTTGCGAACCTTTGGAGAGGAATCACTAGGATCAACTTTATAATCACCCCAAAGTTTTTTAACGCCATAAACTTTTTGCTTATCAGAAGTTTGCCGTTCAACAATTCCTTGCTTGAAGCAATAAAGAACGGAATCATAAATATCACCCAATGTTTCCCAGAAAGAGTAAATAGATTTACTAAGCTTTATATCAAAAAGTTCTTCAATCTCATTACGAAACAAATCTCTGGCCTGACGATTCAAACCATAAATATTCCAAGCATCCATATCTCGTGAATACTCTTCCCTGTCATCATCTTCTTCTTTTTCATAATAACGAGCGATTACCCCATTTACATTATTGATAATTTCAGGATCATGACATTCTTCCGTCCATGGTCTACCAGTTTTTTTATGGGTTGCCACCTTATCCGCTTTTTGAACAGTTTCATCTGCAACTTGAGGCGCACTGGTTTCAGCTACTTGCGGTAACTTTTCCTGCGCTTCTGGCTTATCCTCTTTTAACTCCTCTTCTTGAACCGCTTCATCTGCAGCTTGAGGTGCGTTGGCTTCAGCTTCAGACTTTTCCTCTGAATGAATTTCCGGCTTATCCGAAGATGCATCTTTAGGTTTAATTTCCGTAGGATTATCTTCAAACGAAACACCAGCCTCCGCCAACAAAATCTCTAACAAATTAGATTTTGTCTGTTCTTTGAAAGTCATTCCCAAATCGTTCTGCAATTCAGTAAACATTTGTTCAGTCGCATCAATAAGCCCTTGTTTCTTTTGAGCTAGCAAAACATCGAATGCTTCTTGAGACAACCTATTAGTAAACCTATTTTGCACATCTTCTGAAACTTGGACATCAAGATTTTGAGACAACGTCAAAAACAAGCTATCGACATGTTTTTGTACTTTTTCTTTTAATTGAGTTTTTTCCATAAATAATATTGTTTAAAATGATACAATGATAAAATAATAAATTTTCTGACAAAAAAATAGCATTTATCCAAAATATGTCAAGAAATATTTCTTCCACCTTTCCCTCCCCATACAAAAACAGCCCGCATCATGCGAGCTGTCTATCTTGACAAACCATACACTTTATCGGCCAATAGGTTCGCAAACCATCAATAAATCTTCTTTTTTATAAAATACTTTATATGCCGCATACAAAAGAGAAATAACAATTGCCGCCATATAAACATCATACACAGACATATAGTTATTTAAAAACACGGTAATACTATCCGAACCGGAAACCAAAAAATCGACACCGGTAGAAACCAACGCATACAAAACCGTAAAATACGGTATCCAACCAATTGAAGCCAAAAACACGGAGATACGCGGAAATCTGTCATTCATCCGAAAAACAAATTTAGGCACCCAATTAAACACAATAGCAACCACAGCCAACCAAAAACAGATATATAAAAGCCCTATAACGGCATAAGCCATTTCAGACATAAACAAAGATATCATCAGAGCCGTAGCCTGAAACATCCCCCCCAAAAGTAAAAATTCATCTTTACACAATCTCATAATCCCCTCCATAAAGCAATAACAACGATATTAATACAAAGATAGCCCTACTTTTTTGCCATTCAACCTCGACTTTGGATATGCTTTCCACAATTTTATTCATACTCTGGTATATATTTTGACAGACATATCCCCCAACAAAACCTTTCATCCACCACAAAACCAAACAACAATACATTGCCTTCTCTTCTCATCTCACACACAACTCCAAAGTCCCTTCCGAACAGCTCACCCCCACACATCTATTCCATCATCACCCCAAACACCACTCTTTTCTGATTGCAAAACACAAACAAAGCTATTCCAAATCAAAATCGCTATTTTGCCACCAAACACAAAAAAGGTCGATACCAAGACCGACATATTACTCCTCTATCCTCCGCCCCCCTTACTGAATACTCCAACTTTATTTTGTCATCATGACCTTTTCCCTCTCCTTATCCTCCTCTTCACTCATCTATTTTACAGTCTTATTTCCGAAACATCACTCTCCACACAAAAAAGGCCGGCACTTCGACCGACCTTTTTATTCTTTTGTGTTTTTGATAAGATTATTCAATAATCTTTGTTACACGACCAGCACCTACTGTGTGACCGCCTTCACGAATAGCGAAACGCAAACCTTCGTCCATAGCAATCGGGCAAATCAAGTTTGC
>CASDOS010000041.1 GCA_949282205.1 uncultured Alphaproteobacteria bacterium | reverse complement strand
TCTTTACAACAGACGGAGCAGTTATTGCGGCAGATTTATCTTTGTTGCTCTCTGCCAAATACTCCTGGTGAAAAAAACAACGCTATCACAGAAATCCTGAGAAAATTTAATCTTCACGATGACCTCTTCTTTATCCAGTATTAATGAGAGAAAAGTCATAAAAATAACAACAATACTACGAACATTTCATTTAAAATCAATTTTGATTGCGTTTTTTTTACAAATAAACAGGAAAAAAGTGCAACCATGTTGATTTAAGTATCAATTTATTCTACAATAAAGAAAAAAGCTATTTTGCATGGAAACTGAAGTGGATAAACAACTGTACTTAACAGATAATGGATTTTTTCTTGTAACAAATGAAGAACTAGATGCATCAGCTCAAGAAAGATACGAGCAAATGAATTATACGGAATTTTTAGAAATCTCAAAAAAAGATTCAATAATTGATGAAAAGCTCACAATGCATTTAAATAGCGAATTTCCGCCAATAAGTTTACCGTTAAAAAGTAAAAATTTTAAGAATAATCTTGCCCAAATAGATAATATTATTGATACGAATAACGAATACCATATTCCCGTCAATATTTACCCCATTAAAGATAATGAAATTCCCTCAATAATAAAACAATCTGGTTACACTTTAGACAAAGATATACGAGATGTGTTTGTAAATTTTGATGAAGATGGAAAAATTTCATTTTTTGATAAAGATGGAAATTTAATGCCGAGAAATGATATTTTTATATCTAAAGGTGCATTTATTGAACCACAAGCAATGTATATAAAATTCAATATTCCACGTTTTATTTTAAAAAAAGAGGATTATGAACAGTATATAAAAAATCAAAAGAATTCCCCAAAGCGGCAAGAAGAGATGAAGAATGTCAGTTCCAAAGAATATTCGATAATTAATTTTGTAAAAGAAATTAAAGATAAACCACAAGAAATTTTATTATCCCTAATGCACGAAAGTAAACATCTGGAAGACGAAATACGAATTAGCCACAGACAACTCTGCATAAATGCAAAAAAACTATCCATGGAAGACGCATATAAGATTGAAATTGAAAAAGAGCGTTCTACATCATTTTTTGAAATTATAACAGCAATCAATAGGTATCTAGAAACAGGAAATACAGATTTACTGAATGTTTGCAGAAAAAAGAACATGTATTTAAATTTAAGATTGGCACGAAAAAATACAGAAAATGTAGAAAAAATTTTATCAAATTACAAACAGTTATTTAAAGAAACACTGGAATATTGGAATACTCATTTATTTCCTGAATATGTTAATCAATGTTATCAAATAACAACAGCAAAGGCTGCATCATATATTTTCCTGCCACAAGATAAAAATCATGAGGAATATATGAAACAACGCTCTTTATTATATACTTTTCATGTATACAACCCCAAAACTAAAAATTATGAAACTAAAGACTTCTCATCGTTAATAGATTGCGAACCTCAAATTTCTAAAGAAATAAAAAATGCCTTAGCAATATATCAAAATTCAATTATGCAAATACAACAAGACAATAAGAGCGGTATGACAAGTTTAGAAAAAATGGCTCGTAAAATGCTTATACAAAAACTAAAAAAAACAAAACTAGATGTTTTTTCTGTCACCAAAGAAAAAGAGAACAATATACTTTCATTAATAAAGCAACGCCAATTTAGAAGAAACGATTAATAAAAGGGAAAACGTTATTTGTAACATAATCTGCTTGCGTTAAAAATAACAATCAAAGAGCTGACATTATGCAATATAGCACCTGCGAAAGGACCAATAACTCCCAAAACAGACAATCCGATACATAATAGATTAAATAATAAAGAAAAAGTAAGATTTTGCTTAATAGTTGTTAATGTTGCAATAGATAAAGATTTAAGTTTAGGAAGAGCCATTAAATTGTTATCAATCAAAGCAATATCCGCCGCATCAACAGTAATATCGTTTCCCAATTTACCCATAGCAATTCCGACATTAGCGACTTTAAGAGAAGGAGCGTCATTTATCCCATCACCAACCATACACGTATAAGCTCCATTTTTTTGTAACGATTGAATAGCCAAAACTTTATCGGTAGGTAATAAATTTGCATATACCTGCCTAATTCCCACTTGATTTCCTAGGTACTGCGCCGCAGCGAGATTATCGCCAGATAGAATAACGATATTTTTAAATAAAGTCTGAAGAGCATGAATAACATTTTTAGCTTCAGGTCGTACTGTATCAGATAGAGCAATATAACCAATTAAATTATTTTCTAATGCGGTAAGAATTAATGTTTTACCTTGATTTTGAATTTGAGAAATTTGACGAAGTTGCTCATCACTGATAGAAACATGATTACTTTGAAGAAAAGCAAGATTACCAGATATTAAAATTTTTCCTTGAATAATTCCTGCCACCCCTTTGCCTGGGATCATTTTAAAATCATCAACAGAAGAAAAAGTAAGATTTGCCTCTGATGCAGAAGTTATGACAGCTTTAGCCAGAGGATGCTCGGAAAATTTTTCTATACTTGCTGTGAGGGATAAAATGTCATCAGATGAATACCTAGCATCAAGAGATATAACATCAGTAACAGTTATGTTACCTTCTGTTAATGTACCGGTTTTATCAAAAATAAAAGTATCAACTTTTCCCATCATTTCAAGAGCAGCTCCAGACTTTACTAAGATACCATTTTTAGAAGCAGCTGTCATTGCTGAAATAACAGAAATTGGTGTAGCCAAAACCAAAGCGCAAGGGCAAAATACAACTAAAATCGTCACTGCTCGTATGATTTCACCTGTTAGAAAATAAGTTGCTAAAGCAATTAATAAAGAAGTTGGCACTAAAACCGAAGCAAGTTTATCAATAAGTAATTCGGTAGGTGATTTATTTTGCTGTGCTTGTTCAATCAACGTAATCATTTTTTGCAAAAACGTATCGGTAATAGCCGTAACCATTATATCAATAGAGCCAAAACAGTTTAATGTTCCAGCCATAACTGCATCATTAACAGTTTTATCAACAGGAAGGGATTCTCCAGTTAAATTAGCTTGATTTACTGAAGTAGAACCCATGACAATAGTTCCATCGGCAGGAATAATTTCTCCAGGAAGAATACGAAGTATATCTCCTTTTTTAATTTGATGAATATCAACAATAAAATCACCATCATTTGTAATTTTTCGTCCTTGAGTAGGGGAAAGTTTCAACAAATTTTCTATTCCTTTTTTTGCTTTATCAACGGTAATATCTTCTAAAATTTCTCCAACCGCCATAATCAGCGCAACTTCACCTGCGGCAAAAATTTCATCAATAGAAATAGCAGCAATCATCGCAGTTGTAATAAGTAAAGGAGATGTCATTTTCCGTCGCACCATTAAGGCATAGAATGCACGGAATACAATAGGAACGCCTGAAATAAAAATAGTTAGCCAAACAGGATTAAAAAAAGGTGTCACATCTAAAATTAAACAAATAAGGCTAAACAATAAGCACAAAGCGGAAACGATAGTCATTTTGATACCGGCTAAAAATTCAATAAATTGCGTAAACATGATAACACCTTTCTGAAATAATATATGTATACTATATACCCTATACGGTATATTGTCAAGAAAAATATTACCATCAAGAATGTACGCAAGAAGTTGAAGAAATATTAGATATTTGAAAAACGCTCAATGGCTTTAGCAAATTTTTTAATAGTCTCTTCTGCATCGCCATTTTGAATACCATCACGCACGCAGCAACGCATATGACTTTCAAGAACAATTTGTCCGGCTTTATGAAGAGCCGATTTTGCAGCATTAATTTGAATAAGGATATCTTCGCAAGGTGTACCATCATCAATCATACGGCTAATGGCATTAATTTGTCCGACAACACGATTGAGTCTGTTATGAAGGGCCTTGGAATCAATACATTTATTCATAAAAAATCTCCAATATGTGGGTAGGAATTATCCATAATTTATAACAGTATGCACCCAAGAACATTTGTTTTCAAGGTTAATAAATATTTATTCTTGCTGTAAATTCCATAGTTTTGCAAATTTTCCTTGTTTATCAAGAAGAGAATTGGGAGTTCCTTCTTCAATAATTTTCCCTTTATCAAGCACGATAATTCTATCCATTTCTTTAAGGGTGGACAAACGATGAGCAATAGCAATAACGGTTTTATTTATCATCAATTCATTAATAGCATCAATAACTTCGTTTTCGGTTTCATTATCAAGAGCGGAAGTAGCTTCATCTAAAATAAGGATAGGGGATTTTTTGAGCAAAGCGCGCGCAATAGCAATACGTTGCCTTTGCCCGCCGGAAAGTTTCACCCCTCGTTCACCAGTAATAGTCAAATACCCGTGAGGGGTTTGTTTGATGAAGTCATCAGCGAGAGCTTTTCGAGCAGCATAATAGATTTGTCGGTCAGAGGCATCAGGAGAACCAAAGGCAATATTTTTTTTGATGGTACGGTGGAATAGCAGGCTATCTTGTGCAATAATAGACAGAGCTTGTTTTAAGCTATGGGTGGAAACTTGGGAGATATCTTGTCCGTCAATTAAAATTTCACCTTTTTGTAAATCATAACTTCTCTGCAGAAGATTAATAAGCGTACTTTTGCCACTGCCGGATTTCCCGACAACACCGATTTTTTCACCTGGCTGAATAGTCAAATTAAATCCATTGAAAACTTTTTTATGCGGTGTATAGCCAAAAACAAGATTTTTAAATTCAATTTTTCCTTTTTTAACCACAAGAGCAGGTGCTTGAGGAACATCAACAATGTCATGAGGTACCTGTAAAAATGTCAGCGCATCAGCAAGTTTTCCGAGAGATGTTCTGATATTGGTTATCTCCCAGAAAAAGCGCGAAAAATAAGTTAAAATGTCATCTAATAACAAGAGTACTAAAACAACTCCGGCAACATCAATTTTATTAAGTTGCCATAAATAAATAGCCATAAAAATTCCACAAATACGAAAAGTCATCAATAAAATTTCTTGGATGGCATAAAGAGAAGATTCTGATTTTACCGCTTGAATATTGATATTATTGGCACAACTGAGATCATTTTGTAATTTATCAATCTCCCTTCGCTCCTGTCCAAATAATTTGATTAAAAGGATATTGCTGAGAGAGTCGATGACTTCCCCATTAAATTTTGCGTTTGCAGCAGCTCCTTGTTGGTTAAGGTTAGTTGTTTTTTTAGATATGGCGATAGAAACGAGTATAGAGCAAATCCCAAAGATAATAATAGGGACTAAAAACCATATGCTAACTCTACCAATATAAAAAAGAGTAATAAGAATAAGCCAGGTGCAAGAATTAAGCCTTGTAAAAGCAAAAAGCTGTCTCCATGTCGCATGGCTTAAAGAAATAATTCGTTGTGCAAGTTGCCCTGATTTTTGTTCTTTAAGATAAGCGGCAGAGTGCCCGGCAGCATATGTAATCCCATACTCACGCACCCGCCAAGAAATAGTATTGCGAACATTTTCGTTAATATAATCTCTGACAAAACGGATAAGATTTGTTCCAAGAAACAAAGCTAAAATACCGCCAAGATAAGCTAGAGCTTTTTTCCAAGAGAAATCGGCAATAGCAATAGAAGAAAAATAGCCAATCATGGACGAAAAGACAACTGCAACAGAAACTTTAAATAAGCTGTTACAAAAGCCATATACAATTTCAAAAATAAAAAAGTGATAATAACCTTTGCAGGCAGCAAAAATAAATTTCAGCGGTGTTTTTGGAGCGGAGGTAAGAGGTTTATAAGGAATATTAAACATTTTTTCCTCCTTTTTTTTGCTGAGCTGCGTAAAGTTTGGCAAATTGACCACCTTGCTTCAGTAAGTCGTTGAAAGTTCCTTCTTCAACAATTTTCCCTTTGTTTAAGACAATGATTCTATCCATATTTTTAAGCGTGGATAAACGGTGTGCAATAGTAATAACTGTTTGCTTTTGAATAAGGTTATCAATAGCTTTTTGAATAATTTGTTCAGATTCGCTGTCTAACGCTGAAGTAGCTTCATCTAAAATTAATATTGGCGCATTTTTAAGAATAGCTCTTGCAATGGCAATACGCTGACGTTCCCCACCGGAAAGTAAACATCCTCTGTCACCGGCAAAAGAGTTATAACCGTCATCTTTGTCAGAAATAAAATCATGTGCATAGGCTTTTATAGCGGCAACTTTAATTTTTTTATCAGATTTAACATCTGTTCCGAAGGCGATATAGTCAGCGATACTACGGTTAAACATAACGGTATCTTGCGGAATTAAGCTGATATTATCGTGCAGACTTTCTTGCGTAACCTGAGTAATGTTTTGCCCGTCAATAAAAATATTTCCGCTTTGAAGTTCGAATGAGCGTTGTAATAGATTGACGAGAGTGCTTTTCCCACTGCCGGAAGTACCGACAATACCAATTTTTTCACCGGATTTGATATGCAAATTAAAATTCTTAAAGACATACTTTTTCGCATTTCTATATTTGAAACAAATATTTTGAAAATCAATCGTTCCACCTTTAACCTTAAGAGGTTTTGCATGAGGCGCATCAACAATGCCATGAGGAATACAAAAAGGCTCCAAGCCTTGCTCTACGGTGGCAATATCCTGACGAATACGCTGCAGACAATCCTGCAATTCAGACAATCCATTAAGTCCATAAATCAGCGTCATTAAAATAAAAACAATATCTGCCGTCGTAATGGCGCCATTGCTCCACAGATAAACTGAAAGGAGCAATAGAGAAAAAGACATTAAACTGGTAATTGCTCCAATAAAGTTATACTGTCCCCACCAAATAAACATGTTTTTCTTGTTTAAGGCAAACTCTTGAGCCAACAGAGGATGAAGACGTTTTTTTTCTTCTTCAATATTGTCAAATTGTTTAACAACAAGAAGATTATTAATAACATCTAAAATTCTTCCATCCACAATGGCCGACATTTTAGCGCTGGCTTTAGAAATACGGGACAAACGTTTCGCAGAGCGCCGTCTAGGAAAAACAACCACGATGCAACAAATCAAATACCCCAATCCGATAAGCGGAGAAATACATAAGAGCATGATAATTTTGACCATAATATCAAAAAATAATCGCAAATCCCAATTAATTCGGTCAAGCATTGCCGGGAGTTGTTTAACTTGTTCTTTTTGGCGGATAAGCATACCGCTCTGTTTTGTCGTAATATATTCGTAACTATGTCCGAGCAGATAGGAAAACAAATCTTTTTCCATACGCGTCTGACAAGGGATAATAAATTTTGCGTCGTAATAATATCGTTGATACTGAGAAACAATAATCCCCAACGTTCCGAAAATCGTTAAAAGCCAAACATATTTCAACGCTTCATTATAACTCTGAGCATCATTTATTTTAATAGCACCGGTAATTTCCGCAAAAAAGCGAATACTTAAGTTAGTAAATCCGGCGCTAAGAAGAAGCAAAATAAAAACACTACAAATTTGCCATTTAAAAATTTTAGCATAAATAAAGGCAAACGGCATAAATTTTTTAGGAAATGTTTGCATGATAAATCTCACAATAAAAATACGTTTCTAATATAGAGATAAATGGTTTATTTTTCGTAAAAATAAAAATTGACAAAGAGGGGGAGAGAAACTATAAAAAAACAAGATACTTTATTATTGTTTCACACTAAATTTTAAGAATTATGAAAACAGGTATTGTTTTATCCGTAACTCAAGAAGTAGGAAATGGAGTGATTGTTGAAATTGCCTATCAAGGGAGTATGCAAAGCTACTATGCATGCTTACAAGATGGTTCTACTGCATCAGCTTATCTCTATGTACAAGAAAAAGGTCAAACACTCGAAAATGAAACGGTAATGTTTGAAAACCGCGGAGATGATTTGGTGGCAATCAAGCTACTTGAAGAAAATAATTAAAACACTAAAGTCAAGCCTCTTTTACAATAAGTAAAAGGGGCTTTATTAATGCCTTGTAGAAAACCACCACTTTAGTGGTGGATGAATAAAAAGTCGGCGATATAATAAAGATATGCAATTTGTAGAGAGTTTACATAGCGTATACAGTTTAAGTTACCACATAGTGTGGGTAACCAAATATC
>CASDOS010000040.1 GCA_949282205.1 uncultured Alphaproteobacteria bacterium | reverse complement strand
GAATTGAGAAAAACGCAGATATTCGAGATTCAATGGCTTATATGATGGCTAATCAAAATGGGCTGGCTCAGAAAGTCTTAACACAAGAAACCGGAAATTCGCTTTTATCATCTCAAGGCACACAATACGCCAAAAATGATAGGGCTAACTATACTAGTGATGCCACTGAAGTTACAGGTAATTTGAGTGCAGAGCATGAATCTGGTTCAAGACCTTATGCTCTTGGGCATGATAATGGTGGGGGATATAGTTATGGTTTATATCAGATAGAGACTAAACATGGAACAATGCTAGATTATATAAAATATATCAATAAGCTTCCCCAATATAATCATTTTGCCAAAACTCTTATTGATGCAGGAGGATATGAAGGAGCATATTCTGGTTCAGAACGATTTAAAGCGGCTTGGAAAAGCTTATCTCAAGATGAGCTTTTTAATCAATCTCAGAGACAGTTTATATTAGATAAAAAATTGCAACCTGTAATAAATTTCACAAAGAAAATTAAAGGTTTTAATGTTGAAAAAAGGCATCCAATTATTAAAGAGGTTTTATATTCTTTGGCCACGCAACATGGAAATAAAGGAGCTCCCTTTCTTTTGCAAAATGCTTTAGGAAATGATGTTTCTTATTTGGATGATGCTGCAATCATTAATAAAATCTATGATGAACGTAGCAAGGTTGATAAGTATTTTAAAAATATTTCTAAAAAGGAGCGTGAAAATATAAAAAATCGAAGGTTCCCTTCAGAGAGACAGAATGCGTTGCGGGCATTGCAAAAATAGTTTTTTACTGCTCGGTGTAATCTTACTCTCATGCAACGTTTGATCATGTAGGACGTCATATAAGATTTCTTCATATTGGCGTCCTTATCCTGCGCAAAGGCTGAATGGGACAGTAAACTTATTCCCAGTATAGTGCTCAAAAATATTTTATATCTAGTCGGTTTTATCTTTTCTCTCTTGTAGGAGATTTATACACGGCTTGGTCTTCCATATATTGTTAGATAATGTACGATATCTTCTAAAATCTTATCAAGCATACAAGCTTGAGCGGCATCATTTTGTAGCTCACCAATTAGTCCATTGTCTTGACTATTGTATAGGTACCAATAAAATTTTAGTGTTCCATTGCTTATTTCTTCTATTCCTTCTTTCATTTTTGAGGTGCTTTGTTGAGGGAAATTTTCTTCAAGTTTATTTAAAATTATTTCTTTAATACATTGCGAATATATTTGTTCAGCTTGTTTCATTTGTCCGTCTTTAAGCGCAATTATTTTATCATATTTTTCTTTGGGATAGGCTTTGTTATGGCAGTAGTCTTGATATTTTTCTACTTGTTGTTTTATTTCTATTTCATCTTTATCCTGAGTAAGGGCTGAATTGGACAGTAAACTTATTCCCAATATTGTACTCAAAAATATTTTATATCCTATCTTTTTCATCTTTTCTCTCTCTTGTTGATTTTAATGGTATTTTAGGGAGAAAAGTTGAATTTATCGTTAAAGAGATAAGGTTTTGGGCGGTATGAAAAATATTTTTCGTTTCATTTGCCGATGTATTGACAGGTCTGTCGGGGGAGGGTATAAATATTGTCATAATAGGTTAGTGTGTTTGTATATTCCAAATTTAGCTCTCGGTTTGAGGGCTTTTTTTGTGGGCAATTTACAAATGGACAATCCTATTTTTAACCAAG
>CASDOS010000039.1 GCA_949282205.1 uncultured Alphaproteobacteria bacterium | reverse complement strand
TGGTTGCGCTATTTGCTTTTTTGTGATATTATTTTCCTATGTTAAATATGGGAGGATGCTTATGTTTGTTGATATTGAAAGTTTTAAAGGGGCAATCGGGGTTGAGAATATCCTTATGCCCTATAAAAAAGGTCGCCTCTCCCCTGATAAAAAAACACGCCTCCCTAAAGAACACATTACTCCAGATGTCTGTTGGCAAGTCCTTAAATCCACCAATAATCCCCGTAATATTAAAGATATGCTCCAATGTATCGTTGATTTGCCGCTTGATGAACAGGCAAAGTTCGAAAAAGTTGTGGTCGCCGTGTTTCAACAACGCGAACAACCTGAAAGTGTTTGGATTTTAGGTAGAGAATTGGCGCAGAATTCCGGTTATTTGCGGAAATTGGACTTCTTTTCCGAAATTGATGACGGACGTTTCTTGCTTTCGTCTCCTAATCTTTCTCGCGGTTTGAAAACTCCTGAATATGAGGCGATGACTTGCGAAATCAAAAATTGCGATAAAATTATCTATACAGGTCGTGGTGATGTGCCTTTTTCACAAGTGTCCCGCTTTGCGCCTATTATGGAATTTCCTTTTGCCGATACTGTTATGTTTGAACAATGTAATTTGCAGGATTTACAAAAAATTAAACTTAAAGAGGGGGCGTGTATCGATTTTAATGATTCTTTGAATTTTTCTCAACCGCTCGATTTGTCCCCTTGTGATAAAATTTTTGTTGATGCGGACGTCGATGCCGATTATTCAAAGTGGACGTTTAATCCCAATAATCTGTTTCGGGTATTTCGTTATAAAGATTTGCCTGAAACGGTCGATTGTTCCGAGATAAAAAATGTCGCGTTTTGGGCGTGTCAGTTTGAGGATGTTAAACAAATTATTCTGGCTGATAACGCGCGTGTTTCCGTGCTTGGCGCAAGTTGCCTCCCGAAGGGAATTGATTATCCTAAATGCGCGGAGATTGACTTTGTGCGCGCAAAGTTGCCCGATGATGAACAGTTTTGCTTTAAAGACGGGGCTAGAGTCAATTTTAGTTTTTGTCGCAATTTCTATCGTTTTGCCGATTTTTCTAAATGTAAAGAGGTGGCTTTGAGGGGGCTTAATCGTCCTGAAATCTCTTTTATTAAACATGTTCGGAGGGCTGATGAAAAAAATCGAAATAAATTAAAACAAGAACCTAATCTCCCAGATAATCTTGATTTCTCTTCTTGCGATGTACTTGATTTGGGGTGCTGCAACTTAATCAATCAACCTCATCTGCGCTTTAAAGACGGGGCTAAGGTTAATCTGGATTTGACGGTTAATCTGCCGCAAAATATCGATTTTTCCACTTGCGCGGAGGTTTCTTTATGTGCGGCGGATTTGGAAGGGGTGAAGGAATTGCACTTTCGGGAAGGAGCTAAGGTGAAATTGGACGGTGCCGTTAATCTCCCTGCTCAACTCGATTTTTCGAAATGTGATGAAGTCAGCTTGCGCAACGGAGCCGTCTTTTTTGATGATGTCAAAAAATTGGTGTTTAAAAATAAAGAACAATTTATACGAAGCGGCTGTATTTTGCTCGAGGATTGGAAGGGCGAAATTGTTTTTGCCGATGGCGGGGATACTGACGATACACGCCGAAATTTGGCCGTCTTGAAAAGTATGCACCAAATGAATGAAAGGTAAATCTCGTGTTTGTCGATATCGAAATTTTTAAAGGCGCTATTGCCGTTGAAAATATCTTGATGCCTTATAAAAAAGGACGCCTCGCTTCTGATAAAAAAACACGCCTTCCTAAAGAACAAATTACTCCCGATGTTTGTATGCAAGTCCTTAAATCCACCAATAATCCCCGTAATATCAAAGATATGCTCCAATGTGTCGTTGATTTGCCGCTTGATGAACAGGCGCAGTTTAAAGAGGTTATTCTCGCTTGTTTTGCTAATCGGGAACAGCCTGACGAGGTCTTTGAAATTGCCGAAAAGTTGGCGATTGATTCCGGATATATCCCTTAGCTCCTTGATGAACTTAATAAAGTTTATGACGGGCGTTTTTTATACAGCACAAACTACCTTAAAGAGGCTATCTCTACCACGGAAGAAACGATGAAACCAGAATGGGCGTATTGCGGTAAAGTTACTTTTTGCGGGAAACGCGCTAAAATTGAAAATCAAACGAACTTTCCTCCTTATTTGGAGTTTTTCAGACCGATAATGTAAATGTGGAAAATTCTGATTTGCGTGATGTCAAAGCTATCTATTTTCGAGATGTTAAAAACGGAGTGCATTTGGAAAAACTGCAAAATCTTACCGCTCCTTTGACTGTTGATGCCGTCTTTCATGTGGGATTGCTTGATATTGATTTTTCTAAATGTCCTCATCTCAAGTTCTTAAGTTTGCATGACGTCAGTATCCATGATGCCAAAGGATTGCCCGAAATTTTGGATGTGTCGACGGTGAGGGCGGTCAATATCTATCAATCCGATTTATTGAGCGTGCGGGAATTTAAGTTAAACAGCAAACATAGCGGGCTTTCAATTTTCAGATGTTCCAATCTGCCCGATAATATGCGGGTGCAAAATGTCGAAATGCTTGAGTTTGTGCGCTCTTCGTGGAGAGATGCAGAGAACTTAGTCCTTAAAAATATCGGAAAAGTGAATTTTGATGACGCTTTTCATTTGCCCCAAAATATTAAATTGCAAAAAGTCAGTGATGCTTATTTTCCTAAAACCGATTTCGGCGATGTCAAAAGTCTGTGGTGTGAGAAAATGATGGTGGCGGATTTGGGCGATGCTCAAAATCTGCCTCCTCAGATGGTATTCAAAGATTGTGAAGCGGTTAGTTTGCGCCATTGTGATTTGACTCGCGTTACTTCTCTTGATTTGAGAGGTGTTCGTAAGAATTTGTTTTTGGATTATGCTGTCGGGCTGCCTAAGATTATTGATAAAGAAAAGCTCAATTATATCTTTTGCAAAGAAACGGATTTTAATGGAGTGGAGAAAATTCGTCTGCACCGTGTTTACAATGTTGACCTCTCCAAAGCTAAAAACCTGTCGGCTGATATTGATATCGCCGGTTGCGAGAAAGCGGATTTGAGCGGCGTGGATTTTAAAAATGTGCCTAGTCTTAAACTTTCTCGGATTCAAAAAGAGGTTAATTTTTCGGATTCTTCTAACTTGCCACGGAATTTGGCGTTTGCTCATCTCAAAGAGGCGTGTTTTATTAGAACCCGCTTTGGTGATATGCAAAGTTTGAAACTTAAAAATATTGAAACTGCCAAACTTCAAGAAGCTCTTGATACTCCTAAAATGATTGTCTTGCAGGGCGTGAATAATGTTCGTTCTCACGGATGTGATTTTTCTAAAACCGATACCCTGTTTTGCAGAAAAGTCAATTGGGTTAATTTGGGGGGGCTACAGCAGTTGCCAAAGAAAATGGTGTTTGAAGATTGCGATGAGGTTTGGCTTGGGGGCACAAACGGCGAAAACTTAAATGAAATCGAATTTGAAAATGTCAAAAGAGTTTATCTCTATGAGAATAAAAATTATCCTAAAAAATTGGACTTCTCCGGAGTTGAGGTCTGCTATTTGGATGAAGCGCATTTTTCTGACGGAGCCGAAATTATTTTTAAAAATCATAAGCAGATGCTTGAAAGCGCGTTTGTAGCCAAAGATACTATCTCAGTGCGTTTTGCCGATGAAGAACATGAAATTCGTCATAAATTCTTGCGTGGCCGGAAAAGTCGTTTTTGACGCTCAGACGGCGGGATTGCTTGGGGTAATGACGGAGAAAATAAATCTCGCTCTTTGTGACGATAGCTAATCGTTGCCTTCTCTTTGCTAATGTCCGGTGATATTTTTTGTTGCATATTTTCCTTTTTGTGTGATATGATTATTCCATACCCAGTTAAGGAACGTTTGCAAATGTTTGTCGATATTGAACATTTAAAGTCGCCGTTGGCGGTTGAAAATCTTTTGTCACCCTATAAAAAAGGGCGGGTCGCTGCGGATAAACGTTCTCATGAACCAAAAGAAAAAATTACTCCGGAAGTTTGTGCGGAAGTCCTTAAATCCACTAACTACGCCAGAAATATCAAAGATATGCTCTTGTGCGTCAAAGATTTGCCCGAAGCCGAACAATTGGCTTGCAAAGATATGGTGCTTGCTGCTTTTACACAACGTGAGCAACCCGCCGATATTGTTGTCGAGGGGAAAAAATTGGCGGTGGTCGGCGGCTATGAAAATGCTCTTAATAATGTTTTGGGACGGCGTGAAGGGGAGTTCTTAATCTCGGCTCCTTTTGTTTGGCGCGGATTTGCTACTTATGATAACTATTTTAATGATGTCGATTTTAAAAAATATACTCGGGTTGTCTATTGGGGGCAGAAATCTCCGTGTATCGAAGATGTGGCGGAGATGCCTGTTGAATTGCAGTTCCCGAATTGCTCGCGGATTGTGTTTCGAGATTGCTCGTTTGAACATCTTAAAAAAATTAAAATTCAAAATCAGGCGGAAGTCTTTGTGCGTAATCCTCGGAATTGTTCCTCTGAACTCGATTTTTCCGATTGTGCGAAACTCTGGGTTAATGTTACCGATGTTCGACTTTTGCAAAATTGGAAGTATAACCCAGAAAAACTCTGTTTTCACCTCTTGAGCGCGAGAGAAAAGGGCGAACTTAATCTGGAACCCTTTGCTGAGGTCGATTTGCATTCTACCAGTTTGCATAATATTGCCGCTTTTCGCTTCAGAAACGGGACGGCGGTTAATATGAACGATGCTTCCGGTTTTAAATGCCCTCTCGATTTTTCGCCTTGCGCCGTGGTGAATTTGAACGGATGCGATTTGCATGGCGCGCCTTCGCTTAAGTTTGCGCAGGGGGCGAAAGTTTTTCTCTTGGGCGCGCGCAATATGCCTGTCGATACAAATTTTCAGAATTGCGCAGAATTGGATTTAACCGAGGCTATCTTGCC
This sequence comes from uncultured Alphaproteobacteria bacterium, assembly GCA_949282205.1. Taxonomy (GTDB): domain Bacteria; phylum Pseudomonadota; class Alphaproteobacteria; order RF32; family CAG-239; genus CAG-267. The sequence goes on along the minus strand of CASDOS010000039.1, from coordinate 13,147 downwards.
GTTTAATTTGGAAAAGTTGACTTTTGCTCCTCAGGCTGACGTGATTTTGGATGGTACGTTTAATCTTCCGCCGTATATCGATTTTTCAATGTGCGCGAAACTTACGGTCCAAAATTGTGACTTTTCTCAAGTGCAGGAAATCGTTTGTCGAGATGAAGCGCAACGTCAGCTCTTGGATTTACCCAAAAATTGGAATGGGAAAATCTCGTTTTCTCCTCAAAATGCAGCGGCGGAACCGCTTTATCGTGCTTCTGACGAACCTCAACAACTGATGCAAAAAACGCCTCCGTCAGTCAAATTTTTGGGACAGGAGGAAAATCCTCGTTTTTTAGCAAAATGGCGGAAACGCGGTTTTAGTCGATAAGAAAATATATAAAATTGTATTTCTTCGGAACTTTTTGCGCCGGGCGGCTGTACTCGTGTGGACATAAATTTTTTTTTAAAATTCCACTTTGCTCTTTCATTTTCAATACTTTATCCCTTGCTTTATGAATTCTATTTGACAAAATATTTAAAAATCCCCTTGCAGAGTGTCTAAATTCATGCTATATTGTGATTCTAAAAGCTATTATTTACATATTACTAGAAATTTGCTGCGGCATAAATCTCCCCGACAGCTTATTATAACGTTTTGACGTTATCGTGGGGTATAGTAATGTTTCTTTTGTCGGTTGCAGGTATTATAAGCGCCTGTCTTTCGGTAACTGAAACCCCGCGTGAAATGTGTAGGTTGAAAAAATTAACTCTTCGGAACTTTATATTGATTTATCGGGCGCGTTGCTTTTTGCCCCATGACTGAAGTACAGTAGGTCATGACTTAAAATTAAATCAATCCCTTTTGGAAAGATGAGCGAAAATATCAACTGATAATTTTATGCCGGCATAATCTTTACGATTATGAAGTGTGCGAATAATAGCAACGCAATGGTAGTGTCTTCTATGGTGTACTGTGGACTTGTGTCCGGTTACCAGGGGGAGAATAACACCGCTACGCCTCAGAATGCCGCTGAAGCTGTTTATGCAGCTCTCCGCGGTGCCCGTAAGGTTTATCCTGCCGTGTGTGTTTATCACACCGACTGGGGGTGCCCAAAGGGTGGTGAACCGGTCGGAGCGTATATCGCTTCCGGCTCGCCTGAGGAAATCCTTCATGAGGCTGAGAAGCTACGTCGGGATTTGAAGCAGACCACGCTTAGCGTCGGTTTGCCCGAGGTTGGTGTTGCTACCATCGGCTTTGTCGCCACTGCTCACTTGCCGCTTTTGGTGGTGGGAGATTTGTGGCAGAAGTCCGCAGCCCGCTTATTTGCCGAAACGGGAACTTATGTTTCTTGCGGTATGGCGGAGGTCAACGGAGTAATCCATATCTCCGCGGAGGCAAATCCTGCCTTCGTCCAAGACCTTGTAACTTGGAAAAGTATAGTTGAAACGATTTGTCGTGAGGTCGGTGCTGATGCGCCTTCTTTCTCGGAAGTCGGGTTTAACTATCTTAAAGACGAGGCTTAAACCTTGTCGGATATCTGTAAGGGGGTGCATTGCATCCCTTTACTTTTCTTGAGGTATACGGTGGCAGCCTTTTTCAAATGTGCCGATATTTTAATCCTTATTATTATGGGACAACAGTTTTTCTTTTTTCTCGGGGGAAATGACCTCGAGATGAGTGAAATTAAAAATATTCTTAAAGCCAATGTTTTGTCGTTTGCCGACAAAGGTCTTGTTTGGCATAATGCGACGTCTTCAGCTTACAGCGCGCAAATTCAACAGGCTCTGACCGACGGTTTCAAGCCGGTGTTGGTGGAGCTTAAACCCGACATCGCTGAGGATATTCTGGCGCAATGCCTTATCGTGGATCATCACGACGCCAATATCTCGCGTGAAGCGTCCGTGTTGCAGGTGTTGGCGCTCCTTGGCTTGGAACCAACTTGGCGTCAACGGCTGATTGCGGCAAACGATAGCGGATATATTCCCGCTATGTTGCAATTAGGCGCAACGCGTGAGGAAATTGAGCAAATCCGTCGTGAAGACTGGGAGGCGCAAAATATTTCCGATGAGCTCATCAACGAAGCTCTGACGGCGTATCGGAACGCGCAAACCGTCAACGGCGTGTTGGTGATTGATATGGAGCATTTTTGTTTTGCTCCGGTTACCGACAGCGCGTTTTGGGTTCAAGAACGCCAGAATATCTTGTTTAAGTTCCGCGAGGGACGAACATTATATTTTGGTTCGGACGACATCTGCACGAAAGTGTATGATACGTTCCCAAAATGTTGGCGCGGTAAAGGTTTTGTCGGCAATCCCGATATTGCTTTACAAGCCGAAATCGCTGACTTGGTTTTGGCTCAGAATGCGTGAAACGCGTATAGGATATTTTTAGGGGCGGGGATTTTCCCTGCCTTTTTTTTTTTATAAGAGATATTCGTGTAAGGGTGTCGTATGGGTGAAAAATGTCTTTTCGGTTTCTTAGCGGGGGAGCGTTGCGAGTTTATACATCCTCATATGTTTACAAAACGCGCTTGTTTACATTCATAGCTGTACACACAAATCTTGACTCGCTACGGTTTTTATGGATTTTTTGAGGAAATGAATTAATCTGTATACGACCATGCGATTGCTCAGTGATGCCTAACTTCTTTTATCCTTTTTTCTGGCAATCGTGTGGTTTTTTTATGTCCGCGAGTATAACTTGTCGAAAATGGTGGAATTCTTTTTCTCTGTCGCTACATTATATGCAATAGCGTCGTGACGAGTGGAAACGTCGGTGATGCTTAGACTTGTTTTTTTTTACTTGGGGGTGTGATGTTTAAACATTTTAAAATCGGTACGGCGTTGGCTTTGATGCTTTCTCTTTGTGCTTGTGACGAAAATAAAAACAATAATCAACAGGCGCAAATGCAGACTCCTCAGATTGAAACCGTGCAGGTTTTGCCGCAGAACGTGCCGCTTGCTTTTGAATTTGCCGCTCGCGCGCAGGGCTCTAAAGAAACCGAAGTCCGAGCCAGAGTCGGCGGTATTCTGCTTAAACGTAATTATGTCGAAGGGACTGAGGTTAAAGAAGGAAGCGTCTTGTTTCAGATCGATCCCGAACCTTATAAAGTTGCCTTAAAACAGGCGCAGGCTAAGTTGGCGCAAACTCAGGCCGAACTGAAAAACGCCGAAACGCAACTGGCTCGTACCGAAAAACTCTTTAAACAAGGTTACGCCAGCGAAAAAACGCGTGATGAGGCGGTGGCTAACGCAGACTCGCTTAAGGCATCTCTCCAACTGGCCGAAGCGGAAGTTGACGCCGCTCAGCTTAACCTTGATTATACCACCGTTACGGCGCCAATCAGCGGTAAAACCAGTATGGAAGCTCAATCCGAGGGGAGCCTTATCTCGACTTCCGGAAATGCGGGACTCTTGACCAGTATTACTCAACTCGATCCGATTTATGTTATCTTTTCGGTGTCTGAAAATGAGTTGATGGCGCTTACGAATATGGTGGAAAGCGGTAAAATCTTAAATCCGTATAACTCTAAGGATATTGTTGCAAAACTTAAACTCGGCGACGATAGCCTTTATGAAGAAGACGGCAAAATTGACTTTATCACTCCGAATATTGATCGTGCCACAGGTACAGCTAAACTTCGCGCCGTATTTGCGAATCCACAGAAAAAATTGCGTCCGGGGCAGTTCTTGCGTTTGGTTATGGAAGGCTTAACCCGTATTGACGCGATTATTGTACCGCAAACAGCCGTTATGCAAGGGGCAAACGGTGCTTATGTTTATCGGGTTAATCCGCAAAACGTAGTGGAAATGGTGAGCGTTAATACCGGACTTTCTACTAAAGACGGTGGGTGGATTATTGATACAGGCTTGCAGGCTAATGATAAAGTTGTCATCAGCGGATTGTTGAAAGTACGCCCAGGGATGACGGTGGCTCCGGTTGTGGTGAACGCAAACGAGCCGGCTGCCGGAAATCCTGCCGTTAAAGGCTATGTGAAACCGGTGGTGGAACAGCCTCAGGCTCAAATTGTGCCAAACAGCATTGAGCAAGTTCAAGACGAGGCGCGGGCGCTTATCAGCGATGAAGTTGCGGTGGAGGCTGTGAATAATGCCGATAATGCTCAAGAAACAGCGACATCCGCTCAGGCGCAATAAATCGGGAGGGCGTGATGTTTTCTAAATTCTTTATTGAAAGGCCGATTTTTGCGACGGTTATCTCGCTTATTATCGTGCTGGCCGGTTTGGTGGCGATAAAGGTGTTGCCGGTGGAGCAATATCCGAATATCGTGCCGACCGAAATTCAAGTGACCGCAACTTATCCGGGGGCTACCGCAGAGGTGCTTGCCGATACGGTTGCCGCACCGCTTGAACAGGAAATCAACGGCGTGAAGAATATGATTTATATGTATTCCAACGCCACTTCTTCCGGCTATTTGACCTTGGGCGTGGTGTTTGATATTGGAACAGACCCTGACCAAGCGACGATTGACGTGAACAATAAAGTACAGATGGCGACTTCTAAATTGCCGTCGGAGGTGACTAAACTCGGGGTGACCGTGGAGCAGAAATCCAACTCTATCTTGCAGGTGATTACCATGCGTTCCACCACCGATACTTATGACACGGTTTATGTTTCTAACTATGCGCTCTTAAACGTGCTTGATGAAATCAAACGTTTGAAAGGCGTGGGGAGCGCTTCATTGTTCGCATCGCAAGATTACTCCATGCGTATTTGGCTTTCTCCGGATAAACTTGCCGATTATGACCTGACACCGCAAGATGTGATTGCCGCTATTCAGGAGCAAAACTCTCAATTTGCCGCTGGTCAATTCGGACAAGAGCCGATGGATAAGGGGATGCCTTATACTTATTCGGTTAACACCAAGGGACGTTTGGTTGATGAAAAAGAATTCGGCGATATTATCCTTAAAAGCGATGCCGATGGCGGTATGCTCCGCTTAAAAGATGTGGCAAGGATTGAACTCGGCGCTCAAGATTACAGCGTGTCTTCTACCTTTAACGGTGAGCCGGCGGTTGCTTTTGCGGTTTATTTGCAACCGGGGGCCAATGCTCTGGAAACGGCTAATCTTGTGAAAGCTAAAATGGCGGAACTTTCTAAAAACTTCCCGCAGGGGATTACTTATGAAATTCCATACGATACGACTTTGTTTGTGGAGGTTTCCATTAACGAGGTTATTCATACCTTTTTTGAAGCCGTGTTGCTTGTGATTGCCGTTGTGTATCTCTTTTTACAGAATATGCGTGCGACACTTATCCCGATTTTGGCGGTGCCGGTGTCTATTATCGGGGCGTTTGCCGGTATGTATGTGTTGGGATTTTCTATCAATTTGTTGACGCTGTTCGGACTTATTCTGGCGATTGGTATTGTGGTGGACGACGCTATTATCGTGCTTGAAAACGTGGAACGCTTGATGGAGGAAGAAAATCTTTCGCCAAAAGAAGCGGCGATTAAAGCCATGCAGGAAGTGTCCGGTCCGGTGGTTGCGGTGGCGCTTGTACTTTCCGCCGTGTTCTTGCCGATTGCGTTCTTGGGCGGTATGACCGGCGTGATGTATAAGCAATTTTCAGTTACCATCGCCGTGTCGGTGTTGATTTCTGCCCTTGTGGCTCTGACCTTAACGCCGGCTTTGTGCGCTCTTATCATCAAACACAAAAAGCATAATCGTGAACCGATGCGCTTCTTTAAGTGGTTTAACAGCTTTTTTGAAAAAGCGACCGAGTGGTATTTGAACGGCGTGCGCTATTTCTTACATCATCGTAAGCAAGCGATTGTCGGGTTCTTGGCGGTGTTGGCAGGAATTATGGCGCTGTTTAAAATCGTGCCGACGGGGTTGGTGCCAAACGAAGACTTGGGTAACCTTTTGATGGCGTACTCTATGCCCGAGGCTTCTTCCTTGTCCAGAACCGAGAACTTTACCGCTAAAGTCGGTGATGCGGTGCGCCAAGATCCTAATGTGCAGGACTTCTTGACCATTAACGGTTATAATATGCTCTCCTCAAGTCAAAATACTTATTCAGGTATCAGCTTTATTACCTTGAAAGACTGGAATTTGCGTGAAGGCGTGGGGCAGGCAGCACAGGATTTGGCGCTTAAATATTCCGGTATCGGAATGAGCCAAAAAGATGGTATCGCTTATGCCTTTAGTATGCCCCCGATTATGGGTATGAGTACAACAGGCGGTTTTGAAGGTTATATCCAAAATAAAGCAGGTAAAAGTTCTCAAGAATTAATGGCGAAAACGCAGGAATTTATTGAGGCGGCAAATAAACGTCCCGAACTTGCCGATGTCAAAACCACGTTTTCCGTCAGTACGCCTCAGTATCGTATCGACCTTGACCGCGAAAAGGCGAGAATGCTTAATGTGCCCATTAACAGCATCTATTCGGTGATGCAGGCTACTTTCGGCAGTCTTTATGTTAACGACTTTACTTATCTCGGACGTAACTTCCGCGTGACTTTGCAGTCCGAGGCTAAATTCCGTCGTACACCCGACGACTTGCGATATGTGTTTGTGAAGTCCAATAACGGCGATTTGGTGCCGCTCTCCACTTTGATTAAAGTTGAAAGAGTAACGGGACCGGAACTCGTCAACCGCTTTAATATCTTTCCGGCAGCCAAAGTTCTCGGGAATCCTGCCGACGGTTATTCTTCCGGGCAGGCTATTGCCGCGATGGAAGAAGTCGCTCAGGAGGTGTTGGGTGCTGACTACGCTCTTTCTTGGATTGGTTCGGCGTATCAGGAAAAACAAACCGGCGGAGCTTCTACCCAAGCCTTTATTTTCGGTTTGATTATGATTTTCCTTATTCTTTCCGCGCAATACGAAAAATGGTCGCTGCCGATTGTGGTTATTCTTTCCGTGCCGTTTGCTGTTTTGGGGGCTTTGGCGGCGGTTTGGATTAGAGGAATTGAAAACGATTTGTATTTTCAGGTCGGTTTGGTTACCCTTATCGGTTTGGCCGCCAAAAACGCTATCTTGATTGTCGAATTTGCCGTGATGAAAGTGCAGGAAGGCCTTTCTTATGTTGATGCGGCGGTTGAGGCGGCGAAACTTCGCTTCCGTCCGATTGTGATGACTTCTCTCGCGTTTACTTTCGGCGTGCTGCCTTTGGCTATCTCTACCGGTGCGGGCGCCGCAAGTCGGCATGCCATCGGTACAGGTATGGTCGGAGGTATGCTCGTGTCTACTTTCGTCGCAACACTGTTCGTGCCGATGATGTTTGCGATTATCGGTGAAACGTTTGACGAGGAAAATGTTAAACTGCGTAAAATCAATCAACGTGCCGAAAAACGCGGTCGGCCGAAGTTGAAACGCGAATTGCGCTAAATACGCGCTTGGGGCTACGTATTTTGAATATTAAGCGGAGGGATTGTTTCGCTCCGCTTTTTTTTGTATTTTTACTTGCACTGTTTAAAAAAAAATGTTATACTCGCTTTTGATATGGTAAGTTTATGTTTTATTATTCGGGGGTTCTCATTGGTGTTAGGCTATTTTTGAGGCACTTTATATTAAAACTTAAACTTCCTTGAACCTTAGTATTAACCCCAAAAAAAATTTCTTATGGGAACAAAAAAGTTAAAAGCCGTTTCCAATGTCTGCGCAGCAGCTTTGGCGGTGATTGTTATTGTTTTGACCGTCCAGAACGTGATTTCTGTTTTCGATGGCAGTTATCAAGATGTTAAAATGGCCTGGTACAGCAACTGGGTTGTTGGTGTTGCCGCGGTGGTCGGTATGTTTGCCGTGACATCCTCGGTGCAACGGCGTTGGCTCAGAATTAAGTTAATTGGCACCGCAGGTATCTTAGGGATTGTGGCTTTTATATTCTTTGGCTTGGCTGTGGTTGTCAGTTCTATCGAAAGCGGAAATTACGGTCCGGCTTTCTTTCAGGGATGGAGCTCAGTTATTGGCGTTTTTATTATCTTGTTTCTGACATCTTACATCAACAGATGTGTCAGACGAGAAAATGATGCTAAAGTCTGACGGCTTTATGTAAAAAAAAATTAAAGTGTGGTTTGAAAATGGTGGCGACCTTTTCACCACACTTTTTTTTGTTGTGTTTCTTCTTTTGAGGAGAGAGGGAGGACAGGTGGGGAGTGAAAGTGTGCGGAGTTTTGTAAAGGAAAGAGGGGGACAAGAGGTGAATGAAGGCGTGCGGAGTTTTATAAAGGGGAGAGGGGGACAAGAGGTGAATGAAGGCGTGCGGAGTTTTATAAAGGGGAGAGGTTGGCAATGGGGCGGGAAGATGACGGAAGTATATAACATTGTATTATCTGCGAGCTGTACCAGTTGCCCTATCGGGGCAAGTTTGCTCTTGCAAACTTGTTGGCTTGCTTTTTTTGATGTTCTTCTTTTGAGGAGAGAGGGGGGACAGGTGGGGAGTGAAGGCGTGCGGAGTTTTGTAAAAGGGAGAGGTTGGGTAGGGGGAGTGAAAGTGTGCGGAGTTTTGTAAAGGAGAGAGGGGGGACAGGTGGGGAGGCGAAAAAATGACGGAAGTATATAATATTGTATTTCTTTGCTTTGCCCCCCTGATGAGGGGCGGACGTTAGATGGCTTTCTTGCCGATTTTTTAGGATTTTTTTGTTGTTGCGCTTATTCTTTTTTTGTGATACACTCCTCCTAAATCTTAATCTTTCTTGAAGGTTGAACGTATGTTTGTTCCTGTTTCTGAACCCCGTAGTGCTATCGCGTGTGTGAATCTTTTGCACCCCTATAAAAAATTAAATCAAAAATTAACGGCAGATGTTGCGGCGGATTTCCTTTCGCATACAAACTTTCAACGGAATGTCTTTGACCTCTTAACCGTTATTGATAAACAAAATTCAGGCGGTGAACTGAAAGATATTGTGCTGGCTTGTTGTGATAGACGTAATCCAACCGAGAAAATCCTTGCTCTTGCTCAACAAATCGCTCAAAAATTTCACTATCATGATGAACTGGAGCAGGTGCTTGAACATAATAATGATGACGATTGTGTTCTGGCGTATCGCTCTAATTTCGAGGCTTCCGTCGTGCTGCCTTATCGTGAAGCCGCACGTTATCACGCCTGCGATTGGCATAAAATCTTTAATGCAAGGCAGATTATTCTCAGCGGACAAACTACTACGGATATGTCACACCCTAAACCCGATGTGTTGTATGATTATCGCGCGATTGATGTGTTTCAGAATTTTTATCGCCTCAGTTTTAACGACGCTAATATGCGGTTTGCTGAAAAAGTTGCTTTTGAGCATATCAATAAAATGTGGCTCGGTAATTATACCAAACAGGGATGGAAAAAAGTTGCGTTTTATCGTGTCGGACATTTGGTGTGCGATAGATATGCGAAACTGCCCGAAGTGTTTGATGTGTCCGGTTGCAGTATACTTGAACTTGATTGCGCCGATTGTTCCGAACTCAAATCCCTTAAACTTGATGATAAAGTCGAGAGAATTGAGCTTTCGCATATTCCGCGGCAGGGATTTTTTAGAGCACCTGATTTTCAAAATTGTCCTGATATTGAGTTTAGATATATGGAGGCTTCCATTCTCGATAAGGCGCATATTGTCGATGGCGCAGAGTTGAAATTGTTAGAATGTTCTCATCTGCCCGAAGTGCTTGATTTAACCCGCTTTAGCAAGGTTGATATTAGCGATTGCGCGGATTTTAACGATGTTAAGGAAATTCGTTTTCGCGACGGCGCGGAAGTCTATCTTTCTCAGCAGATGTTTTCTAACTTGCATAATATACAGCCGATTAAAGCCGATTTTTCAAAATTGCGCAAAATTGATTTCGGTAATTTATTTGCGCTGATTCCGCCGGAAAGATTGTTTCAAAAAATTGAATTTGCCGACGGCGCGGAAGTTGCTATGAACGGAGCGCAAAAACTGGGAAATTCAATGGATTTCTCACGATGCGCAAAGGTGACCTTTAATCAGGGGAATCTTGACGGAGTGCCGCCGCAATATCTGCAATTTGCCAATGGTGCAACGGTCAACTTTTTTAATGTCCGAAATATCCCTCTTGATGCTGATATTTCTCAATGCGCAGAAGTCGATTTGAGTGGCGCATATACGGACGCAACCGCGTTTAAATCGCTTAAATTTGCTCAAAACTCTAAGGTTAATTTGGAGGAGCTTACGGCTGTTCCTGCTGAACTCGATGTTGCCGAATGCGCTTCTTTGTCGCTTATTCATATCAAAACACCGCTGCCTAAACTTGATTGCCGTAATGTTCGCGAATTTAGTGCTGTCGATGTTAACTTTAATAAGCATCCACTTCGTTTTGCACCTGATGCAATTGTTGAACTGCGTAATTGCTCTAATCTGGGGGCAGATACCGATTTTTCTAATTGCGCACGTTTGCAGTGTGTTAAAACCGATGTTAGTGCGCTGAATGTTCTCAAAATTCAGGACGGCGGAGAATTACGCCTACATTCTCAACAAGATAAGCCGATTGTTGTTGATGTGGCGCATTTGGCTAAAGTCGATTTGTATCGGGTGAAGGTCGGACAAGCGCAAAAATGGAAATTTGACGACGGGGCAAATATCGCTCTTGAGTTTGTCGATAATCTTAAAGGCGAATTTTATGCCAATCACTATGCGAAACTATTGATTGAAAATTGTGATGTGAAAAATCTTACCTTTCAGCTCAACGAACCGCATGAACTGGTATTCAAAAATGTTTCTAATTTGCAAAATGAAATACCCAATATTCCCTTTCACGAGGCGGATAAAGTTGTTCTTTATGATTGTGATTTGCTATGCTCTTGGGATATGCGGTTTAAGAAGGGGAGTCAGATTTCTATAGATTTTCAAAGCGGCTTAATCCCCCCGACGCTTGATGTTTCTGAGTGTGCCGAAGTGGGGCTCTATAACTTGCATCGCTATGCGCAACCGCTTCAATTTGCTCGGCATGCCAAGGTCGCTTTTTATCGCTCCACTTTGCCGAAACATGTCGATGTTTCTCGTTGCGCTCAGGTTTCATTTTATAAAGTTGATGCGGCCCAAACCGAACACCTTAATTTTGCCGACAACGCTAAGGTTGAGGTTCTTGAGATAAACGCATGGCCGAAGATTTTTGACGCCTCTCAAGTGCGGTGTCTTAAATATGAGGATTGCTCACTTGATGGGTTTAGGGGCGTTCTTATCGGGGATAATATGCAGGCGTTGCAGCTGGATAATGTTTCTGATTTGCCGAAAACACTTGACCTTAAACAAACATCGCTTATCTTAATGCAAAATATCAGCGCGTCTGAACTTGGCACCCTTATTGTCAACAGTACTTATCAGCGGGATATGCTGGAGGGGCTTAACTCAAATGTCTATCTTGAAGATAAAATTAAGGTGCGCTTCCCAAAAGAGTTTGCGCCTCAACCGCCGCCGCTTAATCTTAAACAGAGCAATAAAGCATCGCTTAAATTTGCTCAAACCGTTCGTGCTCATCCTAAACGCGGACGCTAACTCAACCTTTTTATGAAAGTTATCTCAATGGCTAAAACTTCAGAATTACGCAAGCAATATGAGGAATTTCTCAATACTCTTGATAAACAAACCAAAAAGAAATTTTTAAACGCAATGAAGAAATTGACGCATGCTCATTATAATTGGGAAGATGATTTGCGCTTGGAAAATGCTCTTAAAAATCAGTGGGAGAAAAAAGATACGTCTGTATCTGAGTTTAGCGATTTGAACTTGTATTTTTTAAAAGAAGATGAACCGCAAGACGAATTGCCTATCCCAAAAGCTGCTACAGCTACGCAAGAAACTATCGACGAATATTTTATGCGCTTGGCTCTTAAAGAGGCCGTGCAGGCTTATCGTGAAGATGAAGTGCCGGTCGGGGCGGTGTTGGTTTCTCCTGACGGCGATGTTTGGGCGACCGCTCATAATACCGCTGAACATGGTTTGCACGCTATGGCTCATGCCGAAACCGTTGCGATGAGCGTGGCGGCTATTTCTCTACAACAAAAAAGACTTTGGGATTGTACGCTTTATGTCACGCTTGAACCGTGTGCCATGTGCGCGGCGGCTATGACACATATGCGAATTAAACGACTGGTGTATGGGGCGTCTAATCCTAAAGGCGGGGCGGTCGAAAATGGTGTGCGCTTTTTTGAAAGTTCATCGTGTAATCATAGACCGCTTATTACTAAAGGGATTCTCTGCGATGAGTGTGGGGATTTGTTGACGGCTTTTTTCCGTTCCAAAAGGTAAAAAGGGTAAAATTTTGCGATTGAGTTCGCGGATGGAAGCGTCTCGTCGGTCGGGTCATGGGCAACTTGTTGCCGTCGACTTAAGCCCATCTCTATCTATCCAAAATTTTCCGCCTTTTTAGAGTGAGGAGCGTCTAATCGTAGATGGTGCTCCTCTTCGTCGCGTCACGGGCAACTTGTTGCCGTCGACTTAGTTCTTTATGTGGGGGCGGTGGGTGATTGAAATTCGCAAATTACTCCTTCGTTGCCGTGCTTTGGCAATTTATTGCCATTGACTTAGTTCTTTATGTGGTGGCGGCGGGTGATTGAAATTCGCAACGGACTCTCTTGTTGCCGTCGACTTAGTTCTTTATGTGGGGGCGGCGGGTGATTGAAATTCGCAAATCACTTCTTCGTTGCCGAGCTTTGGCAATTTATTGCCGTTGACTTAGTTCTTTATGTGGTGGCGGCGGATGATTGAAATTCGCAAATCACTCCTTCTTTGCCGTGCGTTTCTTATTTTCTCACTAAAGGGGGGATTGGGGCGGGTTGGGTATAAATGCCGATTGTATCGAATTTGTGGGGATGCGTGATTGCCCTTCGGGGCAGATTATGACACACATAATCTGATTGCTTAATGATTGAGATAGATTTGGCAAAATATGGAAAATATATATGCGCGTGTTCCTCTTGTAAGAAGAGAGAAAAAGGTGAGAGTATATAAAATTGTATTTTTTAGATTTTCCCTATAATGAGGGGCGTTGAAAACGTCGTTTTCAACGGTGGCTTGTTTTTTTTGATGAGTTTATTGGGGAAAGAATGAAACTTTTCTTTTTTCTTGTTGCCCTTCGGGGCAAGTTGAACCTCTGTTCAACTTGGAGGCTTGTTTTTTGAGGTGCTTTTGTTGTAAAGATTCCTAAAAATCTATTCGCAAGGGCTGGTTTTGTCTGCTAAACTTATTTTAAGCTCCTTGTTGTAAAAT
>CASDOS010000038.1 GCA_949282205.1 uncultured Alphaproteobacteria bacterium | reverse complement strand
GAATTGAGAAAAACGCAGATATTCGAGATTCAATGGCTTATATGATGGCTAATCAAAATGGGCTGGCTCAGAAAGTCTTAACACAAGAAACCGGAAATTCGCTTTTATCATCTCAAGGCACACAATACGCCAAAAATGATATAATTACAAAAGATGTGCTACCTAATGCAAAAGTTGATTATGCAAAATATGGTGAAGGGTTTAGTAAAGAGTTTATTGATGAAATGGTGAATGATGCAGAGTTTTATCATATAGTAAATGATTATCTTATTCCTAATGAGGGCGGATATAATAATGATAAAGATGATAGTGGTGGTGAAACAAATATGGGTATTTCAAAAAATACTTATCCAAATGAAGATATTAAAAATTTAACGAGAGAAAGAGCTAATGCTATTTTCTATAAAAATTATTATAAATGGAATGGTCTTAATAAGCTACCTTATCAAATACGGGGGGCTGTTATTGATTTTGGTGTTGTTTCTAATCCTTTAACAGCAATAAAAACAACGCATCGAGTTTTAGGTATTCCTGAAGGTAATATTATCGGGGCAACAACTTTAGATAAGTTTAAATCTTTTACACAGAAAGATTATGAGCTTTTTTTGAATCAATATCGGACAGAGATGATGAAATACTTTTATAAGGTTGTAAGAAAAGAACCTAAAAAGAAAAAATTTTTACAAGGTTGGCTTAATAGGGCTCGAGATGCACATCTAGCGGACTAATTGCCCAATAGAGAGATGGAGGAAAATTCCATCTCTCTATTTAGTTTGAGGTATAATTTTGTAAAAAAGGGTAGTTTTCACTAAAAATATTATTTAGCGATGATAGTAGCGTTTCTGCATATGCATTTAAAATAGATGAAATATGAATTTCTGTGTCTATTTCGCACATTGTACCTCCTGCACCTGAAAATTTATCAGAGCAATATGGTACGGAATAAATTTTTTGACTTATTTTTTTAAATTCATTGTAATTATTCCAATTTAAGGTAAAATCCGTATAGAAATTTTGCAGTATTTTTTGAGTTATTGTATCTATGCAGTTTGTTTGAGCTGATTGATTTGTTGAGCATTCGTTTAATTGCTTTTTTAGTTCTATGAATAAAGTATAGTCGTTTATTAATTGTTTAATGTATTCTTTGCTACTCCAATCGCCATTATTGTACACTTCGTCAATATCAATTCCATGAATAACTTCTTTGGCATTTGCTACGGATATGTTTAGTAGTATGATAACTAAAATTGTGCCTATCTTTTTCATCTTTTATCTCTTTTGTTGATTTTGATGGTATTTTAAGAGCGAATGTTGAATTTATCGTTAAAAAGGGGCGGTTTTTGTCGGTATAAAAAAAAATCTTTATTTTTAGATGTATTGACAGATCTGTCGGGGGGATGTATAAATGTTGTCATAATGGGTAAGTGTGTTTGTATATCCTAAATTTGGCTCTCGGTTTGAGGGCTTTTTTTACGGGCAATTTACCAGTGGACAATCCTATTTTTAACCAAGAGCTACGACGTTTTTTTCGTGGCTCTTTTTTGTTTTAATTTTTTTTTATGAAAGAAAAAATTATGACTTTTTCTTATAATTTTGATGATGATATTCTTGAACAGCAACGACTTGTGGATGCGGATAATGAATTGGAATTGAAAAGATTGTTGCATAAATATGGCTCATTAGAGGGAATTAAGAAAAACGCAGATGTTCGAGATTCAATGGCTTATATGCTGGCTAATCAAAATGGGCTGGCTCAAAAAGTCTTAACACAAGAAACCGGAAATTCGCTTTTATCATCTTACGGCACACAATACGCCAAAAATGATAGGGCTAACTATGCCAGCGATGCGAATTTACCAGTCCTTGTTAAAATCGGTGCTACAGTTGATTATGCAAAATATGGTGAAGGTTTTAGTAAAGAGTTTATTGATGAAATGTTGAATGATGAGAGATTTCAAAAGATTCTAAATAAAAGAACGAAAGCTAATGAGGGGGGATATGTTAATCATCCTCACGATAGAGGTGGTCCTACAAAATATGGTATTTCAACACGATGGTATCCAAATGAAGATATTAAAAATCTAACAAGAGAAAGAGCTAATGCTATTTTCTATCGTGATTATTGGATAAAAACTAAAATTTATCAACTACCAGATGAGTTTGCTGTGATTGTATTTGATGATGGGATTGTCCAAGGCCCGCCAACGGCTATTCGTAATATACAAAAAGCATTGGGAGTTAAAGATGACGGAAAAATTGGTCCTAATACATTGAGAGCATTTAAAAATACTAATTATAAAATCTTGCGAAAAAAATTTATCGAGAATATTCACCATATAGAAGATATGTATCAAAAAGGTGATCCTTCACAAAAAGTTTTTGAAAAAGGACATAGGGCGCGATATAATCGTTATTATAATGATTATTAATGATGGGCAAATATAGATTTTAACATTCTAGTTAGGTATATTTGTATTTCTTTTGTGGTGGTGTATTCACTATATAAATATGGTGAAACACCACAGTTATTTTGTTTGCAATAGAGTGTATCATTGTATAAAAATAAATTTTCATCATAAAGTGATTGGCTATATTTATCTATTTTATTTTTTGCATCTTGTTCAGATAATCCATAAAATTTTATTAATAATTCTATCATAATATTTTTATAGCAAGCTTGTGCTTGCTGATTTGCATTTATTAGAAACTCATAGCATTTTATACTCCATTTTTCCGGACATGTTGCTTCTTTTTGGATAAATGTATTAGTACATTGTTTTATTTCTTTTTCTATTCCTTCTTTATCCTGTGCAAAGGCTGAATTAGACAGTAAACTTATTCCCAATATTGTACTCAAAAATATTTTGTATCCTATCTTTTTCATCTTTTCTCTTCTCCTGTGATTTTAATGGTATTTTAGCGGTGAATGTTGAATTTATTGTTAAAAGGGGCGGTTTTTACTGCCCCATATCTTTTTTATCTATGACGAGTGTTCCTATACTATTTCCGAATGCATTTTCCAGTACAAACCATTTACCGCCAAAGCAATATTCTTTTTGCTCGTTGCAACCTCTTAATACATAACGAACAATATGACTATATGTTTCTTTCGTTTCTTCAACATAAAAAGTACAATCTAATGTCACAAACATTGGTGTGTTTTCCAGCATTTTACATCTTCCAACAACCGCTTTACCATATAGGTCATAGTATGTGACAGAAGTCGGTGTTAAAAAGGTTGGTCTTGTGTTTTTGGATCTTGGAGATAATTTTTTATAAAACAATGGATTTACAAATTTATCTTT
>CASDOS010000037.1 GCA_949282205.1 uncultured Alphaproteobacteria bacterium | reverse complement strand
TATTATAATAATGAACGTTGTCAGTGGAACTTAAACAAAATGACACCGGCTCAACACCGATGCCATTTGCTTAATCCTCCCACTTGACTTACACCCCTCAGGGGATTTCTTTTTTATTTCCACTTTTCAGGGTACAGATCAAAAGTATCAAAGGGGCTTTTTGCGTAATAAAAACATAATCACCATAGCCCTATAACTAGTCTACGGGATAAAAAATGAGATGTTTAATGATATAGTTTATAATTAGAGAAATGTTAAAAATATAAAAAGACTTCTTTTCTGTATAAAAAAAGAAGTCTTAAGCCGATTACTTGAAATTTCTTTGTATGTATCGGTGAATAGTCAACCAAGAACAACCAAGACTTCGAGCTATTTCCGCTTTCGTTAAACCTTTTTCTACTAATCTTTTTATTCTATCATGTTCCTTTTGGAGTTTTTGATAGGAGGAGCCATAAGGGCGACCAAGATGTCTTCCTTCGTCTTTAAGTCGTTGAAGAGACAATCTGGTTCGTTCAGAAATGAGTTGTCGTTCAATTTCACTAGCTAAACTAAAGGCAAAGGCTAAAACTTTGGATTGTATATCTGCACCTAATCTATAATTTTCCTTTAAGGTCCAGATTTGACAATTTTTTTCCAAACATTTTTGCAATATTCCCATAACTTCAAGTAGATTTCTTCCCAATCTAGAGAGTTCTGTAGCGATGAGAATATCGTTTTCTTTTAACCTTTTGAGAAGTTTTCCCAATTTACGTTCAGATAAAGGTTTTCGTGAAGAAATGACTTCTTGCACCCACTGGTCTATAATAATTTCTTGTTTTTGAGCAAATAATTCAATTTCGTGATGTTGATTTGCAGTATTTTGATGTTCTGTACTGACTCTTATATAACCATATATCATAATTAGTCCTTATAAATAGTTGTTAAACTACTTATAAGACCAGAAAAGAATTATCAGATAAAGTCTGCTAAAAATAAACCGCGTTCAAAAACCACCATTTATTTTTAATATTAATTATAGCAATCATATCAAATATTTTTATATTTTCAAGATAAATATTTTTATTTACACACAAAGAAAAACAATATATTTTTATCGTATTTATAGTTGGTTAGCAATCAAATCTGCGAAAACGGTGATTTGTGAATATCACGGATTGGATATGCAGATAGGTTACATTCAGAATAACGCAAGCAAAACGGAGCAAATCCGCCAACATCAAGCTCTTTTGTCTTATGCAAAGAATAAGGGTATCCGTCTAGAATGTGTTTATGTTGATGTCTCTTTTGCAAATATCCAAGAAACAATTTTGCCGTCATGCAATGAGATTTTAGTATATAATATCAGTAGCCTAGGCGAGTCTCTTGCAGAAATTAAAGATAATTTAGTTTTTTGCAAACAGCATAATTTGTCAGTTCAAGCTATTGAAGATGGTTACGATTTTAAAGTTCAAAATTTAACGGATGATTTTTTCAAAGGCATTGAAGTGGCTATAGAAGTTCGCAGTCGCTTAATCTCCAAAAATACC
Source organism: uncultured Alphaproteobacteria bacterium (assembly GCA_949282205.1). GTDB lineage: Bacteria > Pseudomonadota > Alphaproteobacteria > RF32 > CAG-239 > CAG-267. The sequence goes on along the minus strand of CASDOS010000037.1, from coordinate 119,393 downwards.
AAAAAGGTTTTGCAACAAAAGAAAGAAGAGGGAATGAAACTCGGCCGTCCGTTTGGTGCAATAGTGAAAAAGAGACTTGAAGGCAAAGAAGAGGAGATACGCCAACTCTTATTGCAAAAAGTAACCAAGGCTGAAATAGCTCGTCGTTTTGGGGTAAGCCGTATTACCGTCTTTAACTTTGTTAAAAGAAACGGTCTTGAAAACAAGGAGAATAGTTTTGTTGAAAAATAGTGAAATAAACACAGTAATCTTATCTGCAGGAAAATTTAATCCTAAAAATATATCAGCAGGCTTGATTACAGATCCGGGTCTTCTGCCTATACGCTCAAAACCTGCTATTAATTGGTGTATTGATTCTGCTATAAAAAATGGAGCAGATAAAATCAAAATAGTCTTGCGCGAAAACAATACAAGATTAAGTAGATTCCTTGGTTATAGTTATCCAAATGTTCAACAATATTTTATTGAATCAAATTCAGACATATCTTCATCTATTATCAATCTTCTAGACAGTTGTGATGAAAAGCTGCCTACGCAAATTATTTTTGGAGACACCTTAATCGACGAAACTTTTCCTGAAGAAAATGATGTTTTTTTGTCTTCTCCCAACATAAAGGCATCCAAACAATGGTGCCTAGTGTCTAAAGACACAAACGGGTATCTGGATAGAATTTATAACAAAGAAAGAGACATTTCCATTGCTGACAAAGAAGCATTGGTTGGCTATTATAAATTTTCAGATACAAGGTTACTGAAACAATTGTTGGCTGCTGAATTTTTTACATCAGAAGCAAGTTTCATCAATGTACTGTTAAAATACCATCATATCCACCCGATATTAGTTAAAACAACGCAACATTGGTTTGATTTTGGTCATGTCAGCGGGGCAGTGCAGGCACGTTTGGGACTGTTTAGCGCCCGGGAGTTTAATTCTTTGAAAGTAGATGCAGTGAGAGGTACAATCACCAAAATATCTAAAAAGAAACAGAAACTTTTAGATGAAGCCAACTGGTATAAAGAACTTCCCTCGGAGGTTGCGTGCTATGCTCCAAGAGTATTTAATGTGAGTGAAAATGATGAGTTTGCATCCGTTGAAATGGAACTTTACGGATATGCTAATTTAGCAGAAACATTTATATACGGATCTAATAATCTGGAAGATTGGTACAATATCATTGAAGCACTATTAAAGGTACATAAAGTTTTTGAAAATTATACGGAACCGCAAAATAAAGAAGAATTAGTAGAAATTTATCAAACTAAAACACAGCAACGTTTAGACGACATTGCAGTAAAAAATCCTGAAATTTTGGAAATGATGCAAAGCGATTATATCTCAATCAATAATATTCACTATAAAAATTATCCTTTGCTAAAGACAAAATTAGAGAATGAAATTGAAAAATTAAGTAATTATGAAAAGAGAACAATTGTGCACGGGGATTATTGTTTTTCTAACATATTGTTCGACCCAATGCATTATATTTTCAAGCTGATTGATCCGCGCGGGCGTTTCAAAACCCAGAGTATATATGGTGATCCACGCTATGATATAGCAAAATTGCGTCATAGTATTGTTGGATTATATGATTTTATTGTTGCAGGCTTGTATAAACTCAAGTCAACAGGAAAAGATGCTTACGACTTTCAAATTTCCACTCCAATTTTGACCGAAAAGTTAGAGCCATTTTTTGATGAATTGGTCGTTAATTATGGTTATGACCGAAGGGAAATCAAACTGATAGAAGCATTGTTGTTCTTAACAATGATTCCTTTACATAGTGATGATACACAGCGTCAAAAAGCATTTTACTTAACTTCAATAAAGAAATTCAACGAGGTATTGTACGATGACTAATGATAAAAAAATGCGCATTTGCATAGACTTAGACGGCACCATTTGTGAGATAAGAAAAGAACCGCAAACCTATGCTGATGTCAAAGTAAAAGAAGGTGCAAAGGAGATGATACATGCTTTACGTGCAGCCGGCCATACCATCATCATCAATACCGCACGCAATATGGGATCCACCGGACACAATGTTGGCAAAGCGTTGAAAAATGTGGGGCAGATGACATTTGAGTGGTTGGCAAAAAACGGCATTGAATATGATGAGATTTTTTTCGGTAAACCAAACGCAGATATCACCATAGATGACCGAGTTGTTCGTTTTGAGGATAATTGGTCAGATATGACAGAAGAAAATTTGAGCAAAGCGGCCAAAGCAAAATAGGAGAAAATATGTTAAATATAGTTATCCCAATGGCCGGAGCAGGAAGTCGTTTCAAAACTCAAGGCTATACTTTACCCAAACCGTTTATAGATGTAAACGGAAAAATGATGATAGAGCGGGTTTTAGATGGAGTTTACTATCCAAATGCGCATTATACACTGATAATTCAAAAACAGTTTGAAGAAGAAAACAAAGAACAGTTAGAGAAACTATCTTCAAAATATCATGTAGCATTTATCAGTGTAGAAAAATTGACACAAGGAGCCAGTTGTACGGCTTTAGCAGCTCACGAAGTTATTAATAATAATTTGCCGGTTATTTTTGCCGATTCAGATAACATTTTTGACAACCTAGCTTTTCAAAACTTTATCAATGATTGTCTTGAACGCAAATTAGATGGTAGCTTGCTCACATTTAATACGGATAAGGAATGTTTTTCCTTTGCCGCAACTGATGACAAAGGCTTTGTCACCCAAACAAGAGAAAAAGAGGTAATCTCCAATCACGCCATTTGTGGAGTGTATATGTTTTCTCGTGGCGCAGATTTTGTGAAAAACACCATAGAAATGATGATTTATGGCGATAGAGCCAAAAACGAATATTACATGAGCAATGTTTATAACTATGCCGTAAAAAACGGCGCAAAGATAGGTGTCTTTGACATTAAAAAACAAGATTGGAACTGCGTTGGCACCCCAGAGCAATTAAAGGAGTATTTGGATAATGAATAGTTCAATATATTCAAAAATTTTGTTTCTATTTATATTATAAGGTACATGGTGATAGAATATGGTAAAAATACAATGGAATTTTTTTAAAAATAGACAAGAGGGATTACAACAACAAAACAAAGATGACGTTTGTAATAAGGACAGTCAGCAAGGTCAGATTATAGAAGAAGGCTGTCACCCGAGAGTCGAAGGTGAAAATAATCAAATTATTATTATTGAAAAAAATACACGCCATGTATGGAAATCAGGAGAAATAATAAAAGGTTTTGCTGAAATTATCGTTGAGGGTAAAAATAATTTATTAGAAATGGAAATGCCTCTAATATCGCAAAATAGCACTATTCATATTATTGGAGAAAATCATTATTGTCAGATAAATAGAACATTTAAATTTTTAAATAATTTTATATTTATCTTCGGAGTAGATGCAAGTTTAACTATTGGAAAAAATACCACAATCAGAGATACAACAATAGGGCTTGATTACAAATCAAAAGTTCATATTGGTAAGGAGTGTATGATAGCAGAAACGGCTATAAGAGGAACAGATTTTCATACAATTATAGATATAGAAAAAGGAAATATAGTTAATATTCCCCGAGATGTATTGAGTATTGGCGATAGAGTGTGGATAGCAGAAAATTGTCGTATACTTAAAAATGCATGTATTTCAGAAGGAAGTATAGTTGGAGCAAGTTCTGTAGTTTGCGGAAAATTCACGGAACCTAATTGTATTATCGCAGGAAATCCAGCTAAAGTGATTAAAACAGGTTTTACTTGGAACCGCGCTTGTATATATGAATATATTAAAAACGGTCCATGGATATACGATTAATTTAATAGGAGAGAATAAAATGAATTCAAAACATATACCAATAACGTTTTCTGTGGACGATAACTACGTAAAACATGCATCGGTCGTTATTGTTTCGATATTAAAGAATTCAGATCCATTGTATAATTATGATTTTATTTTGTTTGATAATGGGATTAAAGCAGAAACCAAAGGTTTGTTAGAGAAAGTTATTGTAAAATTTCCCAATGCATCATTACAATTTTTTGATATTCGCAATAAAACTAAGCAATTTTTGACAACAAATATAAAAACGTCAGCAATATTTGACAGATTATTTTTACCAGAAGTCTTGAAAGGTTATAAAAAGGTTATCCAATTAGATGCTGATATGGTTGTAGTTGGTGATATATCTCAATTATTTAAGGAAGACATTAGTCAATACTATGTTGGATGTGTCGTTGATTATTTCATACAACAACACATTAAAGACTTAGACACTGTATGGTTAAGAAATGTGAAAGAGTTAGAAAGATACAATTGGAATACTTATACATGTAACTATCTTCAATTAAAACATCCTGACACTTATTTTAACGCAGGAATGATGCTAATGAACTTAGATTTGATGCGTAAACATAAAATTTCAAATAAACTTGTTGATTATTTGTTAAAGCACCAACCATTAGCGTTATGCGATCAAGATGTATTAAACGCTGTTATAGGTGATTGCAAAAAAATATTATCTCCCAAATGGAATTTTGTTATTGATTATTCGATTTTCTATCCAAATGGCGAATGCTATAAAAATGCTAAAAAATCACCTTTTATCTTACATAGAAAATTATGGGATGATCATTACTTGCATGGTTATAGCGAATATTATTATAAATATTTACCAGAAGAGTTTAGTAATTTTCAAAAAAGAGAAATTGAAACAGTTAGTGAAAAAGATATTACTTTTGTTTGCACTGGTAAGATATTGAATACAGGAAAATATACAACATATAAATCTTTAAAATCCATTAGAAAATATTTTCCTCAGTCGAAAATTATTTTATCGACATGGGAAGGTGAGGATATATCTCAGATTAAGAATTTATATGATGAAATTATAATTAATGAAAAAATGCTTCCTCAATACTCGGCGCATTTAGAAAATTGTCCATGGAAAGCTCCAAATACATATGATTTACAACAATATAGTGTAAATAAAGGATTACAGTCTTGTAAAACAAAATATGCTGTCAGAATGCGAACGGATTTTATTTTGCAGAACCGAAATTTTCTACAAAACTATAATAAACTCAATAAGGTTTTTGATGCATATGAAGCAGATTGCAAAATTTTTAATCAGAGAGTATTAATTCATGAAACGCTGACAATAAATCCTCATGCTCAGAATTTGGCCTTTACCCAACATCCTGCCGATATATTTCATTTTGGCTTAAAAGAGGATTTACTGAAATTATGGAATGGAGCATTTATGCCTAAAGGTGTATATAATTATTTTAATGAACACCATGACTTACATAATCCCTGTTGTTTTGCAAGCCAATATATCATTGAACAATATTTGTGGGTATCTTTATTGGAAAGAAGTAATAAAGGGGCGTGCATTCCGTATTATTATTTGGAAACATCACCAAGATTAATTGAATTAACCGATAGATTTTTTGTTTCAAATTTCATTATTCTTGATGAAAAAAAATTAGGTATAGAATCAAAATTTGATAAAATACAATATAGCCAAAAATATAGATTTTTTTCATTTAAACATTTTTGTGAAGAATATATTGAACATGTAGATAAAAAAAATACTACAGTTCAAGATATATTAAAATTATATTTATATAAAGAGAAAAGTAATCAATTTTTAACTGAATTTTTTAAGCCTTTTGTGTATATATTCAGAAAGATTAAAATTGTATATAAATGGGGTACAAATTTAGCCTTATTCCTTCTTTTTAGAATAAAATATAGAAAGAAACTTTTAAAATTAAAAATCTCAAAATTATTCTTTTAAGGTAATTTGTGAAGTTATGAAAAAAGACATCACATTCATAATTCAAGGTCCAGTGTATCCGGAAATTACAAATAAAACAATATTTAGTGTTAGAAAGTTTTTTCCAGATGCTAAAATTATATATTCAACTTGCAATCCTGAATATACTGATATCTTGGAAAATTATGGTGAGCTTATTATTTCTGATGATCCTGGAAGTTTTACATACGCTGATAGACCGGGAGAAAAGGAAAATAATATAAATAGACAAATAGTTAGCACTTTAGCAGGATTAAAAGCATGCAAAACAAAATATGCGATGAAATTACGCTCTGATTTCATTCTAACTGGTAATGATTTTTTACAATTTTGGGATGATTTCTCAAGATTTGATAGCAAATATAAAATATTTGAGCATAAACTTTTAGCTTGTACTTATTTTGCTCGTAACCCAAGTTCTGATATGCCCTTTCCTTTTCATCCATCTGATTTAGCTTTCTTTGGTTATACGGAGGATTTAATTAATCTTTTCGATATTGCCTTAATGACGAAAGATCAAGCCTATTGGAATTTGAAAGACCGGCATCAATATCAATATGTTCCAGAGCAATATATATTCATTAATTGTTTGAGAAATAATGGATTTAAAGTTAATTGTAATTTTTATAATGATTGTACGCCTGAAAATATTGAGCAGACAGAACGTTTTTTTGCTTCAAATTTTATTTTTTTAACATTCGATCAATTTAATTTGCAACCAAGCAAAACTACATTTAGTATAAAAGTGCATCCCAATGCATTTAAGAGCTGCTACACTCATATTGAATGGCAGAATTTATATAAAAAATATGTAGATAATTCCTATATTGTTCCCCAAAAAGATTTAGAACGGTTAAAAATTGAAAAAATGTATCATAATTATAGAAAATATCGGTTTCTTAGTAATTTATGTGCGCTACCTTTTAGAAATAAATCCCAAAGAAGAGAAATCAGAAATAGAGTGTTAGAATTTTTCTTGAATAAGTAAGGAATTTTGCATTTAGTATTCTTCAGCTAACATAATTGTCATAACACGGTTTGTTATATTTGGATTACTTGGATCTTCTGAATAACCATTGTAATCTTTATCATAATAATCAATTTTTCAATATATTTTCTCTCCTTTATGGTTAAAACTTTCAAAATCATGCTCGTTATACAGATTATTAGCGGTGGTGAAATTATTAAAACATCTTACTTTATTTAAAATTTCAGCTTTTTCATTAGTTGGTTTAAAACAAATACCATGACTAAGAATTACTCTTCCACCGCTAAAGGTCCTTCTAAAGTTATCGTTTAATGTTTTGATATCAGTCATTATTTTACGCTTTCAATAAGTTTATTTGATATCAAAAACATTTTAAAACGTCTTAAGGCTTGTCTAGCCGAAGTATGAGAACGTTTCCCGTAAGCACTTTGTTTTCCGTTAATTTCATATTCAGGTAAAATTAAGGCAATATTTTCAACCAAATGAGATAGAATATAACCTTCTTTACGGCACAGTCTTTCAATTCTTCCTTGATAATCAAAAGCGGTGGTAGGTCTGTAATTATTGTTTAACAACCAGTTTTCAAATTGCGCCGCTACAGAAAGCTCTGCTTTCCTACTTGCGCGAACAACTAAGTGTTCCTGCAGCTCACACCTAGCAACACTAAGAGAAGTTTCTTTCAACATAGCAAATCTCCTCTATACCAAATTAGTCAACAAATACCGGCTCAGTACATACAGCCATCATAACCCATTGCAGTCGTTTGCATTCCTTAAGACAATCACTAAAATATTGATAAGGAGTTGGAAGAATTGTATTATTTAATTTTACATACAACATTGTTTTTCCTTTCATAAATAGTTGTTTTACTCATTAACTATTTATATCATGCCGTGTATTTTCCCGTTTGCGCCCCCCTAAAACTCACTTTCTTGGTAACATTTTGCTTTCGTATGGACGAGATTACTAATTTACGAACGAAATTTAACTCTCTGACATTAAGGACAGAAGGGTAATCACTTACATAAAGGTTACAGAAAATCCAATGAAGTTACCAAATTCGCATGAAATGACGATCTTATTATATACCCAAACGATAAACTGTATTTGAACTGATTAAGTTATTGAAAAACAAGGATAGTTATGAAAATTGGTTCGTATAAGTCGTAAAAAAGGCATATTTTGAAAACATATCATACGAACCACAAAAATATATAAAAAAAACAAGAGGTTAGACTATAAAGTCTAACCTCTACAAAGCTTGGCTGGAGACGACGTGCAGAACCCGAGCCAAAATCAAAGAGTTAGCACAAAATTTTTGACTTATTGACCTTAATGACATAATGTTTTTTATATTTTTGCATCTATTTTACATTTTCAGCAAAATTGCATATTTTGTAAAATACAGCTTTTATAATTCCAAGCTATTAGAGTTCAATAGAAAGTCTTTTAAGCCGATAATTGTTATACCATTTTCATCTTGATACGGTGTGATACTATTTTTAACAATGACTATTTTTTTAAATGCATCTTTAATTCCTAGTAATGATTTTTCTTCTTGAGCTTTCTTTTCTTCAGTGGGCTTTTCTAATGCAGATTGAATATAGTATCTTTTGCTTCCTAAATTAGCAACAAAATCAACTTCTGTATTTTTGCGAACATAGGTATTATCTGGTGCTTTATCAATAATTTCAACGTTTCCAATATCTATACTAAAGCCACGTCTATTGAGTTCATTATAAATTACATTTTCCATTAAGTGAGTTTCCTCATTCTGCCTAAAACTAAGGCAAGCATTTCTAAGCCCTGTATCAGTAAAGTAATATTTATATGGAGTATTAATATATTTTTTGCCCTTAATATCATAGCGTATTACTTTATTAATGATAAAAGCATTTTCTAAATAATCTAGATATTGTTTTATAGCTGGAGCAGAAAGATTTACATGTTTTAGACTTTGAAAAGAGTTTTCCAGACGTTTAGGGTTTGTTAAGCATCCTATGCCGGAAGCAACAATTTTAAATAGTTCTTCCAATTCTTCGGTATTTTTAATTTTGTTTCTTTCAATAATGTCTTTAAGATAAGTTTCTTTGAACAAGTTTTGCAAATATTTTACCTTATCTTCTGTTTTATTGTAGCTCAAAATCAAAGGCATGCCACCAAAAGTAAGATATTCATTCCATGCTGTTTCAAAATCGGTCTCCTTGGTAGAATAAAATTCTGAAAAGCTTAAAGGATATACCTTTATCTCATCACCGCGACCGCGAAATTCTGTTACAACATCAGAAGATAAAAATTTGGAATTACTACCTGTAACATATATATCTAAATTTTTAATACGCATTAAGCCATTTAAGACACTCTCAAATTTATCCATCAACTGAACTTCATCCAATAAGATATAATACATATCTTCATCTTTAATTTGAGAAGTGATATATTCGTAATAAACATCAGGGTTCTGATATTGCTCTTGTTTGTATCCATCTAAGGCGGTTGCAATAATATGAGATTCTTTTACACCATTATCTAAGAGATGTTGCTTAAATAATTCAAATAATAAGAATGATTTACCACATCTTCTGATACCACTAATAATTTTAATCAAACCGTTGTGCTTACGGTCAATTATTTGATTAAGATAAAAGTCTCTCTTAATAATGGTCATGATGCGCTCCTATTTTACATTTTGTGCAATATTGCATGTTTTATAAAATATATTATACGCTATAAAATTTAAAAAAGAAATAATTTATTTTACATTTTATGCAAAATTACATCTTTTGTAAAATAAGTTTACACTTTCTCTATCATCAGCACCAGCTTCTTAAATTCTTTTAAGTGTTTGATTATTATATCTTTCCATTCTTTATGGTTAGGTATGGTTCGGCACGGCAGTATGGTATCCATGGAGGGTGTAGATGTCGGGTATCCTTTATGGCGGTGGAGCTATCCCGTTATGCTTATGCCAGTCCGATATTAACATAAAGAGACAAAGACGGTTAAATCCTTGCCTCTCTATATGTCTGTGCTATACAGTTTTTGAACTCCGAAGTTATATTGTCGCGTTATTCCTCAAATTGGAGCGGTAAAAACTCAACCTGTGCGTAAGTTTAGGATAAAAAGAATTCGTCGTTGATGTCCCAAACTTTGATATAATCATTATTTAATATCCCAAACCTAATGAGATATAAATTTTATTAACATATTGAAAAACAAAGAATGTTATAAAAAGTTGTCCGAAGATGATTGGAATTTAGGTTGATAACAAGATAAATTTTCGGACAAGATTAAACGCTTGAAAATAAAAGAAAAAGACGCCAAAATGACGACTTTGCAAAATGTGGCTGGGGTGGCTGGATACGTCAATACACCCCATAAAACCTTGTTTAACGCAAAATCAATAACTTATCTAAATATTGTCTGGGGTGTAAACCTCAAAGTTATTAGCAGTTTTCATTAGCACTGCTAATAAAATATATTAGCATAAATTCGTTGTCAATGAGGTATATCAAGGATTAACGGAGATTTCATTCTGCTAATAACTTTTATATTCGTGTAAAATGTATTTTACATATAAAGATTTTAAAAATCAAAAATTAATAACCTAAGAAAGTCTAGCCATAAATTGTAGATAATTTTCAGAAAAATTTAAGATTTTTTGTTCGAAATTATCTATATAATCTATTATAGAAATATTTTTGTATTGTAGTAATTTGTTTTCCGCAAATTCAAGAGTAGGTGGATTAATAGTTTTGTAATTAGAAAAATGAATATTATAGATATATACACTGAATAAATGATCTTCAGGATGGTATAAGCAGTTGCGAATATTTCTTAGTTCAGCCTCTATATCCTTAAATGAAATAAAAATATTTAATAATTCATTATTAGATAAGGAGGGATTTTTTTGCAGATAATTTATGTATTTGTTAAATGATGCGTTTCTACAGTCAATTCTTCCATTTAAATATTTAATATCAAAAAAAGTAAGAAAATGTGATATTATACTTGTTGCAGAGTTGAAAAATACATCAATACTTTCTTTAAGGAAAGGAATTTGTGGAAGAAGATTGCTTGAGGAATATTTTTCAATATTAACTTGTATAACTGAGCTAAGTTGCTCATATTCTGTTATAAGAAAAGATTTTACTTTATCGATAGATGCTAAATCAGATAATATCTTGAAACCAATAACCTTTAATATTTCGTGTGAAACTTCTGGAGAAAGTCCATTTGGAAAATTTTGGCGTATAATTGCGTATGATTTTTTATAAATAGGGCTGTTTGTTGAAAAATCAAATAGTTTAAAAATTGAAGTATAACTGTCAACAGATTTTCCTGTTTTACAATCAATCCCTTTTCCAGAAAAGAAAGAATAAGTTGCTGTATTAGTAAATGCTAAGATTGGTATATAGGATCCATATTCACAATCTACAATTTTTTCATTTGGAATTTCTATTTTTATGTCTTCAGTAGTTTCAATTAATTTAGGCATCATCTATCTCCAATAAGCATTTTAGAATTAAGCTTTAATTCGTTATTCTAACGCATCATTTTACTTTTTGGCTATAAAATGAGGAAAAAATGGAGTTAGAGAAGCAATATTCCACCAATCTTGATAATATTTGGCAACACCTTCATTCCAAGGCTTGGCCCCAATATAATGGATTATTTGTGGCTTAGTATATACATCATTGAGTTGATGTTTGGTAATGATGTTCTCATTTTGCATGGCATACCATATTTCATCTGTATCGTAAAGCTTGCCATAATTGGCCGCCATAGCATTATAAATCGGGCTGATATGAAGAATTTTACCTTGACAAGTATAATTAACAATATCTTGATCTGAAAAGGGAAATTCTTCTGTTATGAGAGGTAGCCACTTTTGATATATTTTATCTTTTCTTATTTGATTAAGGTTCCAAAGAGAAACTCCTATATTAACATAGTTACCCAATAAAGTTTCAAATTTATATTTTTTCCAACAATAATATTTATTATAATGATAGTCAAACACTGATTTAATATTTAAGTTATCTTTTACTGCCCCAATATAATAATCTTTTATATCCAGATGATATAGTTGAGATAAATCAGATTTAAATATGACATCAACATCGCTATATATGATCTTATCTATTTCAGGGAAAAAGCTATGTAACATAAATCTGTAATATGTTGCTGTAGAATTATAGCCCCAAACATATCCTTCTTTAAAAATATCACCAGCTTGCTTGAAAATAATCGTTGAATTTATTGAATATTTATGAACTAAATTTGCTAATTGAGTTTGAGAGTAATCATCAACATCATCAGATACAATGCAATAAATATGATAAGCATATTTATTTTGTGAAGAAATTAATAAACTTGTAATAGCAACACCCGCTTGCATCCATAAATTATGATCAAAGCAAAATGCAATATTTATAGAATTATCCATGAATTAATCCTAACCCTAACTAATATAACTATATCATATAATGATTAAAATAAAGTAAAAATATTATAAACTTGACTTTGGTGTATAATATTATAAAGTATTCTTGTAATAAATTGGTAGGAGAAATAAATGACTATTTATATCAGCAAAAAAGACTTTAGAGAAGAAGAATACGAATTTGTAGAAAGAAAAGGTAAAGGACATCCGGATACACTTTCCGATGCGTTGGCAGAAACATTCTCAGCAAAATATTCTAAATATACAAAAGACAATTTTGGAGCTGTTTTGCATCACAATTTTGATAAAGTTGGTTTATTGGGAGGTGCGTCATATGTAAAATTTGGAGAGGGATATTTAACAAAGCCAATACGTGTTTTACTCAATGGCCGAGCTTCAACAAAATTTGCAGATACAGTTATTCCAGTAAAAGAGATGCTGATAGAATGGACGAAAGAATTTATGCATCAAGCATTTCCGATGATTGATGTAGATAAAGATTTAGAGTTTCATTACAATTTAAGTAATCAAAGTAGTCCTGGAAAAACCGAGGAGGATCAAGCCCAAAAAGGTACCAGAAAATATTGGTTTGAACCCAGAGGCTTATTTGATTTACAAGAAACAAAAAAATTATTTTCAAATGATACATCAATGGGGGTAGGATATGCTCCATATACAAAGCTTGAACAATTAGTTCTTGCGATAGAAGGAAAACTAAATAGTAAAGAATTTAAGCAAAAATATCCTTGGATTGGATCAGATATCAAGATTATGGGGTTTAGGTTCAGAGATAGTTTTGACATTACAATGTGTATTCCGCAAATTTCGATTTATGTGGCTAATATTGATGAATATAGGCAAAATATGGAGTTTGTCAGAGGTATTATCTTCTCAATAGCTCAAGAAATGGGAATTGAAAAATTTGATTTACACACCAATACCCGTGATAATTATGAAAATTCTGAATTATATTTAACAGTAACAGGGTCATCAATTGAAAGTGGTGACGAAGGTCTCGTTGGTAGAGGAAACCGTATAAATGGTATAATATCACCGACAAGATTGATGAGCATGGAAGGTGCCTGTGGTAAAAATCCAGTATATCATATAGGGAAGATATATTATGTGACAGCCAACGAAATTAGCAAAAAAATATATAATAAATTTAATATCAAAAATGAAGTCGTATTGATAAGTCAAAGTGGTAGAGATTTATTAGATCCATGGGTTGTTTGTGTATCTGTTCCTACTGATTTTAATAATATTGCGAGTATAGAGAATTATGTTAAAGAAGAAATTTCTCAAATACCAGAGTATACAAAGCAATTAATAGAGCAACAGTTACAAGTATTTTAGGACTATAAATGAACAGTATTTTAAAAAAAATAAATCTAGAACAAGTAAAAGATAATGAGTTTAAGTTAAATACTTTTTCATCAAAAAGTAATGGTGCTAAAGGAATGGATAATATACATTCCTTTTTTGAACAAGCTCTGTTAATATCTCCAGATAGTATAAAAAGACCCAATGGTGATACGACTTTTTTTACAACGGCAGGTGTCCAACATTTAGAAACAATGAAAAGAGAGGGAAAAGATATTACAAATTGCTCATTTTCTGTCTACCAGCCGTGTATAAGAAGTCAATATATGCCTTATGTGCAGGAAGGAACCTCTACATCATTTATCAATTTTTCATCTGTAGTTTTAGGTAAAGATAGCGATACTTTTATAGAATATACAAATTCCTTTATAAGGATGCTGGAGTCCAATGGAGTTAATTATAAGGATATTCGTTTTATTTTAGATGAAAATGTAGAATCAAGATGGTATGATAAAAAATTTTATAGTAACAATATTTCTTTATTAGTCAATGATATAGAAGTAGGGGAAAGTATTTTTGTCAGAGATTTTCCTCATAAAGATGGTAGCCAAACAACATTAATTGAAGTTGGTATAGGAATAGAACGGCTGAATTGGGCATTAGGTAATTCTATATATTATTTTCCAGATTTCACAAAAGTTTATAAAGAAAATAAGAATATAGAAAAAAATAAAGTCTGTTCTTTAATTGATTGTTTGCGTACTGCTACATTAATTGTAGGTTCTGGGATTATACCGTCACCTAAGGATCATGGGTATAGGGCTCGTAAGTTGATAAAAAAATTTAATGATGAAAATAATAATCAACTCAATAAAGATGAACTTATATCTATTGCTTATGATGAATGGGAAAAAAAAGGAGTAAGGCATTGTTTGCAAAAAAACATTGTCCAATTAATTATAGATAGGGAGGTTGATCGTCTTAACCAAGTAAAACTGTTAAAAAATCGATGCAATCAAAATTATGATAATAAAGAAATGAAAGATCTGGTGGCACAAATTTTGGCCAATCAAGGAGAAAGATAAAATGACATTATTTTTAGGCGGTGGAGGAGACATAGAAGAAAGCGTTCGGATAGATAAAGAATTTTTCAATTATATAGATGAGAAAAGTAAAATTCTTTATATTGCTGCAGCTTGTGATTTTACAACTTATGAGAACTGTTTCAAGTGGTTTTATTCCTTGGTTGCCAAATATGTTTCCTTGTCTAGGGAAAATATAATAATGTTGTCAGATGAAGAAAAAATACCGGAACTATCCAAATTTAAGGCCATTTATATTGGCGGCGGAAATACATATAAGTTATTAAATTACATATGTAAGACGGGGTTAAAAGATAAAGTTGTAGAGTTCCTTGATAAAGGAGGATTAATCTTTGGAGGCAGTGCGGGAGCAATTATTTTTGGTACAACAATAGAAACTGTTGCCGAGGAAAGAGAAAATTATCCAGACAATTCATCTATTAGTTATGTAAAAAAATACGCAATCAGATGCCATTATCAAAAAGAGGAAGATAATCTATATCAAAATCTGTCAAAGTCATTAAAACAAGATATATTAGCTATACCAGAAGATGGTGGAATAATCATAGATAAAAACGATATAAAAAAAATAATAGGAGATGTGATTTTGTTTTCGGGCAATCAAAAACACACTTTAAGGTTAAACAATGCAAAACTTTAGTATACATACGCATACGGTAGGTTATGATGGAAAGAATACTGTTGCAGAAATGATACAGTATGCCATAAGACTAAAATGGGAAGCAATAGGCATATCAAATCATATAGAATTTCACGAAAATTTGCCATTGTTTCATTCTATGTTTTTTTCAGATTATCACAAAGCAAAGGAACAATATAAGAGAACAATTAATGAAATAAAAGAACTGGCAGCAAAAGAAAATATACAAGTTTTTGCAGGATTTGAAGTAGATTTTTTTAAAGGAAAGAAATGGCGACATGATTTTGAAGCTCTGCTCAAAGAAATAGAATGTGATTATCTGATAGGTTCCACGCATTGTTTATATAATGAAGATGAAAGTATAATTATGCATCTATATGATTATAACAGACCAAAAGTTCCGAACAAAGAATTTATAGATAGTTATTGGATCAATATTAAAGAGGCTATAAAAAGCGGATATTTTGATATGATTGCCCATATTGATTTAATTAAGCGTTTTGGTTTAGATAAAGAAGAATATAAAGAAGATAAGATCGAAATAGCAGAATTGTTATCTAAATATAAAGTTTCAACGGAACTAAATACAGGAAATTATAGCAAAAATAAGATGTTTTATCCGTCAGTTGAACTGTTAAAAATACTAAAGGATCACGATGTGCCTATAATGATTAGTGATGATGCTCATTCTATAGAAACATTAGGGCAAAATTTTAGTTATGCCGAGCAACTACTCACGCAGATACAATATACGAAACGAATAACTGTTGAGGACTTGAAATTATAATGAAGTTATTGTTTATTGCATTTGAAAATATAGAGTCAGGTTCTAGCCAACTAGAGAGGTTAGAGTATCAACTTACAACATTATCAAAAAATAATAAAATATCTATATTATGTTTAAATCAGTATGATAATGCATACGCCGTTAAACAAAAATATCATCAAATTACTTTTTATCACCATAGAATAGAATACAATGGTTGGAATGTATTAAATACTGAAGAAATTATAAAATATGTGAAGAATATAGACGAACAAAATAATTTTGATTTGATTATTCAAATGATGGAAGTTTGGGATTTACTCCGAGAATTTTCTCTTAGTTTTTATAAAACACGAAAGTTTGTTGCTATAATTCATGCAATGCCTTTTTTAGGTACACCGATAAAACTAAAAAAAGATATTAATATTCATTGTGAAGAAATATTAAAAAAGTTAGATAAAAAAAGTATGAAATATGAATATATTATAAATCACTATAAGGAAGTTGCAGAGGTGTTTAATAAGATGAATGTAATTGCAGCGAATAATACCGTAGCATATTATTTTCAACATTATCTGAAAAATATTGAGTTTTGGACATTTGAGAGTTTTTATCCCCCAAAAAAAGAAACATCAAAAACAGCAACTAACTCATTTGATTTTTTATATATGGCACGAATAGAAGAAGGAAAGGGTTTAGAGTATTTAGAAGAAATATTTTTACATTTGTCACAAAAAGCAGAACGAAAACTAAAGATTGGTATTGCAGGGCGTATTGATGATCATTATTCAAAAGAAAATATGGAAAAAATATTGGCATTACATCTGAATAACATGGAAATAAGTTATTTAGGATGGGTGGATAAAGCAAAACAGCAAGAGTTGTTCAGTTCTTCAAAGATTTTTTTATATCCGTCCATATATGATACATATTCTATAGTATTGAGGGATGCAATCAATTTTGGAATGGTAGCAGTAACATGGAAAGTGCCGTTTACATTGATTAATTATAGAGATTGTCCATCTGTAAAAATAATACCTTATAAAGATTTTAGAAAATTTGCAGAAATAGCAATGTGTTGTTTAGAAGATAAAGAAAGAATAGCCTTATCTGCAAAAGAATATATATATCGTCAGCCTACAGAAGAAGATATTTGCAATAAAGATATAGCCATATATGAAAGCATAGTAAAGAAAAATGTATATAATAAATAAAGAAATAGAGAGTTTTTTCCCTCAAGAATGTGCTGTGATTTTTATGCATGCACATCCTGATGATGAAAGTTTTTTATCTTCTGGACTAATTTCTGAATTACATCAGAGAAATATAGATGTGTATGTATATTATTGTGCGGCAACAAATATAAAAGACAACAAACTTACTCAAAAGCGACAAGAGGAAGCTAAAAAAGCCTTATATGAATTACCGAATGAAAATATTATATTTTTAGATTTTTGTGATTCCTGTTATAAACAGGAGAATGCGTTATCTCAAGCAAAACAGAGCGATATATTGAGCAGTATACTCTATAATCTTCGCAATATACAAAAGCATATTATATTAGTTTCGTATGATAAAAACGGTGGATATGGCCATATTGATCATTTAATAGTGCATAGGTTAGGGCGAGATATAAAAAATAGATGTAAAAAAGTAAAGAAGCTATATGAAATAACACTTGCTCGTGACATATATAATAAATGGATAAAAAAGAATGCACATCAAGGTCAAAAGTATTTACCGCAAACTAAATATTGGAATAAAGAATATGGATTACCTACAGAAGAAATAGATTATGTATACATTCTTTCATTACGGCAAGCTCAGGAAAAAAGAAAGAAATTATCGGTTTATTTGAGCCAAACATCATCAGATGAATTCCCTTTATGTTTAACAGAAGAAGATTTTTTATACTTGTTTGGAAAAGAATATATAAAAGAAGTTATTGAATAAATAAAATTTTATGACGTCAATTTGGTTCAGTAAAAAATTAAATGCAATATCTTATATATAACATCAATGAAAAATAAAAAATTCATTATTTTATTGATATAATAAAATGCTATGATTGTGTAAAAAATCATTATTTTTGCTTTATTCCCTTGTCAATTAGGAATATCAAGGATTAACGGAGATTTTATTCTGCTAATAACTTTTTGTATAGGTGTAAAACATATTTTACAAAGTATGTATATTTTGTTTAATTGTTAAATATATTTAACAAGACTATTGACTTTTATTTCTTTGTTAATTATATTTAACAGTATAAGGAGAGTTCATATGCAAAATGGATCGGAAATAATAATAGGAAGGCCACAATATTTAGAACAATTAAAAAAGTGGAAAAATCAACCTGATTTGATTAAAATCATAACAGGCGTTAGGCGTTGTGGTAAGTCTAAACTTTTTTACTTATATCAAATGGATTTGCTTGTTCATAAAGAAGCGGATTATAGTCAAATTATCAATATAAACCTAGAAGACCGTTTGATGACAAGAGAAATAGGTTTAACGCTTGAGGCTAATAATCGATTGAGCGGAACAGATGCGTTATTGGATTATATTGTTAAAAAGCTTAATCCTGAAAAAATGAACTATGTTTTTCTAGATGAAATACAATTGCTAGATGATTGGCAAGTTGTAGCAAACACATTGAGACTGAGAGATAATATAGATGTTTATTTAACAGGTTCAAATGCGTATATGTTTTCTAGTGATTTAGCCAATCAGTTGGGAGGAAGATATATAGAAATCAAAATGCAACCTCTATCTTTTAGAGAATATTTTGATGCATATCCAATGTTCGCTCAACATTATGTGAGAACTAGAAAAGAGATTGAAAGTTTGCATCACCCTGTATATTTGTATTCCCATTATATAAAAGAAGGTGGTTTTCCTCAAACATTAAGCCTTGTGTATGATAAGCAGCTAATAAATGATTATTTAATGGATACGGTATATTTAAATACTATTCAAAAAGATGTTGTTCGTCGTTTTGGTATTGCAGATGGAAATAAGTTAGAAGGTGTTGTTCGCTATCTATTTGACAATATTGGTAATGAGACATCTATTCGAGGAATAGAACGCGGTCTAAAATCTACGGGTTTTAGTGTTTCCGTTCCAACTATTAGTCAGTATATTCAAGGTTTGGAAGATAGTTATTTGCTTTATAAGTGTGAACCTTTTGACATTAAAGGTAAGCAACTTTTAGAAACAAATGCCAAATATTATGTCGCCGATATTGGCTTGAGGACAGCGTTATTGGGAAAAGAGGGTGCTGATTCAGGTCATATACTTGAAAATGTCGTTTATCTTGAATTAATAAGACGAGGGTATAAAATCTCTTTGGGTAAAGTTTATTCCAAAGGGCGGTTAGTTGAAGTAGATTTTGTTGCGACCAAAAATGGCGGTATTGTTGAATATTATCAAGTATCTTTGAGTGTTCAAGATACTCAAACATTAGAGAGAGAATTAGAACCATTGCAAGCAATTGATGATAATTTCCCAAAATTTTTATTAACGATGGACTATGATGAAAGTGATAATAAAGGAATTAAACACATAAATGCGCTTAAGTGGTTATTAGATTTTGATTAAGTTAATTTTAGTTTATTCAACTTTAAAAGAAAAATTTAGGCCTTTTTTATAGGCAAAAAATCTCTGAAAAACAAGGTTTTATCTGAAATTTGGCAAGGGAGGATTGATGTGTCAATGCCAATTCATAAAACCTTGTTTTGTATAAAATCAATAGCTTATCTAAATATCGTCTGGGGTGTGAACCTCAAATTTCTCAGTTTTTAGATTTTAAAAAAGTTTGCAAAAACAATTTCTTAATTAAAAATTGTCTGAGGAGGCTGGATGCGTCAATACCAACCCATAAAACCTTGTTTCGTGTAAAATCAATAACTTATCTAAATATCGTCTGGGGTGTAAACCTCAAAGTTATTAGCAGTTTTCATTAGCACTGCTAATAAAATATATTAGCACAATTTAGCTGTCAATTAGGAATAACAAGGATTAACAGAGATTTTATTCTGCTAATAACTTTTATATTGATGTGAAATGTATTTTACAAAAAGCTCAATTTTGTGTTTTTTGTTAAATGAATTTAACAGCTCAAAGCTTTACAAAAAGTTTGATTTAACTTTCGCGCTGGTTTGAAATGTTATTTCCCTTCGTTTTCCTGCGTTTTGAGTGTAGGAATTGATTTTTGACGATAAACTTATCATAAAACACCCGTAATCTTCTTTATCGTATTTAGTTGTGTGGTTGTTTGAAAATTTTGCTTTTTCTAATAATTTGTTTACCGTACTTTTATCTAAATCAAAAATTTGAGACAAATCTTTTTTTGTCAGAGTAAAATTAATATCTAATCTTTTGCATTCGTTAATGGCTTTTATTTGTAGGGGATTTTGACCAGAAATTTGTTGCACTACCTCATAATTTCCATCAATGGTTTTATTGGGGTTTTTATTTTGCACCTCTAATAATGCCACATTAGTTTTACAGTTATAATTTGCATTTTTATATGTAGCATAAAGAAAATTACAGTATTTTGTTAGTGCCGTCTTTTTATCTTGTACGCCTTTATTGTTATAAGTGATATGCAAGGATATTCTTTTAAGGTCTTTTCGGTAATTTTCTTTTACCTTCAACATAAGGATACTCAGCTTGGCAAGATCGATATTATGGGTATGTTTGCTTTCTAAAGTGTCATTGCTTTCATATAGATAACGATTAATTAACCATACATCATCATAAAGAGATTTTAAATCGGTATCACAAATAAAATAGTCTTTTTTCCCATCAAATAGATACAATTTTACGTCTGATTCGTTTGTTACATTAGTATTTTTATAAATATTATCGGAAATTGTATTAAAATATTTCAAAGCCTGTAAAATTGTAATGCAATCAAGATAATATTCCTTGTTAGCAAGCTCATAATACTTAACCAAAAAAGGAATAATATTGCTTGTTAAATTATCCCAATCTTTATGAGATATTTTTTGAAGCCGAGATAAATAAGATGTGATAGTTCCCGACTTAGTTCCTTGCTGAATTAACCATTTTTTGAAATTTTCTTTTAAATCTGCCATTTTATAAAAACTCCCAAATTTATAATAGATTATCGGGATTTAAGAAAAAGTAAAACCGATTTTCTGATAAAAAGACATCAATGTCACTTAATCATATCAAGTAAAGTAACAAAAGATAATCCCGAAAGGGAGACTGAATTCAAACTAGAATAAGATGTTGAAAAACAAAGATACTTGAAGAAATTAGTTCGGATGTGCTTGAAAAAAGAGCCTGGTTGGAATAGTAACATTCGAACTCAAAATTATGATTAAAAAACAAGGGCTTAAACCGAAATTTAAGCCCTTTGCACTTGGTGGCTGGGGTGGCTGGATTCGAACCAACGAATGTCGGCACCAAAAGCCGATGCCTTACCACTTGGCGACACCCCAATCAATCAAGACAGAAAAATACTTATGCTATTTTTTTTTAATTTGCAAGTCTTTTTTTTTATTTTTTATGATATTTTTTGAAAAGTTGAGAGAGAAGAAAAATAAGAGTAATAAAATCAAAGTATTAGGAGAATCATCGATGCAAGTAAAGATGTTTTAAGCCTTACAAACGTACCAATCTCCTGTTACAATGAGCGGATAAAACAAAAGACACGATACCGCCCAAATTACAAAGCCACAAGATTCAAGTATTCAAAAAGTATTAAGGAACAATAAGGAATTTGAGCATATTTTGAGACGGAAAGACGATAATAAAAGAATTGACGCAATAAAAATAATTTCAATAAAACATTGACAAAATAGAATAAAAGAAGTATATGTAAGAGCAGAAAATGAATTTTTATGTCTAACAATTAAATTTTTTACTATTATGAAGAAGTTAACAAAGCAAAATCAGGAGCAGAACTATCTGGTTCTCCCTGCGATGTTATTGAAAGTTTGGTTTGATCGTATGCATCAAGAACAATTTGGCGCATTGGTTGCACAGCCTAAGGCTCTTCCTGCCGAACAAACGGCAAAAACAGAGAAGAAGTTAGATATTAACTTTTCGGACTGGGATCTGCATGAACATAAGCCGGAGATGCTGATAGAAGAATATCTATGGGGTATTCGTTATGGCGTTATGCAATATATTGACGTTGAAAGGTGTTCATTTGCCGAAGTTTTGGAAATCGCCAAAACAGACGATATGAGCGAACTTTATTCGCCGGCGAAAGTTCAGTATTTTTCGGATGGCACGCGTAAAGTGATTCCGCAAAATCTATCGGTCTATAATACGGATGTGAAGTTCGGTTGTTGGTATTTGATAAATATTGAACAGGCGAAACACTTTTTCCCACAGTATACCGAAGTTTTTGATGGACTTCCACCAGAAACCAAATTCTTGTGTTCTAAAGAAATGGATAAACTTCGTATTGCCAGTCAGGAAAACGGTGAAATTGGTTTCAGTTTCAGTGCTGTCGATACCAAAATTAAGGATATCGGCTTTTATTTAGGGAATCTGCGTCCGTCTTTTCAGTACATTGCTCGAGAAGTTGGCGTAGGTGGCGGTGCTGCCTTTTGTGATCCGAAACAGATGAAAAATCTGGATTATCTGCAAAGTAAGATTGGTTTGATGTGTGGTGGAAAATATCCATACAGCTTGGCCGAAAATCTGGTTTCAGAAGAGCTTGCCGAGAAACTGAAGGAAATCTACCTCAAGGAAGGTGTTAAAGGTAAAGAAGACTTTTGCATCTTGATTGATGGTAGTTATCTGGATGCTGATAGCGGTCTCAACCATTTTGTTGAGAAAGATGGTACGGATATTCAAATTTGTGTTCCGCCATCGGTGTATCAAAGCTGGGGAAAGGACTTTACTGCGGAAGAGCTTGAGATAATCTATAAAAGGCGGACATATAATTTTGATGCTTCGGCCGAAAATGATTATTTCAGCAAAATCAACCGCCTTCGGTTTAGTCAACGCGAAATCTACATTTTTGCGGAAGCTAAACCTAGTCAAAAGATAGTTGAGGTCGAACCTTTACGGGAAATAATTCATCAAGGTCTTGATGAGATTGAAACAAATGAACAAAATCAGATAAAAGAAATCGCGGAAGAACGCCGTCGCGCAGAAGAAGATCGCCGTCGTCGAGCAGCAGAAGAAGAACGTCGTTGCGCAGAAGAAGAATGTCGCCGCGCGGCAGAACGTCGCTACGCAGAAGAACGTCGTCGTGAGGAAATAGCACATCGTTTCAGCGCACGCGACCTCTCAGGACCGTCCAGAAGCTCGCTTTATACCGGATTTTTTTAATTAAAATGTAAGCCTATGTTTATCGGAAATATTTTGATAGGTAGTTTGAATTTTGCTCAACAAGTTGAACTGATTCAACATAAAAAATTGAAGAAACTTCAAATTTTTTGTAAACGTGAACGCTTGGATGTAAGAGCAGAAGCTCGTTTGCTTGATTCTCCCGAAGGAATGGAAACTTTCTTAGCAGATTATTTGCACAGTTATTCTATTCGTAAGGATATCCAGCAAAAATTGCAGGAGAAAAAACTTTTGCAGCTGATTAAAGTATATTGCGATAGTCATGATGATTTTTGTTTTTCGGAAGCATCTGTATATTGCTCATTTCTTAAGGCTTACGGCGCACCAAAGCATTTTGATGTGACTAAAGATGCTGAGAAAGGTTTATTTGAAAGCGAAAATGAACAACTGCTTTTGCAGATGGCGGCAGAAAATCGGATTTTTGCTCGTGAAAACAAAATTCGCTTTTTGCGACTTGCTTGCCGTTATCCGACAGAAGTTGAGCAATATCTGAGCCAATATGGCAAAGATGTGTATCTGGATGAAAATGAACAGCTGGAACTCACTCGAGAAAATATTCGTTTTTGCTTTATATGGAAGAATGTTTATCTAAAAACGGAAGGTTTACTGTTTGAGCCGGAAAATAAAGATGTTTTGCTGGAATATGCGCAACAACGACGTTTTTCTCATCATGAAAATGAAGTAAAGTTTGTGTTGTTAAGACGGCAATATCCGACGGAAGTTAAGCAATATTTGTGCCAATATGGCAGAGATGTTGATTTGACAGAGGATGAACAGCTTGAAATCACTCGAGAAAATGTTCGTTTTATCTTTATTTGGAAGAATGTTTTTCTTAAGACAGAGGGGTTACTGTTTGAGCCGGAAAATAAAGATGTTTTGCTGGAATATGCGCAGCAAAGGCGCTTTGCTCATCATGAAAATGAAGTCAAGTTTTTGTTGTTGAGCAAGCAGTATCCTAAAGAAGTTGAACAGTATCTAAGTCAATATGGCAAGGATATTCCTTTGACTGAGGATGAACAGCTTGAAATCACTAAAGAAAATATTCGTTTCATTTTTATATGGGGGAATGTTTATCTTAAGACAGAGAGGTTGCTGTTTGAACCCGAAAATGAGGATGTCTTACTGGAGTATGTGCAACAAAGACGTTTTGCTCATCATGAAAATGAGGTAAAGTTTCTGTTGCTGAATGAAAGATATGCAATGGAAGTTGAAAAATATCTTAGTCAATATTGCAAAGATATTAATCTGACGGCGAATGAAGAGCTTAAAGTTATGGAATGTAACAAAAATGCTCTAGTATATCTCAAAATTCAAAATCCGGTAGTGTATAGGGAATATGTTGTATCTGAAAAGCAGAAAAAGCATATGCCATTTTCGGAGGAAGATTTGTCACAGCTTATCAGACTTTCAGAAGATAATCCGACATTGCTTGAAGA
The DNA here is from genome assembly GCA_949282205.1 of uncultured Alphaproteobacteria bacterium. Taxonomy (GTDB): domain Bacteria; phylum Pseudomonadota; class Alphaproteobacteria; order RF32; family CAG-239; genus CAG-267. The sequence continues at coordinate 94,554 of CASDOS010000037.1, read as the reverse complement.
ATTTTTGGAAAAGTGCGGAAAACTTTCTCCAAAATACGAAGCGGAGTTGTTTTTTAAGGCTGATGCAAGGTGTCGAGAAAAATACATCTCTTTGTATGGTGTGGATTTAAAAAACTTGGTCCAAGTTGCTGCTGATTATGGCGCGACGGAACGAGAGTTGCATTTACTGCGCCAAGCAAATTTAGGGATTATTTCTCATATATGTAATCAGTTAGAGACATGGAAAATCTTTGATGTCACAACAATAAAGTCGAGTGCAAGATGTACCTTTGGTCAAAAAATATATGGGGGTGTTTGTTTGAGAACTTGGCAGTGTAAACAATGCGAATTATTGCAGAAAGCACTTCCGATAGCAGTTTCGGTTTTATTAAACATTGCTCGTCGCAATTATCTCTTAGGAGCTTGTTAACTTAAAAAAAGCAGTCTTGATGAAAAATCAAGACTGCTTTTTTGTGGAAAAATGATTTGAGCCGCGCATAGATATAATTTATCATTAAAAAGAGAAAGAGATTCAGATTTTTTTTACCAAGATATGATATATGCAAAATCAAACAGAGTCGTGTGACAAGAGATTGCAAGAAACAATCATATAATCGGCGGCGATATTATCGGAATAACCGCAAAAGCGATAACAAAACATATCATCAAACAATCAAAATGCGACGATAGAAAAAAGGCTGAAATCTAGGTAAAAAAAGAACAGGTGCAGAAATGAATTTCTTTTCAGAGTTTAATATACGCGAGTTGTTAAGTGCGTTTGTTGTATTATTAGCAATAACGGATATCCCCGGAAACATTCCGATAGTTATCAATTTGCAAAATAAGGGAATACATATCAGTGCTCGACGAGCATTTTGGTATTCATTGGTATTGTTGGTATTTTTCTTTTATGCCGGAGAAGCGTTTTTGAAGTTATTTGGTTTGGACATATCGTCTTTTGCGATAGCCGGTGCGTTAATAGTCTTTTTATTTAGCTTAGAGATGATATTAGACATCAATTTGGTGAGTGAGGGGACGGATATTTCAAGCGACGCGACTTTTGTACCGGTCGTTTTTCCGTTATTTGTGGGGGCAGGGGTTTTGACCGCCTTACTGGCAATTCGGTCACAATATGCCGATATTAACGTATTGATAGCGGTTTTGTTAAACTGTATAGCCATTTACGGAACAATAAGATTATCACGATTTTTCAAGAAACACCTAAGCGGTGCAACCATATATGTAATGAAAAAATTTTTCGGGATGGTCTTATTGGCAATATCGGTAAAATTATTTATCACCAACGTTGCGGTATTGGTGCAGCAGATAAACGGATAAAAGCAATACTAAAAAAATCCCTGAACAGTCATAAAGACTGTCAGGGATATTTTTTTTGCTTTTTTAAATAACATAATTTCGATGATACTCGGCAATAGTGTTTTCGATAAGTAAAGTATCGGAAGCACTGCACGGATAATTTAGAACGATATCCACCGGAAGAGGCGGTTCATTAGCATCAGAATTAGTCTGAAAAGGAAACCACATACTATGGTAATCCGCAAGAATATTGTCCCATTTATCGGCGCAAAGCGTACAAGAATTCGCAAATACCGGATTTACATGAAAAAAGTTTACAAAGGCGTTGTGTGTACAAATAAGTACAATATGTTTTGCGTTAACAGACTGAGCCTCTCTTTCCAAAAAACTCATAAAAGCATGACAATCAGCTCCCAAGGATTGATGATTAAGAGCAGTAACTTCATTAATACCGCGCGCCGCGCAAACAAGATTAAAGATACGCGCCGAAGCCAAAGCCTCATCATTTCCGGAAGAAAAGAGCAGTTGCGGTTTGCCGAATTTTTCGGTAACGATTTTTGCCAATAAAAATAAAGCCTTAGCATCACGAAGCGCAATACAACCGTCCTCTGCCAAATCAGCACAACGAACAAAAGTTAAATGTACCATAGAATAATAGGATTAATGATTAAAATAAAAATTACAAAACTCAAAAAAAGATAAGAGAAAGTCAGAAAAAAATCAAGATTTTTTTGAGAGAAAATATGAAAAAAATATATGATACAATAAAAAAAATAAATTTTCTGCAATTAAGCCGGATAAGGTCTTGACAAAGAGGATAAAACATTTCAAACTAACAACCGACAAAGAGAGGAAAAATGTTACAGACAAATGAAATCAAAGCGTGTTGTTGCGGCAAGGCATAGAGTTGCTGCCATGCTGGTTTCAGCTGTGAGAAAAAAGAGTGAGGCAGCCTGAAGAAGACTGTCTCTTTTTTGTTAAAATTAAGAAGGAAAAGAAAATGAGTGTATATTTATATAATACCAGGACCAGAAATAAAGATGAATTTAAGCCGTTAAATCCGCCATTGGTAACAATGTATTGCTGTGGTCCGACCGTATATAACTATGCACATATCGGAAATTTGCGGACCTATATTTTTGAAGATTTATTGGTTAATACGTTAAAGCTAGCCGGCTATAAAGTAAAACACGTTATGAACGTAACCGATGTCGGTCACTTAACGAGTGATGGTGACGAAGGCGAAGATAAAATGAAAGTAGCGGCGGAACGCGAAAAAAAGAGTGTTTTGGAAATTGCCCGAATGTACGAAGATGCTTTTTTCCGTCATACGAAAGAACTAGGCTTGGCACGTCCGACGGTAGTATGCCGCGCAACCGAACACATCCAAGATATGATAGATTTTGTAAAAGACTTGGAAAATAAAGGTTTTGCGTACTTGTCAAATGGCAATGTATACTTTGATACGGCAAAGTTTCCGAAATATGGTTGCTTGTCGGGACAAAGCCGAGAAGATTTAAAACATGGTGCGCGTACCGAGCAAGATATGAATAAGCGAAACCCGTCAGATTTTGTATTGTGGTTTACGTCGTCAAAATTTGAAAATCAGATATTACAATGGGATTCTCCGTGGGGAAGGGGGTATCCCGGATGGCATATAGAATGCTCGACCATGTCAACGAAGTATTTGGGAGAGAGAATAGATATTCACTGCGGCGGTATAGACCATATTCCGGTTCATCACGAAAATGAGATTGCGCAGAGTGAAGCGCATTTAGGTCACGAGTGGGTGAATTTCTGGGTACATATGGAATTTTTAAATAACAAGTCCGGAAAAATGAGCAAATCGAAAGGTGGATTTTTAACATTAGATACATTAAAAGAAAAGGGCTATGCGCCGGTACATTATAAATATTTCTGCCTAACGTCACATTATCGCAGTTCAGCGATATTCTCGGATGAATCAATGGACGCCGCCAAAAAAGCCTATGAAAATTTAGCCGATTACGTCGCAACATTTAAGGCTGAAAACGCAGGAAAGACCTTATCGGCACAAGAGCAGGAAGAACTGTCTAAATTGACGGCGGAGTTTAATGAATATCTGTTTGATGATTTGAAAACGCCGGTCGCACTGTCTTATATGTGGAATATCGTCAAAGATAACAGCAAATCATCAGGTCTTCGTTTAGCCTTTTTAATGCATATAGACGAGGTATTGCATTTGTTCCTAAAGGATATTGCCCCCAAACAGAAAGCAACAGTGGAGGTCACAGCGGAAATTAAGGAATTATTGGAGCAAAGAGCCGAAGCAAGAGCCGCAAAAGACTGGTCGAAATCAGATGAGATTCGTGATAAATTGGCACAATTAGGTGTTGGAGTAAAAGACTTACCGAATAAAGAAATCGAACTGATAAAACTCTGAAAGGAGGAACAATGAGAGCATTTATTTCCGGAGCGGGCGGAGGAATAGGCAGCGCGATAAAAGAATTGTATCTGCATAGCGGATATGAGGTTGTAGCCCCGCGAAGCTCAGAATTGGATTTATCGGATATGACGGCGATACATAAGTGGTTTGAAACGCATCGCGCCGAATTTGACGTAATAATTCACTGTGCCGGTCATAATAAACCGATGCCGGCTTCGGAGATACCACTGGACGAATTTATGAAAACACAATATGTAAATTATATTTCTTTGTTGGAAATAGTAAAGGCAAACGATTCGTATTTTAAGGAGCACGGAGGTCATATTGTGGGTATAGGTTCTTTGTATGCGAGCATATCGCGAGAAGGTAGAGCGGCATATACATGCTCCAAACATGCGTTGGTCGGTTTAATAAAAACATTGGCATTGGAATACGGACCGTACAATGTCTTGTGCAATACGGTATCACCGGGATTTGTTAATACCAAAATGTTTCAACAGAATAATAACGAGAAGAAGAGGGCGGAATTAGCCGCAAAAACAGCGATAAACCGCTTGGCGGAACCGGAAGATATAGCGAAGATGGTATATTTTCTAGGCAATCCTGCCAATACATTTATCAGCGGTCAAGACATAATCGTCGACGGCGGCTTTATGGCCGGAAGCTATCAAACAATCAGGAGATAAAGATGACGGAAGAAAACAAAGAGATGGAAGAATTAAACAATATGAGTTTTGAAGAAGCCTTGGGGCAATTGGAAAATATCGTAAGAGAATTGGAAAGCGGGCGTATAAAATTAGATGATGCGGTAAATGCGTATGAAAAAGCCATGTCGTTGAAAAAATTATGCTCGGACAAATTAGCGGCCGCCACACTCAAGGTCGAGAAAATAGAATTAAACAAAGACGGAAGTTTAAGTACCGCCCCTCTGGATAATGTAGAAGCATAATCAGAAAGAGGAAAGGACGAGGACACAAATAGGAAAAAACGATGACAGCGATAGAAAGCATATTAAAAGATTACACGGTACATTTTAATAAGGATTTGGAAAAGTATTTTCCTATAAGTGGCAAATTAGAACAACGAGCTGTTGAAGCGATGCGTTATAGCGTCATGAACGGTGGCAAAAGACTGCGTCCGTTTTTATTGCATGAAACGGCGAAATTATTTGGAGTGGGATACGAAGAAGCATTACCGATAGCAGCATCATTGGAAATGTTGCACACATACTCATTAATACACGATGATTTGCCTGCGATGGACAATGATGATATGCGCCGCGGCAAGCCGACATGTCATAAAGCGTTTGATGAAGCCACAGCGATTCTGGCAGGAGATGGCTTATTGACTTATGCTTTTGAAGTATTGAACAGTTCGGAAATAGAAGATAAAAAAAAGGTTGAGTTAACGTTATTATTATCAAGAGCAGCCGGAGCATTTAAGGGAATGATAGCCGGCCAAGTTCTTGATTTATATACGGACACGCATAAAGACTTTCCGGATCCCGAAACAATTATTCGCCGAACCGAAGAGCTAAAGACGGGTTGTTTGCTGAGCTATCCGTGCGAAGCCGGGTGCATATTGGGAGATGCCAAAGCGGAAGAAAGAGCATTGTTAAATAAATATTCACGAAATGTAGGTATAGCCTTTCAAATAACGGATGACATTTTGGATGTTGAGGGAGATGAGCAATTGGTAGGCAAGACTCTCAAAAAAGACAAGACACAGAATAAATTAAATTTTGTCAGCATATACGGAGTGAAAGAGGCTAAAAATATTGCAGAAAGATTAATAAACGAGTCAGAGGCAAGTTTATCCGTATTTGGGGAGAAAGGAGCAACTTTAAAAAACTTGTCAAGATATATTTTAACCAGAAATCTCTAAAATAAGACATTTTTGTAACAAAAACACCTTGCCAAGGTGTTAAAAATCTGGTATACTCCAATTATAAATAGAAGAGAATTATTATAGGAGGAGCAAACCATGAGTAAGGAAGTAAAAAAGGAGCTGAACGGCAAAGAGTTCGTAGCGAAACTCGAAGGTTGCCAAACCCCGCGAGCTATATTCGGTTTATTATCGGAAACCATGGACAAAGAAGTTCTGAAGAATCGTTTACAGAACGTACGAGATAATGATTTGGTAGTTGCTCTGAATGCGCAAGTTGCAAGATTTAACGCCGGTCAAGGTCTAAGGACGTCGCATCAAGATTGCGTAAACATGGCCGCGGACAAATATCAACAAATCAGTAAAAAAGGAGTTAAATCTTTCAAAGAAGAAATGAATAAATATATAGCGAACCGAGAAAAAGAAGCGGATACGAAGCAGCTGGCCAATAGTGTGATAATGGCGAGTAAGAAGTTCGACCGCGAATAGCCAAGACATAATTCATTATACGAAAGCACCCTTTATTAAAAAAGGGTGCTTTATTAGTTGTTTTGCAGAAAGCCCTAAGTAAACTCGGGAGGAATACTAAAGCGTTGGAACAACACTACTCCAAGCCAACGCTCGTGGTCAAACTAAAGGTTTGTAGCTGATTTAGCCCACCAGATTTACCGGAGAATATCTATTTAACAAATATTCTCTCTCAAAGGAGAATGTTTCTCGAATAAGAAAGAAAAAACTATTCAATACAGCAATCAACCGCTTTACGCACAAAGGCTTTCATTTTAGCAAAAGCGGTTTTTGGTTCAGTATCGGTAGCAGATTCGGCAACAACAGTTTCTTCAATGGGGGAGCTGACCGCCACACCTGCTACATCAATTTTCTCGCTGATTTTCTTAATATCGTCGACACTATCCTCAATCCATTTTACATTGCTAACATCGAGCATATTCATATTCAGTCCCCAAAACAAGCAATACAAATCATAGGCTTTGTTAAAGAGGTCATAGGCCTGTTCTTTATTGCCCAAACTTTGCTGCTTTGTACCAACTTCCATCAAGCGCATAGAAGTAGCGAGCAGGTGTTTGGAAATGCACCAAACTTCCCCTTCATAGCTCGGAATAATTTTCATCATGAGTTTTTTACGCGTTTCACGAACATCTTCAATCAAATCATAAAAAGAAGTTTTACCTGTTTTAGCCCCTGAAAAGACCAAGTGCTCTTCAATGGAGATAAGGTTCATGATAGCGATGGTTAAATCTTGGTCGGAAGACAAATCTTTCGGATTAACTTTTTTGGTAGCGTCAATACGTTCAACAAATTCTTTAACATTTTCAGCTTTTTTCATCTTAAATCTCCACTTAAATATTACTTAAATCGGGAAGAACAGGGGTACAAAGTTGCAAATAAGCAAACAACCAAGAGGTCAGAGCCAGAGCCACAACCGGAACAACAACTTTTTCAAAAGGAAAGTGAGCATGTCCGCCGTTGTTTTTTTTCATCCATTGATAAAATTCGGAAGAGTAATGCAGCACCAAAGCCCCACAAATTGTTGCAAATAAAAAAGGATCAATCCAGAAAACAAGAATAGCTTTAGGAGAGTAAGCCAGATGAGATATATAGATAAAACCGATCATGGCAACGGATAAGGCTAAAACAATAAAATCTCTGCCTTTAAAGAAATACTTTTTCTTATCCATCCATTTGAGCGTCCAGTAACCTAAAAGGAGCAAAAAAGCGCCAGACCAAACTCCGACAACCGCGTCATCAACCCCCAATCTTCTGGCTATTTCAAGTGACGCACCGACGGCAACGGTACAAACGGCGCAAGCCGGATTTGCCCAAGCCTGAAAACTAATCAAACAAAGCGATAAAACAAAAAGCATCAACATTTCAAACCTCAATAAAACCAATCTTTGACAAGTATGTATGATATATAAGCAAAGTCAAATTTTTTTTAAGAGTTATAAGCCGTGAAAGCAAAAGATTATTCGGCTAAATATTTCCAAAAGACATCCGTTTGATAATCATTAGCGGTAAACTGGTGATTAGCGCTCCACCCGAAATCCGGCATAATAACAACTTTTTGATTAAGGGTATAAATATCATCGGCAACCAGATTTAATTGATGTTGTTTTCGAACAAAATAAGCTCCTCTGAAAAACTCGAATGCGGGCGTAACAGCCCCGACAATCAGTAAGAGAATTAACAAAATTCTCGCCCAACGTTTTTGTGCAGTATCAAAAACAAAGCGAAAGATATAAACAGAAAGAATAATAAGCGGCGGTAAAGAAGCACGCATACAAAAATTATTCTGCTGATCAAATCTGAAGAAAGGGATAAGGCACAATAAAACGATAGAAGTAACAAAGAAAAGGTGCTTTTTGTATGATGGAGCGATAATCAGCGCATAGAGTAAAAATTCCAAGAGTAAGAAAACCAACAACCGCCACGGAGAAGTTTGGTCAAAGATATACCATAACCTGTCAATTCCCTCGGAATTTGTAATAAAATAGAGCACACAAACGGGTAACAACCAAAAAACGCCGATAATATTGGGAATAGAAAAGATTTGCGTTAAAATGAAATGATTTTTTTGCGTTGATTGCAAAAATTGCTGAAAGGCGTAAGCCAACATAAAGATTCCGATAGAAAACGCCGGATAAGGGGAAAAGAAAAGCGCAGAAGTAATTAAAAAGCCGAAATTTTGGATTTTTCTTTCATTAAAAATGAGTAAAGTAACAAGTGCTAAAGGAATAAATTGATTAAATACCCAAAACATAGCGGTAGAAAAAGAAGAATATTGCATAAACGTCGCCCACCAATCCAGATGAAAAATAAAGGGTTGAGGCTGCGTTCTGAAAAAAGTAATACCGATGATATCCAATCCGGAAAACAGAATAAAGAGAACGGCGGCAAGGATAGATTTCTTCCAAAAATAAGATTTAAGTGCGAGTGATAAATGAGCAAAAATCAGAATTGTACCGATAACGGCATAAACGAGCAGAAATACATTAGCGACATAAAAATTCCAATAAGCATTATGCATAAATAAAGCGGAAAGTTTACCTAAAGTAGCCGGAAGCAGCCAAAACCCCATATAATAAACCATCGGCGTATTTGCCCTGTCATAAAACACCGGCCAGTTATAAGTCAGTAGATCGCGAAAGACGGCGTTTCTGAAATGGTAATCGAATGATTGGTAGTAGAAATAACCGATACCTGCGCAGAAACACCAGATTAAAGCTAAGAAGCCAAAGCTCAAGAGAGTTTTGCCGTCACATTTCCAATCAAGAAGAGTTGCAGAAGTTTCCTGATAAATTTTATAAAAAGCCAACAGAAACAAAAGCGCCAGAGGAACCGCGCAAAAATAATTCAACCACGAGCAAATAAAGATAAAAAGAGGCAACGCCAAATAGCCGTATGAGATTTTAAAAAGCGTTTGCGAATTAAAGTTAAACATAATTACGTTCCTCAGCTGTCAAAAAGGGGCGTTTCCGCCCCGAAAACATTTAAGCCTATTGTTTTAAGGCTTTATCTTTCTTTTCTTTGAAGAGCGACAATATAATACTGCCGAACAGCAAAGCAAAAGTAACGGTCAAAGAGTGCCAAGTTTCGAGTTCTAAACCAAACTTAGGCAAGAAAATTTTAAGTCCGATAAAGATAAGCACGATAGACAACGCTTGTTTAAGATAAACGAAACGATGAACGGCAGCCTCCAACAAGAAATAGAGAGCTCTCAACCCTAAGATGGCAAAGATGTTACTGGTATAAACGATAAAAACGTCATCAGTCAGCAAGAAAATCGCCGGAATACTGTCAAGAGCAAAAACCACATCCATCAATTCAATAGTGATAAGAGCGAAGAATAACGGAGTGATATAGTGTTTCCCGTTTTTCTTAGTAATGAAGTGGGGGCCGTCAATTTCATGGGTAACCGGAAAATATTTTTCCACAAAGCGGTACACGGCACTATTTTTAATATTTTCCTCATTATCTTCAGGTTCATCTTTTTTAAGCGTGTGCATAGCCATCTTAACGCCGGTATAGATAAGGAAAGCGGAGAAGACATAGAGTACCCAATGGAAATTTTTGATTAAAGCCTCACCGACACCGATAAGCAAAGCTCTCATGACGATAGCCCCGAGAATTCCCCAAAAGAGAACGCGGTGTTGATAGATTCTCGGAACCCCGATACTGCTAAAGATAATAGACATAACAAAGATATTATCCATAGATAAACTTTTTTCAACCAAGAATCCAGTAAAATATTCCATAGCTTTATTAGTGCCTTCCTCATACCAGACGAAGACGCCAAAAAGAAGTCCTGCTCCGATATAAGCGACACACACCCATAAAGTGTGAGAAAAGCTGGGTACTTCATTTTTGCGGTTAAAGACGCATAAATCCAAAAACAATAAGACAATAACGGCAATACCGAAACACGTCCACATAAGTTCTTGTGAAAGCACGGCATGGTGGGTAAATAGATATTGTAATTTTTCTAACATAATTTCAATCCGTATAGTTAAGTTAAATACAACCGATAAACAAACCTATATAAACGAATAGCGGCGCGAAGATGCGGCTGTCAAGGTTAAATTTCCAAATTCCACACTGTTTGGATAATATCTTCAACATTTGTGTATTGATGTTTCCAGCCTAAAAGTTGAAAAGCCAAATCGGCATTAGCTGTTAATTTAGCGGGATCACCTGGGCGGCGCGGAGCAAAATCATAATTTAATTTTCTACCGATAACTTTTTCTGTTGCGTCAACAATTTCCTGTACACTGGTACCTTTACCGGTTCCCAGATTAACAACAAAGGAGTTATTTGTGTTCATAAGACGTTTCAGCGCCAAAGAATGAGCTTTTGCCAAATCGGAAACATGGACATAATCGCGAATACACGTTCCGTCGGGAGTATCATAATCATTTCCGAAAATAGAAAGTTTTTCCCGTTTTCCGGTTGCGACCTCCATAATAATCGGCATAAGGTTTTGCGGATTTCTCTCTTTCCCGCGGATAGCGCCGGTGGCGTCATAGCCGACCGCATTAAAGTAGCGTAGCGCGGCGCAATTTAATTTACCGAGTTGCGAGAACCAGTGCATATTATTTTCAATAGCAAGTTTGGTATAACCATAATAGTTAATAGGGTTAATCGGATGATTTTCGTCAATCGGGCAATATCGAGGCATTCCGTAAACAGCTGCAGAAGAGGAAAAGACAATATATTTGACATGATTTTCGACCATAGCGTTTAAGATATTGATAGAGCCGATAAGATTATTTTCGGCGTAGAGCGAAGGGTTAATCATCGATTCTCCGACAGCTTTTTTAGCCGCCAAATGAATAACGGCATCAATCCCGTTTTTAAGAACATTATTTAATTTATCTTTATCCAAGATATTAGCCAGCACAAATTCGGCTCCCGGAAGGATATTGACAGCATCGCCGCTAGACAAATCATCAAAAACAATAACTTTAAAACCTTCATCTAGCAGTTGTTTCTGGACATGACTACCAATATATCCGGCACCTCCGGCAACTAAAATTTTTTCCAAAACATAAAACTCCCTTAATAGATAAGTCGTTAAAACAACGTCAAGATAACATGAAAGGTAATAAAATAAAGGGAGGCGAGGAGTTTATCCACACAATCCACAAGACAAAGTTTTTTTGCGTGCAATTCAATGATGATTGTACCATAACGCGTTAAGAACGAGATTAAAAAGGATTCTGAAGATGGAAGAATTGGACGTAACGCGCCTGCCGCGTAATATAGAAGCAGAACAAGCTCTTTTGGGAGCATTACTGGCAAATAACAAGGCTTATGAAAAAGTTTCGGAATTTTTGCGTGCCGAACATTTCTCGGATCCGATACATGTAAAAGTATACGATGTAATATCTCGTTTAATCCAAAAAGGGCACGTTGCCGACGTTATCACGTTAAAGAACTATTTTGAGCAAGAAGGAACATTAAATGACGTCGGCGGCATGGCTTATTTAATAAAGTTATCCGAAGCCTCATCACCGCTGACCAATATTGAATATTATGCGCAATTTGTTTATGATAAGTTTTTACGTCGCGAGCTGATATCGACCGGATATGACATTGCCAGCGAAGCGATGAATGAAAATTTTGAAGATTCGACGGCATCACAAATAGAGAAAGCTGAAAAAAGATTATTTGACTTAGCCATGCATGGTGACGGGCAAAAAGGCTTTCAAGATTTTGGCACCACATTAAACTCCACTTTACAGATGATACAAAAGGCCTATGAGAAAGAAGGAAAAGTTTCTGGACTTTCGACCGGTTTAAATGATTTGGATTATAGGATGGGCGGTTTAAACGATTCGGATTTGATTATTTTAGCAGGTCGACCGGCGATGGGTAAATCGGCATTAGCGATGAATATTGCGTATAATGTTGCCGAAAGTATGCGAATGAACGATAAAATGGATCCACACGATAAAGGGGTGGCAATTTTTTCGCTGGAAATGTCTGCTGAGCAATTGGCCGCGCGTATTTTATCAAGTATTACCGACACTCCGGGACATAAGTTAAGAACCGGAGATATGGAATTAGGCGAATTTAATCGTATAGCCGCAGCGGTGCGAGAGTATCAAAAACTACCATTATATATAGATGACACGCCAGGTATAAATATCAACACAATTCGTACGCGTGCGCGCCGTTTAAAAAGGACCAACGGTTTGGGTTTGATAGTTATAGACTATATTCAATTGATTAGCGGTTCCGGAGATAAAAAGAGTGAAGGTAATCGTGTGCAGGAGGTATCAGAAATATCCAGAGGATTAAAGATATTGGCAAAAGAGCTGAAAGTTCCGGTAATAGCTTTGTCCCAATTAAACCGTGGTTTGGAGCAAAGAGATGATAAACGCCCGTTAATGTCAGACCTGCGTGAATCGGGATCAATTGAGCAAGACGCGGATATTGTGATGTTTGTATTCCGAGAAAACTATTATATTCATAATGCCGAACCGAAGCGTAACACAGGTGAAACGGACGAACATTTTGCCAAAAGGACGGAGGAGTGGCAGCAACGGGATAGAGAAACAGCCAATTTAGGAGAAGTGATTATAGGAAAACACCGTCACGGTTCAACCGGAACCGTAAAACTATTTTGGAACGGTGAGTACGCGCGCTTCAGTAATTTATCACCGGATGATCATTTGCCGGAAATACGAGGATAAGCAGATGAAAAAGGATTTCGCCAAGAGCTATACGCCGGAAGCATGGGAAAAGATTTGCCGTCATTGCGGCAAATGCTGCCTGATAAAATTAGAAGATGAAGAAAGCGGAGAGGTATATTATACGAATGTTGTCTGTCGTTATTTTGATGAAGAAAAGATGAACTGCACGGTGTATGATAAACGTTGTGAATTGGTACCGACCTGTTTGAAGCTGACACCCGAAAATGTAGATAAAATACAATGGATGCCGAAGACCTGTGCCTATCGGGAACTGTTTGAAAAAGAAATTTCTCCGATAAAAACGACAATAAAAGGAAGAGTCGTAAGAGAAGATAAAGTTCGGGAAGATGAATTGGAAGACCATATTGTGGAATGGGAGGATTTGTGAGTGGCAGTAAAACAAGAAGAAAAGGACTATTTACTGGAAGAAGCCTACGATCCGCAAAGTCGCTTTGCGGATTTATCAGAGATTGAACCGGAATTTTGGAAGAAAAAGAAGTTAGAAGAAATGAATAAAAAGGAGTGGGAACTCCTCTGCGACGGATGCGGTAAATGCTGTTTAAATAAAATTGAGATAAAAGGAAAGATATGTTTTACAAACACTTACTGTCGTTTTTTAGATACAAAAAGCTGTTTATGTAAAATTTATGCAAATCGTTTTCAAAAAGTTAACGATTGTCGTGATATAAATATCTCTGCGATTCGAGAGAAACCCCGATGGCTCCCGAAAACTTGTGCGTATGTGTTATTGGATGAGGGAAAAACACTGCCGGAATGGCATCCTCTGATAAGCGGTCGCGCGGATTCGGTACATAAAGCGGGTATATCTCTGCAAAAAAGAACTTTAATAAATGAATCTGAGGTAACAGACTATGAAAATTACATTGTTGAGTGGGAAGACCTTTGAAATCAATGCCGATTTAGGTTTTGATATGAAAGTAGTGTATTCAGGTCGCTCTCGTCGGCTGACGCTCCGCATTGATAAAAAAGACAGAGTCGCGGTATTGACGATTCCGAAATATTGTTCCCGTAAAAAAGCTGTGTCGTTTGTAGAAAGTCATCAAGACTGGGTAAGGGATAATCTGAGTAAAATACCGGAGCTGAGATATTTTAAGAATCATGATAAGATAAGTTTATTTGGTAAGGAATATACAATTGAGCACAGTCCGATAAGAGGTAATACGCGATTGGATAAAAAGAATAAGATATTATATGTATCGGGTGGAATTGAGTTTATGCACCGCCGAGTTAAAGATTTTATCAAAAAGATGGCGTTAGAAGAGTTTAGTAAACGCTCGGCCGAAGTGGCGGATAAAATAGGTAAGACGGTACACAATGTATGCATAAAAGATACCAAATCGCGGTGGGCGAGCTGCTCAACATTAAATAACATCAATTACAGTTGGCGTTTGGCGTTGGCGCCGGAATTTGTGATTCGCTATATAGTAGCCCACGAAGTATCGCATTTAAAACACCAAGATCACTCGGCCTATTTTTGGGCGTTAGTGGAGTTTTTAGAGGATGACGCAGCAAAAGGGCGGGAGTGGCTGACAGAAAACGGACACCTGCTTTACACCTATAAATGATGAAAAAGAAACAAGATAGATAACAAAATAAAATCTCCATACGTTAGAGGGTATGGAGATTTTAAATTTAAGAATAAAAAAATTGAAAACAAGAAAAAAGCTAAACCGAGATACGATTACAATCCGTTATTTTCTTTAGTGGGCTGAATAGGCATATAACCGACGCCGCCGAAATATTTTTCCATAAAGGTTTCCTCGCTGCCCATAACCGGCGTAGCATCTTTAGATATAGTAATATTTCTACCATTTTCCTTGGTTAGTTGTACAACTTTTTGGACTTCGCCGTCATGATTAAATTCAATAGCAACGACATTGCGGTCTAATTCTTTCGGTTCAAAGAAAGCCATACGTTCCATGGTAGAGTTCATATAAATCCAAGTGCGGTGGTCAAGGCTGGAAATAACGCTGGGGGATCCCATAATTTTTCTGACTTCACTTTGCGTCATACCGCGTTTAATTTGCATAATATCATCTTTAGAAGGCATATTCCCCTCTGTTTGCACAAAATACTCATGAGAGCAAGCCGTAAGTAAGAAAAAAGACGCGACCGTTGAAAAAAATACTTTGTTTATTGACATGGCACCATCCTAACAGTTATATACAGATATATAAGCCTATAACACAAGGAAAAAAGGAATGCAAAAAGATTTTTCGTATCCGTTAAAAATTGAGGATATTAATCAAGGAGAGCAAACATATAAGTTAAGAGCGAATAAGGCTCAGCTTGAAACATTAAAAGACATTTTACAAATACCGGCTGTGAATTATTTTGAAGCGGATATAAAATTAACGTTTCAAAAGAAGAAAGGAATATTAGAGGTAAGCGGAGAAGTACGGAGTGGTTTAAGGTTAATCAGTGTAATAAGTTTGGAAGAATTTGATAAAGAGTATAAAAGCGATTTTAACATAATTTATGACACGAATGCGACCTATGAGCAGATTCGGGAGATGGATGAAGATATAGAGGACGATATTCCGGATATAGTGATAGACGGGAAGATAGATTTGGGGGATATAGCGATAGAGCAATTAGCGTTGGTAATGGAAGATCATCCGCGAATGGATGGTGAAGAATTTACATCATTTATAGAAGACGACAGTCCGATAAAAGAAAATCCGTTTGCCGTACTATCCAAGTTAAAAAAATAAATGTATTCAGAGCGAAAACCCAAGTAAATCCGTATTATGAGAAAGAAAAAAGGGGTTCTTATATGAAAAAGAAGAAAATAAATAAAAAAACACTTGCCAAATACAATTTTTTTATATAAAAGCTAATCCAGCGACCCTTGCGTAATTTCGATTAAGAGATTAGCGAGAGTTATTTGTGTCAAATAATTTAATGTAAAAAAGAGTAAAAGAGATGGCTACACCAAAGAAGAAAACATCACAATCTCGTCGCAACATGCGCCGCTCACATGATGCATTAAAACCGAATGCATATCATGAATGCCCGAATTGCGGCGAATTGAAAAGACCACATAATGTATGCCCGAAATGCGGCCAATATGATGGTAAAGAAGTTATTGCTCAAAAACCACAAGAAGCCGAGTAATAGCTGTAAGAAGATTAATTAATTTATTTTTATGGAGCAGGTTTTGTCTGAGAGTAATCTGGTCATATCCATAGATGCTATGGGGGGGGACAAATCCCCCGCAGTAGTAATAGAAGGTCTGGCTCTTGCCCACAAAAGAAATCCGGATATAAGATTTTTAGTGTATGGGGATGAAGCGAAAGTAACTGCTGAGATGGACAAATATCCGGCATTAAGGGAAGTTTGTCAGATTTTTCACACAGAAGAATTTGTTCATAATGAAGATAAGCCGTCACACGTTATCCGTAACCGCGAAACAAGTATGTATAAAGCCGTGGAAGCCGTAAAAGAAGGCAAAGCCTCGGCAGTTGTTTCAGCCGGCAATACGGGAGCGTTGATGGCTATTTCTAAATTAGTGCTAAAAACCATCCAAAAGATACATCGTCCTGCGATTATTAGCATAATGCCGCACATCAACGGTAAATACGTTATGTTGGATTTGGGAGCGAATACGGATTGTGATGGTATTAATTTAGCCGAATTTGCGATAATGGGGAATATTTTTGCCAAATACGCGTTGGGCATTGAGCGTCCGCGAGTCGCATTGATGAATATCGGCGCGGAAGAGATGAAAGGCAAGGGCGAGATACATGTTGCGGCGCATATTATCAAAAGCACCCATTTGAATTTAGATTTTATCGGCTATATTGAGCCTCATGAAATTCCGAACGGAAAAGCGGATGTAGTCGTTGCCGACGGTTTTTCGGGAAATATTGCGTTAAAATCGGTTGAAGGTACTTGTACACTGATAATGAAGTTAATAAAACAAGCGGTAAAGCAATCGTTTTTAGCGAAATTCGGATTACCTTTCATGATAGGAGCAGGACGTAAGCTAAAGAAGACGATGGATCCGCGTTTATATAACGGAGCAATGTTTGTCGGATTAAACGGGTTATCCGTAAAGAGCCACGGCGGCACGGATGCATTTGGCTTTTCAATAGCTGTTGAAAATGCTGCGCGATTAGTGCGTAAAGATTTTGTCGGCTCGATACGACGCGAATTAGAAAATATAGATTTAGATGAACTATCACAGGAAGCATGCTATGAAGTGTATTAGAACAGAAATTATCGGCTGCGGACACTATTTACCGTCCAAAGAGCTGACGAATGACGATTTGTCTAAAATGGTGGACACCAACGATGAATGGATTAGCACCCGAACAGGAATACGTTCGCGTCATATAGTTACGGAAGGCGAATTGACCTCGGATATGGCAATGCATGCGGTTGAGATGGCGATGCAAGCATCAAAAGTGACTGCGGAAGATTTAGATTTGGTAGTGGTAGCAACACTAACCCCAGATAACACAACGCCGTCGGTATCGGCAAAAATAGCCGGTCGATTAGGCGTTAAAGTCGGTACGCCTGCGTTTGACATCGGTGCGGCATGTTCGGGATTCGTATATGCGATGACGATGGTAGATAACATGATTCGCTTAGGTCAAATAAAGACCGCAGCGGTTATAGGCGTTGAAAGTTTATCAAAAATCACGGATTGGACAGACAGAAACACATGCGTATTATTTGGCGACGGAGCGGGAGCTGTAATTGTAAGAGCCTCTGATGGCGAAGGATTATCAACAGATACAGGCGTTTTGGCGACTAAAATTTATGCAGATGGAACACAATATGAAAATTTGTATACGACCGGAGGTGTATCGGCAACCCAATCTCCGGGATATATCAGAATGAACGGAAAAGAAGTGTTTAAGTTTGCGGTTGGCGCCATGAGCGAAGCCTGCCAAGAAGTTATGCATCAAGCCAATATAACCGCGGAAGAAGTAGATTGGCTGTTGCCACACCAAGCCAATGTAAGAATTATAGCGGGAGTTGGTCAAAAATTAGGTGTACCGACGGAAAAAGTGATAGTTACGGTGGATCACCACGGTAATACATCTGCGGCATCAATTCCGTTGGCATTATCTGAATCGGTAGCATCAGGTAAGATTAAAAAAGGGGATATGATATTAATACCGGCCATGGGAGCGGGTTTCACCTGGGGCGGTATGTTAATCAGATACTAAGAAAATAGCTCTGTATAATTTAGAAGAAATATTGAATTGTATCGGAGCATTGATTAGAATAAAAAGAAAATCAGAGGTAAAATTTATTTTTAGGAAAGGTAAAAAATGACAACAGTAACTCGTGCCGACATAGCAGAAACCATTTGTACGGAAATTGGTTTATCCAGAAAAGATGCTGGCGATATTCTGGATATGGTGATAGATGAAATCAAAGGAGAATTGATTTCCGGTAAGGATGTAAAAATTTCATCATTTGGTTCATTCTTATTAAAGAGAAAGAATGCTCGTATCGGCCGCAATCCTAAGACAGGCGTTGAAGCCGAAATTACCCCGAGAACAGTCATCTCATTCCGTCCGTCACAAAATCTCAAGATGGCAGTAAATAAATAGTATAAAAAAAACAGTGAGATAAAGAGGGCGGTTAACCCAATAAGTAAAGGTTTCCGTCCTTTTTTATATAAAAAAGGGAGCTAGAGATGGGTGTAAATAAATCAAAATCAGCGTTTCGAAGCATAGCGGAAGTGACCGAGGATTTAGGTATAGCACCGCACGTTTTGCGTTTTTGGGAAACTAAATTCAATCAAATAAAACCGATGAAAACCAAGAGTTCTCGTCGTTATTATCGTCCTGACGATGTAGAGCTGCTATCTTTGATAAAAGAGTTGTTATACGAACGCCGTTACACAATAGAAGGCGTACAAAAATTGTTTAAAAATCGTAGTTTGAAGGATATATTAGGAACAGAGATACAAAAAGACTTTTTCGAAGAGGAAGAAGAAAAAGCGGAAAACGAGAAAATAACAGAAAATCACACTGTAATAGAAACCGCATTAAAAGATTTAACAACGATTCGTAACGAATTACGGGGTTTGGCAAATATCTAAAGTTTTGAGTATTTGTTTTGCATTAATTAAGAAAAGCGCTTTACAAAAAGGAAAGAGAAATTTATCCTGAAAAACAAAGCAGGGAAGGGATAAATCTGTGCAATGCCAAAAGAAACAGAAGAAAGAATAATTAATCCGCTCTATATACTAATTTGGTTAGGAGTATCACTTTGGGTAGGAGTGAACCACGAACCGTTTGCTGATGAAGCACAGGCATATTTAATAGCCCGAGATGCGACTGTTTGGGATATATTAACAACAGTATCGCGAACCGAGGGAACGCCGGCATTATGGTATTTATGGCTAAAATTTTTAATGTATTGCGGCTTTGATTATTCAAAATTATATATGGCATCAATATTTCCTAATTTGCTGGCGGTATATTTATTTATAAGTAAAGCACCTTTTTCGAAGTATATAAAATACCTATTTCCGTTGACATATTTTATTTTGTATCAATACAACATTGTTTCCAGAAATTACGGTTTACTGTTTTTAATGACAACGGTTGCCGCAATATGTTATGAAAATCGCCACCGACATCCATATCGTTTAATACTGAGTTTACTTTTACTGGGCTCGGTTAGTTCGCATGCGTTTATACTTTCCTGCTCAATAGTGGTGTTTTGGATATATAAAGAGGCAGATAAAGAAGAAGGGCTAAAAGGATATAGAATATTTATAGAAAAAAATCTGAAAGCACTAAGTATTTTTGCAATTTTTATAATATGCACTATAGTATACTTGTATCCGGAATCAAGCAATCAATATCTATACAATTATGAATTGCTAGAAGGATATCGGGTACGCAATATTTTGACATTAATGTCGGTAGGATTAATAAGCTCGAGTGAAATTGCGCCGGAAAATTTAGGATACATATACATTGGTTTAGGATATTTTTTGTTAATGATGTATATGATGTCAAAGAAATATAGGATGAGTTTTGGAATATTGTTTCTCCCCAATCTATTATTTATGTTGTTTGTGCCATATAAACCATGGCATGCCGGTATTATAATCATGAGTGGGATGTTTTTGTTCTGGCAGGAAAGAAGAGAAATATCGCGTAGCGTGCAGATAGGGGTGGGAATTTTATTATGCGTACAAATCATATGGAGCTGTATGGGCATAATAAAAGATATAAGGGGGAAATATTCTGTAACAAAAGACATACATAATTTTTTGCAAACAGAAAATATCTCCGCATCAGAAACAAAGATTGCCGCATTTAATGGGATATCTTTATATTTGTATGAGAAAGAGGGGAATTTTAGCTATTGGGATTGGCGCTATAATGGCTTTACCCAAAGGATAACCCCCAAAGATATCAAACAAAATCGCGCCATAATTATCAATAAAGAGGTGTATGACAAATTCAATCCCAGAATAAAAGAGATAGAAGCGCAAGGAAACTATCAAATAAAGTCCTTTATATCAGACCACTTTTTTGCGTTGCAAGATATGTCCAAGGATGAAACGTTATATGTATTATATAGGAAATAGCGATGGAAAATAGAGCCGCAAAAACAAATAAATACATAAACGAAATAAAGTTGTGCATAATATTTTTCTGCATCAGCAATCTTCTTTTTTTGTACTATCAGACAACTTTTTTTATCGGGAATCATGATTGGGATTGGGTAAAAGGCACGACACAAGTTTTAAGTTTGGATACCGGATTATTTGAAGGGCGGTATGCCAAATTTATTTTGAATGTCTGTTTATATGGTGGACAAATTTTACCAATATTGAATAATTTGACGGCATTTGTGCTGTTATCTTTCGGATTGGTATTACTGACAAAGTACTGGAAGATAGAAAAGGGGCTATCAGGCATATTAATAGGCACACTAATTATCAGCTCGCCATATATTTGGGATTGGTTATATTTTCCGATAAACATTATCGGAAATTTTGCAGCGATTCCCTTAGTTATAGGAGGTCTGATATGGTCAGAAAATAAACAGTGGTATTATAGATTATCGGCGATAATTTGTTTTTTGACAGCATTAGGCGTCTATCCGAGCGTAGCGGAAATGATGATTGTCTGCTGGGTAATAAAAAATTTGCTAGAGAAGAAAATATCCAAAAGCGCGTTAGGCACCATTATCGTATCTCTGATATTTTTCGTTCTGATATTAAAAATCTTAACCTATAAAGCAATAATTTATACGGGGCATTACAATGTCCAGACCGCGGATATGTCAGAGTTGATAAAGCGTATTCCCGATATGATGATATTAGCTGTGAGCCAGTTATATATGAGTATTCCGTTTTTTCCAACAGAGTTAAAAATAATCGGAATTTTGATAATTGTGTGTGCAATCATAAAAACGCTTCAGGAAAATTGTAATTTAAGAACAGTGATACTTTGGGGAATAGGCGTTGGAGCGACGGTATTAAGCGCCTTTTTAGCGGCACGTTGGGAAGAAGCGGCGTATGTGGCACGCATCAATTTTTATGGAATGAATTTCTTATACGCCGGGGGTTTGGCTTTATTGCTGAATGAAAAAACACCTAAGATAGCCAAAAATGTGGGGTTATTGTTGGGTATGTTATTTATAAGTATAGCAGTAAAAGAAGGATTTTATGCGCAAAAAGTGTGGCAATTCGGAAAAATTGCCGAAGAAAAAATGATTGAAAGAATAGAAAGTCGAATAGAGGTGCGTCAGACAGCTTCCACACAATCAAGATTAATACCGGTCGTAGCCGGAGAAAAGGCCTTACGCCCCAAATACTATCAAGAAACATATCAAAAGGACAATCCATATATGTTGACAAGTTCATTTATGGTGCGTCATATTCCAGCGGGAATTTTGAACTTCTATGCCGTAAATCCGATATATGCAGGCCGGTCGCAAATAGGGGAAATGCCCGTTCCGTTATATATCTTTTTAAGAGATGCAAAAGCTCCATGGCCATCAGATGAGGGGCTGTATGTTGATGATACATACGCCGTAATTCTATTGACAAGAGAAGGGATAGAGGTCATTCGAGCCCAAATTCCCAAATAAATATATTGACAAAAGATAATAAGTGTCTAAACTAACTGCAGTTAAAAATTATTTAAATAGCAGTTATGGATAGAAATGAATTATTACAAAGGATAAATAACCAAGGCAAAGTCCAGGGGTATCCACTTTCATTTACGTAGTTATTTGGTGTAAAAGTTGACCAGTTTACAAGAAAAATATATTTATTTACATTAAAAAAAGAAGTTATGACAGCAGAAACTTTTAACGAATTTGGTAGCCGATATGGCTATCCGATTTATGTTTTTTCTGATGGAACATACGCGTCAACGCGTATTTCTGGAAAGCAAGTGTTATTTACGGTAGAAGGTCCGATAGACACAAATCCGTCGCATCAACGTCAGTTGACAACAAACAGAGGCAATTATCCGGCATCTCGCCCAAAAGAAGAACAAAAGACATCAGGCTTTTGGGATAGAGTAAAGCAAAGGGTTAATGGAATGTTCTCTCCGACAGAACCGGAAGATACGAACTATGAAGAAGTAACAGATGTTACCTATACGCCTAAACAAGAAACCAGTCCGGAAAGATGGGAAAGAAATGGCAAGAAAGGAACCTTCACTCATCAAGGGAAAGATTGGGGCGTTAGAGCAGAAGGCGTGAGTGAAGTAAAAACGTATCACGCCAAAGATGGAGATAGAGAAGTTTTTGTAGCCAATTATAAATTCTAAGAACTATGAAAACCTTACTTCAAACCATAAACTTTTACTTATGGAAGCGCGAAGCAATTAATAATTGTCCCATAGGTTTAATGTTAGGCAGCGCCGGTCGCCCTCTAGCGCAGCGGATAGAAAACTGTCCGATACTTCCGAAAGACATGCCCGGAGAAATACATTCATTCAAAGGCGGAATAGTCACGATTTACTGTGAACCGCATATTCGTCCGTTATTTAGGGTGTATATTGCCGGCAATCTGTTAAAGGAAGGTTTTATCATTGAATGCGAAGAAAATTTGATGATAGAGCAGGCCATGCGTTATTACAACGAAGACAAGAATAACAAATACGGATTGTGGTATTTGTATATTCATGACTAAAAGAAATCCCGTTTTGCTGTAAGGCAAAGCGGGATTTTCGTTTTTTAAAAAAGAAAAATAAGCGAGTTTAAAGAGGGAGGGACTTGATTTTGGGTAATATGGCGCACTACATAAAAAGATGAAGGAGATAAAAGGATGAATATAGAAAAATACACAGTCAAAAGCCAAGAAGTGATAAAAGGTGCGATTGACATGGCCATAAAAAGAGGCAATCAGTTCGTAACACCATTGCATTTGTTGGGAACGATATTGGATATAAATGATCCGACCGTAGAGAATTTAATTACCGAGAGCGGTGGTAATTTAGGGGTATTAAAAGCAAGTACCGATAGTGAGCTAAAAAAACTAGCGTCAGTATCGGGAGAGAATGTCCAAAGCTCAATGTCGCAAGAATTGAGTAGATTGCTGTTAGAAGCAGAAAGTTTCAGCGAAAAGAACAACGATAAATTTGTGACGATAGAGCGTTTGTTACAAGTTTTGGCACAATCGTCCGGAAATAAAGCATCGGAATTGTTAAAAGCAGCCGGAGTTAATCCCGTAAAATTAAACCAAGCGGTTGTAGCATATAGAAAAGGGCGATTGGCAGATTCGGAAACGGCGGAAGACACATTTGAGAGTTTAAAAAAATTCACGATAGATTTGACGGCTCGTGCCAAAGATGGAAAATTAGATCCTGTGATTGGGCGAGATGCCGAGATACGTCGAACGATACAAGTTTTGTCCCGTCGAACGAAAAATAATCCGGTATTAATCGGTGAACCTGGTGTCGGTAAAACGGCTATTGTTGAAGGCTTGGCGATGCGTATCATCAATAACGATGTTCCGGAGAGCTTAAGACATAAACGTCTGTTGGCTTTGGATATGGGCGCATTGATAGCGGGAGCCAAATATCGAGGAGAGTTTGAAGAAAGACTGAAATCGGTATTAAAAGAAGTTGAAGAAGCCGCCGGAACCATAATTTTATTCATTGATGAAATGCACACGATAGTGGGCGCCGGAGCCAATGAAGGTTCAATGGATGCGTCAAATTTATTAAAACCGGCGTTGGCCAGAGGAGAGTTACATTGTGTCGGAGCGACAACTTTAAACGAATATAAAAAGTATGTCGAAAAAGATGCCGCATTAGCGCGTCGTTTCCAACCGGTCTATGTAGATGAGCCGGATGTTGAAGAAACGATAACGATTTTGCGTGGTATAAAAGAGAAATTTGAACTTCACCATGGGGTAAGAATTTCCGATGCGGCTCTGATTGCGGCAGCAACGTTAGCCAATCGTTATATAGCCGACAGATATATGCCGGATAAGGCGATAGACTTAATGGATGAGGCGGCGTCATCATTGCGTATGAGTATAGATTCAAAGCCGGAAGAACTTGATACTTTAGACCGTAAGGTTTTACAGTTAAAGATAGAAAAAGAAGCTCTGAAAAAAGAAACGGATGAAAACTCTAAGAACAGATTGTCAGAAGTAGAAAAAGAACTGGCAAATTTGGAGGAGCAGTCACGAACATTGGACGCAAAATGGAAACAGGAAAAACAGAATTTGCAACATATCACCGAGATTAAGGATAAATTGGATAAAGCCAGAAGCGAAGCACAAATTGCCGAGCGTAACGGACAATATGAGCGAGCCGGCGAATTGCAATATGGCATTATTCCGAAGTTAACGGCAGAGCTTGGTGAACTGGAGAAAAATACGAAAAAGACGGAACAACAGACAGTACAACCGGAAGATATAGCGAAAGTTGTATCTAAATGGACAGGAATTCCGACCGATAAGATGTTGTCATCGGAGCGAGAAAAGTTGTTGCATTTAGAGAGTTATCTGAAGAAACGCGTCGTTGGCCAAGATGAAGCGGTTGAAGCGGTTGCTAATGCGGTACGTCGTTCGCGTTCGGGTATTTCTAATCCAAATCAGCCGATTGGTTCGTTCTTGTTTTTAGGACCGACGGGTGTAGGTAAAACCGAATTAAGCAAGAGTTTGGCTGAATTCTTGTTTAATGACGAGAATGCGATGTTAAGAGTAGATATGTCGGAGTATATGGAGAAACACTCGGTTGCGCGTTTAATCGGTTCCCCTCCTGGATATGTCGGCTACGAAGAAGGCGGAATACTGACAGAAAGCGTCCGCCGTCGTCCGTATCAGGTTATCTTGTTTGACGAGGTAGAAAAAGCGCATCCGGACGTATTTAATATTTTGCTGCAAGTTTTGGATGACGGACGTTTGACAGATAGCAAAGGACGTACGGTAGATTTCAAAAATACGATTATCATCATGACTTCAAACTTAGGAGCTGAATATCTGATAAATCAGAGTTTGAGTGAGGAAGAGCAGCGCGCAAAGGTTTTGGAAACATTGAAAAATGCGTTCCGACCGGAGTTTATTAATCGTATAGATGATATAGTAGTATTCAAGCGTCTGACGAAAGAAGATATTAAAGCAATAGCGGCACTTGCAATGGCCAATATTGAAAAACGTTTGACCGATAGGGGCATTAAATTAAGATTAACGCCGCAAGCCGATAAATGGATTATTGACAACGGATATGACGAAGTATACGGAGCGCGTCCGTTAAAACGTTTATTGAAGAAAGAATTGGAAAATAAATTAGCATATGCTCTTTTAGCAGATACAATTCATGACAATTCGGAAGTAAGCGTTGATGTCGGAGAAGACGGACTACAAGTTAAATAATCAAATTTTCGTATCCATAAAAGAAGAACCTCCGTTTGTGATACAAGCGGAGGTTTTTGATATCTAAAAGACTTTACAAGCGTGTAAAAATGTGATAAAATAAGAGAAGATTTAGATAAAATTAGTCAGATATTTTTAGAGAGGCTGTTATGTCAATAACTCGTGCGGAATTAGAAATCAATATGAAAGAAGATGCTAGACGTGCATGGGAAAAGATAAAGAACACGGTTAAGCATTATGCGACATATGGGTTAATGGCAATAGGCCTGTCATCAGGATTATCGGGAGAATTACCGGCAAGCGTAAATAACTATACGCAAAAAATGCAAAATAATCAGCAAAAGTTAGAAAATAGAATAAAAATAAAAGAAATAAAGGCACAACAAAAACAACAAGGTATGTCAGAAAAGAAAAGAGAAGTAGGAAGGACATATACCAATTGGCGAGAAGCCGCGTCAAGACAATATAAAGCTCCGTGGCAAAAAGAAGATATAAATGAAAAAGCAGAAAGCATCTATCAACAAAATCGTGGAGAGAAGATAGATGGAAGTATATCTGTTCAAGAATTAATGGACAAAGTAGGCGTGACCAAAGCGGATATACAAGCAGTAATAGATAAAAATCCAGAAATGTTAATGGAAATAAGCGGAGGAGAGATAAATCGCAAATTAGCCCAAGCCGCCAACAAAGCGAGATATGATGGAACGCGAGGCAAATGTACGTTAGGCGTACAAACAATGTTTGCAAATGCTGGAATGGGAGAAATTAATGCCGCAAATAATCCGAATTGGCCCCCCAAAGAGCGCGGAGCAGAAGGTAGCAATTCAGCATGCAATATGCATATAGTCCTCGAGCGCAGCGGAGAATTTACAACGGTACATATCCCGAATAAAGCATATAGTCGCCGAGGAAGTACAGAAGATAAGAGCAAAGAAAATCAGGAAATGAATGATTTTATAGAGAGGTTAGCATCAGGGACGCCAATCAGCATAGACAACAAGGTAGATGAGTATAGAGGGCGAGCATTACCGACAAACAATCAAGGCATAATCCACGGTCATACGGGAATAATAAATGATCGTCATAATTTAGCTTGTGATTTTGAGCAAATAAATGGAGTAAATTTTGGGCGATATGGTAAAAATGTAAATATAAGTATAGCAAAAGACTCAGGAATGAGTAAAGATTTAGCCAAAGAGTGTATCAAAGCCAAATTAGAGCGCGAACAAAGAGTAGCCCAACAAGAACAACAGAAAATGGCCTATTTAGGGAGATAGGAAGGAGGAATCCATGAGTACGGAGAATTTAAAACAAGGCAGCGTTGTAACAGACACCATAAGTATGATGCTAAGGAACGGAGAAAATGAAAAAGCCCTGGCATATTTGGAACAGAATTACGGTCCGATAGCTAAAAATGCTATGGAAAAAGTAATGAAATACAGCAACTTAAGTCAAGATGAGCTTGTACGAGTTTTTGCCAAAGTATCGGATATATTGGAAAATGTGGCGGAGAAGATAGAAAAGAACGAAAAATTAAATGCGATAAAAGAAAAAATGGCAACAGAAATGGAATTAAAAGAAGATGCAGAAGAAGCAGCATATATGCAAGCGGAAGCGTTAGCCCGTCAAAAACGTTTCGAAGAGCGTATAAAATGGATGGAAGAGCAAAAGAAGAAGATGGCGGAAGAAAAGCGTCAATTAGAGGAGCAATACCGTCGAGAGCGCGATATAGAAAAACGCAAAGAAATAGAGAGGAAGATGAAAGCGTTAGAGAAAAGAAGAAAACATCTGGAGGAAGAGCGTAAGAATTTGGAAGAATTGAAACAACAAAACGCGACCAGAGATTACTCACAAGATACCCAAAAGACAGAGAATAAAGAAAGCAGTTTGCAAGCAGAGAGTAAGGAAGTCCATAAAGAAGAGCAATCAATATCTCCACAGACGACGTCCAAACAAACAGTTGCATTATATAAAGCACAAAGGAGTATTGAGAGATAGCGTCCTTAAAAAAAACACAACAAAAAAAGTCCCAGTTGAAGAGGGACTTTTTTAGTGGTAGGCGCGCAGGGATTCGAACCCTGGACCCACTGATTAAGAGTCAGTTGCTCTAGCCAACTGAGCTACGCACCCATAACCAAAATCTTCAATGACTATACTCAAAAGATTTTTTTTTGCAACAATTTTTTTCATTTTTTAATATTTTTTTTAAGGGAAAGATAAAGCCCTTGCAAAATAGAGAATATTTAATTACATTTGAAACGAAGAAAGGGAGAAAGATGCATTTTTATCAAGTAGGCGGGGCTGTTCGGGATAAGATATTAAATCGCCCCAATCAAGACAAAGACTATGTTGTTCTGGGCGGCACGGAAGCGGAGATGCAAGCCTTGGGATTTAAGAAAGTCGGTAAGAGCTTTCCTGTTTTTTTGCATCCTAAAACCGGTGAGGAATATGCTTTAGCCCGAAAAGAGATAAAAACCGGAACAAAACATCAAGATTTTAAGTTTGAATTTACGCCCGATATAACCTTAGAAGAAGATTCATTACGACGCGACTTTACATGTAACGCTTTGTATTTTGATGAAGAAAAAGATGAAATAATCGATTTTCATAACGGAATAGAAGACATCGGCAAGCGTATTTTACGTCATATTTCCGAGCATTTTAGCGAAGATCCGCTGCGTGTATTACGAATGTGTCGTTTAGCGGCACAATTAGATTTTTCGGTAGCACCGGAAACTATGGAATTATGTCGTCGAATGGTGCAAAACGGCGAATTACAACATTTGAGCAATCAGCGAATATGGCGAGAGATAGAAAAGGCACTGCAAAGTAAGTCATTTTCCAGATTTATCGTAACAGCCAGAGAATGTGGGGCATTACAAGCAATTTTTCCTGAAATAGACAAACTTTGGAAAGTGCCGGAAAGGTTGGATTATCATCCCGAAGGCAACAGTGGCGAACATACATTATTATCGCTTCAAGCCGCCCAAAGCGATGATGCGTTTGTGAATTTTGGAACGTTAATGCATGACGTAGGCAAAGGGGAAACCAATCCTCAAAAATGGCCCTCGCATAAAGGTCATGATACTTTAGGTGATAAAGTCATAACCATAATAGCAAGAAGAATGCATCTTCCGACAACATATGTAAAATTTGCCCGTTTTTGCGCGCTAAATCACATGGTATCCCATAAACCTTTGGCAAAAGTCAAAAAGCAATTAATAGAAATAGCGATAGGATTGCACAATTTTCCGCAAAAAATATATTTAGACCGTTTCATAGGAGTAATGTCTGCGGACATACATGGACGAAGTTATGAGATATCTCCGGAAGATGAGGATAATTTTATAGCAATAGTAGACGAGTTGCGAAATTTATACGATAAAGTTTCGTCGCTGCACTTGCAGACAATAGAGGAATTCAGAGAGCTTCTGTCGCGTTTGAAGAATAAAGAAATTAGTCGGGAAGAATTCCAAAATCAAAAAACAAATCTGATATTGAGGGAAATAAAAAAATACAACAGCAAAAAATAACATTTCAAACAAGTTGTGTAAATAAGAATTAATGCTTTAAAAAATAAGATATATATGTTTAAAATAACAACAGAGAACTTTATATTTAATTTTAGGGATTATGGTGCTGTTATGAAAAAATCACTTAATTTAGCCTTATTAATAACTGTATCTTTGCCAGCATTGGTGTATGCAAGTTCAGTCAATATACAACAAGATTCATCCACTGTTGGCATCTATCGGTTAGATGAAGAAAAAGCATCTGCGAAACAGGAAGAACAAGAATTAAAAGCTAAAACAGTAACATCGCTGGTTGCATCACAATCAAAAGAAGACGGTTCAGCTTCAAACAATCCTAAAATTATAAAAGAGGAAATAGAAGACGGATATATAGAAAAATTGCTTTCCCCGGAAGGGAAAGTCATAGCAGAAAAAACGGTTAAAGACGGAGAAGTAGTAAAAAAAGTTCTCAATTATTATCATCCGAATGGTCAAATTTCACGCCAAATAACCGCAATGGGAGATAGTAAAGGGTTTTACGCTGAGGAGTATTATACAAACGGAAAACTTGCGGCACAAGTGACATATCTGAATGAAAATAATAAAATAGGCACCGAAAAGCGTTATGATAATAACGGCATGCTTCGCCAAGAAATACCATGGGTTTTGCCCAAGAAAGAAGATAAAAACACGCCAGAATTAGTACAAACGATTCGTGAAGGGAATATTATAACATATTATCCGGACGGTCATATTGCGGCATCATTTCCGGTCGGAAAAAAAGGTAAGAACATATTTTTTAATCGACAAGGACAGAGTATAAAGGAAGTTGAAAACGTCAACATACTGAATTTCGCACCTGATTTAAATGAAGAAAATTGCAAAGATAAAGTAGTCAAGTTGAGTTTGGAAGAATTAGTTGAATTATACGAAGATGAAGGAGATATATCATATAATAAATGCGGATTGCCCTATCGCGAAAATTTTGTATATGAGATAGCCGATATCCGCGGGAATGTGACGTCAAAAATCAGCTACGATGAAACCGGAATGATACGAAAAATAACCCCCTATGTAGGCGGATTAAAAAACGGGGTGGAACAGAAATTTGATGCTTCGGGTAATTTAACGGCTGAAATTAATTATACGCAAGGTGTGAAGGATGGTATGGCGAATGGTTATTTTCCGAGCAAAGAGATAGCCTTTAGAAAAAGATACAATAATGGTCAAGTTTCCGGTACTTTAACATGTTATTTTCCGACCGGAGGCGTTGCGGCTGAATTTCCGTATAAAAATGGTTTAAAAGAAGGAACAGCCAAGATATATGGACCGCAAGCACGGGAGATTAAATTTAGGGGCGGAAAAATAGAAGGTATGGAAGTTCAAACCAAACAGCGAATAATAAATCCATCCAAAATAGGGGAATTAGCGCAAGCGGACAAAGGCTGTTTAGATTTTACCAATAAGCGTAATGATTTGCAATTAGAAATTGATGCAAACATTAATACGATAAAAAAATCCTTTCAAATTGATATACCGCAAGATTGTATAGACTTTACCTCGTTTAAGCCCGAGAACAGCAACTATGCATGTTATGATAAATTAAATCGGTTAAGAGCCGTATTTCCGACCGGATACAATCGCGGAGAATATGCAACAGAAACGGTGTATGATGAAAAAGGCAATCGCATCTACAATATTCCGTACTATCAAAAACAAAGACAAGGCATAGCACAAAAGTTTAATGAACGCGGAGAGCTGATTGCGGAGATACCATATAATCATGACAAACAAGCAGAGAGTTCAAGAAGCTATCATCCGAATGGTGCGGTAAAAGAAATGATAACCATAGCGGATGAAGCAGATAAATCAGTATATGTTCGCTATGAAAAGGATGGTAAATTGGCGTTTAGTGCCAATTATAACCAAGGAGAAAAGAAAGACGCATTTATTTCCGCCCCCAGTAAGAATAAAGATATATTCATCAGATTCTATGAAGATAAGATGGATTATGTCAGAGAAGTGAACGCGACCAATCCGTTCAACTATATTGAGTATAATTTGGCAATGGGAGAGTATCTCGTATATAAAGACAACAAGTTGATAAAAGGCGGTCATATATGCGGATATGAGAAAGCTGAAGAGGAGTCGGAAAAGCCGGAAGCAAAAGTAATAAAGGCAGCACCTAAAGCCGAAGAAAAACTACCGCAAGCGGATATCAAACCGATAACAAAAGAACCGAGTAATGAAGAAAATGATGATAAAACATTTGCAGTAATTGAAAAGTTGAACAAGGCAGAAGACGTTTCGGAAAAGGATATAAGTAAAAAGGAAAAGGTCGAGAAAGAAAATCCGGCAGTAACGGCGGAAAACAAAATAAGCAGTAAAAAGCAAGATACCGTCAAAGAAAATCAGTCCGTAAAAAAGGATAGAGAGATAAAAGAAACGATACCGTCCGTAGCGGAGCAAGAGCAACCAACGGAAATAAAAGCAGACCAACAAACTGCGCCAGAAGTAGAAACAGCTCAAGGCTCAACAATTAATCAAGTCCAATCGGTAACAGAGGAAAAAGCAGAAATAAGCCAAGCAAAGCAAACAGAAGAAAAGGTAAGCGTCGAAGTAGAGGATAAGGTAAAAGAAACGGAAAAAGCACAATCGATAAGTACGCAGAAAGTCAGTGAGGATAAGCCGGTAGCCAGTGCGATACCGATAATTGCCTCCAAGACGGTCAAAGCAAATGAACCGGATAAAGCAATAAAAGCGGAAAAAGAAGCCGTTTCCGTAAAGGCCGAAGAAAAGGCTTCGGAAATATCACCGATATTACCGGAGGAAGCGGCCCCGCTGGTGGAAGATTTAGAACCGATATCGTTTGAGGATATAAAAGTGAAGAATGCGATTATCCCGACGGCGGAAGAGAAAAAAGAAGCGGAATTAGCCGCCAAAAATATCGGTCCCGTATCCAAACCGGATATTGAAGATTTAGCAGATGTTGTTTCAAAAGAGCATATAAGCAAGAATGAAGTAAAGCCTGAAAAAGAGGCAACGGAAACTCAAAAACTTTACTATCCGAACGGAAATCTGCGCAAGACGATAAAAACCACGGGAGGACGAACGGAAGAAATTAAAGAGTATTCCAAGACGGGTTTATTAATAACGGACACGATGTATGAAAAAGAAGGAATTTTGATTGAAAAATATTATGGTTCGGGTGAGATACGTCGCAAGACACATAAAGATTATACGGATAATGCCGTTATGGCGTTTGTATCCCGAGAGGATTTTTATGATAATGGCAAACCACGATATGAGATACAGCGCAAACCGGAAACATTATTGTTTTCAGATAAAGAATACTATCCGGAGGGCGGTGTAAAAGCAGAAACCGAACAAACTGGAGCGTTAGTATTTATAACCAAAGAATACGCCAAAGACGGTAAAATAGTTAAAGAAACCGAACAACATGGAACAGGCGTGATTGAGAAAGAATATAATGAGCAAGGCAAAGTAGAGTCATTAAAACTCAATAAAGCCGCAATGCCGCAAAATTTGGCGAAAAACAGCGCGGATATGCTGAAAGACAGTCTGAAAGTATATGGCAAAAAAGGAGGCGTAACCTCAGAATTTAAGTCGGACAATAAGAGCAACACGATATTGGAATATTATGGTAATGGTAAAGTAAAGACAGAAATAATATTCTACAACAATGGCGAAATCTCCGTGAAATCGTATGATAAAGAGGGAAATTTAGCGAAATTTGCGTACCTTGCGCCAAGCGGAAAATTGCATATCCAAAAACCGAGCGTACAAACAATTCGGTCATATCGTGAGCGTTATTGGGTAGATTATAACAATCCGCGTTGGATAGAGAATCAAGATAAATACAGTATTAAGTCAATTGCAAGATTGAATATAGATACGGCAGCGTATATTTTAGCGGAACTGAAGGTAGAAGTGCCTGAGGTCTTAAAAAAACTTTACGATGTATACAAGTAGCGAGAGGGGGGAGCGAAAGCTCTCCTTTTTTTGAATTAAGAAAAGAGATTGACAAGCAAAAGAATCTGGAATAAATCAAGCAATGATAAAATATAGATATGTCGAACTTATTAAATTGTAAAATTATGGAAGAAAAAATCAGTGTTGCAGAAATCAGTCGATTGCGCGAAGCTGCAGAAGAAGAAAGAAAAACCCATCAAACCATTATGCGAAAGATAAAGCAACAAAAAACTGGTGAAGCAGATTTAAGTCCCGATGAACAAATGAAAATAGTCAAACGGGGAAATGCAACAGAAATCAGATCCATGTTGGAGGCTTTCGGAATAAAGGGAACAATTGATGAAAAAGTCCAAATATATATATACGATAATATAATTGGGTACGGAGAGATTCGCGAATATATGCTGGAAAACTGTCAGTTATGCTTGAATTTGGAGAAGAGAATTATAGATAAAGGGATGCATAAATATGGAAAGAAACATATTTCTCCCCAGGCAGAAGTTTACTTACTAAAGCAAAGTCTGACTAAAAGCCGAGATTTAAATGATATTTCGTACATTCTTGAGGTTGAACAATATATAGCAAGAGATGAATTATCACAGGCGGGCCAAGTGGAGCTGATGAGTTATTTGGACATAGGATATGGGCGAGATAGTCTGATAGACAAATGTGAGCAATGTGTCAGAGATTATATCTTTAAGTACAAAGCCTTGAGCCTTGAAGCGCAGCGTTTATTAATAAAGAGCGGAAATCACAATGCCATCATGGACTATATTCAAGAATCAAGCAAAGGTCTTGAAGCGGAAGATGAATTGATGGAACGCGGTAATCGTAAAGAGGTTGAAGCCTACTTTAAGCGGTATGCGACAATGTAAACTGTAACACAAAAAAACAAAGCCTCGCAGAATATTATGCGAGGCTTTTCTGTATAAAACAAAAGATTAAAAAGTTTCCCAATGCACTTTATCAGGATTAAATCTATCTTCTGGTTGTTTTGGAGTTTCATCAGGATAACCGATAGTAACAATTGCAATCGGCAGCATTGTATCGGGCATATTAAACTTTTTGCGCAAATTATCAACGACCATAGGCATTGGCGCGGCTCCACAAAAGCAAGCACCTAAACCTTTTGCATGGCAAGCCAAAAGTAAGTTTTCGGCTGCCAAAGCACCATCGATTTGCGCATAATTCCAACCTTCTTTTTCGCGGTGGAAACATTCAGTTTCATCAGCGCAAACAATAACGACGCAAGCAGCATCTTTAGCAAAAGAGGTCCAAGGCTGCAAAAGTCTGAGCGTGCGTAAGGTTTCCGTATCTTTTAAGACCAAGAAATGCCAAGGTTGCTTATTATGAGCGGAGGGAGCATAGCTGGCAGCCCGTAAGAGCTCTATAATTTGCTCATCAGCCAATTTCTTTTCGGGATTATATTTTCTTACCGAGCGTCTGGTTAAAAGTCCTTCATATAACTCCATAATACAAACTCCTATAAAAAAAGCTAGTTAACGCTTCTCTGCAATTGTTCAATATGAGGCAGAACCAAGTGCTCAATAAGGAAGTGTAATGTTTTGAGCACCATCTGGTCGGTATTAAGAATAACCGGATAGATATCATCTGGATTTTCAGCCTGTGAGAGTTTTTTAGCAAGCATAGCATAAACCCCGGCCATATCGGAAAGAGAAGAGATTAACTCAGCAGCAAAATTAGGGATATTGAGGGTTTCGCAACCGCCCCAAAAGCCTTCGACAAAACCGCATTCAATTTGGTCAGCCCGATTATAGCACAATTCAATAAGGCTCTGAGCATCATGAATATCGCCATAAAATTCAGGTAATTCAAGCGTGTTCGTTTTAATTTCAACAAACATCTGATCCCACAGTCCCATAAAAAACTTAAAAAACAACTCAGCTTCCGCCTTAGTAGTCAAACGCGGCTGCGCGTTATCGGGAAAGAAAGATGCGATAACATCCGTCGGTCTTAAGTTAGGATTAGGACTACAAATAGCACCGGCAAATTTAAGTTTAGCCACATTAAGCGGTGTTGGGCAGTTATAATGAGAAAGGAAGCGTTGAAATTTATCATCCCCAATATATACATTTTCGCTTTGCATTTTAATTCAACTTTATATATAATGACAACCATACACAATTTAACGGGAGTTTTACAAATTGTCCACACTAAAATTATCATTGTTACTATTTATGTTATGCCTGATAAGCGGATGCTCGCAGTTTTCACCGTTTGAGGATAGAAGGCGCGAACCGGGAACGGAGTATGTATATGTAGGCGCCTCCAAACCTGGACGACCTGCAATATGCTATAATCCTTTATTTTATGATAGAGAAGAAATAAAGGCGCAGGCGGATGAGTTATGTCGTCAACATAAAGAAAAGACACATGCGGAAGAGATAGACAATGATATATTCAGTTGCAGGCTGTTTGTACCTTCCAAGGCTTATTATAAATGCGTAGCAGATAAATAGAGAGATAGCATCGGCAGGTCAGTATCCGAAATAGAGTATTTGCCGCCGCGTTTATAAGAAAGGAGAAACTATGAAAATATATATATTTGATATGGATGGAACGATAACCCCTGCG
Organism: uncultured Alphaproteobacteria bacterium; assembly: GCA_949282205.1. Lineage (GTDB taxonomy): Bacteria > Pseudomonadota > Alphaproteobacteria > RF32 > CAG-239 > CAG-267. Next base: position 58,785 of record CASDOS010000037.1, on the reverse strand, counting down.
CGTCAGCCGATGACACCGGACTTTAGTCGCAGATTTATTCCGTGGTTAAAATCGCATTTAGCCTATTTGGCGGCAGGTTCTAACTTTGAAAAAGTGTGTGAGCAAATACCATCGGGTGCAATAGACGCATTCAGTGGTATATATAGTTCAATGGGAAATGTTTTTCATGAAAAGGGTAAAGAAATATATCGTCATGAAATAAAGTTGCAAAAAGAGTTATTGCAGACATTAGAGCGTTATCGCCGTAATACGGAATATAAAGGAAAGTTGTATGGGAATTATATGGAATTACGTCCCGGTATGTTGAACTTTAGCGTATTAGGTCGCAATTGTCCGTTTGCCGAACGCGCCAAATACAATGAGTGGGACAATGAGCATCATGAAAGAGAAACGATAGTTCAAGACGTGAACGAGAATTTTCCGGAATATGAAGCGAGTGTCGGCGGTAAAATTTCTATTGATATCGTGACGAAAGGTTGCAGTAAGAGTCAGATAGCCTATAAGGTAAGAGAAATGTATCCCAACCATAAGATTATCTTTTTAGGCGACAGAACCGAGAAGGGCGGAAACGACTATGCCTTGGCAGAAACATTGCGAGGTATGGAAAATACGGAAGTCGTCGCGGTTAATAATCCGGATGATGTGCTGAAGTATTTGGAAATATAACCTGAGAAAGTAGAAAAGACGTAAAAAATAAATAATTGACAGCTACCTGTTTTGGGGGTAAACTTAGGTATATGCAAAAAAGGAGTTTTTACAATGAAAACTAAAACGATATATCTGGAGTATTTAGAAGAATTTAAAAGTTTCGGTATACCTAAAAAAGAAATAGAAGAATTAAAGAAACAGGGAATAGTTGCCGATATTCGCTTTCATAAAGAATTATATGAAAATAAAAGCACAGATCGACCGACTGTCGGCTTTCTATTAGGGCAAGATAAAGGCGATAATGGTGAAGAATATTACACCATAGGATTGACCTATGCGCAAGCGGCGTTGTCAACAGGTGCGGAGATAAAGTTTTTAGACTATGAGAGTACCTATCAACAGATGAAAGGTTGCGATGGTGTTATTTTACCGGGAGGAGCTTTTGATAATCCGGAAGATTTCTTTATTGATGGCAAAGATATGGGAGGTAAAGAAGGAAAACGCTTTTTTGCTTACAAAGCAGCGATAAACGAAGCCCATCGTAATCATAAACCTATGTTGGGAATTTGTGCCGGTGCGCAAATGATTGGTGCGCTGTTGGGTAATATGAAAATGTATCGAAGTTTAGATAAAGAAGTATCAAGGAAAACGGTTCATAAACCCAAAGCCGAAACAGATGTCCGTGTACATGGATTAAAGTTAATAAAAGGAACGCCGATATTTGATATTATGGGGTTAGATGCGAATGAAGATAAGATTATGATAAATTCGCGTCACAATCAGGCAATGGTTCATCCGGCGTTACAAGATTATGCAGAAGGAACGCCGCAGGTAAAAATGGATATGTATGCCGTTTCCGATGCCGATGGAATTCCAGAAATTTGGGGGAATGAGACAGCTGGGATTTTATGCGTGCAAGGACATCCGGAAGATTTGGCTGCAACAGGAAATCAAAAAATGCAGCGATTATATAATTATATAGCGAAAAAGGCTGCCGCATATAAACGTGCACATCCTAAAAACAAGCTAAATTTAATCAGCCTACGAAAGAAATGTAAGGTTATAGAGAAACCATAACCACGCCACCGACAATAATCACAAAGCAAACCATCTTTTTTATCATAATACGAGGAGAGATGGTTTCTTTGACGTGGATATCAAAAATCTTCTTTAAGGTAATGCTGATGAAAAGCATAAAGATAGGCGCCGTGGCATTGATAGCCGAAAGAGTAACGGCAGACATCTTTGATAATGCAAAAATAAAGGCTGCGCCACCCAAAAAGCAAAGGAGTTCATTTAAGCAAAATATTTTAGTTCTTTTACGATAAGAGCTAAATGCTTTTTTGATACGTTGGGCAGAAGTAGGATGTAAAAAGAGCAAGAAAGGCAATAAACCGGAAAGTGTGTTTACATAAATCATCATATTAATCCAGCTATCGTCATACTGAAAGGAGCATTTTTGAATAACGACATAAAAAGCCCTCAAGAAAGAAACTAATACCATATAATAAAAAGCACGGTTAAGTTTCGGCATTTTAAAGTCGTTAATACTCAGCACGATAGAAGCCAAAATAATGAGAATAAAGCCGCAATATTGGGATTTTTGCAAATGTTCGTCCAACAGGAAATAAGTCATAATCGGAATAGTAATTTGTCCCAAAGAGAAGAGAGCGGATACGATAGATGTATCAATAACTTTCATGGCTTTGTAGTAAGGATAAAGATAGACGACATCGATAATCGCCAAGATGAGATAAAAAGGCAAAACTTGAAGTGTTGGTAAGGTTGGCGTTCCAAAGAAGAGTAATAGCGGCAAAAAGACGCAGTTCATCAAAGAAATGTAAAAAATCATTGTGAGCGGATGTTTAAAATTATTATTAGAAAGTTTGCACTCAATGATATTGGCAAAAGATGTGAAGAAAGGAGCAAGTAAAGCGATAAATACAATAAACATAAAACCCCTGTGAGCTGTTAATCCTACACTAATTATAACCTAAGAAGAATAAAGAGTAAAGGGGGAAGAGATAAGAAAAATAAAAAAGCCCTCCGAAGAGGGCTTAAAGCGGAACAAACTACGGATTAGTGCGATAATAAATAACGCAGAGTTTCGCGTTTATTTAACTTATCTCCTTGTACAAGAGAGATAAATTTCTGCCCATAGTCAAACAAGGCATCAGAGATATCCACACCGGGAACTTTACGAATAAAGGCATCAAAGAACATCAATTGTTGTTGCAACGGAAGATCAAGCGCCAGAACCAACAGACGGTTTTGCCGAATGAGACCGATAAATTTTTTCGCGAAAACGAAAGGTTTATCATCTTCTTGGATAGCAAACTGTTCTCCGTTACCCAAACGTAAATAGACATTACCGAGCTTGGAAACGTAAAACTCACAGTTGGGAGCACCAGGCAAGAAGTATTTCTCATGTACGGGGGAAGCTGTCAGGCAATCATACGTTGCATCCATATTTCGACACATTTTCTTCGAAACTAACCAACGATAATTAACGTCCAGATTATCAAGTAAGGGGATTAAATTTGTATCATAGAGGATCCCCTTTTTCTCAGTCCAAACAATAAAATTACCGCCAGCGAAAAAATCAACACCGCTAATATGAGGAATAAGATGGATTTTACAAAAATCCTTATCATACAAGACGACGCCATCTTCTTGATAAAAAGCGATTTTACCATCATCCGCATCTCTAAAGTAACCGACATGGTGTACAGATCCAAGAGCGCGCCCTTGGGATAAATCATCTACCGGCAAAACAAAAAACTTGTTATCTTTGCGTAATACAAAATGTCTATATTGCCCGAGATAGAGAACATTATCGTAGCAAGCAATCAGCTCTCCTTTAGGATTATAAAATTGATACGATTTCTCTTTTTCAACAGAAAGAGCATAGTATCCGTTTTTAAATCCATGAAAATCAAATGCGCTGTCAGCAATCAATCGACAACGATTATCATAAACCTGCAGATTATATGTTTCTGGGTTATGAAGAGTAAAAAAGCCATTAGGATAGAAAAGCAAATCATGAGGCTCTTCATCATTAACGGTTCTTTCTCCGAAAAATTTCCAATAGCAGTCTAACGTTTCCAACACCTCTCGTGTTTGTTCAACAAATTTCCAATAATTTTTTTCCATAACTGATAAATTTAGGTGAATAATAATATTTAATTGCCAAAACTATAGGGGGTATTTGCGTTTTTGTCAACAAAAATGTGTCCAAAGGATAAATAATCGCTACACAAATTTTCAAAAAGAATGACACAGAAACGTTTTACTTATATTAGTGATAGATAAAGTGGTGTTGTTGTTGTACAGCAGAAGAATTAAAAAAAGAGAGTTTCGGATCAATAGTCGGTTAAAAGAATGAAAGCAAAAAAAAGCAGAGCCGAAACTCTGCTTAAAATTTTGTATTTTACGAGCGATTCGCAATAAAGAAACCGCCATATAACAGCTATTATCTGGAGTAGAACTCGATAACCAAGTTTGGTTCCATTTGAGCGGCGTAAGGAACGTCATCAAATTTCGGAACAAAAGAATACTTAGCTGATAATTTAGCCGCATCAACTTCCAAGTAAGAAGGGAAGTCGCGAGATTGAGATTGAACTGCGGATAAAACAACAGCCAATTGTTTAGATTTTTCACGAACTTCAATAACATCACCGGCTTTAACGATATAAGAAGGGATGTTCACTTTCTTACCGTTGACGGTAATATGACCGTGGTTAACAAACTGACGAGCAGCGAAAACGGTAGAAGCGAATTTAGCCTTATAAACCAAGTTATCCAAACGAGATTCTAACAAACCGATAAGGTTTTCAGCGGCATCACCTCTTCTGCGGATAGCTTCTTCATAATATTTATGGAACTGTTTTTCAGAAATGTTACCATAATAAACTTTTAATCTTTGTTTAGCATATAATTGCTCACCATAGTCAGTAGTTTTTTTTCTTCTTTGACCATGTTGTCCCGGAGCATAATTTCTTTTCAAGATAGGGCTGTTAGCATCACCCCAAAGATTTTGACCGTAACGACGGCTATTTTTCTTTTTAGCATTAACAATACTTTTCATCAAAAAATCCTTAAACTGGTTAATTAAATTATTGTCCCGATAGTTTTGTCGTTGAGGCAGCCGATAATATTTTCACACAATAAGCACTCATATCAAAACATTATTAAGCAACCTGCGCAAACGGGGCGTTATGCTCGGAAACGGTGAATAGAAATTTGCTTCCACACACCAAAAACACCGAAAAGCACCGTCCTCTTTCTCGGAAGTGCTCCCAACATACCTCAAAAAAATAATTTTGCAAGTATTTTTTTCGCAAAGTTAAGAAAAATCCGCCCCAAATCCGCTCAAGAAGAAGCAAAATTTAGTAAAAATTCTTACGCACTTTAGTAAAGAGCGGTTCATTCATATTTTCGAGCACACCGTCTTTAAGTTTAAATTGCTGATTCATCCGAGCAGCTAATTCCATATTATGCGTAGCAATCAAAGCGGCAAGCCCTGTTTCTTTGATAATATTGAGCAAAGCCGAAAAGACTTCCTCGGAAGTATTCGGATCAAGGTTACCGGTCGGTTCGTCGGCCAATAACAATTTAGGGGAGTTCGCCAAAGCTCTGGCAATGGCAACACGTTGTTGTTCACCGCCGGAAAGTTCGGCCGGCCGATGTTTCAAGCGATGCGAGAGTTTTAATTTATCAAGTAAAAAAGTCGCTCTGTCGGATGCTTCCTGCTGAGATTTTCCGGCAATAAGCAAAGGCATCATAACATTTTCAAGAGCGGAGAAATCGCCCAAAAGATTATGATACTGATAAACAAAGCCGATATAATCACGGCGAAGCGAAGTGCGTAAATCGTCAGAAGCCTTACCGATATTTTCGCCGTTAATAAAGATGCGACCGCCGGAAGGTTTATCAAGCAGTCCCGCGATTTGCAAGAGGGTAGATTTACCCGAACCGCTCTGTCCGACCAAAGCAATAATTTCTCCCGAGTGGATAGACAAATCCACACCGGCAAGCACCTCAAGAGTTTGTTTCCCTTGTTTATAATTTTTGACAACACCGCTCAGTTGCAAAACCGGTGCATTATTGATAAAATCATCATTCATAGCGCAAAGCCTCCACAGGATCCATTTTAGCAGCGCGATAAGCCGGATAAAGCGTTGCTAAGAAAGAGAGCAGGAGTGAAATACCTGCAACGGTTAGGACGACGGACATTTCAACTTTAGCCGGCAACTGTGACAAGAAATAAATTTCTGCGGCAAACAAATCACGTCCTGCGACAGATTGTAAAAATTGTCTGATATTTTCAATATTATCGCAGAAGAGCAGGGCAAGCACGACACCAAGAACAGTACCGACCGCACCGATAAAAGCCCCATCAAGGAAGAAAATACGCATAATAGCCCCTTTAGTTGCGCCCATAGTACGCAATACGGCAATATCGCGTCCTTTGTCTTTAACGAGCATAATCAAGCCGGTAATAATGTTGAAAGCGGCAACCAAAATGATGAGTGTAAGAACGATAAACATAACGTTGCGTTCGACATCAATAGCGTTAAAGAAAGCGGAGTTTGTTTGTCTGTAATCATAAACAAAGGCCTTATTTCCGGAAGATTCGATAGCCGCCGCGATAATTTGCCGAATATAATCGACATCTGCGCCGTCGCGAAGTGTAACGTCAATGCCAGTCACACCATCACCTAAAGAAAAGAATTTTTGCGCAGCATCAAGCGGCATAAAGATAAAGTTGGCGTCATACTCATACATTCCGAAATTAAAAGTACCGGCAACACGATAAGTTTTCATCCTCGGCACGGTGCCAAACATGGTAATCTTACCGCTAGGGGAGAGCAGAGTAACTTCATCACCTTCCATAACGCCGAGTTTGTTGGCAAGACGCTGTCCTAAAACGATGGTATCGCCGTTAAACAGTTTCAAATCAAAATCCTTGAAACCGTCGCGAAGCACTTTTTTCTTTTGAATATCGGAAGCATTGATACCGCGTACCATAACGCCTTCAGCAGAATTACCGGCAGTTGCGAGTAATTGCTTTTCAACCATCGGAATAGCAATATTAACTCCCAGAATTTTGCTTTCCAACAGTTTAACGGCTTCTTGATAGTTATTAAACGGCGTATTGCGAATAGCGACAATGCTGATATGTCCGTTAATTCCCAAAATGCGCCCGAGTAATTCAGATTTAAAACCGTTCATAACGGATGTAACGATAATAAGCGTCGCCACACCCAAAGCAATACCGATAAAAGCAAAAGAAGTGATAACCGAAATAAACCCTTCTTTGCGTTTTGCGCGCAAATATCTACCCGCGACCATATTCTCAAATTTTGAAAAAATCATCAGAAAAACTCCTTATTTCTTACACCATAAACGCAAAGAGAAAACTTGCAACCATAAAACCCTTTTTCCCACAAAAAAGGTAAGACATAGAGATTGACAATTATAGATACCATCATATAATCGCCCACAAAGAAAATTATTATCAAAACTATTAAAATCAACAATTATGGAAAAATTAAATTTAAGCCAATTAAATGCCATCGGTAAAAAAATCGGCTATCCGTTTTATCTATTCAAAGATGGAAGCTATGGGCGTAAATTCGTCAACGGTCGCTTAAATGCCATCATGACGGTAAAACAGCCATTTGTGGTCGATAACTTGCAAGAAAAATCTTTGACGGAAGCAACTGTGAAAAAGCCCCAACCGATTAAAATGCCGCAATCATCCGCGCCGATTATTGAGCTGGCAAAGAAGGTATCGCCGGAACAAATAGCAAAAGCCGAATGTGGTGGAAAAGTTTATGATAACGGTTCGATAGTCATACGCAATGGTTTTTCTTCCACAGAATTAAGCGGGTATATTTTGTGGGTAAATCCTGATAAAACCGCACCGATAGGTTATCGCGCTTTGTGTTGTGTCCCAGATTTTGTGGAAATGAAACTCATTTATTTAAGTTGGGATAAACATCTTCCGGATGCAATTGAGGTTTTTCCTGACGGCTATGCTAATACCAAAGCAATATACAAAGCATTTCGATTAAAGGGAATAAAGACAGAAGTTTGGGAATATATTACCAATTATGCTAAAAATGGTCTTAACCCGAATGATTGCTTTATGATATCATCGGCAGAGATGAAAGCTGTTATATCGACAAATGAGATGGTAGCTCCGCTTTTAGGTTTATGGTACGGAATAGGGACATTTCCCATGTCACATTGGAACGGCTACTCTTTGGAAGGTATATCAATGCAAAAAGACGGAAGTTGCTGGCAAGGTTATTTGTTTATTGACAGGGATATAAAAGTTATTCCATGCTTTTGGATTTAAGAAAATTAAGACAGCAAGCCCCTGTGGTCAGCTGTCTTTTTTTACATAAAAAAAGAACTTCGTTTCACAACGAAGTTCTTTCTTGATTTTGTCCAATAATGGAGATACTTGTCTCACGACAAACCTCCAAAGTAACATGCTAAACAAAAAATAATTCAATCTAAACTACTAAAGAGAATCACCGGCGTCACGAGAGTGGCGCTTGTGATGAGTATTTTTTTTCTCATTAGATAGTGACGAAAAGTCATCACTGTTCTTTTTACCGCCTTTAGAAAGGAAATCGAACTTTGTGCGAGGCAGATAGTCATGCAAACAGAAATTTCCCGTCAAGCTGACTTTTGCCGCCAATTTGCTCAAATCTTTAACAAAGGCAACCGGAATAAAAAACTTTTCTCCTTGAGATGACGTCATCAGATGAACGACAGAAAATTCCGTAGGACTGCTGAAATAGGCCTCGGCATACCATCCGCCTTTATTAACGAAATGGATAACTGCTTTTTTATCATCATCTAAGAAGCCCCACAAGGACTGTAATTTTCCACCGGTATTTAATTTGTTAAGATGTCTGAGAACAACCTCAATAGCCGTAGCCGTATCAGCGGAAAACAAGCAACTGTCTTCGGCAACCGTAGCCATAGAAGTAACATCACTGAGCGACTTGTGCAAAACAACATTTTCCAAAAAATCGACCATACGTTTTCTGGAAACCATTGGATAAGCAACAACAAACTCACAAAAATCGGCAGGCTTCTTATTATTGGCTCTACCTAAATTTTGACTGGCAAGGGCTGTTACAAGCGCCTTGGCATCAGACCACATAACGGTCTTAACAATTTTTTCGTCTTTTTCGTCCATAAAAATATATATTTAATTAAGAATACAGAAACAGCATAAGTCAAAAAAAAAATTTGTCAAATAGTTTTTAGAAGATAAAAACGATAAATACAAAAAAATCCAATCAAGTAAACGAACCTGATTGGATAAGCGTTAAAAACAGTCCATTTATTTAAGAGAAACCAAATCATCGGCAATAGTCTGAGCTAAAAGTCCTAGGAGTTTGCTCAGGGCCGGCACATAAGCATCATAATTACCGTCAATGACGATATTTTGCTTAAATTGTCCTTGTTTCAAAATACGCCCATTTTTATTTTTTATGAAATAAGAAGCCTGAAGCATGGCATTTTCATCAAGTCGACCGCTCATTTTTTGAATTTCGATCCATACGGCGTATTTGTAGTTTTTGCGTAAGGTTGTTTTATTTTCAACAATAGCATTAGGGAAGACTGCGCTCAAATCATCATTAATGACTTGTTGAATAAGTTTATCCGGATTAGCGCCCCAACGGTTAAACTCATCGATTTTAAGCTCATAGTTTTCGCATCCCAACGTTGTAATTTGCGGTTTAGTTTGCGAAGCCGGCAAAAGGACATTATCGACTAAGATATTTTGTTTAAATTCGGGATAAATCTGTTGCATTTCGTTCCATGCAACGGGTTGGTAGAAGTTTGGATTTTTACTGGCGCAAGCAGAAATCGTAAAAATCAGGAGCAATAACCAAAATTTTTTCATATTATTCATCCTTTCCGGTAATAATTGAGCTCGGGTACATTTGCAGATAATCGGTTAAATTTTTAAGCGAGTTAGCGGCCGCGGTTAAAGAATCAATCAAAGTTGAAATCTGTGCGGCATTTTCCGCCATAAGCGAATCAATAGATTTAGCTGCTCCGCCGACATTTTGTGCAGCGGTACCAAATTCTGCAACCATTTTTGTTGTATTATTTTTATTTTCTTTCAGGATATAATCAACTGTATCAAGAGTAGAGTTCATCTTAGAGAGCAGGGGAGGAAGTTCTCTATCAAGCGTCTGTGTAATATCATGCACATCATCAGCGATTTGTGTAATCGGCATAACTTGAATACTCTTGGATATTTCCGCAAAAGGCGAGCCGATGGTAGGGATTTCGAATTGATTTTTAGCCTCTTCATGAAGAATGATTTTAGATTTTGGGAACATATCCAATTCGATTAAGAGCTGTCCAGTAATAACCGAATTAATTGCCAAGCGAGCCCGCAAACCGTCTTGAATAAATTTATCAAGTTTAGCTCTTTCATCGTGAGAATTGGTGATTAGAGATTTGCCATTATAAATTTTAGCATAAACAGGAATTAAGAATTGCATATTTTGCAAATTAGCCTGCAAACGCACTTCGGTAACTTCGCCGATTTTAACGCCTTTAAATAGGACCGGCGCCCCGACATCAAGACCTTTAACCGATTCGTCAAAATACATAACGACAATCGATTCGTTGTCTGAAAATTTAGATTTTAAGAAATACGCCAACATCAAAAAGAGCGATAAAAGCCCGATGCTGACAAAAAGACCAATCATTTTCAAGTTAGGCTGTCTGACCATTTTCTACACCTCTGGTTAAAAATTCAAGTATTTCGGGATTAGGCGGTGTTTGCAACATTTGTTTCGGATTACCTCTGCCGGTAATATTTTTAACTTTACCGTCAAGAAAGATAGAATTATTACCGATAGCAAAAATAGATTGCAATTCATGTGTAACCACGACAAAAGTTGTTCCGAGATTTTGATTAAGTTCCAAGATTAAGTCATCCAAACGTTTCGAGCTGATAGGATCAAGACCTGCGGAAGGTTCATCGCAATAAACAATTTTAGGGTCAAGAGCTAACGCTCGTGAAAGAGCGGCACGTTTTTTCATTCCGCCGGAGATTTCCGAAGAATAAAAATCTTCAAACCCATAAAGCCCTGTAAGAGCCAATTTATAAGAAGCAAGCTCAGCAATTTCCGCTTTAGAATAATTAGTATAAAGCTCAAGGGGCATGGAAACGTTTTCTTTAAGTGTCATGGAAGAGAATAAAGCGCCGCTTTGATAAAGGACGCCGCAACTTTTCATGATTTCGGTTTTCTGGAGATTATCTGCACCGGAAAAATCTTGTCCGTTAATCAAGACTTCTCCCTGAATCGGAGTGACCAATCCGGTTAAAACGCGTAGCATACTGCTTTTTCCGCAACCGCTCGCCCCCATAATGATAAAAATATCTTTTTCCTGCACGGAAAAATTGATATCATCGAATAAGATGAAATCCCCATAAGCCACTCTAAGATTTTTGACAGTAATAATATCCTTCATCATATACCTGCCATTTCAAGGAGTACGGTTAGAATACCCGTAGCAACAATCATCCAGACCAAAGCCGTAACAACTGCTCCGGTAGTAGCTTTACCGACGCTATCAGCGTCACGTCCTGCATTAAGCCCTTCATAACATCCGCATAAAGAGATGATAATACCATACACAACGCTGTGCATCAGTCCCACCAATATATTTTCTAAAGTCAAGGCCTTAACGGCGTAATCAAAATAAGAAGATGAAGAAATATCCAAAAAAGCCACACCGACAACCGCCCCGCCGAAAATACCCAAAACGTCGGCAAGCATTGTTAAAAAGGGGATTGTAAAGACCAAAGAAATCAATCGAGGAGTAATAAGATAGTCGGATATTTTAACACCTAAAGTTTTCAGCGCGTCAATTTCTTCATTAACCTGCATAGTACCGAGAGTTGCGGCGTAGGAAGAGCCTGTACGACCGGCCATAATAATTCCGACCATAATAGCGGCCATAATGCGCGTCATACCGATAGACACCATACTGGCGACATAAATACCTGCGCCGAAAGTTCTGAGTTGAATAGCGCCGACAAAAGCCAAGATAAGTCCGACCAAAAAACTGACTAAAGAAATAATACCGACAGCTTTATAACTACAATCGGCAAAAATAAATAAGAAATCGTTTTTCCGCCAAATAGCTTGACCGGTAAAGAAGCGCAAAAGCGATAAATTGGTTTCATGAATAAACAGACAAGCAGATTTAACTTTTTTGAAAACTTCAAAACTCTTTGCTCCAATTCTCTCCAAATAGGGCATAGCATTTTTTTTTTCTTTCGGCGGTGTGTTTTCGACTTTAAGAGCGAGAGAAAGCATTTCTTGCAAATTATTAGGCAATAGAGAAAGATTAAAGTTCAAACCAAGAGCTTTAACTTTTTTAGCCCAACTAAAAATCTGTGCGGCAAGTGGGGAAGAATAGGGAAGATTGATATTGTTTAAGTCAAATGAAATTGTTTTTCCGCCGCGATGTTTCCATTCCGTAATATCTTCGATAATAGGCAAAGTTTCATTAACAGAGTCGGAATCTCCGTTAAACACGAGATGAAGTTCTTGATTAATATGTTTTAATTCTACTGTCATCGCCAAGTCTTTTCTTATTGGATATAGAGATAATACGGCTAAGGATTTTTACAAGAGGCAAGACAAACATTAACAGCAGCCTGATTAGCGACTTCGTGAGCATCTTGCTGAGAAAGGCCCTTAAGGATGGACGCGATAAAAGCACCGGCAAAGGCGTTACCGGCCCCATAAGCGAAAGATTGACGAATACCGTCATTTTTAACATAAGTTAAAGTATCTCCGAAGACACGGCTTTCCTTAGCGGCATCGGTTAGTATAAGATATTTGAGTTTATATTGTTCTTTAATTTGCGAGCACATATCTTCAACAGAGCCGGACAGTTTAAGAATATTTTTTAAGATTTTCAATTCATCCATATTCAGTTTAAGAATATTTGCCAGATTCAGCAATTTAAGGATAATTTGTTTATCATAGTAATCTTGCCGCAAATTAATATCAAAAAATTTAAAAGCGTCATCGGCAACCGAACCGATTAAATCCAGAATAGTGTCTTTGGAATAAGATTTTCTGAGAGCAAGCGTTCCGAAATAGAGCGCATCAACATGTTTAATACAATTTTCTGCATCTTGAGTAAAAGGGATATAATCCCATGCAGCATTTTCAAGAATATGAGCAGTAAGTGAGCCGTTAGAATTTTTAAAGATAATAACCCGACCGGTCGGATAAGGGGTAATTGCCAAAACAGGTTTAATTTCAAATTTATTAAGTTCAGCAACAACTTCTCGTCCCAAATCGTCGGCACCAATAGCGCTGATTAAATGACCGGCCGCACCATATTTAACCGCATGATGTAAGAAATCAGCGGGTGCGCCGCCAAGTTTTCTACTTTCGGGCATAATATCAAAAACAACTTCACCGATAGCAGCCACTTGAGGTTTTTTACTTTTTCCGACCATGACTCCTCTTTACATTTTTGTTATTATAACACAACCTAAGACGCAGTATAGCGGATAAATTTATAGAGTCAACGTGTTTAAAAGTTGTTCAAACGCAATTTTAAGCTATTATGCAATAAAGGGAGCGCCTCATCGCGTGTAATTTTACATAAATCGGTACCATGGCTGATGCGATAAGTTGTTTTATAGTTAAGACATTCATGATTTTTAGCCAATTGTTTATAGCTGGAAAGAGTAAAGACGACGGGTGGCAAATCATCGGAATAAAGTTGAATATTTTTCAAGACGGAAGGAAGCCTGAGTATTTCACCTTTTTCCCCGACGATAGCCAAGCAAGTATATTGAGGAAGATAATATTCACAAAAGAGGTTATTATTATCAAGAGCAAGGATAGTTTGGTCATCAGGGACAAATTGTTTAATATCTTGAGCAAGATAGAAGTACCCTTTATCAAAAGAAGACAAACGCGTATCGTTATAAGCAATTCCAAAACCGATAAGCGCCAAGAAGAGAAATCCTTTTTGAAAAAACGGAAAAGACGCGAGAACAACCGCCGCTGATAAGAACCAGAATAAAGAAAAAATAAGCATATAGCGAGATGTGACGAGCGGTCTGACAAAAGTCGAAAGCAAAAGTAAGCAAAGGTATGTAGCAATCAATGTAAAGAAGGCATATCGAAACAGGATATATAATTTAGCGGAAGACTTGTTTAAGGAGAATACCCCGCAAAAATTAATAAAGCTAAGAGCGGAAACCGCCAATACATTCAGCGGAAACAGGAAAGAAAGCACCATATCACCGGAGATGGGATTAGTAAAAAATTGCGAACTCATTTTTACAAAATCAGCCGTAACGTACCAATCTTTGCTGATATGAGCGGCAGTATGGAAAGGTATATAAAGCCAAGGAGCAAAGAGCAAAGTCACGCTAAAAGCAACTCCTAAGAATTTTTTAAAGACCAAAGAATTGCGTTTACGAATAAGGCCTACGAATAAGAACAGATATAGGAACAAGAGCCAAAGCGCGCAATAGTAATGAGAATAGAGAGCCGCCAAAGAAGACAGTGCAAATTTAAAAAAGTCAAAAGTTAAGGGAGTATAGAGCAAACGAAGACCATAGATGAGAGCCATCAGCATTAAAAGAGCCGAGAGCATATATGTCCGCGCTTCAAAAGCCAACCATAAGGAGTGAGGCATAAGTAAAATCAGTACAATCATCCATAAAGCGACTTTATCGCCGTAATCGTGGCGAATAGCCGTGGCAGCAAAAAACTGCGCTCCGAGAAGGAGGATATAGGAGGCAAAATGTGCGCCAAAAATCTCATAATTTTTAGGAAAAAAGAATAAAACGCATTTTAAATACAAATAATAAAGCGGTGGTTTTGAATCTTCCGTACTTAAGAGATAAAACATATCTTTTAAGCTGTCATTAGCCATAAGCACGGAATAGATTTCATCAGTCCAAAGGTTAATATTATTGATTAACAAGCCATAGCTCAAGGCCGTTAAAGCAATCAAAAGTCCTGCTTTAATTTGAAATTTAGCGAAATAGCCTTTGGCAAAGAGCAAGATATTCAAAATTTTTCTCCTAAAACTTAAGGACAACATAGCCGAAGACAGTGTTAAGGTCAACAACGGAGCATTTTTTTCACACAACCAAATAAATATCTCTCGATAAACTGAAAATTTAATTTAGCCGTAAACTTTACGATATGAAAAAACAAGTTATTGTACGTCGGTATAATCTAACCAGATGGTTTTCTTATCCCAAATAAACGTTTTTTTGTGAGCAAACAGGGCAAAAAAAAGCCGCCTTAAAAACAAGGCAGCTTAAAATTCGATAAGAAAAAGACTATTTTTTATTTTTTTCGTTTTCGAAATAATCGAGTAGCCATTTATAGTATGGATTTTTAAAATCCTCATACATTTGTCTGACCAACTCAAGATTTAAGTCCTTTTTATTAAAAGCGGATTCTGTGAGTACCGTACAAGTATCCTCTTTAATATCGGCAGAACCAACCGAGATGAACCATTCGTCGGCAACATGATTAGATTCGTCTAAAATCTGCAACAGTCCCATACTCAGCGCCATCAAAGTGGGTGCTCTGCCTTTAATAACGGTAAGAGGCATATTTTTCGCCGGTAAGACGACACGATAAACTTTCGTATCCAACACCAATTTTTCAGGCATATAAATTTTAAGTTGAATATCCAAAGCCATATTAGGCAGCTCCCTTCATTTCTTCAGCTTTTTCCAAAACTTCCTCTATTGTACCGACCATATAGAATGCTTGTTCAGGAATATCGTCATATTTACCTTCAAGAATACCTTTAAAGCCTTTAATAGTATCTTCAAGTTTAACAAAACGACCTTTTTTACCGGTAAAGACTTCCGCCACATGGAACGGTTGCGAAAGGAATTTTTGAATTTTTCTGGCTCGAGAAACGACCATTCTGTCGTCATCAGAAAGTTCATCCATACCCAAGATAGCGATAATATCTTGTAAAGAACTATATTTTTGCAAAATTTCCTGCACACCGCGAGCCACTTGGTAATGTTCCTCACCAACAACATCGGGGTTCAAGATACGGCTTGTCGAGTCGAGCGGATCAACCGCCGGATAAATACCGAGTTCGGAAATTTTACGCGAAAGCACGGTTGTCGCATCTAGGTGTGCAAATGTAGTAGCCGGAGCCGGGTCGGTTAAGTCATCGGCCGGCACATAGACAGCTTGCACGGAAGTAATAGAACCGTTTTTTGTAGAAGTGATACGTTCTTGCATAGCGCCCATATCCGTACCCAAAGTTGGTTGATAGCCAACGGCGGAAGGAATACGTCCGAGCAAAGCGGAAACTTCGGAACCAGCCTGAGTGAAACGGAAGATGTTATCAACAAAGAACAAAACATCTTGATGTTCGACATCGCGGAAATATTCAGCTTCGGTCAAACCGGTCAAAGCCACACGAGCACGAGCTCCAGGTGGTTCGTTCATTTGACCGTAAACCAGAACTGTTTTAGAGTTTTCGCCGTTTAAGTCAATAACGCCGGACTCAATCATTTCATGATAAAGGTCATTACCTTCACGAGTACGTTCACCCACACCGGCAAAAACAGAATAACCGCCATGACCTTTTGCAATATTGTTAATCAGTTCGTTAATCAGCACGGTTTTACCCACACCGGCACCACCGAACAAACCGATTTTACCACCTTTGGAATAAGGCTCTAGCAAGTCAATAACCTTAATACCTGTCACAAAAATTTCCGGATCAGTTGATTGATCGGTAAATGCAGGGGCATCACGATGAATAGGCATATAACTTGCAGCATCAATTTTACCTCTGCCATCAACTTCGTTGCCGACAACATTGATAATACGACCTAAAAGGTGCGGTCCAACCGGAACCGTAATTGGTTTTTCGGTATTATATACTTTAACACCTCGGTTTAAGCCGTCCGTTGTATCCATAGCGATAGTACGGACAACATTCTCTCCTAAGTGTTGCTCAACTTCCAAGACCAAACGGTGTCCTTTGCATTCGCATTCAAGAGCACTCAAAATTGGCGGCAATGCATTGACATTAGAGAATTTAACGTCAACAACAGCGCCCATAACCTGATGAATTTCACCGAGTTTGTCGGTGTTTTCAAGTTCGCTGATATGCTGTCTTAATTCAGCCAACCGCAAATCAGCCTCTTTTTTCAGAGTATCCATTTCGGTTTTCTCTTCAGTTTCTTTTTTCTTTTTTGCCACCATCTTCTCGTATTCTCCTAAAACATTTATCAAAAACAAGTGTATAGCATATTTTACATTGCCTCGGCACCGGCAACGATTTCGGTTAATTCCGTTGTAATCGCCGACTGTCTGAGTGTGTTATATTTAAAGGTTAGCGAGCTAATCATATCGCGAGCGTTACGATTAGCGTTATCCATAGAAGTCATTCGTGCGGCATGTTCCGAAGCCTGTGAATTAATAAGGATTTCGAACATAGCTGTTCGCATATAGAGGTTAGAGAGTTTTCTCAACAATTCCAATTTATCGGGAAGGTATCCGTAATAAGCATTACCGACTCGATTAACGCCGACATCGCTTTCATCTAAAACGATATCATAAGGAAAGACCTGTTTAGAAACCAGAGTTCTTGTCAAACCGGACAAGAAGTCACTGTAAACGATTTCGCAAACATCAGCATGATAATGTTCTTTTCTATCCCACACATCATGCAAGAAAGAAAGAGCTTCCTCATAAGTCAAATGTTTTTTAATAACGGTCGGGAAAGTTTCGACAATATCTTTAACTCCCATTCTGCTCAAAGCCGTACTGCCTTTTTTCCCATAACAAAATACAAAGACATTTTTCCCCTTATTTTTCAGTTCTTCAATACGTCGTTTAGCTTCTTTAGCGATTTGAGAGTTATAGCTGCCACAGAGACCTCTGTCGGAAGATAAAACAAAAAGCACATATGTTTGCGGATTTTTAGGCTGCACCAGAGTTGACGGCAACAAGAAGGAGATACCTTTTTCCTGTTCTTCGGATTTAAGTTCAAACAAGACGTTTTTAATTTGTTTGATTAACATAGCCTGAAAGAGTTCGCTTTTATCCAAAGTCAACTGAGCGCGACGAAATTTCGATGCGGCGACCATTTTCATCGCGGAAGTAATTTTCTGAGTAGACTTAATACTTTCAATCCGAGTGCGGAGTTCTTTTAAGCCTGCCATAACAACAATCCTTTCATTGCAACCATCAAGAAAACAACTAAACTTTCATTAGGAACAAAGTAGCATCTCTGTTCCTAATGAAGAGATAAATTAAGCCGCTTCCTGTGCTATTTTTTTCTTATAAGCGTCAACAGCCTGCCTCATGAAATCGCTGAGAGATTTTTCCAACTCTTCGGAAAGCACTTTCTGTTCACGAATTTCTTTTAAGACACTACTTTTTTCGCGTTTAATAGTTTCGAGCATAAACTGTTCAAAATCTTTAATTTGAGACACTTCAAGTTCATCCAAGAAGCCACGAGCGCCGGCAAACAATGAAACAACTTCTTCTTCAACCGGAAGAGGGTGATAAACAGGTTGTTTCAACAGTTCGGTCAAACGCACGCCACGTTCCAACAATTTCTTCGTAGCGATATCAAGATCTGAAGAAAACTGCGAGAAAGCCGCCATTTCACGATATTGAGCCAAATCAAGTTTCATAGTACCAGCAACTTGTTTCATCGCCTTAACCTGAGCGGCAGAACCGACACGGCTGACGGAAATACCGACATTAACGGCAGGACGAATACCTTGATAGAACAAACCGGTTTCCAAGAATATCTGCCCATCGGTAATAGAAATAACGTTAGTCGGAATATAGGCCGAAATATCACCGGCTTGAGTTTCAATAACCGGCAAAGCCGTTAGGGAACCGCTACCATGCGCCTCATCAAGTTTCGCCGCGCGTTCCAGCAATCTTGAGTGCAAATAGAACACATCCCCAGGATAAGCCTCACGCCCTGGCGGACGCCGTAAAAGCAAAGACATCTGACGATATGCCGTAGCTTGTTTGGACAAGTCATCATAAAAGATAACGGCGTGCATACCACGATCACGGAAGTATTCCCCCATTGTGCAACCGGCGTAAGGTGCGATATATTGCAACGGTGCAGCATCGGAAGCCGTAGCGGCCACCACGATAGTATAATCCATTGCGCCGTAATCTTTAAGAGTTTTAACGACCTGAGCGACGGTGGAGCGTTTTTGTCCAATAGCGACATAAATACAGAACAATTTTTCTTTATCGCTTTTAGCAGCATCATTAACAGATTTCTGGTTAATAATAGTATCAACGATGATAGAAGTTTTACCGGTTTGTCTGTCCCCGATAATCAATTCACGTTGTCCGCGCCCGATAGGGATAAGCGAGTCGATAATTTTCAATCCGGTTTGTACAGGTTCATGCACACTACGACGTTCAATAATCCCCGGCGCTTTTGTTTCAACATTAGCAAACTCTTTAGCTTTAATTGATCCCAATCCGTCAATAGGTTGTCCCAAAGCATTAACCACACGACCAAGTAATTCTTTTCCGACCGGTACGCTGATAATTTTATTAGTACGTTTAACGATATCACCTTCTTTAATTTCGGCGTCGGAACCGAAAATAACCACGCCGACGCTGTCTTCGCCGAGGTTAAGAGCCATACCTTTAACACCGGATGCAAACTCAACCATTTCGTTATATTCGACACCGGTTAAACCATAGACGGTAGCGATACCGTCGCCGACCGAAAGAACACGTCCAACTTCTTCCATATCGGGATTAAAGTTATAGTGTTCGATTTTTTCTTTGAGAATATTGGAAATTTCTTCTGCTTTCACAGCCATATCATTTTCCTTTCTTCACCATAAAAATTAGAAAACACATTATTTCACATCTCCTCCGTTTAAAAGTAATTTCATGCGCTTTAATTTAGTTTGCAAAGTATCGTCAATTAAGAAAGAATTGAAACTAACTCTCAAGCCGCCTAGAACTTCGGGATTAACCAGATAATTAAGCAAGACTTTCGTATTAAGTTTATCTTCCAAAACAGTGCGTAATTTTTTATCTTGTGTATCAGAAAGTTCGACAGCGGTTTCAACCGTTACCTCAACAATTCCCTTATTTTGATAATAAGATTTAACAAATTCATCAAGAACAAGTCCCAACAAAGCCATACGTCTATTTTCGGTCATCAGCAAAAGAGCGTCGGCAGAAATATCGGAAAGTTTGATTTTTTTAGCCAAATCTTTAACAATTGACAATTTCAAAGAATTATCATCAACCGGCGCGGCTAAAGTATTCCAAATATCTTTATTCTGCGCATAAGAAGTTTTCAACAATTGCACTTCTTCAAAAACCTTATCTTCAACATTTTTATCTTTAGCGGCATTAAACCAAGCATAAGCATAATTTGCAGCGATTTTAAATTTTGAATACTTTTGCATCTGAAATAACCCAAATAAAAGCCTCTGTAAATAGTCTATAACCAATCACTTTAGACTACGATTACCATAAAATTACTTATTTTAAATTAAAATTTCCACCACTAAACAAATTTTTTCACAATGAAAATGCATAAAAAGGTATGGAAAAGGGGGAAAAGAAAAAGCCGATTATGAAAATCGGCTTAAAAGAGGAGTTAAGGTAATCAGTTTTTAACATAACGCTTAAGAAGGGGTATCAGAGAACCGACACCTTTCAACAATAAAAGAGAAAGTTTAGAAGAAGAATGCAACGACAGATATTGTATACCCGAGTTATCGAAGAGTTCTCCCTCAGCAATAAACCACCCGTTACTAAGCATACAAATATGTGAAGAATTTGTAAAAATTAATTTTTCTTTTTTATTGTTGTAAACCCCGGCGAGATGTCCGTCATCAGCATTTTTCACGGACATAAAAAAGAAACCGTTGGGAAAGACTTTTGTATTTTGCAAATTTTGCCCGATACAATCACCATTGTTATCAAACAAAGCCAGTCCGTCATTGATTTTCTTTTTATACCATCCATTACTAAAAAGTTCGGCATTCGAAGAAAAATCGGAAAGGTATTTTCCGTCTTTATTCCAGATAGCCTTTTTTTCGTTTTCTTTAATCAACATAAACTTTCCGTCGGAAGCGCTGACGATATGTTTAACGGCGCCGAAAGACATTTTCTGAAGACCATATCGCAGAAGGATAGCCATATTATTTTTCAAAACAATTGCAATCCAACCGTTTTTCAGGTCAAATTTTCTTTTGACAAGACCTTTGTACAGCATTTTAACATCTGTCGGCAAGCCGGCAAAAATAAATAATTCTCTAACATTCATAATGATAAATTTTTTAAGATAAAATAATAAAAAAGCTAGGAAGAATATAGGTATTTTGGGCAAAAAAAGTCAAATGAAAAAAAATCATCAAAATCTACATGAAAGAGTAGGGATTAATATCGACATCAACGCGAACATTGCTTTTAATTTTAACCATAGACAACCATTTTTTGAGAACATTTTGAATATTGACATTACGCGCCGTTTTAAGGAGTAAGCGATAGCGATAACGACCACGCAGCAAGTTCATCGGAGCCGGAGCCGGACCGAGAGTTTCAATAAGTTCGGTATTAGGTGCGCATTTACCGAGATAATAGGCGGCAGCTTCTGCGGCTTGTTGATTCGTGGATGAAACGATTAAAGCAGCCAGTTTACCGTAAGGTGGCATTCTCAACAAGCGCCGAGAACTTTTTTCAATCTCAATAAATTGTTCACGATCATGAGCAATAACAGCTTGTAGAACCAGATTATCGGGATAAAGAGTTTGCAAATAAACTGCGCCTTTTTTCTCACCGCGTCCGGCACGTCCCGAAACTTGCTCTAAAAGTTGAAATGTCTGTTCGCTGGAGCGCAAATCCGTGCCGAGCAATCCCAAATCGGCATCAACCACGCCCACGAGCGTCAAATCCGGAAAGTTATGTCCCTTAGCTAAAATCTGTGTACCGATAAGAATATCGATTTCTTTATTAGCGGTACGATGGATGACGTCGGAGATTTGTTTATAATTTGTAGTAATATCACTGGAAAGAATAGCGGTTCGCGCCAAGGGAAAGCGGTTACGAACTTCTTCGGCGATTCGCTCGACACCTGGGCCGCAAGCGGTCAATCCGTCTTCGGAGCCGCATTCGGGACAGCGTTTAGGCGTAAACATTTTGAAACCGCAATGGTGACAAATCAATTCACCTGTAATACGATGTTCGGCAAGCCAAGCGGTACAATGCGGACATTGAATACGATGCCCGCAATCGCGACAAATAAGCAAAGGAGCGTAGCCGCGACGGTTAAGAAAGAGCATAGATTGCTCTCCGCGTTGAAGATTATGGTTAATTTCATCCACCAAAGTCGGCGTCAAAAACGAAACACCCCACGGACCTTTCTGTGGTTTATCTTTTTTCAAGTCGATAATTTTAATTTCAGGTAAGACGGCTTTTGCAAAACGTTTGGTCAAGCGCACACAATCATATTTTCCCTCTTCAACATTAACCAAAGTTTCCAAATCGGGTGTGGCAGTAGAAAGGATGACGGGAATTTTTTCCAAATGAGCACGCAGAACAGCCATATCGCGACCTTGATAAGTAACCAAACTTTCTTGTTTAAACGAATGGTCATGACTTTCATCAACCACAATAATACCCAAATCGGCAAAAGGTAAAAAGAGGGCGGAGCGAGCACCAACCACAACTTTTGCTTTGTTAAGAGTAACGGCTTTCCAAGTTTTGGCTTTATCTTTAACGCCGACTTCCGAGTGCCAGATAAACGGTGTAACCCCAAAACGCACTTCAAAACGTCTGAGCCATTGTGAGGTTAAAGAGATTTCCGGCACCAAAACCAGAACTTGTTTACCGAGAGCCAATGTTTTGGCAACGGCTTCAAAATAAACTTCCGTTTTACCCGAACCGGTAACACCGTCCAACAAGGTAGCGGAAAACCCGTTATTAACCTTGCGAATTAATACGTCGGCGGCATTTTGTTGTTCGTGGGTAAGTTGCGTGGGTTTACTTAGATTAACGATTTGCTCCACGGATTCTTCATTAACCATGACATCTTTTTTATAGAGAAATCCATGTTTAATCATTGCGGAAATAACAGCGTCACTGACTCCCGTTGCTGAAAGAATTTGTTCTTTTTCAGCCTCAAAACCGTTGCTTAAAAAATCAAACACGGCTTTTCTGTTTTCGGTAATACGAATACCGTCCAGATTCTCATTTTTAATATTTAGTCCGTAGAGTGTGATTTTTTGTTTAGGGAGTTGATTGCTTTTAAGTCCCAGAACCATTTTAAGCACCAAGCCGATGGGAGCGAGATTATACTGAGCTGTTTTTTGGATAAAAGCAAGCAAAGAGTGTGAAAGTTTAGGCAGAGCGATAATTGAATTAATCGCTTTAATTTTTGAGGGAGGAATATCGGCGGTCTTGCCGATTTTCCAAACCACTCCGACCAAATCCTCACGACCGAACGACACTTCAACCAACTGCCCGACATCTAAACCGTCATCGGCGGAATAATCAAAGACATCATCAAAAGGCAAAGGAAGAAGAACGCCGTAAACAGCCATATTAAATCAAGCTCCGATAATCAAAGTTTGTCCGTCGAGTTTAATCTGCACACCGCTTCCGTTCAAATAAGCCAAAAGATAGAAGAGAGGAGCGTAAGAAGAAGGGTTCTCCTCGGGTTTTCCTCCGTTTAGGATATTAGATATATTCGTCAACTTGGCATTATTAAGCGCAACCGGGGAAGAAGGCTGTATAAGTAAAGCGTCATCTGTTTGGGTGACGGCGATTTTTCCGCCTTTAACAATTGTATCAGCCATCATCATGACCGCCGGCATAACCAGTTTATAAATTTTAGGGGTAGAGATTCGAAAATCAGCTTCAATCGGATAATTAGGGTTCCCCAAAGTAGAGAGATAATCGGCAGAAATCGTAACAAGTTCCTCTAAAGATTTAACGGACGCATTAGATAAACCGAAACAAAGTCTAAAAAATTTAAGTCGTTTGCTCAAGACCTTGGAGCTAAAATTCAAGATATTGGAGATATCATCCTTGTCATCTTCATCACCTTCATTAAGCAGTTCGATAGCATTTGAAATTGCGCCGATATTACCGATAAGGTCATGAGATAATCTTGTTGCGATAAGTTCGGATAAATAAACGTCACTATTACTCATAAAAAAAACTTTCATAAATAAATTTCACATAAAACGAATTAGGCACTATATGCCATTAAAGCATTTAAAAAAACGTTTAAAATGTATAATATTGCGTATTGGCAAATCTGGTATCTTCATTAAGCATTCTGGCTGTGTCTAAATTTTTAAGTAAAGGATCCGCCAGTTCCAAAGTACCTGTAGCAGCTTTAAGGTAAGGTTTTTTGCCACCCAATCCCCATTTAATTTCCGTTTCATTATCAGGTTTGCCGTATTTAAGGTCAATTCTGTGCCAAAAATCGAAAATTTTAAGATTGTTCAAATAAACATTTTTAGAGGCTTTACTGTCGCTAAAAGGAGCGGAGCTTTTATAAAAAATCCGGTGAGCCAAATTATCGGTAAAGGTGGAAGTAAAATAGACTTCAATTGTTTCACGAGTAATATAGCGATTATAAGTCTGGTGTTCAATAAATTGAAAGCCGTTTTCTTTTGCGACCATGGTTGCGCAGGCGTTCAAACGTTCAAAACCGATAACACCGTGTTGACGGCATAATTCTTCACTGCGCCACTTAATAAAGTTGGGTATTTCCATTTTTTCTTGAATTTTGCGATATCCCTGAGCCGTGAGCGTATCTTCGACTTCTTTAGGCGACATACGAAGTTTGACTTTAGAAATATCAAAATTAGCGGCATTGGAGCGTCTGTTTTGCAAAATTCGTTCAATACGTTGAGTTTCCTTAGCTTTAGCTTTTTCGTCAGGATCTTTAAAAATTTCGCTTGTACCTTTGGAAATAAGGCTTTTGAGCCAACTTTCGGATTCTTGTGATTCGGTACTCTGAGTATCATTTTTTTTATCAGATTTAGACAGATTATCGGTCAGGGATTCGGAAATATCCACGGCAGATTTATCTTTAATTTTTTGGGAATTTTGAGTACTTTCGGCTTTTTTCTCAAAAAGGAGCAGATCCATTTCAGATTGCGCAAAAGTATTCGGAAGCTGAAACAGCATACCGGAGCATAAAATAAAGATAAAAGTTAACAGTTTGTTTTTACTCATTTTCTCAATCCATTCTGCGCCATTATAACAAATTTTTTTTAAAAATCATCTAATTTTTAGTATTTACAAACCGAAGAACAAACGATATAACCAAAAGGCGAACTCAACGACATCAATCAAAGAGGAAAGGCAATGTCCGAACAAGTAAACGTCATAGGCGGCGGTTTAGCCGGAGCGGAAGCCGCATGGCAATTGGCAACAAGAGGCATAAAAGTAAAACTGTATGAAATGAAACCATATAAGCGCTCTCCGGCGCATAAAAGCGACGGCTTTGCAGAGTTGGTATGTTCAAATTCGCTCCGTTCGGATGATTCGCTGTATAATGCGGTAGGCCTGTTGCATCAAGAAATGCGAAACGCAAAGTCGCTGATAATGGAAAGTGCGGATAAAAATCGCGTTCCTGCCGGAGGTGCGTTGGCCGTGGATAGAGAAAGATTTTCCGCATATATAACCGAAAAAATAAAGACTCATCGGTTAATAGAAATAATTACCCAAGAAATAAAGTCATTACCAAAGCCTGAAGAAGGTTTAAGCATCGTGGCGACCGGACCATTAACATCAAACGCTTTAGCCGGTAGCATATCAGAAGCAATCGGCGGTGAAAAATTATCATTTTACGATGCGATAGCTCCGGTAATATATAAAGATAGTATAGATTTTGAAAAAGCGTGGTATCAATCACGTTACGATAAAGGCGATAAGTTTGATTACATCAATTGTCCGCTGGATAAAGAGCAATATTACGCATTTGTGGAGGCGTTGCAGACGGGGGAAAAGGTTGAATTTCATGATTTTGAAACGCCGACATATTTTGATGGTTGTTTACCGATTGAAGTCATGGCGGAGCGAGGGCGAGATACCTTAATGTACGGTCCGATGAAACCGGTAGGATTGAGCAATCCGCACACGAGCGAGCGTCCTTATGCGGTTGTGCAGCTAAGGCAAGATAATAAAGAAGACACGTTGCGCAATATGGTAGGCTTTCAAACCAAATTAAAGCATACGGAACAAACGCGTATTTTTCGAACCATTCCCGGACTGGAAAAAGCCGTATTCGCAAGACTTGGAGGGATACACAAAAACACATTTATAAAATCGCCGATTCTCTTGGATAAATTTTTAAGGTTAAAGACACAGCCGCATATCATGTTTGCCGGACAAATTACCGGTTGTGAAGGGTATGTGGAAAGTGCGTCAATCGGGTGGCTTGCAGGATATTTTGCGGCAGAAATCACCAAAGGGAGAACGCCGCTTTTACCGCCGCGAGAAACGGCATTTGGGTGTCAACTGGCGCATTTACAGGATGATACGGATATAGAACATTATCAACCGATGAATATCAATTTCGGCCTGTTTCCCGAATTGCCGAAAGTTGAAACATCTAAAGGGAAGTTGCGCTATCTGAAGGGGACTGAAAAAAAAGCGGCCTTGTCGACACGCGCATTAAAAGCATCGGAGGAATGGTTGCATGAGATTGGGTGCTGAGCAAAGAAAAAGACAAGCGGAAGAAGGAGCGTACGCAGATGATTTTCCGCCCCTATATAAAGAAAAGAAACACTCGGATAAACTTCCGCCATTGTCAATGTATTTATGTTTGATACCCAAGAAAGATAGGGCTTTTTTTATAAAATATCTGCTTTATATGCGCCAGTTATCCAAACGAGGATTAGGCGAAAAGAAGATACACAAAAAAAGTTTCAATTACTTGTACCGCGCCGTGAGTGAAAGACAATGGAGTGAAAAAAATCTGTTAGGTTTTCTGCAAAAAGAATTTATTACCAGGAATTTGTCACTGTCATTACTATTAGAACCGTTGGATGGCTTTGAGTGGATGTCAAAGAATTTGTATCCGCTGGAATTAACGCAAGCATCGCCGATAGGATTGCAGATTGTATCGCCGCTGAGCAGAATGGTAGCGGTATTGAATAATCAAACACCGCCGTTCTATCAACCGTTTTCGAATTTATTTTTTTCGTATATCAGTCGCTATGTGCAAGAATATTCGGGATTACGCCGAATATTAAAGCAATCGGGGATTAGTACGGGAGATAAGAAAATAAATCAACGTTTGGAAAAAGGGGTGCGCGAAGACCGCCAACTGTTAAGTGTGACGCAAGGACTGATTTTCCGTTTCAAGATTGGATTTTTCATCGGATTAAATATCATTTTGACACAAAAAGCCGTAAAAACAGTCAATTTTTTAATTTATGTTAACTCATTTTTATATGGTTTAGGATATAATCTGACCACAAGAAATCAAACAAAGAACATGAAAATCAGATAAATATTCAAAGAAGAGGAAATAAAATGAGCTCCATAGGACGCATTGTCAGAAAAAATCATTCAGCGGTATTTTGGTGTACGCGACACTATCCGAAAGCCAAGCGGGAGGCCGTATACACTTTATACGCGCTCGTTAAGCACTTTGACGATTTGAGTTCCAGTTCTTTGCCCGAGAAAGAGAAGGGAGATATCCTTGCGGCTTGGCAGCGCGAGGTATCAAACATATACGATAAAAAGGTTCCCGAAACGGATATAGGTCGTCGCATATATAAAAACTGTATGCGTTTCAAGTTTGCGCGCGAGCATTTGGAAACAATTTTATCGGGTTTTGCGATGGATTGTCCGAAACCATTGTTCCGTCCGACATTAGAGGAATTTGAAACCTATTGTCGAGGGGTATCGGAAATACCGAGTTATTTGATTTTGAAAGTTATCGGAGATTTTGATGAAGAAACCACGATGGAATTAGGCTGTCAAATCGGTCGAGCGGTAGAAATAACAAATATATTGAAAAACATCAAAGAAGATGCGATCGGCGGACATATGTATATACCGGAGGAATATCTGCAGGCAGCGGAAATTGACTCGAGTTTATCGTCAAAAGAAATACTGACACATAAAAATTTATATGTAGCGCGTCAAAAATTAGCCAATCTTGCGCGTCAGGCGTATGCGGACGCCTACAGGATGCTGGAAGAAAAGCACAATCGTAATTCCAAGCCGATTGTATATATGCTTAATTTGTATCATGCCTATTTTGAAATGATGGATAAAAGGGGATGGGAGATTATTTCGCCCAAGCCGGAGCTGAAATTTAAGGATAGATTTAAGTTGGTATGGCGCGCCTTGTGGAATAAGAGCGGCAGCCATTAAAGCAATAAAAATCGAATAATAGTCGTTGATAACGTGCGAAAAACTTTTGCGAAGAGAGCAAAATCGTGTAGAGTTATACCCTGAAAACAGATAAAAGGGTAGAAATGAAAAGAAGTTTAGAATTAGCAATTATAATCGGTATAGTAGCAGGAATAACGACGCCGATAGAAAGTCGCGCGAATGAGAACGTTGATAAAATAGTAGCGACAAATGAAGACGATGAGATAAAAAATTCAACACAACAAACTTTTCCTGAACAAGGTTTATGGACGGCAAATATAAAGCGCATCGGGATTGAATATATGGATCACAGCGTGACCAATAAAGAAGATGCGAATTACCCTGACACCTATAATGCGGATGAAGAAAGTAATATCGGTGGCGTTTTTGACGGTAATGTGACATTTGAGAAAGAAAGTATGGTATGGATAAATGGCTTATACGCGATATACAGCAAATCCAAAACCACGGAAGACGGTGAAACCAGTGAAAATGAAAAAGATGACGAGATACTATTGTTTACGGACTATACCAAAAAAGTTTGGCATTTGGATGAAGGTTCGATAGGTCCTTTTGCGTATTTTGGGTATGAAACGGAATTTACGGATTTTGATTTAGACGGCAGCAGTTATCGCACTCAAATTTTGCGTGGAAAAACGGGTATAAAATTTTATGATGGGCAGTATTTTAAGCAGATGTATATAGCCGTTGTCGAAGAAGATGACATGACCTATGACAAAGACAATATGAAAACCGGCGCGGAAGTAGGATATGAGTTTAATTATCCGCTAAATCCGCAAACATCGTTTGTATCAGAAGGCTATTATCGACATTTCTTCAGTTACAGCCAATACGAGGCAACTGATTTTGAATATAAGTTAAGTATGAACAACCGGATAGAAACAAAACTTGTCGGTGATTTGTATTTAGCCCCGTTTTATAACTATGAGCTGGCAAAGACGCGAGGAGCGTCAAAATCCCGCGCCCAGAGTACATTTGGACTGTCATTAAATTACAACAAGAGTTTTGAGATATTTAAGTAAGGAGGGAAATTATGAATTTTACATATTACATACCGACAAAAATTTTATTCGGACGCGGGCAGTTGGGTAATTTGCATAAAGAAAAGCTTCCCGGAAAAAGAGCGTTGTTGGTAACAACCAACGGACGTTCGGTAGTTGATAACGGATATTTGGCCAGAACCCAAGAAGAATTAGCCGCGGCGGGAGTATCCTATGTTTTGTATAATAAAATAACGGCCAATCCGGACAGAAAAGAAGTGATGGAAGGAGCCGCATTAGCCAGAAAAGAGGGGTGTGATTTTATCATAGGGCTAGGCGGCGGTTCGCCGATAGATGCGTCAAAATCGATTGCGATAATGGCGACGAATGGAGGCGATTATTGGGATTACATGACAAGAGGAAGCGGTAAAGGAAAACCGATAACCGAAAAGCCGTTACCGATAGTCGCGATAACCACAACGGCGGGCACCGGCACGGAAGCCGATCCGTGGACGGTAATAAGTAATGCAGAAACGGAAGAAAAATTCGGTTTCGGAATAGAAGAAACCTTTCCGGTATTAGCCGTTGTTGATCCAGAATTAATGCTGAGTGTTCCGAAAAACTATACAATTTATCAGGGGTTTGATGCATTATTTCATAGTTTAGAGGGGTATTTAGCGAATATAGCCACACCGATAAGCGACATATATGCCTTAAAAGCCATTAGTTTGATAGCGCAAAATTTACCATTAGCCGTTTTTGACGGAAACGATATGGATGCGCGTGAAAATATGGCACTGGCAAATACATTATCCGGCATGGTAGAAAGCACATCTGGATGCATTTCCGAGCACGCATTGGAACACGTCTTAAGCGGTGCACACAAAAATTTGCCGCATGGCGCCGGCTTAATTATGCTGAGTGTGGCATATTTTAGCAAGATAGCCGAGAAACACAGCAGTGATGAACGTTTGGTTGAAATGGCCAAAGCAATGGGTAAAAAAGATGCCAAAACACCGGAAGACTTTATTGAAGCCTTAAAAGATTTGCAAAAAGCCTGCGGTGCGGATAATTTGAAGATGAGCGATTATGGCATAGAAAAGTCACGCTTAAAAGAGTTTGCCGAAGCCGCAAAGACGCAAAATGCCGTATCGTTTTTATTAGACCCATGTGATTTAAGCGTAAAGGATTGCTTGGATATATACGAAAAATCATATAAATAAGAGAGGCGCGGAAATGGGATATTTAGAGTTGGAAAAAAGTCTTAAAACCAAACTAAAGAACATGGATAAAAGTTATTTACGAGCGTTTCTGATAGCTTTTGGCATTGTGAACATCGTCTTTTTGTTTCACACAATAAACTTTATGTTTGGCGACCATGATTGGAATTATATCCGAAGCGGAACATATTGGAGTGAAGGCTCTTTTGAAGGGCGTCCGTTGCATTTTGTGTTGCAAAGTATCTTTTTTGATGGTCAGATTTTGCCGGTTCTGAATAATCTCATTTCCTTCGCGGCTTTAGTCCTAGGCGGAATAATGCTTGCCAAATATTGGAAGTTGCCGCTAACGACTTTTAATTATGCGGTGTTTGCCACTTTTTTTGCCGTTTTGCCTTATACGTTGGTGTGGCTCTATTATGCCAAAGATACACTGATAAATTTAAGCTTACCGCTAATATGTGTCGGCGCGTTGATGATGGCAGAAAGAAAGTCTGAAACCCCCAAATGGCTCTGGCATATCGGCGCGGTGGTGTTGATGTTGTTTTCCTTTTCGTCATATGCGGCCGTCATCAATTTTTATGGGGTGTGCCTCATCGGGAAAATGTTGGTAGAATATGCAAAAGATAAAGATTTAAGCGGGATTATTAAGAATAAACTGGCAGTTATGGCCGATATCCTCATCGCGTTGATAGGCTACAAAATCGTTATTAGCTTTGCTTCATTAACCTCAAACTACAATACGCAAATGATAAGTCTTGATTATCTGCCGACAAAGTTAGGGGAAACCTTCAAAGTGATGTTCACACAGTTTATAACGCCGCTGCCTTTTATGGAATATAAATATAAAATTATTCTGCTAGTGGTCACGGTATTGGGTGTAATAGCTTTGATGCAAAAAGGCGGAATAAAAAAACTCCCGATATTGATAATAGGGATGGCGGGCATGTTATTTGCTTCTAAAATAGCATACTTTTTAGCAGAAGAAAGAGGACAAGTTTTGGCAGAAATGGAAAATTTTGCATTTGTACCGAGACTTGATTTTTATGGATTAGCGTTGATATATGCTTTCGGCGCACGGTTGTGCTTAGAGTTTTATAATAACCGATATACAAAAAAACTGATAGGGGGAGTATTGGTTATTGTAACGTTTATGTCTTGCGTGCGTGATGTATATGCTCAAAAGGTGTGGAAATTAGGTTTTGATGCAGAAATGAAAGCGCATGAACGCATTGTTTCCCGATTAGAAGAACAACCGTCCTTCTCAGCCCACCGAAAATACCGCTTATTGCAAATAGGGAGTTTTGCTTTGCGAGAAAATTATTACCGTAAAGCCAATAAAGAGGCAACCAGTTTGGATTTGTTAGAGACCTCCTATACGCCTGAATTTATGTCCCGCATAGTATATAATTTCTATTATCCGGAAGATGTCTTTTATGATAACGCTGTGGTCGGTCAATTATCTAAAAAAGGTCAAGATTTTATCAGAAATGAAGCAGCGATCTGGCCGTCACAGAAGTCAATTTACATAGATGGCGATATCGTGATAATCGTCCTAACCGAGGAAGGTTTAGACAAGGCCAAATCTCTCTTATATTTCTAAAAAATCATTTAAAAGCAAAAAGAAAAGATGGATTCCTCCATCTTTTCTTTAACTAAAAAACAGTAAATTACCTTATTATTTCAAAAGCTCACAAACCTTTTCATAAGAAGGATAATTTCCACCCTGACAACCAAGCAAAGCATAAGTAGGCGTGGAAGTAAAAATCTTTTGCGCTAAGGTTTGCAAGTCTTGAGCGGAAATAGCCTCAATTTTCTCCACAATTTCCGAAGTCGGAATAACGCGTTTAAAGAGCAACATTTGTCTTGCGATAATTTCAGCTGTGGTAGAAGAACTTTCCAAAGACATCAAAAGGCTGGCCTTAATCTGTGTTTTAGCACGTTTAAGTTCAGTATCGGATACTTTTTCATTCATAAGTTTTTTAATTTCAGTAACCACAACCGGTAAAAGTTCATCAAGTTCTTTAGGTGTAGTTCCGGCGTAAATACCGAAAACGCCGGCATTTTTAAGAGCCTGATTAAAACTGTTAATAGTATAAACCAATCCCCGTTTTTCACGAATTTCTTGGAACAATCTGGAAGACATACCTCCTCCAAAGATAGTGGATAAGACCGAATAATTGTAGTAATCGGCATCCATATACGAAGCACCTTTAAAGCCGAGAACCAAATGCGTTTGTTCAATATCTTTACATTCAATTCTGCCGGAGCCGACATAAATTTGTTTATCTTCCGTAAAAACGCCATGAGTAGGGAGTTTCGCCATACGATGTTCAATCATTTTCACAAAATCATCATGATTAACTTTACCAACGGCAACGGCAACCATATTATCGGCAGTATAGTGGGCGTGCATATAATCAAGCATCCGTTTTTTTGTAAAACTTCTGACATGTTTAGCACTTCCTAAGATAGTTCTGCCCGAAGCCTGATTTGGAAAAGCAGCCTCTTGAAAATAATCAAAAACCAAATCATCAGGGGCATCGACGGACTGTTTAATTTCCTGAATAACAACATCTTTTTCTTTTTTCATTTCATTAGCATCAAAAGTCGGCGCGATAATAAAATCGCAAATAACATCGGTAGCCAATTCCAAATCATCTTTAAGCATTTTGGCATAGAAGCAGGTAAAATGTCTGGAAGTATAGGCATTAGTAGCGCCCCCGACATTTTCAATATCCTCGGAAATCTGTAAAGAATTTCTCTTTTTAGTACCTTTGAAAACCATATGTTCAATAAAGTGAGAAATACCGTTATCGTGTTCCGATTCTGCCGCGGCACCGGTATTAACCCATATTCCCAAAGAAACCGTTTCGATTTGCGTTCTTTCCGCCGTTATAACTCTCAAGCCGTTTGATAAAGTTGTTTGTTTAATTTCCATGATCTCAAAACTTCACAAAAAATTACGATTAAGTTCAAACAGTATAATCGCGCATAAAAATAAATCAATAGAATAGATAAGTCAAACCCCTTAAATTTTTTTTAATGTTATATTATGTATAAGGAAAAAAGCGCAATTAGAGAAAAGGAGAGAAGTGATGAAAAAGATGCCGAGATTTGCAATAATACTATCAGGGTGTGGACGTTCGGATGGTTCAGAGATACATGAAACCGTAACAGCGATGTTAGCGATAACAGAATTTGGCTGTTCATATGATTGTTACGCCCCGAATATCGAGCAGTCGGTTGTAATCAACGGATTAACATCGGAAAAGACCGCGGAACGTCGCAATGTTTTAGTAGAATCCGCACGTTTAGCCCGAGGAGAGATTAAGGACATTCGGGAATTAAAAATAAACGATTATGAGGGGCTATTACTTCCCGGAGGACTTGGGGCGGTAACAAACTGGTGTGATTTTGCGCAAACGGGAATAGAGTGCCATGTAGAAGATTCGATTAGTCGTGTTTTAGAAGAAGGGTACAAACAAAAATTAGTAATCGGAGCGATGTGCATAGCACCGGTAATTGTCGCGAAAGTATTGGGAAAGCATGGTATAACCGTAACCATCGGTAATGATAAAACGGTAGCGAAGTCAATAGAATCAACCGGAGCGCACCAGCAAGATACAAAAGTGGAAGAAGCGTGTGTGGATGAAAAGAATCGCATAGTCACAACGCCGGCGTATATGTTAGCCCGCAACATTTCCGAAGTTAATCAAGGCGCGCGTTCAATGATTAAGGCAATGATAGCGTTGGCAGAATAGAATCCAACAAGAGAGGTACAAAGCGCAGGAAAGGTTCTGCGCTTTTTTTAGTTGTATGTATTGACAAAAAACAAAAAAAGACATACATCAAAATCCTAAAACAAATCATTAAAATATAGATATGTATGGAAAAGTATGATTTAATGTCGGATAAAGCTCAAAACTTTATCAATCCGCAAGAAGTCAGCTTTACGCTGAATTATGCGAAAAGGTATTGTAACGATCCTTTTATGGTAAACTTCATTTTGGATAAAGCCCGAGCTCAAAAAGGGTTAACCCATACAGAAGCCGCCGTATTACTCCTTTGTGAAGACGAAAGCATCAATGCTCAAATTTTCCGGTTGGCCGAACAAATAAAAGAAGCCTATTACGGCAATCGCATTGTTCTGTTTGCGCCGTTATATTTGAGTAATTATTGCGTGAATGGATGTACATATTGTCCGTATCATTCCCAAAACCAACACATTTTCCGCAAAAAGATGACACAAGAAGAGATAAAAGCGGAAGTGATAGCTTTGCAAGATATGGGACATAAGCGGTTAGCACTGGAAGCCGGAGAGCATCCGATAATGAATCCTTTGGAGTATATTCTGGAGAGTATAGATACGATTTATGGTATAAAGCACAAATCAGGCGCAATCAGACGCGTGAACGTGAATATAGCAGCGACCACGATAGAAGAATATCGTCGTCTTCATGCAGCCAAAATCGGCACCTATATTTTGTTTCAAGAAACATACAACAAAGAAGATTATGAGCGCTTGCATCCGCGAGGCCCCAAAGCAAATTACGAATGGCATACAGAAGCGATGGACAGAGCAATGCGAGCCGGTATAGAAGATGTCGGTTTGGGAGTTTTGTTCGGATTGCATAATTATGCTTCGGAATTTGTAAGTTTGTTGATGCATGCCGAACACTTGGAAGCCTTGTATGGGGCGGGACCTCATACCATAAGTGTACCGAGGTTATGTCCGGCAGACGGTATAAAGACGGCAGATTTTGAAAATGCCTTACCTGATGAGATATTCTTAAAAATAATAGCGTTATTGCGCATCTCAGTTCCATATACGGGATTAATAATTTCCACCCGAGAAGGACAGAGAATAAGGGAGAAAGCGTTAAGATTAGGAATATCTCAAATCAGCGGAGGGTCAAAAACAAGCGTCGGAGGTTATGCTACCCACGAAGCCGAGCCGGACAGTTCGCAATTTGAAATTTCGGATAATCGAAGTTTGGATGATGTTGTGCGCTGGTTGATGGAACAAAATCATGTACCGAGTTTTTGTACGTCATGCTATGGCAATGGTCGTGTCGGTGAAGATTTTATGGCAATATGCAAAAAGCAGCAAATCCATAACTTCTGTACACCAAATGCTTTGTTGACGCTCAAAGAGTATCTGGACAACTATGCGACACCGGAAACAAAAGCGATAGGAGAAAGGTTGCTAAAAGCCGAAAAGGCAAAGTTGTCAACCAATCAAAAACGCGTATTACAAAAACGCATGAATTTGCTCAAAGAAGGAAAAGTCGTCTTTTTCTAAGTAAAGTAATTCCGTTTAAGCCACAAGGTTTAAGCGGAATTTTTTTAATAAAAGCGACAAAGAAAATAAATTACACGGAGTCGTGATGAAAATGCTTGACAAATATATAAAAAAAGCTATTATATGACAGAATTTTATATATTTATGTCTAACTTTACAATTTTTATATTATGGAACTAAATAAATTTTTCCAAAAACTCCTAGTTAAATTCATGGGGTTTGGGCTATTTGTGCGCTATGTACGAAAGCACCGCTTAGCCGATGATGTCGTGGATTATTTAATTCGCGAGAAGAAGATCCCACTCCTGACGGAGTATACAAAGTATAATCAACTGTCATCATATCAAATTACGGCAATATTGGAAGATTTCTGTGATGACGAAGATATGCGAACAATGAATTTTTTACAAAGCATTCTGCGCAATAATATATTAAATGAGGACCAGCAAAAAGCCATGGTATCCAAAAATGATGTATTATTTATCGAAAGTTATCTGTCGCCGAATGGATATTTTGATGCCAGACGCCGTTTCAAACGTATCCCTGAATATATCTATATACAAGGGATGGTACAGTCAAAAAAGACAATAGGGATAGAAGTGTTTAAGGCCTATATAGATAATACGGCCAGAGACATAATGACGGATGATATGTTGAATTTTTTGATGTGTCAATCGACAGAAAATTTTGCCGTTCGCTATCTGATTCAAAAAGCCAAGATGAGTAAGGAGCAGGAAGAAAGACTGTTGGAAAAAGGAACGGAAAAGATGGTAGAGCTGCGAATACAATCAAATGAATTAACATCAGACATTTCGCAACAACATCTGGTAAACAAGTACTTTGAAATGGCAGAGAAGTACTTTGAGAAATATGGATTGCGTTCCAAAGCCCAACAAGAATTTTATGCTCGTCGTCATGCCCGCATAGAAGAAGTGCATGCCGAAGAAGTATAAACACTCCAAAGGAAAATCCTCATTTCGAACTAAACGGAACGAGGATTTTTTCTTGTCAAAAAAAAATAAAAAGATAAACTATTATTAAAAACGGAGGCTATATGGAAAAGTTTAAGTTAAAAGAGACAATAGTCAGCGAACGTCTGCTATTGTTAAAGCGCCAACACGAGCATGATGCGGAAATGTGGGAGGCGATTGAAGAAAGCAGGGAATTTATCCGTGAATATTTGTTTTGGGTAGATAAGACACAGTCACTGAAAGATGTGATAAAGTCAACGGATATGTTCTTTAAGAAGTGGGATGACGATGACGAATGGTGTTATGATATCTACAGCAGAGATGAGAATAGATTACTCGGCAGTATTGGTGTCCATAGCATTCAATTCATGAATCAGTCAGCCGAATTAGGGTACTGGCTTCGCAAGTCAGAAACGAAAAAAGGCTATATGACCGAAGCGGTACATGCGGTTGAAAAGGAACTTTTTGAAGAAGGCATACACCGCATAACAATATGTTGCGATGTGAATAATATCAATTCTGCACACGTAGCTTTACGAGCAGGTTATGCCTTAGAGGGGATACAAAAAGAGGCTATATATCACTATACGGGGCTGCATGATCATGCAACGTATGTGAAATTCAGTCCGTATCCAATACAAGGATTTTAGTCATCAATGTAGGTAGGGCAAAAGAAAACACCGCAATCCGAAAGGAAAGCGGTGTTTTTTTTAATCAAAGCAGTCGATTATCCGATAATAGCCGTACCATAATGAGAGATTAAAGTTTTTTTATTCACTTTTGCTTCAATACGAGGAGCAGAGAATACAAAATCCCCATCTTCAAACTTAACAACCGCAGCAAAAAAATTCTGCTTAGAGTTTCTGGCATAAGCATTTTGCAGAAGCGCCCCTCTTTGCAAATCAATATACTTATCACAATGAGCAATAAGTATCACAGGAGTCGGAGTGTATCCACCGTCATCATCGGCAGTTTCGGCAATAGCAAAAGACAACAAGTTTTTATTTAATCGATAGATATCAGCCAAACATTGCAAGACGATGTAAGGGGAAGCATGTTTATTCACAACATTTGATTTTTGATTTTTTTTACGAGGAGAAACAGTCTGACCGTTCTGAGCTCTGAATTTGTTTTTGTTCATAAAAATTAGATTTAAAAATGAAACATATGTATAGCATATCAACGCAACATATAACATGAAAACAAAATTCTTGCAACATTTATTTTTGTCCATATGTCGTGAAGATGGGTTAGAGTATTTCATAGAGAAATAATTTGAAAAATAGGCGTTAGGAGTATCAATATCGACATAAATAGCTGTTGACATATAAATAAAAATACCATAATATCCACCCGCTATATTTTACAATTATAAAATTATTTTGCCATGGAAACATTAATAACGATTATCGTATCAGTGTGTTTTATCTCGGTAGTGATGTTTATAACACAGATGTTAAGTCCTTTCGTTCACAAACAGCGTCACATATTCAGACAAAGAATGCGCGAGAGATATGTGATAAGAAAACCGAAACAATTTCTGAGTTGGTCCAATCGGTTATCTTTGCTTGAAATTAAGCATTTTTCAAAGATACTGGACGGCAACCATCTGATAGACAAACTTGACGGGGTTTTAGCCGCCAGATAATCAAAAGCGCGTTTTTCCTTGAGATACAAGGGAAAGCGCATTTTTTTTTGTGTAAAAAAGAAACTCCTCTAAAGAAAAGTATTCTCAAGAGGAGTTAACAAAGTCGGATGTTAATAAAAAATCAATGCCATCGATTTAATAAGAACGCGCATAGATAACATCAAGTGTAGCGCCGGCTTTTCCGGAAAGCAGACATTCGCCTTCCGTACCGCTCTGGTCAAACGGGATACAACGAATGGTCAAGCGCATTTCTTTCAATTTATCAAGAGTAGCCTCGTCACCGGACCATTTACCGCGAACAAAAGCAACTTTGGGAGCTTTACCGCTGTTATCCAAATAAGCATTTTGATTAGCGAAATAAGCCTCAAAATCTTTAGCTGTTTTGATGTCAGTAACCACATTGTGGGTCAAACGTTCTTGAGCGCGTTCGAGCATTGTATTTTGGATATTTTGTAATTTATCGGAGATTGAAGCAATGAAAGCATCAATATCTTCAAAATTCTTCCAATCACTGCCGCTGATATTGATACGATTGCGGAACATAACGGCGTTCTTTTCCAAGTCTTTAGCACCGACTTCCACGATAAGCGGAGCCCCTTTTCGTGTCCATTCCCACATTTTATCGACAGCTTCTTTCGGGCGATTATCAAGTTTAACGCGAATTTTTTCGCCACCAAAAAATTTATCTTTAATAGCGTTTTTAATCTTTTCGGCATAAGCGTTAATTTCGTCGGTTTTGTTTTTATCTTTAAGAATAGGGATAATAACGACCTGATACGGAGCCAATTTCGGCGGAACGCACATACCTTCATCATCGGCGTGTGTCATGATTAGACCACCGATAAGACGGGTAGAAACGCCCCAAGAAGTGGTATAAGCAAATTCCTGTTCATTATTAGAGTTAATGAAAGTGATATTTGCGGATTTAGCAAAATTCTGTCCCAAGAAGTGAGAAGTACCGGCCTGAAGTGAACGTCCGTCTTGCATCATGGCTTCAATACAATAGGTTGTAACAGCACCTGGGAATTTATCATATTCTGGTTTTTTACCTTTAATAACGGGCATAGCCATATCATTGACGCACAAGTCTTCATAAACTTTAAGCATTGTTTCGGCCTCTTGTTCGGCTTCCTGGAAAGTAGAGTGAGCGGTGTGTCCTTCTTGCCACAAGAATTCACGAGTACGCAAGAAAAGTCGAGGTCTCATTTCCCAGCGAACGACATTAGCCCATTGGTTGATTAAGATCGGCAAATCGCGATAAGAATGCACCCATTTAGAGAATGAATCGGCAATAATGGTCTCTGAAGTAGGTCGAACGATGAGAGGTTCTTCAAGCGGGCTCGCCGGGACGAGTTTACCATCTTCCATGCTTAAGCGAGAATGAGTAACGATAGCCATTTCTTTAGCAAAACCTTCAACATGTTCGGCTTCTTTTTGGAAATAGCTTAAAGGGATGAAAAGCGGGAAATAGCAATTTTCATGATTAGTATCCTTAATCTTTTCATCTAATAAACGCTGAATACGTTCCCAAATTCCGTACCCCCAAGGTTTAATAACCATACACCCCGGAGAAGAGGAAACTTCGGCCATATCAGCAGCAGCTATCACATTCTGATACCAATCCGGATAGCTGTTCTCTCTAATATTTTTCAGAGCCATAACCAAATATCCTTTTAATAAAATTGTTTTAAAAAGCGAAGAAATTTAACACCTAAAAAAAAGTTATGTCAAGAATATAGTGAGAAAAGTAAGATTCATTTAATGATTTTTAAGAGATTAAAATATAGAATACAAACCAATACAACAAAGAGAGAACCAAAGAGGAAAAAATGAAAAAAGTATTAGCGAGCATACTGATGGCAGTAAGTTTTATATTAAGTGGTTGCAAAAGTGAGAGCAACACGAACCGAATTTATGTATTTTCGCAACCTGGGTGTGTTCATTGCGAGCACGCGCGCGAATATCTGCAAAGATACTATAAGGGTTATGACATAAAAGAGATGAACATCAGAGAAGGCAACAATATGGGGTATATGTTGGGTTATGCGCGAAAATTTAAGGTATCGCAACAAAATTTAGGAACTCCGTTTATTGTGATGGGCGATCAATATATAATGGGTTGGGGAAATCAGCAAGTTAAAGATTTTAACCGTTATGCCAAGAGTTTTCGTCCGGAGCCGAAACAAACTAAAAAGGAATAAGTAATCATTGACGTCTAATAAAAAAAGTTATATGCAAGGCGGTGTAAACATAAGGTTATGCCGTCTTTATTATTAGAGAAGATGTCAATAAGCGCGATTAATTGTTTAACGAAAAATAATAAGCGATGAAGACAAGAAGTATTATGAAGTATCAAGTCCTCATAGTGATGTTGATACAAAGTCTGTTTGTACAAGTAGCGCAGGCGGAAACAAGAGCGGAAAGATATCCTGTAGTCAAGCAACGAGAATTACCGTACTACTCCAAACAATTCGGATATTTATTGTTAGGCGGAGGCGGAATGGTTGTTGATAAAGCCTACGAGCCATATGCCTCAATTGCAATCGGATATCAATATCGCGTTTTTTTGTGTGAAGCGGAGATTTCAGGTTCAAGAATGTTGCCGTATAAAGCGGGAAGCAGAAACTGGATGCCGATAACGACAGGAAATATCGGCTATAATTTCTTGCAAATTGAAAATTGGCAATTAGGAGTATTGGGCAAATTCGGGGCACTTTATCAAACGTATTATTCAAAAGCCGGAGCTAAAGTCTGCAAGCAACATCGTTCGGATTTTACATACGGTATAAGTATTCGCGGCGAATACAGGTTTAACCGACGAATAGGCTTACAGTTGGAAAGCGGATATATGCGTTTGCCTTTGTATTGTTGCGATGAAAACGTTTGCAGTAAAGAACATCGCAATGGAGGAATATATGTATCAATCCGCATAAATTGTGCATTAAATCGCTGGTAGGCGGTACAAAAGAGCACCTCTCTGAGAGGAGAGGTGCTGTAATTTCATATATAATTATTTATTGAAATAACGTTTCAATAAACCGTCAAAACCTCTACCATGTCGAGCTTCGTCTTTAGCCATTTCGTGAATACTGTCATGAACGGCATCGTAACCGAGTTCTTTAGCTAAAGAAGCGATTTTCTTTTTTCCGTCGCAAGCACCGAATTCAGCGGCAGCGCGCATTTCAACATTTTTTTCAGTAGAATCAGTAACCACTTCACCGAGCATTTCGGCAATACGCGCGGCGTGATCAGCTTCATCTAAAGCATAACGTTTGAACGCTTCAGCGATTTCGGGAAAACCTTCACGGTCAGCTTGTCGGCTCATCGCCAAGTACATACCGACTTCGCAACATTCTCCGTTAAAATGTTCGCGAAGTCCAGCGACAACCCGCTCATCCAAACCTTTAGCCACTCCGATTCTATGTTCATCGGCATAGGCTTTATTTTGTTCATCGATTAATTTAAAAGTTTTAGCGCCGCAAACCGGACAAACATCAGGCATAGTATCGCTTTCGATAACTTGTCCGCAGACAGTACAAATATATTTCATAAGCATAGTCCTTTTCAGAATAAATTTCAAACAAGTTATATGTAGGGAGGAAGAAGAGAAAAGTCAAATATTAAAAGCTGTGTAAAGAAGAAGTTTTAACTTGAGAGAAAAAGAGAGATGTTTAAAATAAAAGCCAAGCAGAGTAGTCTGTATAAACAGGTGATTGCTTGATAAATAACGTAGGGAGATAATTATGAGTGATAAGACGATGAAGATAATACTCTCCGTATTAACGGTTATTTTACTGGCATTAATAGTCGGTTTAATAGTCATGAAAGGCGGAGCGACGAAAGCAGATTTAAACAAGTTAGCGCTAAGAGTAGGAGAATTGCGCCAATATCGGACGATGAACAGAGCAGATATAAACAGCGCGATGGAAAAAGCATTTTCCCGAGTAGGATACAATGTTGTTACGACGACGGAAGATAACTTATATGCGGATACCAGCAAAGATGCCGGCGTAAATTTATACCTGCGGGGATATGGGCCGTTTAATGAAGTAAAAACGAATCAGAAAGGTGTAAATATTATATATGTGAGAGATTATGATTCTCTGTTTGAAGATGAAATTAAAGTTTTTGACGGAGTAGCAACATCATCACCGGATTTCTATAATTATCTATTGGGAGCAGGTTTTGCGGTAGCGTATGTTCCTGAATTTACGGATCCGTCCGTATTTTATCCTGCACCGAAAAAAGAGTTGGAAAGAGATTTATTGTATGTTGGCGATAATGATCGCTCAAGTCCTGCAATATCGGCAGCGGTTGAAGCGAACTTGCCTTTGGAAATATATGGACGTTTCTGGGTTGGTAATATAGACGACAATTTCATCAAGGGAGAATATATCCATGATAATGATTTAGGCGCATATTTCTCATCGGCGAAAATTAACTTAGTCAATGTTACGGAACATGAGTCCGAGTTGGGAATTATTCCGTCGCGCGTGTATGACATAGCGGCAAGTAAAGGATTTATGTTGGCACCATATAACAAAGAGATTGAAGCCGTATTTGGTGATGCAATTCCG
The DNA here is from genome assembly GCA_949282205.1 of uncultured Alphaproteobacteria bacterium. Taxonomy (GTDB): domain Bacteria; phylum Pseudomonadota; class Alphaproteobacteria; order RF32; family CAG-239; genus CAG-267. The sequence goes on along the minus strand of CASDOS010000037.1, from coordinate 15,972 downwards.
ATGTATAAGAATGCCGAAGAATTAAAAGCGCTGTATAATCAATACATCAACGATGAAGCAGCCCGTGCGGAAAAAGCCGAAAAAGCATATAAAATAGCCGTTTCGGAATATAACGTTGATTTATTTGTTCAACGTATGAACGGATTGGTAGAGTTTTTAATTAACGAAAAGAAACTCTAGAGATGAAGTTGCCGATAGCACATAAATTTGTTTTATGTATATTGGTAGTAGTTGCGGCAGTGACGCTATGCGTCCTGCCGTTTTTGTCAATCGGGAAAGAAACGATATATATATATACGAAATCCCTCCATCCGAACAGCCGCGAGCTTGGTTTTATAAAAGAATTGAGAGGACTGGGATATGAAGTCAAATTAAATTCTTCGAATATGCCGCGCCAAGAAGATATAGGCATATGGTTCAAAGCACCCGAATATATAAAAGAAATCAATAAATCTCAAGCAAAATATAATTTTATTTATAATGAGGACTACTATCCACTGAATTGGCAAGAAATACAAACGCGCCTGATTGTTTTGACACCGTATCAAGATTTATATGAACACTACAGCCGTTCAAATATTCAAAGCGCCAAATTTATTTTAGGGGTAAATTTGGCAGATTTTTATATTAATCAGAACAATTTTAAATCCGGCTATAAGGAATATCCGCTAGTGTATTACGGTGATAACAATAAGCCATCGCCGTTAGCGGAAAAATTGCGCCAAGAACCGAATGTAAAATTTCTCGGTCGCTTTTGGGAAAACAACGAAAATATTTTGCCGGATAAGGACGGGGATGAAGCCGAAAGACGGGAATTTTTATCAAAAGCGCAAATTATAGCCGTATATAATGAAGCCGTCAGTACCGAGAGCAAAATAATCAATACGGAAATATTAGAAGCTACGGCTTCGGGAGGGTTAGTAATAAGTTCACCGAATTCAGCGGCAAAAGAAATATATGGCGATAATATTATCATTTATGAGCAATTGGAAGATTTTCCGAAACAAGTGAACTATTACCTCAATCATCCTGAGATAATGCGAAGTAAAGTAATAAATGCACAAAAGATAACTGCCGAAAAATTAAGTTCCGCCGCATCGGCACGAAGATTACACGAAATCATAGAGTGGCTAAATAAAACCGCATAAGAAAAGACTAGATATAACGCCGATTGATGATGGAAGCGGCATCTTTCATCTCATCGTCAATAAGGCGATGTTCAATACCGTCATATTCAATAGCTTCCCAATCAATATTATGTTTCTCCAACCAATCTTTTGTAAAATCGAGAGTTTTATACTGTACGGACAAATCACTTGTTCCATGGAACAAATAAATTTCGGGACGTGAAGAAAGTTCTTTTTCAAGCATATCCTTGCCACAAATAATACCGGCAAACGGAAAAACCCCGCCGAGTTCATATTTACGCGTCAAACCGACATACATTGAAAGCATGGCGCCTTGTGAAAAACCCATAACAAAAGTATCTTTATTTTTAACTTTAAGTTCATGTTGCAAAGAAGTGATAAAAGTATTTATTTTCTTAGCCGCCTGACTGATTCTCAATCCTGTTTTATTATAAATTTCCACAATTTCCGCCGTAGGTGTTTCAGGTTTTCTTCTCTTTCTGTCGGGATCGACATCAACCAGAGCATACCATTGTTTCTTAGAGGGATTACGTTCGCTTTGCATATCGGCTTCAGGAACAACAACCAACGCCCCTTCGACATCTTTAGCCAAAGATTCTGCAAAAGGTTCAACATCTTCAATACAACTGTTATATCCATGCAAAAAAACAATAAGTTTACTGACTTTATCACCGGATTTAAAAGCTTTGTATTTAAAGATACTCATAAAACACCTCACCAACTATACAGATGTTTAGCCGGATAAAAGTTAATAATATACTAAAATATACGAAAAATTTACGAACATTTAGTAAAATCCGAACAATAAAATAAAAGAGGTAAGGGATGACGCGTCGTATAAGTGTATATGAACAAATAGTGCAAGCAGTCTGCGAACAACGAGAAGTCGAATATCGAGATTATGCTCGGGCATGGTGTCGCCGCGGTCATTATAAAGAGGAGTTTATCACGTTTGTAAGTTATGTACGCTATGCAAGTGAATTAGCAAGCAAGAAAGATTTAACGCTAAAAGAAGCGATAGAAAAAGCGAAAAACGCGAGAGAGATTAAAGAACCGATACCGGAGTTTTTATTATTGCCGTCAGAAAAGAAAACCATATTAAGAGCCGAAGAGCAAGGTCGCATAAAAGCCGGTGAGGTAATAAGATTTGAGGGATACAATCGAGAAATCATCGGATGCGATTATAGCCGATTGCCGGAAGACACGGACGCGTTTGTTGTATTTTCTGGTCATCCCGGCGCCGCCAGTCCTGCGGTGTATGCATGGTTTAAGCATTTTCGCCGCACCGATAGAGCGGTAAAGTTGATTTTTCTGGGATTAAAAGACAATCAAGGTAATTCCGATTTCAGCGATTCGAGATTAGAGTACAATGTCGGCTCCGAGCAGGAGCTGTATCGCCGCTATTTTAAGGCGATGGGCGTGTCGCATGAAATAGTGGATGAGTGTATAAGTGAGGCGTATGACATTTCGACGGAAGACAATATAGAAAGATTAGCCGCAATCAAGAATAAGATATGGGGCGACAAAGAAGTAAGATTGGTGATGTTTGGATATCCGGTATATCAAACACGCATAGCAACGGAATTCGCATGGAGCTTTGCGCAAATGGAAAAAACGGGAAAGTGTACGGGAGTTAATTTTATAATGCCAAGCTACAAGCCCAGTCAAAGCGAGTATGAGCGTTATTTTTCGTATGATAATCTGAACGGTATCGCCTCAGATATTATTATCGGCAACTGCACGGCACATCCGTATCGCACAAAAGGCGAGCCGCGTTTTGACATCGGGTGGGGAAAGTATCCGGAAGCGTACAAAAAGATATTACCGTTAAGTTTGGTATATTCCTATCCGAACGTAGCGAATGAGTTAGCGGGAACGGATATTAAGGTAGCAACGGTATTAAAGATATTAAGAGCGATACAGCATAAGACATACGGGTATGAGCATCCGAAGAAAACCGATAAACAGATAAGTTATAATGTTCTAGAAATGCGTCGTCGCTTATTGGAAGAAAATTTGACGGACAAAGGATTGATAAGAGAGGGGTACGGTTTAAGCAAGCAAGAATACTTAGGGCGTCTGCGTTCTTGTCAAAGAGGTGAGAATTAAGTATAAAAAAAAAGCGCTTGACAAGTGAAATAAAAAGAACTAAAGTAGAACAAAATTAAGAGCAGACGGAGGGAATATGTTAACGCCGAAACAACATAAGTTACTGGTTTATATAGATAATTTCATTAAAGAAACCGGGCATTCACCATCATTTGAAGAAATGAAAAACGCAGTCGGGTTAAAATCAAAATCAGGCATACACGCATTGATAAACGCCTTGGAAGAAAGAGGATTTATTCGTAAATTAGCGCATAAAGCCCGCGCTTTGGAAGTATTGAAAGTGCCGCAAATAGAGGCACATTTTGACGAGGCAGAAGAGCTTGAAGAACAGGAGCATTTTGCAAATGATAACGGTGAGGCTGAATTTTCCTTGATGATACCTTTGTATGGAAAGATTGCTGCGGGAACACCGATAGAAGCAATAGCCAATCCGTCTGAATACATATATATACCGAAAAGTTTTTCGACCAAATCAGAGTTATATGCGCTGACGATTGAAGGAGAGTCGATGATAGAGGCGGGGATATTTGACGGCGATACGGCGATTATCAGAAGAGCGGATAGAGCCGAAAACGGTCAAATAGTGGTGGCCTTGGTCGATAATGAGGAAGCGACGTTAAAAGTTTTGGATAAAAAGGGAGGTAATGAAGTGTGGCTCTTGCCGTGCAATAAAGATTACAGCCCGATAAAATTAACGGCAGACCGCTTGAAGATACAGGGAATTTTATACGGTATCGTTCGTAAATATAATTAAGAGGAATAAAGATGACCACCCTAGCGATAATAACCGCGATGGATAGTGAATATGAAACTGTCCGCAAACTATATGATTTTTCCGAAGACGGAGATATTCCGCAAGCCAAAGCACATGGTAAAAAGATATTGCTGATAAAAAGCGGTATCGGCAAAGTTAATGCAGCTCTGGCGGCGCAAAAAGCCTGTGATGCGGGAGCAGATATGTTAATGACAACGGGACTTGCCGGAGGAATTGATGAAAGTTTGCAACAAGGAGATATCGTTCTTGCCGAAAAGGTATGCTACCATGATGTATGGTGCGGCGAGCCGAATGCAAAGGGACAGGTACAAGGAATGCCTTTGTATTTTGCAACGCGCCCGAATATTATCGAAAAGATTGTCGAAGGCATACCGGAAGGCTATTTAAAAGTGGGTTTAACAGTGAGTGGTGATAAATTTTTGACCGACGCGAAACGATTAAAAGAAATAAAGAAAGAATTTCCGGAAGCTCTGGCTGTTGATATGGAAAGTGCCGCTATTGCGCAAACCGCATTTTTAAATGAGCGTCGTCCATATATTTCTTTGCGCATAATCAGTGATGTTGTGGGTAAACCCAATCAAGAAGAAGAATATAACAATTTTTGGCAAAATGTGCCCGAAAAGGCAGCTCTAATGGTAGATGTTATTTTACAAGCGCTTAATGCAGAGTATATATAAAAAGAGTTGAGGCTCAATTCTAAGACGAAGAGGGATAAAAGAATTTAAATAATTAGGCGAGAGTGCGAGTAAGCCAGAAGCAAAGATTTTTTGAACTCATCAAGAAAGCGAGTAAGCGTTTGCGAAGAAAGTTCTTCTAGGCTGAGATAACTTCTGTCACTTTCAATTTCCATCAAGAGAAGTTTATCGTCATAAGTTAGTCCAAAATCGATTCGGTCAATTCCGTATTTCATATCGTTCCAGTTGACAAAGTATTGAGCAAGATTAAGCATAACATCGGTGGGCGTAAATTCTTGCAAATCCCAACGATAATTCATACCGGCTTGTTTTGTTTGCAAAGCATAAATAAATTTCTTATCAATAAAGTAAAAGCTGACTTCTTTTTTAAGTTCTAAAAATTCTTGAAGAATGTAGTTATCTAATTTTAGATTTTGAGGAATGAGTTGTTTGTTTGAAAAAATCTGAACACCATAGGAAGAACCTCCGTTTTTTGGTTTAATAAGGATAGGGACGTTTTCGGGAAAATCAGCTAAATTTTTATAAGTAGGAATGACATAAGGACAAAGCTCACAAAGGTAATACAAATATTCTTTTTGTGGAAATTGTAGAGATTTCTGTTCAAGAGAATTATAGATAATGATGTTATTTTCGGAAGCGATTTGAACAATTTTTTGGATTTTTCGATAATAGATACGCCCCGGCCAAGCATTTCGGAATAAGAATAAATCAAAGGAAGTTAAATTGAGCGGCAAAGGTTGGCTGATATCATAAAGATTAACAAGAAAGTCACGTTGTAGCCATTGTAACAAAAAAGAATCTTCCCCATCTCCATAAGTATCGTTTGTAATTAACAAAATTTTGAGCATATTTTCCCCATAAAAGATAACAAAATTTTGATAAATATAGTTTAGTTTTAAACCATCAAAAAGAGGAAACAAGTTTGGACTTGTTTCCTCAAAGTAAGCCAGTCATTTCTGCTAATAAGAATAGAGCGCCTCCAATGCACTATAAAAAATAGAAGACAGAGAGATGAGATATCCGAGAATAATGATTAAAAGATAAATAGCCGCATATCTCAAACTTTTCATTTTGTGAGCATCATCAATAAAGGAAGCCGCGCCATATACGTTTGCGTTGCGTTCTTCTTCAAAGAAACCGGCTGCAATAAAAGTTTTGATACCGTAGTATCCATAAACAAGCAAAAGAACGACAGCAAGAGAGGCTATAGAGATAAAGGTTTTCACATTTTCCGGATGACTTTGCGGATACATAATACCATAAAAAGAAACAACACCGGTTAAAACCCAAGAAATGAGTAGGGGTCTAAAAAAGCCTTTCCACGCGCTATAACCTGCATCATGTAAACGTCTTACGAATAGAGATAAATAAACGACAATTTCAACAAGATAAATTAAAACGGTCAAGACAAGAGCAACCGTAGAAGGAGAGAGTAATTCAATTCCAAAGCTGACTAAAAGCAACGCAAAGATATTAATCAACATAAAGCTCCAAAATTCAAACCGCGAAGATCTGCCTTTGAAGTTAAAAATATTTTTATAAGCATGAATCCAAGCGCACCAAGCCCCGCCGCAACAATCTTGTCCGCAAGTTTCATTAATGGCATCGACATCGGCAAGATGTTCTTTCATTTCTGCAAATTTTTTAGCCTCGGCAATTTTAGCATTTTCCTTAACGGAAGAGCGTTTAGCATTAGTTAAAACAGTTTTAGAGCTTTTTTCGACAATAGCCGGAGTTTCGGCTTTAACTTCAACAGTTTTTGAGGCATGTGAGGATTTTTTAGCGTCATTACGAGATTTTACGTTTAACACCTCACCGACAACATCAACATTATGAGTTTCGGGAACAACCTTTTTGGCAACATCTTTTTTTGTAGTGCTTTTAGGCGCAGCGGTTTTAGATTTAGAAGACGAAGTTTTTTTCTTAGGTTCTGTAACGGGACTATCCGATTTAATATCGGAAGCACTAGAAGCAGCAGTTTTTTTACTAACCATATTATCCTCACAAAAAAATTACAAATCAGTTATATAATATTCAGAGAGATAGGATTTACAAGAGGACAATAGATTTAAACCACAGATTTTTCGTTCTTTTGAGGGGGAAAAGATTTAAGTAAGGCCTATAAGATTCAGAAAAGGATTTTAGGCGATTTAAATTTCTTGGATTTTTCATCAAAAACCACACGCAACACGGAACCATTTTCGAGTCGGATAGTTTTCTTCAGGCAAGTTTCGGTAAAAATACGGATAAGCATACCGTGAGTAACCAACAAAACGCGTTCTCGTCCTTCCTCAAACAATTTATTAACGAGTTTCATAAAGCGCTGTTGGACATCACCGATAGATTCGCCGTCAGGATAACAAATAGCATAGCGTTCAGGATTTTTAATATCATTAAAAGCCTGATAGATAAAAGGGAAGACAGCTTGAATATCATTTTTTTTCATACCTTCGGCTTTACCGAAGCACATTTCTCTCAAGCGTTTAGTATAATGAACAGGCAAGTCAAGGACATTACTGGCGATATCGGCGCTTTTTTTTGCGCGTTTAAGGTCACTGGCATAGATAGTTTCAATTTGTTCCCCGCGCAGTTTCACGGAAGCGTTATAAACTTGAGAAACACCGATTTCATTAAGCGCAGTATCGGTTTTGCCTTGCAGTTTACCTGAAGCATTCCAATCTGTTTGCCCATGTCTCATCAAGTATAAAATCATAACTGTTATTATTTCCTTTTTTCGTGTATGTTTTTAAAGAAAAGGAGCAATATCCGACCAATATTTCAAATTTTCTCCAGAGTATAAGAAAGCAAGGAAAAAATCAAGTCATAAAAAAGATTTAAGCACAGTCTAATTGATTAAGAATTTTTTTGCAAAGCACAAAAGAAGAAACCATCGGTTTGAGTGCGAAGCGGAGAAAATTTGAGCCATTTATCGCAATCAAACGGAAAGACGGATAAATCAAGAGTATCCATCCATAAATCACGATGGTTGACCGGTTGAAAATCCGAATGTTTTTTCAAGAAATTATCAATTTGTTTTTCATTTTCATCAGCTAAAACGGAGCAAGTAATATAAATAAGTCGTCCGTTGGGAGCGGTATGCGCCGCGCCGAAATCTAAAATTTCAGCTTGAGTTTGGCAAAGTTCGGAGAGTCTATGCGGAGATAAACGATACTTTGCGTCAGGAGTGCGTCGCCAAGTTCCGGAACCGGAGCAAGGCGCGTCAATAATAAAGCGAGAATAATCGTTATCTTGCACATTTTGGATAGTTTTAATATTAAGAATATCAAGACGCTCAGCTCTTTTTTTGATACGAGATAATCGTTCTTGGCTGATATCGTGAGCCCAAATAAGTCCCTCATTTTGAAGTATTGCCCCGATAGCCAAAGATTTTCCGCCTGCGCCGGCACAATAGTCGATTGTTTTATGAAAAGGTTTAACTCGACATAGCAGAGAGATAAGTTGCGATGCTTCATCCATAACTTCAATTTCGCCATCTTGGTATGTCATACAATTATTAAGGTTGACGCGGTCATGAGAGCGTAATCCGATAGGAGAGAGCGGTGTAAAAGAAAAGAACAATCCCTCTTTTTTCAAGCGTTCTTTGGCGTGTTCACGATTAACGAGATTAGCGCGAACATCAACCGGAGCGATAGCGTTAAGCGCGTCAATCAGTTGCGGATTATTAATTTTATCAAACAGCCAACGCGGACATTCGAAACAAGCACATTCGGAAAAATCTTCAAAATATTGCGCTTTATCAAGCAAAGTACGTTCATCTTTATTGAGTGGGAGAGGTGCGTATTCTTCGCCGTTAAACAATAAGTCTAAATCTTCATCAATAAAATTAAGAGCCGTAAAGAGGCGAGCGGAAACAATTCCGCCGAGTGCCTCGGAGAGATGCAATCTGTGCCGAATAATTTTCCATACGTTATCAGCGATAAAGCGTCTGTCTTTCGAACCGATATAACGACGTTCTTTAAAATATTTATCCAGAATATTATCGGCAGGAAATTTATCGTCCAAAATAAGATCCAACGTTTCAATAATGGCTTGAATTCTACTGGCGTCTTTCATTTTCAATCCTAAAAAAACAATGAAAAGAAGAAGGGGATTTATCGAAAACAAGAGGATTATAACGAAAAAAAGCATAAATTCAATGATAAAAACCGAAGTTTCCCCCAAGTGAAGATATTTTTTATTGCCAAAAAAGTTTTTTTGTGCTAATTAAGCAACATTGTGAACAGCCGAAAGAGAAACACATGGAAAAAATATTGGTATTGAATTCCGGTTCGACAACCGTAAAGTTTCAACTGTTTAAGATGGATAAGGGCGAGCATGAAGTATTGACGAAAGGCATGGTTGACCGTATCGGATTACAAGGTTCAAAGTTGGTGGTAAAGCCGGACAATATGCATGAGATAGCTTGTGAATGTACCGTTGCCGACCATAAAGAAGCAATAAAAACGATATTGGATTATTTATCTCATAAATATCTGAAGAATACGTCGGAATTATCAGCGGTGGGACACCGGATGGGGCATGGCGGAGAATATTTCGATCGTTCGGTTATAATAGATGAAGATGTGATGGCAAAGATTTATGACACATTACCGCTGTTGCCGTTACATGGACCTGCATTTGTGCACGGTGTGGAAGCCATGACGGAGTTACTCCCCGGCGTAATACAGGTTGCGACTTTTGACAGTGCGTATCATCAAAGTATGGATAAATCGGCGTTTACTTATGCCATACCCAAAGAATATTATGAAAAAGACCGTATACGCCGTTATGGATTTCATGGCACATCGCACAATTACGCAGCGCAAAAAGCAGCGGAGTTGATAGGTAAAAAAGGTAAGTTTATTTGTTGTCACTTAGGTGGAGGGGCTTCGGTGACAGCAATAAAAGACGGCAAGAGTGTGGATACGACGATGGGTTATACGCCGTTTGCGGGAGTAATGATGGCGACACGTTCCGGCGATATGGATCCGTATATTCCGTTGCATATCATGAAGACACAAGGCAAAACTGCTGATGAAGTAAACTTGATGCTGAATAAACAGAGCGGTTTGTATGGATTATCGGGTGGTCATTCGGATATGCGTGATATCATCGAAAATGCTGAAAAGGGCGACGAACAATGTCAGCTGGCCATAGATTCGTTTGTATACGGTTTGCTGAAAAAAATCGGGGCGTATGTGGCAGTATTGGGGGGGATAGATGCGTTGATTTTCACGGCGGGAATAGGAGAGAATGCATCGTTGATAAGAGAGAAGTTGTGTCAAAGACTTAGCTATTTAGGTTTGGAGCTAGATAAGGAAAAGAATAACCAACACCCTGCGCCGACAGATATAAGCGCGTCGACAAGCCAAGTAAAAGTTTTTGTTATACCTGCAAATGAAGAGTTAATGATAGCCAGTGAAACATTTGCGCTGTTGGAAGAATTAAATCCGGCAGAGGCTTGGGCAATATAGTAATAGGTAATAAGATGCTAAAAACGTTGATGCCATCAATAAATCTGCTGATAAACACGGATTATAAGGCGATAAAGAGCAAAGAAACCGAAGCGATAATCGCCGAAAGCCTGCAAGGACTTAAATCTGTGGCAAATCCGGAATTACGTCAAATATCTGGTATCCCCGGAGCCGGAAAGAGCACATATTGCGCCACGCATTTACCGCCGAATTTTTTGTTTTTGAGTTTTGATAAAATAATGACATCACTGCCGTCGTATCAGAAGGAGTTAGCGCAATTTGGTCAGGTTGAGGCTTTTGAGAAATATGAGATGCCGGCGCGCATTATCGGATATGAGCTGTTGCGCCGCGCGATGAATATGAAGTTGAATATAATGTTTGAACACAGCGGCACCAATCCTGCGCATCTGGAATTGTTTAAGAATATTCATAAAAAAGGGTATCGTACGGCGGTAGATTTCATTGTCTGCAACACATCTTTAGCGATACAAAGAGCCGAGGAGCGCGCCAAGAAAATCAATCGTTATGTTCCGGAAAGTCTGATATTGGAGCGAGCCTCAAGGTTTAAGCAATATATATCGGCGTATCAAAGACTGGCAAGTTCGATAACATTCTATGATGGTGCAAATAATTTCCGCCCGTTAAAGAAAATTTAAGACAATCGGTGCGAATATCACTTACAAAGATTAATTTTGTAAGGTGAAATCCGATGAAAAAATATCTGTTATTATTTTCGGCGTCAATGCTGGCAACAACAGTTGGTAGTGCATGGGCATTAAGTGCGTCCCAACAGCTTAAAGCAACAGAAGAAATTTTTGTTAATGAATTTAAGAAGATGGATACCAACAAAGATAACAAAATCACGTTGGATGAATATTTGAATTATCAATTTGAAAGTTTCCGCGCCAATATAATAGAGGCGGAAGGTTTTGGTGGTAAAAAGATAGATAAAGACGATACATCAAAAGCCGCATCAACCGTTTCCAAAGAGGATAAAAAAGTAAAAGATGAAATGAAGTCATTAAGTGATGTGAATAAGACATTGCAAGAGATGGCAGATTACGATATAGAGTTAGATGAAGATTTGAGCTTGGACGAAGATTGGGGAATGGGAGAAGTAAAGGCGGAAGAAAAAGGCTTAACCAAAGAAGATGTTATGCCGGAAGCCGATATTTTATCGCCGGAAATTTTGAGTGATACCAAAGCTGCGGAAACAAGCGAAGTTGAAACGCCGCCGGCTCCCACGACCGATGAGTTAGACTTAACTGTATCTGAAGATGAAAGTTTGAAAAATTTGCTGGCTGAAATCAATGAAACACCAGAAGAGAAAGCCGCAAAACAAAAGGCAGAGGAAGAAAAACTAAAAGCCGCGGCGGAAGCGAAAGCAAATGCCGAAAAAGCCGCCGCCGAAGCCGTTGAAAGAGAAAAGCAAATCGGCCTGATGCTTGAAACGATAAAAAAGACCTTGCCGAAAAAGATAGATGCAGTAACCACCTGGACCGATATAGAATATAAAGACAAAGTTATTTCATACATATACGAAGCGGATATAGATACCAGCAAAGAAACCGCCGCCGCGAAAGCCGCTTTAACCAAAAGTATAGAGCGCGACGCCTGCGGAAAGGCTTATCAAGAGATGTGTCCGAAAATCAAACCGATGTTTATCAATGAGGGGATAAATATGCGTATCCGTTACAAAGATAAGGTCGGCAACGAGTTCGGCAAATGTGAGTTTAACCAAGAAACCTGTAAATAAAGAGCAGAAGAGAGGACAAAATGAGAAAATCAAAATTGTTATCAGCCACAGCCCTAGCCGTTATGTTGGCATTTAGTGCAAACACAATGGCAGCGCAAAATTTGGATAATATTTCGGATGAAGAATTAGCCAAAGCGGTTGTGAGTGTATTGAAGAAAAATCCGAAAATCGCGTATGATGCGGTAGCGGCATTTCACAAAGACGCCAACGCAAAAAAGGCTGAAGCAGAAAAAGAATTAACACCGTTAGAAAAAAGAGTTGCCGAAATATTGATGGATAATCCTCCGATTGTTGTCGGAGCATTACAAATCTATCAACAGCAAGAAGAACAACAAAAATTGTTGGAACAAGCTGAGAAGTATGAAAAATACGCCGATGAAATCAACAAAGCAGATTTATACGCCGGAAATCCGAACGGAAAATATGTTTTGGTAGAGTTCTTTGATTTTTCATGCGGATATTGCCGCTTAATGGCTCCAAAAATTGAGAACATCATCAAAAAGAACAAAGATGTAAAAGTTGTGTTCAAACCAGTATCTTTCCTATCACCAAATTCTGAGTTGGCAGCTAAGGCAGCTGTAGCCGCACAAAAGCAGGGTAAATTCTTAGAAATGTACAGAGCCTTGATGGAAGAAAGAGTTGTTAACGAACCGGCTATTGACAAGTTGGCTCGCAATATGAATTTGAATATGGAGCAATTTAAGAAAGACTATGCATCGGAAGAAACCAAAAAATTGTTAGCAAGTTTCAAGGAAACCGCTGACAAGATTGGTATGCGCAGTGTTCCGACATTGGTATTGAATGGATTACCGTTGTATGCGGTGGAAGAAGTTCAGTTGCAAAGAGCGATAGACGTATTGCGCAAAGCAGAGCAATAGGCCGCAAAGGCAAAAGAGTGATGAAAATTCCGTTTCTGAAAAGGAGCGGAATTTTTTTTTATGTATAGGAAAAGGGAAGAGAGGGAAAGAAGTCGCACAAAAAAAGGTTCTCTGTGCCAATGCACAGGGAACCTTCCTAACAGGGACGGGGAGATTACTTCTTCTCGCCGAGAAGTTCGTCGAGGTTGATGAGCGGGGTTGCGCCACCGCCGTAAACCTTCGGGAAGTTCTTGGCAAGAACTTCTTTGATGAGTTCCGGATGCGATTTCAGGATTTCTCCTAAACGCTCCCGAACTTCATTTTCAGAAGCCCCCTTAAGTTTCATTGCTTCAGCCTCAGCTGCAGCCTTCAATCTCATAGCTTCAGCCTCACCTGCCGCTGCAATCTTTGTGGCCTCAGCCTTTGCATTTGTAGAGATTTTCAGCTGTTCAGCTTTCTCCTCCACAATCTTACGCTGCATCTCAACTTTGGCCATTTCGCTGACTGCGTTCTCGTAATCCTTGTCAAACTTAACTTCAATGATGTTAAGCTCAACGTTCTGGAACAGAGAATGGTCATATCTTGGCTCAAAGTTTTCTTTTACCTCTGCGGATAATTCGGCTAATTTGCCGTTAATATCCTCATAGGTTTTGTTCGCCACGATTTCGGTGAAGGCCGCATCTAGCTGCGGACATAAGGCTTTTCCAACATACTCATTCTCTCCCATTGTTGCGTGGAGAGTATGAACGTTGTTGGGATTCAAATTCCATGTAAGAACATAGGTCAGGGAAATATCCCGTCTTTCTCTGTTCTTCATGGCATTTGTCGCCCTAAAAGTTTGGCGGGTGATATCCACCTCCGACATGGAGGCGATAAATGGAATCATCCAGCCAAAACCAGCCGGATAACTATGATTTTTCATTTTACCTAATGTAATCTTATATCCGGCATGTCCGGGCATAACCACGTACATACCGTTGATAAAAACTACAAAAAGTAATACCACCGCCGCAACCAGCCAAAATCCCCAGCCGAGGAAAATGGCAGCCACGATACTCACTACCGTCACGATTAATAACGGTTTAGTCAGCTTTTCTCTCATAGAGAGAATCATGCTTGTAAAATCAACTGTCATGTTTCAAACAATTTAATGAAACAAAGCACTTGTTTATTTTTCAAAACTTCTTTTAACTTATAAATCCCAATCATCTCTCCACGTAGGAGCATCAGCGCAAGCTACCGCCTTCTAAATCAAGATGTTATAAGTGAATTGTTAAAGACCATAAATAACCTGTTGCCAAGCCACTCACAATCCCCAACGCATCAAAATCTCTCCAAATAAACAGTATTCCCTGTTATTACTAATAATATTCACCTAAATAATCAACCACACTAATATTCATCACGCCTATACTATACCACAATTTTGCCTCTCGGTCAATGGGAAAATATGTGCGGAAAGGCTTGCTAAGGCATTAAAAATATGTTATTCTGATAAAAAGTAAGCGAAGAGGGACGCGATGATGAAAAAAGATAAAAGCGAAGCGCTGTATGCAAATTATATCAAAGATGTGCTGGCTCGCAATCAAAAGGCGATAGACTACCAAAAGTCGCGTCAAGACTATTGGCAAGATAAACCTCTCGCCGAGGTCAAAACCGCTTTGCAAAAAATCATTGAGCAAGATAACGCATATCGTAAGGATAACAGCAGCGAAAAAAATCCCGGCAACGATTTGGAAACTTTAATAAAAACCGCTCCGGCGGAGATATTGTATCGTGAATATCACGATAACGAAAAAGTCGCCGAAGCCTGTAAGAGTTATCAAGAAACCATAAAAAATGTGGATGCGGAAAAATTTAAGACCTTGCGTCAAGCTTTTACTGTGAAAATGGGGATATTGTATAAACAAGTAGTTCCAGAGGAAACGCAAGAAGAATTAATCAACGATTACCTGAAAAAAGTTCTCAGCAAGCGAGAAGCGGAACAATATATGCGTGAAAGTATCAATGATGAGTTTAAGGGAATAGAGCTGGATGGGACACGTGACCATGGAAATTGCACCAAAGGTATTATGATTTCGCTCTACAAGTTGCAGAAGAAATATGATATTCCGTTGTTTGATAAAAACTTGGATAAAGAGCATATCGTTCACCCCAAAGAGTTATCCGAAGAGCTGAATAAATATGTCAAAAAGTCCGAAAGTGGCTTATTAAAAGATATCAAAGGCATCAAAGCAGGAGATATTATCATGCTGACAAGAAACGTAAACGGCGCCCCCGGTCATGCGATGATGTGTTATGATTTTAATGAAAAAGGCGAACCGCTATTAATGGGTTTTAGCGATAACGCCAAAGAGGTTAACGCTTATCAATCAAGAGATGGCTCGATGCGAAGAGGGATTGTGATAGACATTAAATCATTTATTCAAGACCGTGCACAAAATAAAGAAAAAAGCTATTTAAAACAAAGCACACACCTCAAAAAAGAAAGTACAAGATGAAGAATTTAAGCTAAACGATTCTACGAAGGATAAATTGTTTATCAAGACCCACTGCAAGTCCATACTTTCGGTATTTTTTTATATTGACATCAACGTTTTTCAAATACCGAGAAGAAAATCATTAATAGAGTTTTGTTTCTTTCTCCTTTCTCCTTTCTCCTTCTATTGCCGAGTCAAAAAAGCTCAGCAAGGGGAACATACTTTCGGCATTCTTCCCCACAACTCGCCCCAATCTACCTTTGCCGAGTCAAAAAAGCTCAGCAAAGAGGACATACCTTCGGCATTTTTCCCTATAACTCGCCCCACATCTCCCTTTGCCGAGCGAAAAAAATTTGCAAAAAGGTATGGCTTTCGGTATTTTCCCTCACAACTTGCCTCACATCTCCCTTTGCCGAGCTAAAAAAAATTTGCAAAAAGGTATGGCTTTCGGTATTTTCACCACCACTCGCCACCGTTATCCCTTTGCCGAGTCAAAAAAAGCTCAGCCAAGGGGAACATACTTTCGGCATTTTTCCCCATAACACGCCCCAATTTCCCCTTTGCCGAGTCAAAAAAAGCTCAGCCAAGGGGAACATACTTTCGACATTTTTTTCCCAAAAATTCGCCATCTATGTTCCCTTTGCCGAGTCAAAAAAAGCTCAGCCAAGGGGAACATAC
>CASDOS010000036.1 GCA_949282205.1 uncultured Alphaproteobacteria bacterium | reverse complement strand
TGGCTTGTTCTTCTTTACTAAATCTTATTTTGCTCATTCTTATCTCCTTTTGTGTGAGTTTAACAAAAAAATTCCCCTTTGAATATTTTTTTCAAAGGGGATTTCCTTTTTTCCTCCACTTTCTGGGGTACAGATCAAAAAGAGAAAGGGTGTTAAATTTAACGACCTCAAGCAGATAAAATCTCGAAATTAAATTACCGAATTACCAACCGTAACCACCTGTGTCATCACAATCGCAGCAACAGCACGGATAACCGAATCCCAAATAACCGTGAGAATTTTCATCCATGAGCAAATAAAAATCACCAGTTAAACCGGACCAACCATCCGCAGAAAGTATGGCGGTTTTCTTAAGTTCGCTTTTAGCCCCACTCCAAATCGGCAACAAGAGTTGCAATTTTTCCTTTTCATCGTTTGACGGACAAGCGTTCATCTGTGTAAGTGAGTAGATTTCAAAAAGATTACCACGTTTTACAAAAGCCAAAGCCTCGTAAAACACAATTCTGTCAGCATCATTCACCACGCATCCGTGAGTTTCATGGCACAACGAAAATTTCTGCTCGTCCTGTGTCACAAACCACACCTTGAACTCTTCGTGATAATAAATTTTAAAACGAGATGTCGCCACGCTTTTTCCTTCATTATTACGCAGTTCATAAACGACTTTGTCATTCTCCGGATTACCGATAAGCAACAACATCCAACCGTTATCAAAGACTTCGGCACAATAGACATTGTTTTCAACAACTTTCATATTGGCATCTAGGAGTACACCGAGTTCTTGATTATTTTGTTTTTCGAGAAAATAACCGCCGCCGCAAGTGTCCAAATTATCGGCTTTGCGAATCAATTTTCCGTCATCATCATACAAATACGTTTTATCACCGTCGGAAAAGAGCAAAAAGTTATGATACCCAACCACGCACATACCGGTAACATGCGACTGAAGAAGTTCAAGATTTGCGTTAAACAAATCCATTGAATTTTCGTCCACCCTCGCCAAAATCGTACCATTCGGATTAACGTGATAATGCCAATAACCTGAAAGAAGTTTTGTGCCGTCCGTGCGATAAAGATCTCTTCCGTTATCGCCGCGAATTTGGAAAGTTTTACCCTCAAGCAAACACGGTTCTTTTCTGTCACAAACAAACTGTGTATGCGCATCATCATCATAAACAACAGTTTTATCGTCAAATTCCAACCAATAAAAAGTTGGAGTTAGAAAGTAATACCATCTGACCTCGTCGGCAAGAACAGAACCGTCTTTACGATAAATAGTCCACAGCATCTTCGTTTGTTTTGTAATCAACACAAACTCATTGTCCGGAGTAAAATCCATCATATGAAAACCTCTCAGAAACAGAGTTAAGTCATCACGGTAAAGAGCTTTTACACCATTTTGATAAATAAACACCCAACCGTTATTAAACAAAGCAATATCCTGCACTTTATCAAACAAGACCTTTCCGTCTGCATTAAAGAGGGATCTTGTTCCATCCTCGTTTTCAACGACATAATTCGTTCCGACAGCCTCACACACAGCCACTTTTCCGGCAATAACGCACCCTTTTTCATCAATCAGGCTTTCGCTTTTATCCGCAAACACGTTAGCCGTCCACTGATTACGAAATAGCGTTGTTTCAATCACATCATCAGCAATTTTCCGTCCTGTTGTAGCATTAAAACAGGTTTCGGGTTCATTAAAAATAAATTTTTGCATACCGTAAAAATTTTAAGATTAGAAAAAAAAGAAATTAACACAATGAAGTGAGTTTTTGGTCTTAATAAAAATAGGAATCATTATAGACACAATAACTTACTTAACAGCATAAAAAATACCACAAAAACGGCTCTCTGTCAACATTAAAATTTGACAAAAAAAAGCACTCTTTCGCATAACGAGAAAGAGTGCAGAAATAAAGACCGATAAATCAATCGACGAAATTTCCTAACAAACCGATTTCGGCAGGTTGATTTTTTCTGCCCACCCAAAACCAATATTCGGAAGTGTAAATACAATCGGCGTCATCAACAATACAGTTTCCTTTCGCACCATAGAGAAAGAAGCGCGTATTGCGATTAACCAGATAAGCACCGCTCTGTGCCAGATACGCAATAGATAACGCATCATCAACCACCGTTTCATTTAGGTCATTCCGCAACACATAATAAGTTCTAAAGAGTTCATGTTCGGTTCCAACACGCTTAAGGAGAACTATCCAGCCGTTCGGATAAACATCGGCAGCATAACAATCATCGTCTAAGATTTTCAAATCACTGCGCAACAGTTCCCATTTATCGTTATTTTCGTTTTTACGCAAGAAACAATCCTTACCGGCCAAACGCAAAGTATTCGAAGCCGCTCTGTAAATAAGTTTACCATAGGCATCAAAGATAAAGCATCCATATTTACCCTTCACCAACATCAGCGAACTGAATTGAGGATCATAAACCACCTGTTCGACATTCAGCAACACGGTATCAAATACGACATTGAGCAACACTTTAGTATCATTAAAGGTCTGCGCCAACACCAAACCGTTATCAAACGCATGATAAGACTGATATCTGGACAAAAGCAATTTACCGCCGGCGGAATAAAGGAGCGCCTTATCATTGAGAGAAACGGAAAACATTCTCCCACCGTAAAGTTTCATTTTTCGACAATCAAAATCGACCATTTTCTCACGTTTACCCTTGCGGTCAAAAACGACGGTTTTAGGGTTATCGGCAAACTTGAGCGCAAAAAAAGTCGAAGAATAAAAGTTAAAATCAACAATATTCTCGGCAATTAGTTCACCGTTAGCTTGAAAGAGTTTCCAAAGCCCTTTTTTTCCTTTTGCCAAAAAAGTCAAACCGTCATCAGGCACATAAAAGTTTTCAGCGCCTTCAAACGCGAGAGTAGCGTCGGATCGATAGAGAGAAACACCATTATTCCGCGCCACGGCAATCCAATGAGCAGCGTAAATCTCGAAACACGATATACCGTCGCACACCAAGGTTCCGTCCCGCCGAAATAAGGAATACGTCGGATTAACAAATACCAGATAGTAATTGAGCTCACAAGCAGCAATTTTCAGATTAGTTCCCAAAGTTTTCCGTTTAGCATCAAGCAAAACCGTTTCCCGTTCGTTTCCCAAGTCTTGAATTGCATCCTTACCGTAACAAATAAATTGCGTCAGTTGATAGCAAGGAAACACGACGTTTCCTTTTTTTCCATAAAATCTTTTCATCTTAAATAAATTTTAGGATTAGAAAAAACAAATAAAAAAAACTCACAAGATGCATCGGTCAGAGATAAAAAAATAGTCCTCATAATCGACACAATAACACATATAACGCCCGCAACTATACCACAAAAAAACAAAATTTCAAGTTGAATCATAGCAAAAAAAATCACCCTTTCTCAAAAGAGAGAGGGTGATAAAAAATTTAAGACCGCTATTAAGGCTTCGTAGCAATCAAGAAATGCACTTCTGTTTTCTGCCCCTGACGTTCAACCACATAGAGGTCACCGAACACGCAGATATAGTCAGCCGCATCTTCGATAATCTGTCCTTGAGCATCCACCAAAAAGTATTTTCCGCCTTTAGCATAAACATAACCTCCCGTATTGTAGAGATAAGTCAAAACATCAACTTTATCGACAATAACATTATCTTTATCATCAAGCAAAGAAGCAATCGGCGCCGGTTCCAAACGACGAAGTTCACGATTATCGGAATAGAACAAGACTTTCCATTGATTCGGATAAACGATAGCCCCGACCACATTCTCCGCCACAATAGTATTATCTGGGCGATGCAAAGCAACTACATTTTGTTTTTCGTTCCAAGCCAAAAAGTATCCGTTACCGCAAGCCATGGTAGTATTAAACGGATAGCAAGCCACCAATTCCCCCTGATGATTAAAGACATAATCTTTATCATTTCGGAACAAACGTCCAAAATCATCTGCGCAATAAGTACCTGGATTTTTCAAAAGAGGTTTCAAATTCTGATTATACAGACAGTTACCAATTCCATGAGGATTAGCCCAAATCAGTCCGTTATCGAAACAGAAATATTCTAAATCCCCTTCCAACAATTTAGTCCCATCCGCGCGATAGAGAATTTTATGAGCAAGCCCCTGCACGGTAAACAAGCCGCATTCCAAGAGTTGCACCGTAGCTTTTTGAGGCACGTCAAATTGTGTATGAGTTTTTTTATCATACACAACCGCCCGTCCGTCATTAAAGCGCAGAGCATAGAAATCTGAAGACTTCATCAAAAAACCGGAAATATTCTCAGCCACACAAGCACCGTCAACAAGAAGCAACTTCCACAGTTCATTACTGTCTTTAACAAAGAAGGAGTTTCCGTCCGGAGCGACCTCATACGAGCAAGCCCCTTGATGCACCACCGAACCGTCCAAACGATACAATGTCGCTTTTTTGTCTTTAACCAGCGCCAACATACCCGCCTCAAACAAGCGAAAAGAGGTAATCTTTTCATCAATAATCGAACCGTCGGTCATAAAGAAGGAATAAGTATCGTCTTCATTGATAACCCCGAAAATATTTTTCCAACAGGCAATAAGCCACAAATTGTGTCCTAAAAGATTTGCATCGGGTCCATACAGAACGAAATCTTTTCCTTTGCAATATTCGTTAAACGGAAACATCTGACATCGGAAAAAGCAGAAAGGATCCCAAACCGGCACGCTGCAACTCAAGCCGTCGTGCACAACATCAAAAATTGTTTTCATCTTGAAAATTTTTTTAAGATTAGAAAAAATAAATAACAACTCACAATGTTAAGAAAATTATCGGTCTAACATTCAGAAAAATAAGGATGATAGTAGACACAATAACACATATAACATCGGGACTATACC
This sequence comes from uncultured Alphaproteobacteria bacterium, assembly GCA_949282205.1. Classification (GTDB taxonomy): domain Bacteria; phylum Pseudomonadota; class Alphaproteobacteria; order RF32; family CAG-239; genus CAG-267. The sequence continues at coordinate 2,632 of CASDOS010000036.1, read as the reverse complement.
ACGAAAAAACAAAATTTCAAGTTGAATCATCGCAAAAAAAACACTCCTTCTCATTAAAGAGAAAGAGTGTTAAAAACGAGCTTAGCGCATTACTTTTGCGTTTCATCACCCTCAATAGGAGATTTCGGCGCATCACCGGCAATTGTTTGAACATCATCGTCACCACCGACATCTGCGGAACGTTTCGGAGAAACCGCGTCGTTACCGTCATCAACATCATCGTCTTCTTTTTCAGCAGCAACAACTCGCACACCAATTTCTACCAACGGAGCATCGTCAATAAGAAAGTGAAAATCCACCTCACCGCCAAAACAAGTCCCGCCGCAGAAAGAAACGGATTTTTTCAAAGAGAGAATATCCCCGCTCCAAATCGGCATCCACGGTTGCGGTATTGTCCCCAAAGGCTGCGGTTCAACAAGTTGAGGCAATGAGTAAATTTCAACCATAAGGCTGCGTCTGACAAGCAGACAAGCCCCAATCGCAATAATTTTGTCAGCATCTTCGAAGAGTGTGCCGCGTTCAACATGATGGAAAGAAAACTTATTTTTCTCGTTACAAATAATCCAAGTCCCGTAAGTTTCCTGATAATCAATATAGGACGGAGAAGAAGCGACAAAAAGATTCTCATCATCAACGAGTTTATAATAAGTTTCCTTCTGTCCTGGAAGCGGAGATTTTTCTCTGACGCTCCAACCGTTATCAAATACATCAACATCAACGACACCGGTTTCGAGTTCAGTCAAATCATAGCGACACAAGACGCCGGCCTCATAGCATTTCTCTTTGAGCAAGAAGCAGCGATTACCGCAACGTTCGATAGAAGTCGCCTCACGCACCAGATTTCCTTTATCATCAAAGAGATAGTCAAATTCTCTCGTAGAAACGGCCAAAAACTCATCATCAAATCCGCCAGAGAAATTCATAACTTCATCAGCAACGACCTCCATATGCGGATCAAAGAGAAGCCAAGAATCGTCATCTCGTTGCGCCATAATCATTCCGTTATCAAAACAGTAATAATCTTTATGAGCAGCCAAGACCATTTGTCCATCGGCACGATAGAGATGCAAAAGGCCGTTAGAAACCGCCTTATACATATTACCCAGCAACAATTCGGGCAGTTCACCCACGCAAACGGATTGAGTTTTAGCGATATCGTCAAAGATAATTGTTTTATCTTCAAATCTCAACCAATAGAAAGTTGAAGTCATAAACTGAAAATCTTTAACATTCCGAGCCAAAATCGAACCGTCACCACGATAGATAGTCAAGACCTCGGGTTCATGTTCGGCAACAATAAATTCGCCGTCACCGAGCAAAGTCACCTGAATAAACCCTTTAATAACGAGAGATAAGTCTTGACGATAAAGAGCACATACATCATTTTGTTGCACGATGAACCAGCCACAATCAAAGAGTTCGACATCTTGCACATGATCAAACAACACTCTACCGTCGGCAGTCAGCAAAGAGACAGTTTTATTATCATCATTACCGACGACATAACAAGACATTCCGACTTGATCGAGATTAACATTCTCCGCCACTTTCTGTCCATTTTCATCAAGAAGCACATCTTTTTGATCATCAAGCAAGGCATATCCCCAGTTGTTTTGAAACAAAATCAAAGCAGCAACATTGTCAGCAATTTTTTTACCTGTTTGGGAATTAAAACACGTCTTAGGCGTGTCAAAAACAAATCTTTCTGTTTCCATAATTTTTGGGATTAGAAATAAAACACTAAAAAAAAATCACAATGTTAAAGGTTAGTTTGCACCAAGCGTAAAGAAAAATAGCTTTATAATAGACAAAATAACTCATTTAACAAAAGCCTTGATAACATAAAAAAAGAAAAAATCAAGCATTATTTTGTCAACATGGGCAATATTCACCGCCCCCAATAAAAAAATATCTTGCATGCAGCCCTAAAATATGCTACTCTCTCAGACAATAACTTAGAGATATGCAAATTATTTTAACAACCGGAAACTCGGACCATAAGCCCGCGTTCCACAAAACTCAAGACTATGAGAAAATTAAGATTTGAAGATGGCCTGGTTATCTTCGCCATCATCATCGCTATTTTTTGGGCCTTAGGATTAAGTGCCTCTGTTTTGCCAAATGTCATTAGTTTCGGCATCAACGCGGATAATTTCAAATGGCTTTTATTAGTAATTGCCATTTGGTTTATTATAGCCAAACTGATAAAGCTAGTCATCCGCGGCAAATAAGGTAAAAAAAACACAAACAGGTGCCGTTATAAAGTGACACCTGTTTTTTTTATGCGCATAAAATTTTCCTCTGCCGACCACACCAACATCAAGACATATCTTTCACTACCACCCAATTCCCCCCCAAAAAAAGCTCTCGGCATTTACAAAAAAATCAGCAACAGAGTTCCCCTTTGCCGAGTCAAAATAAAAATATGTTCCGCAAGGTATCAAGCCTGCGGCTTTCAATCATTACACCGCAACAGAGTTCCCCTTTGCCGAGTCAAAATAAAAATATGTTCCGCAAGGTATCAAGCCTGCGGTTTTCAATCATTACACCGCAACAGAATTCCTCTTTGCCGAGTCAAAATAAAAATATGTTCCGCAAGGTATCAAGCCTGCGGTTTTCAATCATTACACCG
>CASDOS010000035.1 GCA_949282205.1 uncultured Alphaproteobacteria bacterium | reverse complement strand
TGGCTTGTTCTTCTTTACTAAATCTTATTTTGCTCATTCTTATCTCCTTTTGTGTGAGTTTAACAAAAAAATTCCCCTTTGAATATTTTTTTCAAAGGGGATTTCCTTTTTTCCTCCACTTTCTGGGGTACAGATCAACTTATACCAAGGGGGCTATTGCTCGGACTTATCTTTATTTTGACAGCGAGTATCCTCAATATAAAATGAGTTCTTCCATGCGTAAAATGATGTTGGCTTGGGATAAAATGTATCCCGTTGATCAATGGGAATGCACCAGAGCTCAACGCATTGAGAAAATTCAAGGCAATCCGAATATTTTTGTTAAAAATGCCTGTATCCAACTTGGACTTTACAAACTTCCGATTATATCGCCTACAAAACTTGTTATGAAAAGATAGGTCGTAATTATGATTTCTTGCTTTTTATATACCTTTAAGACTATTCTTTCCTTTAAAAAGCAATTGCCTTTTTATATTGTTCTTACTACTTCCCTATTACTTGGTTGTGCAATGCATTACGATACCAAAGAAGTTCAGGGAATTTTAACTATGGGGCATGAAGTGAGAGTCTTTAGAGATTTTTATGATAACAGAGAATACTGGATTATTGATAAGTCTGGGATATTAATGAAAAAATATCAGGAAATAATCGGTTCTTCCTTGACTCGTTATCAACCGGTCCATGCTCTGTTAGACGTTGTAAATTGTACAGAACCGCAAGAGGGTTTTGGTTCTGAATATGAAGGATGTTACGAAGTTAAGGAGATTATTTCACTTTCAAAAAATCGTTAACTATCCTTCCTCTTGTTAAATATCAAGCCCGAGAAAATGTTAATCAAATCGGGCTTTTTCTCTATGTGCTTACCTTAATCACAATTTATTTTTTCGTCAATAATATATCTTGGGCGGCGTTTGACTTCTGTGAAAATGCGTCCGATATATTCGCCAAAAATCCCCAATACGATTAGTTGTACTGAGCCAAAAAAGAGTATTGACACCAGCAATGAGGCATAACCGGGAACGCCCACGCCTAAAAATAATGTTCTGAAAATAATATAAAGCGCATATAAACCTGAGATTGTCGCAATCAAACCGCCGATATATGTCCATATTCTCAAAGGTAAGGTGGTTGACGCAGTTATTCCATCAAGGGCGAAATTCCATAACTTCCAATAATTCCATTTGGTTGTTCCAGCGGCTCTTTCCGGTCTTTTATATTCCACACCGCAAGATTTGAACCCTACCCAGCTGAATATCCCTTTCATAAACAATTTGTTTTCTTGAATAGTTAAGACGGCATCTACCACTTTTCTATCCATCAAGCGATAATCTCCTGTATTGGCCGGTATCGGTCTATCGGCTATCATGTTAAATATTTTATAGAAAGCATTTGCACTCATACGTTTCAAAAAGCTATCTTTACCTCGGTCAGTTCGTACACCATAGACAACTTCATAGCCTTCTTCCCATTTTTTCAAAAATTCGGCAATCAGTTCCGGCGGATCTTGTAAATCCGCATCCATCGGAATCACACAACGCCCTTTTGCCTCAGCTAAACCGGCAAACAATGCTTGCTCTTTATAGAAATTTCTTGAAAAACTGATGATTTTAATGCGTTTATCTAATTCAGCTTTCTTTTTCAAAATTTCTAATGTCTTATCTTTGCTACCATCATTTACGCAAACATATTCATAGCTGTACTCGGGTATTTGAGACAAAACGTCTTCCATTTTGGCAAAAAATTGCTCAATTACCTCTTCTTCATTATACATCGGAACAATAAAAGATATATCCGGCTGATTACTCATGTTTGTTCTCCAATTCGTTTAATCTTGCTTGAATGTTGCGTTTAGTGCTGTTTAAGCCATCTTCATCATAGATGACAAAAATGTACTTATCATCTACATATACCGAATTTTTATGTGGATACGGTTGTGCTTTGTTTAACACAAAATCCGCAATGTGCTTGAGCTCTGGTAAGGATAAGTTTTCTATTTGGGAAATTCTGTTCAAACATATGTTATTTTGTATATAACTTTCTGTTTCTAGAAAGTCATAAAAACTTTTCTCATATCCTGCTAGTATGAAAGAAAAACTTAATACTGCACTATCATTTTTATCAATATTGTTGTATTTATAAAATATATTTCTCTTTGCATCATTTGTTGTCGTTATCAAAATATATTTCTTTTTTGCATCAAAATTTTTATTTTGTTTAATTCCTTTCATAATATCTGTATAAGTTTGCATTTCAGCTTTAAAACCTAAGTAATGGACTTTTTGATATCTCACATCGGACAAGATATTCATCCACAATGCAATACTCATAATTATGATGCATATACTTTTTATTCCTTTTCCACCTTGTAGACAAATTGCAATAAATAGCGCCCATATATAAGGTTGTGAGAAAAAATCTATCCTCATCTGATGGGAAAAATCTGCTTTAGCTATCAAATTTGTAATCTGGCTACTCAAAATAATCGCGAAAATCAATATTAAACCTAATATTGTTTGTAGAGGTCTATTTTTTATTATTCGATAAAGCACATACAACATTGGTAGACTAATTAGTATTTTATATGGCGTACTAATATATGGCTGAGAAACATAGAATATTTCGGCACAAGTTTTTAATACAAGTTTTATTTTTTCTGGTAAATCTTCTATACTTATGTAATCTGTATTATAGTCTCCATGTTTTAGTTTGCCTGCATGATCGTAATATAATAAAATCAGTTTAAAAATTATGACACTTATTACGATATTAATCCCTACTCTTAAATAAGCATGAAAAAGTTCTTTGATAGACTTCTGTTCTAAGATAATATCCATCAAAATTCGCCCGAGCAGAACTATTGCAATTGTCGAAATGATAGACGCATAGGCTCCCAAGCTAATCACCATTAGTATTATCGCAATAATAGAACTTGTATAAGTCTTCCTTTGTGAAATATATAAAGCATAAATCACAAAAAAGATATTCCAATATAACGAAGTTTGCTTGATATACCATAACCATGATAAAGTATAGGGCATCAAAATGATAAACAATCCGAATAGAGTATAATTTAATGGTGTTTGCGGTACTTTCCAGTATTTGGCTAAATATATCATCGCAAAGGTAAAACCAGCAAAGCAAAATAGATTGTTTGCAATCGGTAGTAAATCACCACCTAAAAATTGTTGCACTAAACCACTGGTAAACCTTCCTGCCCATAAATCTTGGGATACGGTTATCCCCCATTTTATAAGCCCCCAATCATGGTTACCCCACATATACTGAACTGTGTGGAAGAGGAAAACAATATTTGTAATCAAAAATATCCATAAAAATGATTTTTTAGTTATGGGGCTGATTGCTTGCCATTTTTGAGTTATAATTTCTTCAAGATCAAAATCTTGCAGTTTTGCTAGCTTTTGCCATGTTTGTGTTGCACAGATTTTTCTTCTATATTTATATAGGAAAAATATTGTCAAATATAGAAATAACAGAGAAGTATTGACGACATTTTTATCTTGTAATTGTTCCGGTGTATAATATTTTTGCCAATTAATCTTTACATTAAATACATTACCTTTTTGCGCGTTTATCGTATGATGAATCGGCTTATTATGCCAAACTGGAGTAGGTTTTGTTATAATATCTTGTCCATTAATCGCAAATTTGGTATATTCCACCCAAAGTTCTTTAATGCCTTTTTTACTGTCATTTTTATCTTTTAATTCCCACGGACCGCGCAAAGCAAAATTGATTTTGCATTTATCTGATGTTACTGCTATTTCGATTTCTTCAGATACATTATCCTTCTGAATTACATAACCTTGCTGACCAAATCTAGGCATCCAATCTGCAGAGAGAAAAGCTTTTCCACTTGGAATCTCTTTCACTTCAAAACAAGGTGTCGCATTAGTTGTCTTTTCTGAAATATCTATACGCGCTGTTGTGGGTTTAGCTTTATTTCCACCATTCAAGATACTATACGCTCCTAGTAGCGCTAATATTCCAATTATGCTTAAAATAATTTTCTTTGCCATTTTATTTTAATCTCCTATAAATATTTTGCAAATTCACATGATTTGCTGAAAATTAAAACCTGAGATTTCAGAGCATTTCGCTGTTGAGTTCCAAACTTTATACCTAATGCCGTTAGTTTTGCTTTGGTCTGAGCAATTGTATTTTGTTCCCCTGCTCTTTCCGCATCGTCAAACATAATGATGAAGTCTTGCGCCAAATTATGTTCTACCAATTCAACGATATTAGAACGCGGTAACTTTTGTGCACCGCCAAACGGACCGTCAACGATAATCAGGTTGTACTTTTTATCTCCGGTTATTTTATTGAGCTCTTTATATTTACGGCTTTGCTCGCCTTCATAATCAAAAAATTCTATATCGCACTGATGTAATTTGATATTTTGACTTTTGGCTAGCTTGGGCTCATAAACTTTTATCCAACTTTCATCATTTTCGATAATATCCAAATCGGCTGCGGGCTTTTTATTTGCGATATATTGCGTTGTTACCATTGAGGTCTGCCCCAAACCCATTTCTAAAATATGCGCCGGTTGCACATTATCCAAAATTCTGAACAAGATATAAATAAAACTATAATTTGCCGCCCATCCATATAGAGCAAAGTTTTTATCTTTGAGCCACGGGCTATTTTGTGTACTATCGTGTAACAAATCCGCAAAATTCAACTCTTGATATTGAAGTTGTGCCTTGTTTTGTAAGTTTTGCACTTTTTCAAGTAATTCAGATTTTTGTTTCTCTATATCTTGTGATAAAACATCTAATTCACTCTTTTGCGCAAAATCTATTTCTTTCAAAGCAGATAAATCTTCCAAGCGCTCCTGCACTCTATCTAATATTGCCATCTGCTCTTGGACTAATTCGTGCGATTTTGAGGCTTGCATCTGCAATGATTGTTCTGTTTGATTAATGCCCGCAATGATATTATTTTTGTTTTGCAATGCGGTTTCTCGCTGATTATTCAGCTCGCTTAACATTTTTGCTTGGGCATTATCTAAATATTGTGCAAAATCCGCACAATAAGTTTTTATTTCCGAAATTTCAGAAATACCGGAATTTTGAAGTTTTTCTGTCGCACGTTGGAGTTCTGCGGTTAGCTTATTCTCTGTTGCAGCAAGTTGTGCAATAAATTCACTCAATGTCGCTTTTATTTCACTTGCTTGAGATTGTTCGGCACTCTGGAGCTCTGCCGTTGTGCGTTGGAGTTCGATGGATAGCTTATTCTCCGTCACAGCTAACTGAGCAATGAACTCACTCAATGTCGCTTTTATTTCACTTGTTTGAGATTGTTCGGCACTCTGGAGCTCATTGGTCGCACGTTGGAGTTCTGCGGATAGCTTATTCTCCGTCACAACTAACTGAGCAATGAACTCACTCAATGTCGCTTTTATCTCACTTGCTTGAGATTGTTCGGTACTCTGGAGCTCATTGGTCGCACGTTGGAGCTCGGCGGATAGCTTATTCTCCGTCACAGCTAATTGAGCAATGAACTCACTCAATGTCGCTTTTATTTCACTTGCTTGAGATTGTTCCGCACTCTGGAGCTCTGCCGTTGCACGTTGGAGCTCGGTAGACAATCTATCTCCGGTTGCCAGCAACTGTTTTGAACGCTCTTCTTGTTGCTTTTTGAAATCTGTTAATTGCGTGCTAAAAAAGCCCTTTAACACTTCAATTTCTTTTTTTAACTCGTTGTTTTTATTTTCTAAGTTTACATTTTTTGTTTGAATTTCTTGTAAAATCTGCAACGTTTGGGCCTGATTTTTTTGCATCATTTCCATAATCGGTGAGATTTTATGAGCAAATAAAAATTTATCTTTCAATAGATTTATATGTTCTTGAACATTTTGCTTAACTTTTGCAAATAAAGTTGTTTGAGGAGATGATTTTACTATTTTAAACTTGGAACAAATTTCCTCATATAATCTTTCATTACCAATCCAAAACTTTGGATTTATGGCTTTATCTGAACCTTTTTCATTTGTATCATCAGCCATAATTAGATAAATTTTTAATTTTTTAGAAATATCATATTTTTCTATATCTTTTCTGGTATTAGCATTTACAACGTTAATTATTGTAATGTTCAGATGAGGATACATTTTGTTAAGTTCTTTTCCAAACATAATAAATGCATCTAAGGTATCATCTCTATTACATAGAATACAAATTCTCCGACTTTGAGAGAATACCCCTTTTAATCTCTCTATTCTCCTTTGCATTGTTTTCTGAAACTCAGGTAAGAAAGCATCAACACTGCAAGTGCTTGGAAATCCATGCATAGAAATTATGTGATTTGTATTATCTACAACATATCTAACTTTGGCATTAATTTTGCTTTTATCTTCTGTGTAATTACTAAACCAGTCGTGACAACCTTTTGTAATAGTATTAATGACTGTGCTTAATGAATAGGACATCATCCCATCAAAAGGATACGATGCTTGCCTTAGTCCATATTTCTTTAGCCAAAATGCTGGACGACAAGCATTTCCCAAGGGAATAAAATAGTCTGCTTCTATTATTGGCAGTTGTGATACTTTAGAAACTTTATATTTACTTATCTTCTTATAAATTTTATCTGTTAGCTTATCTATATTTTCGTTTATGTAATCCGAATTTGAATTGAGCTTTAGAATGATATTTTTCATATCATCTTTTACATATTGGTGATATTGTTGTACAATTTCTACTTTAACAACCTGTCCGTCTTTAACAGGCATTTCATAGCGAAAAGGTTTATCGTGCCAAGTTGCGATTGGTGCTGATAAAATCTCTTTTCCATCAATTTTGATAGACTTATAATCAGCCCAAACCGGAAAACGAGTTCCCTCAAACCTTTTATCTTGTCCTTTAAAATCTAAACGAAGTTTACCATCTTGAATTGCTTTTATAGATATATTTTGAATCTTTTTATTTGATTCAACTACCTGACCTTGTCCTTGCGCATTGATAAACCAAGCCGGTTTAGACACTTTTCCTGATGTTGTTATTTCCAGAGCATTGTTCTCTTTACCTACATTTTTGATGTCTATGCGGTAATTTGTCAGTTGTTTTTGTATGTTTTTTCTATTGATTTTTCTTTCTTCACAGCTCAAATATGCTTTTTGGAACAAATTATAGGGCAATAACAGATAAGGTTTTAACTTACTTTTTTTCGGTAATTTATAATATTCCCCTGTATCTATATTATAAGCAAGTTTGGGAAGTTTTATCATCTTACCTAAATCTAGGTTTATTTGTTCTTCATTCCATTTACACGAACCTGAAGCTGACGTAAAGGTCATTTCTCCAAAATATATAGTTCCATCATTTAAGCGATAGAAATCTACACGAACATGAGGAAAGCCCTTTGATAAAATTTCTGCTAATCGTATCATTTCATCCAGATTATTCGGTTTTTCTATTTTCTTTGTATCTAGCGGATGAGAATATACAAAAGTTTGTTTTACCCAATTCTTATCATAAAAAGCCATTTTTAATCCTGAAAGATTTCTTTCTGATAAAAATTGAATGTATGCTACTTTTCCGTCAAAACACCAAAACTTATAATCATATAAATCATCCGCACCTTTATTTTCTATATATTTTTCAATAATAATTTTCGGTTTTATATCACGATAGTGAAGTTCTTGTCCTGTTTTAAATGCAAAATTTTCACTCATCCATTTGTCTAATTTTGCTTTAACATCAGCTAAATCTAATTTTGTTTTATCCTTGACTATTATGTTATAAGCACATCCGTGGTTACATTTAATCACAAATTGATTTGGTAATTTCTCAAAATCAATCTCTTCAAATTTATCATATACACCTAAAAGAGGGATGAGATATTGTTCACCAATTTTTTCCTTTACCCAATCACGCACAAGATATTTATCTGCCAAACGTGTTTTAATTGGTGTCGAATCATAAAGTTTTAACCATTGTATTTTTTCATTAAATGTTCGTGGATTGTCTAAGTTTAAATATCTTCCAAATATATTTTTATACCAAATTTGTAGCTCATTTTTATAAGGAATTTGATTTTTGTGTACTATTTTATATTTACTACTTTCTTTTATTAATGTATTTTTCACTTCTGGATAATAGCTTACTAGATTTCTAAAATCTTTCCAAAACAGATGTTGTCCTTTATCATTGATATTCGTTAATCCTATTTCTTGCGTTCCTGCAATATAATTAGCCTTTATCAAAGGATTATCCACCACTCTAATTTTCGTATTATTCAAAATTGCTTGAAACCAGAACCATTGATCATCATTTGTCGGCGCTAATTTCATAATCAGTTCCTCATTTAGAATATCTTGATAGAAACAATTGGGAGGATATAGAACTCCTCCTAGTCCTACAAGTTTATTTAAATGGCTTGCTCCTTTATAATAATCAGTCCCTCCAGCTATAGTGTGGAAACCAAATTTATCATAGTAAAATTTTGTTACGCGATGACATTGAATATCCTTCGGATATTTCACGTAGCTATTATATAACTTTTCTAACCATTGTTTTGAGTAAATATTATCATCATCTGCAGTAACAATTATTGCATCAGGATACTTTTGTAAAGTTGGAATAAGTTTTTTATAAGATTTAATATCATGATACCAGTCAATTGTTAAACCTTTATCACATAATGCCAGTAATTGTTCTGGCAAATCTTTTTCTTTATTTGGAAACTGCTCTGGAGCTAACCATAAAATTACTTTATCAGCTTTCATAGTCTGATTGAGCAAGCTCTCTATAGTCTGATTTACGGTTCCAATGCGAGCAGGATATGAAGTTAATGAGATAACTATTTTCTGTTTTATAATTTGGTTATAAATTTCTGAAAAAGTTAATTTCAACTCTTTCTTAAATGCTTCAATATAGTGAGGATCACAATCTCGGATAAACCATTTTAAATCCTGAATTTTACGAGCTTCTATAACATCTAAATATTGCTTACATATTTCTTCGTTTTTTATTTTTTGTATTATATATTCATCTATCTTTTTATATATATTAAAAATTTCAAAATCTTCTAAAGTTCTTTTATTTGAAGTTATACTGTTCTCATGTCGTCTATAATGGTATTCTACTTCTGATGTTGTTACAATTTTATTAGCCACAACCATAGCGCACATTGAAAAATAATTATCTTCTGCTATATTTCTTACTGGATAGCATGAGATTTTATTCATTATAATCATCTCTCTTCTATAAATTTTATTACAATTACTACCATATTTTTGCATAAATATCTTTTTTTCAGATGGAGTTATTAATATATTATCACATTCATTTGCTCTAATTATATCTTCTTGTATATTGTTAGGGGAGAATTTTACGATTTTTGATGTAGCCGCAATATCTGCATTATTTTTTATCGCTTTTCTATATAATTTTTCATAAAAATTTAAATCTATAAAATCATCAGAATCAACAAAACCTATATATTCTCCTCGAGCTTCTTTTATTCCAATATTTTTGACAGCACCTGGTGCTCCTATATTTTTTAAATTATTTATTATTTTTATTCTAGAATCGTTTTTTTCATATTCCTTTAATATTTCTAAACAATTATCTGTGGATGCATCATTAATACAAATAATTTCAATGTTTTGTAATGTCTGATTTACAAGACTGTTTAAACATTCTCGCAAATATTTTTCTGTGTTGAATACAGGAACAATGATTGATACAAAAGGATTTGGCGATATTAAATCTTCATATACATTTTTATATTCACTTGGGATTAAATCTAAATTTATGTTTAACATAAATTTTTTTGTTTCTCTTCTTATTTTTTCTTTTATTGTATATGGTATATTCTGTTTTACATACATTTGATATCTGTAAAATATAGCATGTACTAAATGTTTTTTTACCCTGTCTATAATTTGAGTTGGTTGATTTTTAATAATTTTACATATGTTTTCATATTGTTTTAATTGACAATCAAAATGATACGCACGAATACCAACTAATGATTTTTTATTGTTTATCCTATAATATACAAATCTTTCGGAGCTGAGATAAAGTTCTTTATTTGCTAAAATGCATCTATAATAAAAGGAAGTGTCATTCGCACAAAGCAGATTGTCAAATTTTATATTATTTTTTTGAATAAAGTTTACATTATATATTCCAGACCATGGGGCATCAGAAATATTTATAATTGCTTGTAGAGCATCTTTTATGACTATTTTTTTATTAAAATATTCTTTATCTACAGCTCCCATATTGGTAAAATAAGAGTTTATAATCTCTTTCTTTGTATTATCAAAGCAAAATGACTTAAATTTTAGAACATTACATTTTTTTTCTACCGCCATAAGATATAATTCTTCATATGTTTTCTTATCTATCCAATCATCACTATCTAAAAAATGCACATATTCCCCTTTAGCAACGGCGAGGCCTGCATTGCGGGCAACACCGGCATGCAGATTTTCTTGGGCTAAAACACTTATTCGGTTATCTCTCCTGGCGTATTCTTTTAATATTTCCAAAGAGTTATCCGTGGAACCATCATCAACGCAGATGATTTCTATTTCTTTTAAGGTTTGATTGATGACACTATCCAAGCACTCCCTTAAATACTCCTCAACATTATATACAGGAATGATGACACTGACTTTCGGAGTGTAACTTATCTTGTTCTGAATCAAAATTTTAGCTTGAGTATCCGGCTCGCCTTCGGCGTTCTTCACCGTTATCATCTGTTCGGCTTGGTGTTTTAATTTATTTTCTGCTTTAGCCAATTTTGATGCTTTAATTCCCTGCTTATTCTTCTGCTTTTTCATGTCACTTATTCCTAGTTCTCTTTAATGGTTTTATTTCATTTGTTGTTCTAATGCTTTGATTTCGGCCTTGAGGCGATCGCATTCTTCTTGTAAGCGTATCGGATATTCCAATGCATAACGCAATTTTCCATACCAACTCATTTCTTCTATCTTCGGTTGGCTTATCTCTCCGCTTACACTGCTGTAGTACCTTCCTTCCTTACGTCCATTGATGATATAATGAACGAGCGGACATATCCCTTTTTCGGCAACTTCCGGATAATCGCATAAATATTGGTTGCCATCAAATTTTGGACTGGGATTGCGGCCCTCTTTCCAGCCACTTTTAACATAATGTTTAGCCGCACTTATTTTCTTCTCTTTCACATCAGGATTAACCGCAAGATACCACTTTGTATCAAACAAATCCGACGCTTTCACCAATTCTATCTGACGCTTTTTATTATACTTCTCTTTGCTTATCAGGTGAAACAGCCTAATAAACTTTAATACCGCTAATTTCATGCTTATTTCCTTTTCTGGTTTGTTTTTTATTCCTAATATTTTATAAAACTGTGTTTGAAACTGCTTATCTTTGGGGTAATCGCAAAGGCTTCTTATTAAAAATCTCTCATATTCATATCGCGCATCTTCCGTAAGACTTTGTGAATCTCTCAATACCAAAGCCTTTTGCAACACGTCTAATATATCTTTTTTGCGTTTGGCTTGTTTGGAGACATCCTTCCCAATTGAATCTTCTTGGGTGGTGTATTCATAATTTGGCGTGGAAACTAAAACGATTTTATCTGTTTGCAAAAACGCCTGCAGAACAAATAAGTTATCCGCCGTGTATAAACCTTCAGTAAATCTGATATGGCTTGTTTCTAAATATTCTCTTCTATATAGCTTATCCCAAATCGCACCGTTTTTCAAAACCTTAAATTTATCTGACTGATTTTGTATTTTCTTTATCCGATGCGGAATGTTGTTGTATATACTATATACGATATCGGCGTTTTCTACTTTGGCTTGTTCATAAAGGCTCTCAAAATAGTCTTCCGGTATTTTATCGTCACAATCAAAAAAGCCGATATATTCACCTTTAGCTTGTGCTAAGCCGATGTTTCTTGCATGGTATGGGCCATTATTTTCTGGACTTTTTATAATTTGAAAACGATTATCACCTTTGCTCTTATTCTGCAAAAGTTCATACGTCTTATCGCTTGAGCCATCATCAATGATAATAAATTCTATTTCTTTTAATGTTTGGGTTTGCAGATTATTCAACAGACTTTCAACCCATTGTTCTCGATTGTATATCGGAGATATAACGCTAACCTTTATCATGCACTATCTCCCTTCTTTTCTTCACAAAATTAATAATTTCATTCAATGTAGTCTGAGCATCTATTTGGGATATAATCAAACCATTCTTGTAATTCTTCACTCGCTCTGCAGGAGCCCCTATGTTATAGCACGCAACTGGGATATCCATGCTCATGGCTTCTTCAGTTGTATATGAAAAAGTCTCTGGCCCAATTGAAGGAATCAAGACAATATCTATTAAATTTTTTTGCATTATGGATGGTAAATCTTTTACATCGTATTGTCCCAGTTTTTGTGTATGAGATAACCTTAATTCGCTCTTTCCTGCTATAAATACGCGCACATCTTTATATTTAGAAAATAATTTATCTATTTCTTTTAATATAGAAGCCCCTTTAGCTTTGGAGATATTTCCTATTATGCATATATTGATACCTTTGTGAGCATGATATTCTACTTTTTTCATTGAAGGAATTTGGTGCGGAACAATTTTAATTTTTTTCTCTATATCTCTATATATCCTGGTTAATATGCTATATGTAGATTGTGAAAATACTATAATTTCATCAGCTATATTTTGCAGAAAATCTAACCAGGATTGCTGATATGCTACTATATTTTTGACATTTATCTGGGTTTTGCTGAACTTGTTCACACACTGAATACATTTTTTTAAATCTGTGCAATTACAATACTTTATTTCATCATTTACCATAGTGATATTTGGGCATATACATTGAAAATCATGCACTCTAAATGATACTTTGGTATCAGCAATTCGCTTCATTTTCTTTATAAATTCAAGTGTTTGGGATATATCTTTGTATCCAGCCAAATTGTTTACAACTATCTTAGATATCTTTATTTTTTCTGCTAAGGCTTGTATATCTTCGTAGGTTACAAACATATGACTACTATAATCTTTATAGTGGTATGTACATTTCAACATAAAATCGCCATACTCTTGCAAAACAATAATCAAGCTTTGTTGCTTTAATTCATCGATTTTTCTTTGGGCGTAGGTTTCTGCCCCTCCTCCCCATGTATGATTCCACCATACTTCTGTACCATCTGATATAGCGGAAAAATAGAGTATTTCAGCAAGAAAATGCAAAGAAAGATAATCTGCATCTTTGAATATTTTGCTTATCTGCTTATTATAGTTTGGATATCTATTATTAATAATCTTTATATGTTTTTTGATTAATTCTTGCTTTTCTTTTGTGTCAAAAGAGCCTCCGTGTTTGTGCCATACAAATAAATTACTTGATATTGTATTTATATATCCAACTTTTTCTACTCTTTGACACCAATCATTTTCTTCACCATAGCCTTTTTCAAATATTTCATCAAAAAAACCTATTTTATCAATTACTTCCTTTTTCATTGCCATACAGAAACCAACACCTGTGGCAAATTTCATTTCTTTATTTGATAAATGTATATTTTGTAAAGCAATATTTACTTTTTCTAAATTTCCCTCAAAAATATTATCATGCCCTATAATTGGCAATGAAAATATTGTAGCCGCATTAGAAAATGGTGTTACACTCGCAACTTTATCACTTTGTTTAATAGGAAACATTAACCGTGATGCCCAATTTTGAGGTACTATTACATCGGTATTTACAATTACAACATCATTTTTAGCTTCTGCTAAGGCTCTATTAACAGATTTCACAAATCCTAAATTTTTTTCATTATTTATTATCTGAATTGTATTTTGAAAAAACTTTTTCTGTTTCTCTAAAAAATTTGCAACCCGTACATCTGTTGAACAGTCATTTACTACTATTAATCGGTATGAAACATCCGTATTTTTGCGAATACTTTCAAATAAATCTTCTAAATACTCATATCCATTATATATTGGAATGATTATATCTATTTCATCTTCTACCGAAATATGAGGTGCCGTATAATTTTTTACACCCAAAATTTCTTGGTAGCTTAAGCTATTAACGTTAGCATTTGTTTCTGGATGATTTGATATGCATATATTAAACAGAAATGTTTTTCTTCCTGATAGTCCTTTTATTTTTTTTAAATAAGGTATTTTGCCTAAAAAGTAATAACTCTTTATTTTGTTATTATTTTCATATGTTTCTATTTTGGTTATCAATGTTTTCATCGCCACCTACCCACGCCAATGCAGTGCTAAGTTGCAGGTTTTCAGTAACAGATTGTTCGCTATCGGCAACTCTGTCTTTTTCAGCAATTTTGATGAATTCACTCCGCCGAACACTATTGCATTCAAGCATCTTTTCACCAAATATCTGCCACAAACTTCGCTAAATTCTTTTGTCGGTACTAATTGTTGTTTCTGATTTTCCTTACTTATCTTGCTTAAAACTTGCTCTATCTTTTCCAATACGGACACATCTTTAATATGGCACTTGCCCTTAGTTACATATTTATCGAAAATTTCCTTTTCTTCTTCCGTCAACTCAATTCCCGCTTCTGTAAACCATTGCGCATGAAAATCACATTGTTCCTCAAATATCTCCGGCTTCTTCTTTTTAGATACCATATCTTTGTGGAAACGATAGCGATACAAAACATCCGGCATATTAGCCAGCTTCGCATATTGCCCAATGTCATAATAAAATTTACGGTCATTCAAACTCACATACTCTTCTTTGTAACGGATATGATGCTCCTCAACTAAATGGCGACGATACATGGTGGTCGGATGATGTATGCTTGACTTAAATAATAATAAAGCCCTAATTTCCGCATCTTCTTTCGGATTTTCTATGGTCTTAAATCGGTTTATCTCTCCAAATTTTTTATATGCCGTGCCGACAAGACCAACTTCAGGATGATTTTCAAGATATGACACCTGTTTCTCTATACGTTGCGGATTAGAGATGTCATCATGGTTCATCACCGCTACAAAATCCCCTTTAGCTAAATCCAACAGGCGATTGTAACTCTTAGCAACTCCCAAAGTTTGCTCATTTTCAAAATATTTAATGCGAGAATCTTGATAGGTGAATACAATTTCTTTTATGGGCAAATTCTTCGGGCTATCGTTTAAGATGATAAACTCATAGTCCTCATAACTTTGTTCTAATATACTTTTGATGGCTTGCCTTAAATACTCGTCCTTTGTATTATATATCGGCATTATAACACTGACTTTAGGCAACTTGCCCCCCTATCTCTAATTCATTTTTCTTTTTGAACTTATTTACCGGAAGGATGATAATGTTTCTCAAATTGCTCTTTGCTGATAAATAATATTTCTCATTACTTTGTATTTTCATTCTCATTGTTGCATAGATTGCACATAACCTATAAATCCCCTTGTATAAGGATAATATTGCACTTTTAATATTTTGTTTCAACGAATCGTCTTCCTCTGCCTTCTTGTCTTTTAAACATGGCAAAAGGCTACTGTATTGGCTCCATAGTTCTTCTTTATTTGTTATATAGCTTATCTGCATCACTTATCCGCAATGTAAAAAAAAGACCTTTTATTTTTAATATTTTGCAAAGGTATAATAGCGATATTTTTTATATTATCAAGCTAATTTTTTTTATTTATTTTTCTACAAAATTAGACTTTTTTGTTTTTAGAGCCCACCGTTATAAATGTTGGTTTAAAAATAACTTTAAAGTATGCTTTTTTGCGGATATGTGGCGCCCCTTTAATTTCCGATTGCGGATGATTAAATTATAGAGGATTTTTTTCCGGAGAGCTTTAAATGAAAAATATATCGTTAATCATATCGCCGCTTTTACTTCTTTCCTTAAATTCTTATGCCGTTACCGTTGTTGTACCCGCGGGTACAACTCAAAGTGGCGGAGATGTTATCACAGTTGTTACACAGCAAGTCTATGGTACTGCCGATAATTTTACGGTTTCGGGTAATCAGCAGATTATGAACGGCGGTGTTACTCATAATAGTACTATTTATCCTTATGGGCAACAAAATGTCGAAGTTGGGGGAATTGCTTACAACACTCAAATTATTCACGCCGGATTACAAGTTATTCGCGGAGAATCTTATTCTTCAAGTGTCGAAGCTAATGGTTCTATTAATGTTAATAATGGCGGTAATGCCTATAATACAAACGTTTCTGGCGGTAATTTGTCTGTTTTGCAAGGAGGAAATGCGTTTGATACCGTTATTAGTTCCGGAACAGAATCCGTTTACGGTACCGATACAAATGCTAATATTAACGGCGGCACACAACAAATTCAACGTTATGGGAAAGTGCTTAATGCTCAAATAAACGGCGGTACACAACAAATTCAAGTCAGAGGAACAGCTCAAAATACTGTTATCAATTCCGGAACGCAAAATGTTTACGGTGATGCTCTTTCTTCTGTTCTTAATGACGACGGAACGATGAATGTTTATAGTACAGGTTATGCTGAAAATACTACTGTTTCCGGCGGTCATATGATTGTCAATAGCGGGGCTTTTTCTTCTCAAACTATTTTAAAACAAGGTAATCAAACTATTTACGGTCAGGATATCAATGGTACTGTCAGTGGCGGGACACAAACTGTTCTTGATGGAGGTATTGCTGAAGATACGACTATTAATGGCGGTACGCAACTTATCGGTCAAGACAGCTATGCTTTTAATAATATTATATCCAATTCCGGTGTTCAACAGGTTGAAAATGGCGGATATTCTTATCGTTCACAAGTTTCCGACGGCGGTAAGATTGTGACCTCTGGCGGCGTTTATGAAGCTAAAATTAATGACGGCGGCAATTTGGAGGTTACATCCGGTGGAATAGCGCAGGATACAACTGTTTCCGGCGGCTCCATGGCGGTTGCTTCTGGGGCTTCTTCGCAAAATACCTCGCTTTCTTCCGGTTCAATGACGGTTGCCGGTACCGATACAAATACCACTCTTTCCGGCGGAACTCAAACCGTTCTTAATGGCGGTGTTGCCAAAGATACTACTATCAACGGCGGAGCGCAACTTATACAAAGTGGCGGTCAGGCTAAAAATGCGCAAATTTCCGCTTCAGGTGTGCAGACTGTTCTTAGCGGCGGTCAGGCGCAAGGTTCTGTCGTTTCTAACGGTGGGACAATTTCTGTCGCGGGGACGGCTCTTTCTACTACCGTTAATGATGGCGGCAATTTGGAGGTTACATCCGGTGGAATGGCGCAGGATACAACTGTTTCCGGCGGCTCCATGGCGGTTGCTTCCGATGCTTCTTCGCAAAATACCTCGCTTTCTTCCGGTTCAATGACGGTTGCGGGGACGGATACAAATACCACTCTTTCCGGCGGGACACAAACCGTTCTTAATGGCGGCGTTGCCAAAGATACCTCTATCAACGGCGGGG
>CASDOS010000034.1 GCA_949282205.1 uncultured Alphaproteobacteria bacterium | reverse complement strand
TGTGTTTACTGGTGTGGCATTTAGCTGTGCTTATCGGTGCGGCGTTTTATAGATGTGTTTACTGGTGTGGCATTTAGCTGTGCTTATCGGTGCGACGTTTTATAGATGTGTTTACTGGTGTGGCATTTAGCTGTGCTTATCGGTGCGACGTTTTATAGATGTGTTTACTGGTGTGGCATTTAGCTGTGCTTATCGGTGCGGCGTTTTACAGCTCGTAAAAATTCTGAAAATCTAAACGTTTCGGGCGTGTTTGAGATTATCTCAATTGAGCTTATCTGCCGGGGTGAGGTTTTGCCTGTTAGATTTAATTGGGCGTGACTTTGTCTATCGACAGAATAATCGAAAATCGGTTTGATACGACATTTGAAGATAAGAACAGAAGCTGGTTGAATTTTGGTGGGGTTCTTGCAGCTGAGATAAAACTAAAAAGAAATGTTGGTTATATGTTTCGATTTTATATCGAGCGGTTATATGTTTCGATTTTATGTCGATCAATAAGAAAACAAACAACTATGTATTTATGTGTTAAATATCTAACTGTGGGAGATGGATATGGCAGAAGAGGCATTTGTAAGTGATAGTCGTCCTGTTGATTTACAATGGGGACAGATTTGCAATCAATTGAAAATGGAGTTCGGGGAAACTGCTTTTGATAGTTGGTTGAAGCCGCTTACAGTCGGTGATTTCAAAGATGGAATTATGAATATATGCGCACCGACCGCTTTTATGAAGAATTGGGTTGTTACTCACTATTCTGATAGAATAAATAAAATTTGGGAACAGCAGAATCCTAATGTAAAAAAAATTAATTTTATTGTTCAGACAGGTTTTAGTGACAGACGTAGCGTTGATACTTCTCTTTTGAAGAAGATCTCGTCTTCACCAACACCTCAAAATATTTATGGTTGCAATATTAATAGTAGCTCTTTTGGCTTGGTTGCCGGCGCTAGTTTAGCTAATGATACCTCCAATAATAATGTTACTAACGGCACACCTTTAAATCCAAATTATACTTTCGAAAATTTTGTAGTCGGTAAGACTAATGAGTTTGCTTATGCCGCAGCTCGTAAAGTCGCAGAATCAAAAAATGTGTCTTTTAATCCTTTGTTCTTATATTCCAGCGTCGGTCTTGGCAAAACTCACTTGATGCATTCCATCATTTGGCATATCAAAAAAAATGACCCGACTCGCAATGTTATCTATTTAACAGCAGAACAATTTGTTTATAAATTTGTTAAAGCTCTGCGTTACAAAGATACAGCCGCTTTCAAAGAACAATTCCGCTCTGTTGATGTTTTAATGGTTGATGACTTCCAATTTATGGGAAATAAAGGAACAACCCAAGAGGAATTTTTCCACACATTCAGTTCTTTGGTCGAAGAAGGTAAACAGGTTATTATTTCTGCCGATAAATCCCCAACAGATTTGGACGGTATTGAAGAACGCCTAAAATCTCGTTTGGTCGGAGGATTAGTCGTTGATATTATGCCGACAAATTTTGAGCTGAGAATGGGTATCCTTCAAAAGAAAGCAGAGCTTATGGGAATCGAACTACCTCAGAAAGTTGCAGAATTTTTAGCTCAAAAAATTACTTCTAATGTTCGCGAGTTGGAAGGTTCATTGAAGAGAGTTGCCGCTCACTCACAGCTTTTATCCGGCAAAGAAATTACTCTGGATATGACGCAGGATGTCCTGAAAGATATGTTACGCTCTATCGATAGAAAAACTACTATTGATGAAATCCAGAAGAAAGTTGCTGAACACTTCAATATTTCCGTTAAGGAGCTTCAATCTTCTCGTAGAGCAAGAACAGTTGCAAGACCAAGACAAATCGCTATGTATCTCGCTAAACAGTTGACTTCACGTTCGTTGCCTGAAATCGGACGTAAGTTTGACAGAGACCATACAACTGTTATGCATGCGGTCAGAAAAGTTGAAGAACTCATTATTGAGGATCAATCTTTGGCCGAGAATATTGAAATTTTAAGAAGAACTCTTGAAAACTAAAATTCGATAAAAAAAAATTGTTGAAGACTTATTTTTTGACTTCTGCTTTTACTGATTTGTGTTACAGTATGGAAAGATAAAAATAAGTCTTTTTTTAGGATAAAGATAATGAAATTTACAATTGAACGTGCACATCTATTAAAGACCCTCAGCCATGTTCAGAGCATTGTTGAGAAAAGAAATACTATTCCGGTTTTATCTAATGTCAGAATCGAAGCAAAAGATTCTTGCATCAACTTTAAAGCTACGGATATGGATATTGAAATAACAGAAATTGTTGAAGCGAAAATTATAGAACCGGGAGCAACAACGGCTCCGGCTCATATGCTTTATGATATTGTAAGAAAACTTTCTGACGGTTCTGATGTTGAAATCGCTTATCCTGATGAGAAAAATGCTTTAAGTATTTCTTCGGGGCGTTCCAAGTTTTCTTTATCCACTATCGGTGTGGAAGATTTTCCGATTATTTCCGGTGATGATTTGCCGGTTAATTTTGAAATCAGTCGCGACGAGCTTAAAATACTTATTGACCGTACCCAATTTTCAGCTTCTGTCGAAGAAGCTCGTTATTATTTGAACGGTCTTTATGTTCATGCTAAAAATGAAGGAGATACAAAAGTTTTAAGAGTTGTGGCAACCGATGGACATAGATTGGCTTGTGCCGAATCCCCTCTTCCTGAAGGAGCTGAAAAACTTGAAGGGGTTATTATTCCGAGAAAGTCTGTACTTGAAATCAGAAAATTGTTGGATGATGCGTCAACCGAAACTGTTTCAATGGCTTTATCCGAAAATAAAGTTCGCATCTCGTTTGAAGATATCACTTTGACTTCTAAACTAATTGATGGCACTTTCCCAGATTATGAAAGAGTTATCCCCACTGATAATGATAAAATTTTAGAAGTTAATGTGAAGGAACTCGCTGCAGCGGTTGATCGTGTTTCTGTTGTTACAGAGAGAAGCCGTGGAATTCGCATGATTACTGATGCTAATCGTGTTACTATCGCAGCTTCTAATGCAGAATTGGGTAATGCTACCGAGGAATTGGAAGCTAAATATGATAAAGATCCGATTGATACCGGTTATAATTTCCGTTATTTGTTGGATATTTTGGCGCAGATTAAAGGTGATGACGTTCGTTTCAGTTTATCGGGAAGTGCGGCGGCAACGGTTATTAATGATACATCTGACAATAGCGCTATTTACGTTTTAATGCCTATGAGAATCTAAGTGAGTGCCGTAGCTTTCTGCAATTCAATGGTTGATGATGCTAAGGTTAGGTCTGCCGTTCGGCGCCTGACCTTAGTTAATTTTCGAAACTATAAATATTTACGTCTAAACCTTAATATGCCTTTCATTATTTTAGGCGGCGAGAATGGTAGCGGTAAAACAAATGTTTTGGAAGCCGTTTCTTTCTTATCTCAAGGGCGAGGCTTGCGTAATACCAAACTTTCCGAAGTCAAAACATTTGATTTTTTAGCTAATCAGCAATCTTCTCCGGTTTTTATCAATAATAGCGGTTGGGCTGTTTCTGCGCAAATCGAAAAATTTGGTGAAGAATTTAACATCGGAACTGCTGTTGAAAGTGTAGTTAAAGAATTTGAATATAATGAAACCAAAGAAGTTGAGCGTAGAATCGTTCAAGTTAATAATCAGAAACTGTCTTCGCAAAACGAATTAGGAAATTATCTTTCTGTTATTTGGGTCACTCCGCAAATGGATAGATTATTTCAAGGAGGTTCACAACTTCGGCGGAGCTTTCTTGATAGAATCGTTTATGCTTTTGATGTTGAGCATGCCAGAAGAATTTCTGCTTATGACAACCTCTATAAACAATGGCTTCAAATTCTTAAAAGTGGCAATATTAATACTTCTTGGCTTAATGCATTGGAAGAGCAGATGTCGGGAATCGGCGTGGCGATTGCTGCAGCAAGAAGAGAACAGGTACAAAAACTCAATACCTTTATTGAGCAAAATCCCGACGATGTTTTTCCGGACGCAACTCTTACTCTTGACGGCACTATTGAACAAATGCTCAATGATAAACCGGCTATTTACGTTGAAGATTTTTACAGAGAATCTCTTTTTAATCAACGGCGCAATATTCTTTTTAACGATTCTGCAAATACTCTCAATAAAACCGATTTATGCGTACTTTATAAACAGAAAAATGTTCCGGCGGCTCTTTGTTCTACCGGCGAACAAAAATCTTTGCTTTTAAGCATTATTTTGGCACATGCAAGATCTTTGTTATATTCCAGAGGCGTTTCCTCTATTTTATTATTAGATGAAGTTGCCGCTCATTTAGATGATACAAAAAAAGACGCTTTTTTAGCTAAAATACAAAATATGCAACTGCAAACATGGCTTACAACTACCGATTTATCAGAATTCGCCCATCTTAGAGAGTTCGCTCAATTTTTTGAGGTCAAAGATAATACCGTTCAAGAGGTTTCTTTATCTTTTTAACCCATACCTCCGTATGTGGTTTTACACAATATTCCATTCTTAAAAACGTTCAAATTCGTGTTTTAAATCTCGATCAAACATTGTTCGAATCGTTTGCTTTATATCCGCATTTTCATATATGACACGGTATAAAGCCTGGCATATCGGCATATTAATATTTTCTTTATCCGCTATGGTTTTTACTGCTTTTAGGGTATAATACCCCTCGGCTAATTTACCAAACTCTTCTCCTTTTACAAACTTTTCTCCAAATGTGCGGTTGTGACTGTGTTTGGAAAATAGCGTTGCCTCATAATCTCCTAAATGAGCCAAGCCATATGCCGTCATCGGATTTCCGCCGTAATGTTTGATGAATCGCCCTACTTCTACCGGAGAGCGCGCCATTAACGCTCCTTTTAATCCATACCACTCCAACCCATCTAAAATGCCTGCTGCTATACCTATCACATTTTTTAATGCGGCACCTATTTGATTTCCTATAAAATCCTCACCATAGTAAAAACGAATTAAATCACTTTGAAGCAGTTTAATCGCTTTATCTTTTACCTCCTCTTCGTTACTATCTATTACGGCACAAGACGGTACGCCTTTGACATAATCTTGAACATGCCCCGGACCACCTAAAGTTGCAATGTGTATGGGCTGTTTTATTTCCTCTTCCATGACCGTACTTAGCAAAGTCGCTTTTGGTTCTTCCAGCCCCTTCATTGCCAATAAAAATGTTTTTCCAGAAATATGGTAGCCATTAAGCTCTTTCGCCAATTCTCTCAAATTCTGACTACCTACAGAAACAATAATAAAATCATTATCTAAAATATCTGATATTTTTTCATGTAAGTACATATTATCGCTTAACGTCAAATAAGCATTTTTCCGTGTTGCTTGCATTTTTTTATATTCCGGAGAATTGGGATGACTATAAATTCTAACTTTTTCTATTTTGCAATATTTTGCCGCATACCATGCTAAAAATGTCCCCCAGCGTCCTCCGCCGATAACAGAAATTTCAGACATATTTTTCTCCTCACTCTTTATCTATTTATTTAACCTATGCCAAAACGTTTGTTTTAGCAATTTTGTTTCTGAGAAATTAACAGTCTTGGATAAATCTTCTAATTTATGATTTTTTCTTAATTCTTTGCCGACCGATTATCGCATTTATATAATCAAATTTAGCAAACGATTTATATGCGTAATCAAGACTTTTGTTATCATAACCGTAAAAGACCTTATTGGCTAGCCCCTTTATGGCATCATCGATTTTCTTAAATGCTTCATTATAATCTTTGCTGAAATTATTTTTCGTTTTCTTCTGAACCAAGTCATGATATGCGGCTATAACTTTCGCTGTTTCGTCCGCTGAGTTAGCATACCCCTTCTTCTCAAATTCATGCATAATTTGAGCCGTCGTTTGGTAAAAACACTTGTTTGTCAAAATACTTTTCTGTGTTTCATTTTTGCTATCTATTATCATGGCGAAAACGTAAACCTCCATAGTATATTATTTTTATACCATATTGATTTTATTTTTCAAGTGATTTTGCACTTGTACATCTTCTTTAGTTATATTATGGCATATTTGTTTAAAAAATAGTTGACTTCTTCTTCTTTTGTCTTTATAAACCCTCGTGTATACCCGAGAGGTAATTCATTTTTACCTTTAAATAATTAATAATTAACCGGAGATTTTAATATGAAACGTACATATCAACCAAGTAAATTGGTAAGAGCTCGTCGACATGGTTTTCGTACTCGTATGGCTACTGCCGGCGGTCGGAAAGTTTTGGCAGCTCGTCGTGCTAGAGGTCGTAAAAAACTTTCAGCTTAGTCTTTTTGCTAATGACTAAAGTAATTGTTTTCAAAAAGAGAAAAGATTTTTTAAGAGTCGCCCAGGCTGCTTTTGTTGCTACTCACAACATGGTGCTTCAGGCGGCTCCTAGTTTATCTCAAGCAAACGATTTTTTTGTTGGTTATACCGCAACAAAAAAAATTGGTAATGCGGTTTGTCGGAATCGTAGCAAGCGAAGGTTGAGAGCTGTTGTTAGAGAAGTTTTGATAACTTACGCTTTACCCCATGTCGATTACGTCTTTGTTGCTCGCAATTCTACTGCAACTTGTTTATACTCAGAATTAAAAAAAGATACTATTTATGCTATTAAACGTATAAATAAAAATTTTATTCCGCTTTCTGACGCCTCTGATTGACTGAGGAATTTGATATGTTCCGCCCTTTGCCTTTTTTAAATTTTCTTCTAAAAAAAATCGCGCTTATTATTCTTAAATTTTATAAAAATTCTATTTCACCTTTTTTACCGCACGCATGCCGTTTTACACCAACTTGCTCTGAATATATGATGCAAGCTATTCAAATTCACGGGTTGCTGAAAGGGGTATATATGGGAATTAAACGCATTCTCAAATGTAACCCTTGGGGAGGACATGGTTATGATCCTGTTCCCCCTAAATATCC
This sequence comes from uncultured Alphaproteobacteria bacterium, assembly GCA_949282205.1. GTDB lineage: Bacteria > Pseudomonadota > Alphaproteobacteria > RF32 > CAG-239 > CAG-267. The sequence continues at coordinate 72,598 of CASDOS010000034.1, read as the reverse complement.
CCTAAATAAAGATAAGGATTAACTCTGTACTTAGACTTTACAAACTTGCTTTTTTATATTAGAAAGACTTAAATTATTTAATTGAAATCAGGAGAGATATTACAAATGAAAGAAGATTTAAAATCTCTGTCTTTGGCGATTTTATTGTCGTTTATCGCTATTTATACCGTTAATTATTTTTTTGGTATTAATAAAAAAAGTACCGTTCAAACTCAGATGGCCGAAATTGAACAGGCGGCTGAAAAATTAAATCAGGTTACTGCTGAGAAACCTGTGCAAAAAGTCCTTAAAACCGCACCAGAAGTCCTTAACGAAGATGCTCGTGTTAATTTTAGTAACGATGCTCTTAAAGGTAGTATTCGTCTAAAAGGGGCTCGCTTTGATGATTTGTATCTGACGAAATATAATGTTTCTCTTGAGAGTGATAGCGCTAAGGTGGAATTATTAAAACCAGCAAAGACCGATAATCAATATTTTGCAGATTTGGGATGGCTGTCACTAGATAAATCTATTAAATTACCAACGGCTGACACTACTTGGAAAACGTCTGATACGGAATTAACTCCCGATAAGACAATTACCCTAACTTGGAATAATGATGACGGACTCGAATTTGTTCGTAAAATTTCTATTGACCGTAACTATCTTTTTACCGTCAATGACACTATTTTTAATAATTCAAATCAAGAAATCGATTTATTCCCTTACGCTCTTATCAGTCGTAATATAAAAGATTTTGCACAGACACATTCCGTTGTACATGAAGGTATGAATGGAGTTATTAATAATACTTTGCAAGAATTTAAATATGCTGAATTAGATGCTAATGATAGTGAAAAATTTGATACTAAAGGTGGTTGGATTGGTTTTTCGGATCGCTACTGGTTTTCGGCTCTTATTCTTGATAATCAAGATAATGTTTCTGTTACCTTTAAAAATAATGGCGATTATAACTATCAAATTGATTATTTGGGCACCAGATTGATTGTTCCTTCTCATAAATCAATTTCTTATTCTTATCGTTTTTTCTCCGGAGCCAAAGAGGTTAAATTGCTTGATGCTTATACGAAGGATAATAATATACCAAAATTCGATTTGGCTGTCGATTTTGGATGGTACTATTTCTTAACTAAACCCTTTTTCTATATTCTTGATTTTCTTTATGGTTTTCTCGGTAATATGGGATGGGCTATTTTGTTGTTTGCCGCTCTTTTGCGCTTATGTATGTTCCCTATTGCGAATAAGTCTTATACAAGTATGGCGAAAATGAAAGCATTACAGCCGAAAATTAATGATATTCGCGAAAAATACGGCGATAACCAAATGCTTATTCAACAGGCAACAATGGAACTTTATAAACGCGAAAAAATTAATCCGGCTGCCGGTTGCTTGCCTTTGTTTATACAAATTCCGGTTTTCTTTTCTCTTTATAAAGTTTTGAATATCTCAATCGAAATCAGGCATGCGCCTTTTATCGGTTGGATTAAAGACTTGTCTGCGCCTGATCCGTTAACTCTATCGCAAATTTTACATATTTATGTTCCCGGATTTGTTGATATTGGTTTGTGGCCGATTTTCATGGGCTTTACAATGTGGATGCAACAGAAACTTAACCCCACTCCGGTAAATAAAGATCAAGCGAGAATGTTTGCTTTAATGCCTATCTTCTTTACATTTATGCTTGGACATTTTGCTTCCGGTTTGATTATTTACTGGACGCTTAGCAATATTCTTTCTATTATTCAGCAGAAAGTCATTATGCATAAAAACGGAGTTGATTAATGAGTGAAGATAATTTACTTCAAAAAGATACTACCAACTCTTGGGGACGCGATTTTTTTAATAGGAAATGTACTTTTTTATTAAGTGTTGCGAGTTTGAAACAATTGCCTCATGGGGATCGTCCGGAAATAGCTTTTGCGGGGCGTTCTAATGTCGGAAAATCAAGTCTGATTAATGCGCTGTTCGGACAAAAAAAATTAGCGAAAACTTCCTCTACGCCTGGAAGAACTCAACAACTGAATTATTTTAATCTTGATGATAAATTATATCTTGTTGATTTACCTGGTTACGGTTTTGCAAAAGCTCCTAAAGGTATTGTTCGTAATTGGCAACAACTTATTAATGCATACCTTGTCGGAAGACCAAACCTTAGACGCGTTTTTTTACTTATTGATTCAAGACATGGTATTAAAAAGATTGATTCTGATATCATGGATATGCTTGATAAGGCTGCGGTTACTTACCAAATCGTACTTACTAAAATTGATAAAATCAGTTCAGCTGCCCTTGAGAGAATTGTTAAAGAAACGCAACAGCTACTTAAAGAACATACCGCTGCTCATATTTCTGTTTTAAAAACAAGTTCAGAAAAGAATCTTTTTCTAGATGAATTAAAAAATGAAATTGCAGAATTTGTAAATTTCTAGACTTTACGTTATCTCAGTTATCCCGCGAATGTTGCCATCCCTTACAATTTGTACAACGTGAAGTTTACGTCGCATTTCTTCTATTGTCTTTTCTACATCAATATTCGGTTGGGTTCTCATTATACGTTTTACAAAGGCCTCATACGCTGCTGTCGAACTTTCGGCGTGTATTGTCGCCAGACAGTTATCGTGCCCTGACCCCATTAGTTCCCATATCGCTCCGGCGTTACTTGTCGAAATTTCACCCCCGATAATTGCATCGGGTGTAAAACGTACTATCAAGTCAATTACTTTTGAATAATCCATCGTATTCGTTTGTTCGGTACGGGATAATACTATGTGAACTCGGTTTGGTTGCGGAACATTTAATTCTCGAGTATCTTCCACGGTTATAACTCGCTTATGTATATCCAACAATTTTAATAAGTTGTTCAATAGCGTTGTTTTACCGGTACCCGTACCTCCGCTTACCAATATATGATCACCTCTTCGTAAAGCCAGTAATAACCGTTCGTAAGCATCATCCGGATCTTTTATGTTTTTTAGGGGATTTATCTCTTTTAGTTTTTTTCCTTGCTCTAAGCCGTAATCGCCAAACCCAAAGGCAACATCATCCGTATGTAAACGAATCGTTATAGCAATTCCTCCCGTTGCGGCATCATCTAAATCATATTCAATATTTTTTCCGGCAACCCCCGTAAAACGGTGCCCCCCAGGGATTCTTGCATAAACTACCGGTGATCCGTTTATCGGATCAAATTCCTGATCATTCAAATTTGCAATAATATGTAGCAGATTTGTTAAATATTCTCTAGTTAATTTAGGATCCTTGTAATTTACCCATGGGAAAGCTCTTTTTCCACGCAAACGTAACCATATATCTCCCGGATGATTTATTGCTACTTCTTCTATATTTTCTTGTTCATACCAGTATGATAATGGTCTTAGCACTGAGCATAAAACTTCATCCTCTAGTTTTCCCATTTATACACTCCCTTTTTCAGTAGCGTTTATTTTAGCAAATATTCTATATTTCGTCAATACTATATCTGTATTTGCCCTAAAATGACAAATCCATATTGTCAAAATCCTCATCTTCATCGCTTTCAGGAACATCTACTACTGAGCCATCTGCTGCAGGTGGTGGTATTGCGCCTACATCTTTTCGTTGTTGTGGCTGTTGCTGATTGTTTGCTCCTCCGTCAAGTAATGGCGTTCCTCCGTTATTACTTGTGTTATTTGAATTACTTGTTTGTGCTTGATTTCCCAAAATAACCTTTTGACTGCCTTTGGAATTATTCCCTTCGACTGTCGATGTATATGTTCCACCGCCTTGCCCATCATAGAATGTATCATTAACCAGCCCGCCTTCACCGCCTCCCGGTATTGCTGTTGTCATTCCTCTTTGTATATCTTTTGTGCTTCTTAACCATAAATCTTGCATCGGATAAATGATTACTCTCGTTCCGGCCGGTACATATGTCACTGGTTCAATTTGTGATTTACTGTCGATGATTTCTTGTAGAATTTGATCCATCTTATCCATAAACTCTTGTCTTGCATCTGATGCAGCTTGCTGTTTCGAGTTTTCTACTTCACCCGTACTATCTTCGTCCGCTGCCATCATATATGTTATTGCTGATGTGACCATCGTTCCTACAATCGGTAATGTATATTTTTTAACCAGTTGTTCATCAACATATCCTAGTGCGCCACCGCCCCGACCTTGTGCGTCCCCCGTTTGTGTCTTTCCTGGTGATAATAAAAAGGCTATTCCATCCGGACGTATAATTCTCTCCCACGATATTTCTAATTTCACACCTCCACTTGTATTATCAAATCTCGCTTCTGTTTCTGTTGTTTGTAATCCTCCTATTATACGACTTCCTGCAGGAATTATTACATTACGACCTGTATCGCCATATATATTTCTTTCAACAATCGCCGTTACAGGTGCGGAACCCAATGATATTAATGAACGAGCTAATACGGCCGGTATTGGTTTATCTCCGGTTATCATATTATCCATATTGACTCTTAATGTTGATATTGACCTTTTTAATCCCCAATCGTCTTGCCACCCCGTATATGATGCCGCATCATATCCTGGCTCTATTTTAGCTGCAACTAACGTTCTCCGCCTCTCGTCTTGTAGCTGTGATAATATAGCTGCTCTTCTTGGATTATATCGACCTCCAGGTCCAATGCCACCACCAGGTCCTACATTTGTTATTTCATTGCCGCTACTGTATGGATTTATTGTTGCTCCTTTAGCTATCTGTTCATACCAATTTGTATTTCCATGTCTTTCATTATTTCCTCTCCGCTTTTCGAAGTTTCCGACCTTATTTCCTTCATTGTCAAATATATCACCATTTTCATTGGTGCTTCCAACTTCCATGCCTGATTCATCAATTACTTTATTATTGCTATATACGTCCCCTATGTAACGCCCTCCTGGGGTTACAGCTATGCCTATAACTTGATAATTCTCTTTTGTTTCTTGAGCTGCCTGTTCTTCTGGTGTTAAAGTTTCTTCAATATTTTCCTCAGGTTTAATCGGACTATTTTCATCCGAATCTTCTAATGGTTTATTTTCTTGACTTTCTTCTTTTTCTTGGCTTTCAGTGTCTTCTACTGCCGATGCACTATTTGTTGTTTCTTCATTTATTTCTTCATCTTGGGGTTCTGATGGACGATGATAATATTGTAGTTTTCCGGCCTGACCGATTATTTCTCCTGATGGAGAAATTACTTTTCCTTCTCTATCTATCTTGCCGATTTCTATATTTTTAATATTTACAACACTACCATCTAAATTTAAATGTCCAAGTATTTGATTGTTCTTATCCCTTATTTCGTAATCTCTTAGACCTCGACCTATTAAATTCTGTTTTTTATCAAGGACAAATCCATGATATATGGAGCCTTTTAATTCTCCCATTATACTGTATATACGACCATTTTTAGCAATATATCCAATCGTTTGACCTTCATTATCATATATGTACAAATCATATAATGCGTACCCATCATCTCCGTTTTTGGTCTTTACTTCTCCGGTATGTAGTACCGTACCTAGATTCTCTCCTGTGTCTGATACAACATTTCCATCAGGATTTACTCGACCTAAGTATATATTATTGGCATCAAATGCTACCGTATATTGAAACGGTACTCCTATGTTTTTTCCTTCTTTGGATAAAATGCTTCCATCCAGTTCTATTGTTGCAATTTGTATTCCGGAATTATCTATTACACTTCCGTGAAAATTTGTATAACCTATAATCTTATTATCAAATCCCATTATTGACATATATGGAATTATCTGGCCGATTATTTCTTGTTGAGAGTTCCTAACTTTTCCGTTTTTATCAACGCATCCTAAATTCTGGTTGTTGTAGTTTAATACACTTCCGGTTGTATTGCTTACACCTATTATTTCTCCGCCTTTTCCGTTTATTGCTTGTGGCTCAGTAATATATCCTATAACTTCCTCTGTTTCATTCAATACTTGTTTATTTGCCAATATCATACCTAAATATGCATCTTTTGAGGTTCTCGCTTCGCCATTACTTGATACAACACCTACTGCTTTACACTCTGGCGTGATAATGGTGCCCATTTTTATTGATTTTCCATATAATGCTCCCATATTGTCTATTACATACCCACTGGAGCTTACCTTGCCTATTATCTCTGATCCGTTTATTACTTGCCCTGTTAAACTATTGGAACCCAAGTAATCACCATTTATACTTATGCTTATGGGGGCATTATTGGATCTTCCGTGATTTTGTGAAAAACGCTCCGATATACCTACAACATTGTCATCAGGCAAAATCTTTGCAAATATTTTATTTTGGGAATTTACAACCAAATTTCCTGAGTTCACTACTCCTTCCATTTCTCCCGCAAAATTCGTAATAAACTTGCTTGCTATCATTTTTCCCAGTAGTTTATTATTTTTATCCAGAAAAATTCCATTCCCTGTAAATTTTGCTATCTCGTTTAATGATACATTTTCTGTTTTGCCATCATTTGATGTAAAAGATAATGTTGTTCCGTCTTCTGTATATATGCCGCCTTGCTTAATATTTATACCGTTTATTTCTCCATTCTCGTCAAAAATATAGCCGTATGGTGAAATTTTATACGTTTGACCGTTTGCTCTTAATGTCGTATTTATTCCGCTTATTCCTAAAAATTCGTTATTGTTGTTAAAACATAAGTTATTTTCTAGCGTCCGACCTATTACTTTACCATTATTGTCAATCGCTTCTCCTTGAAAAATCTTCCCTAAATCCACCCCTTCTAATGATACTACTTTTCCACCTATGGATGCATTGGCGCGCAAATTTCCTAAATAATCAAAAATAGGACCTTCTGAATTTATAATTCCAATGACTTCACCTTTTTCATCTATGACTTTTCCTGATGCGCCTATTGTTCCTACTATGTTTCTTTTATTTAATATCTTCCCTTCTGCTGTAATCCGCCCCAGATATTCGCCTTCTAACGTATTAGCTGTTGCTAACATACTTACGGTAAAACCTATTGTCTTCCCTTCTTTATTTATTACTCTATTTCCATTAACCGAATGTGCTACTACCGTACCTTTGTTTACAACCTCCCCATTATAGCTGACTACTCCTATATATTGACCGTTATTATTAAAGGCATACCCATTATCAACTACATGACCAATCGCTTGTCCTTCCTTATTATAAACGAAACCATTGGCATGAATATTTCCTATAATATTCTTTTTTAAATCCATAACCTTTCCGTCGGGCGCAATACTTCCAAGATATTTTCCCGTTGTGGATATTACTATTTTTGATGTGATTAATTTGCCTATTAAATTGATTTTATTCTCATTTCCTGAATTTGAATAAACATATCCACTTGCCGTAACAAACCCAGTATTTTCTCCTGACAAATTGTAAAATTTACCATCTCCGGATACTCTTCCTACTACTTCCCCTAAATCATTATATACTAAATTCGGTGATATTGAGGCTCCTAAAATATCGTAATTGTCATTTACAACTAACCCATTGGGGAGTACTTTACCGATTAAATTATCATTTATAGATGTTACCGAACCATCATTATTAATTTTTCCTAATATGCTGTTATTATATGATATGGCTATTCCTTGCGGTACAACTCCTCCTATTAAATTATTCTCATTGTCATATGCAAAGCCATCTGCCGTTATATATCCTACTACTTCATTATTGCTGTTTATTATCGCTCCGTCGGGAATTACTTTTCCAATCAAGTCGCCATTAAAATTAAGCGCACTGATATCTGCTGCCATTGCTTTCAAGCCAATAACTACACATAAAAACGTCAGCTTTAATATTTTGCTTAATCTTATTATGTTTCTATGCAACTTAGTTCCTCCGGTTTTGCGCCACTTCATCTAATACATATCCGGAAACCTTGTTTCGAATATTTACATATGATCCATTACTCTTTAAATATCCGATTTTTCCATTTGTCAGACTATATATCGTTCCGTTTGGTGATAATCTGCCCAAAAATTTTCCGTCATTGCCTAGTATATTAGCACCTATTTTATAACTATGTCCCAATATTTTTCCATTGTTATCTACAACTAAATTTGATGATATGATTTTTCCTATTGTGGATTTCTCCTTATCTAATACCTTGCCTTCCGCATTTATAAAACCTACAACTTGGTCATTTTCATTAATCACTATGTCATCTTCGACAACTTCTCCTATTAGTATTCCTTTGTCATTAACGGCTTGACCAGAATTTAATATATGACCAATTTTTACATTATCGTTGGATATTACACTTCCATCCGCTACAACTTGACCTATTACTCTTCCTGAATAATTTAGTATTACGCCTCTTTTTAATACGTTATAATTTTTATTTGATGTTCCTCCGGGTAGTATGGTTGTCACTATGTTATCCTCATTATCTATAATATCACCCAAGGCATTCAAATATCCTCTGACTTTTCCCTGTATATCAATTATAAAATCCTCTTGAATAACTTCCCCTATTATTTGTTTATTTTTATCTAATATGTGACCTTCAGAACCAACGTTTCCGCTTATATTGCCATCTATATCTATTACTTTCCCACTCTTACTTACATAGCCTAAGTACGAACCATCATATCCTATTCCTACACCGGTCTTGACTATTCCTCCTTTATATTCTCCTTGCTTATCAAACATTCGTCCTTTTCCATCTATGTACCCTAATTCTGTTCCCAGTGCATCTATTACTTTTCCGGAATCATTCACAAATCCTATGTAGTTGCCATTAAAATCAACCACGTTTCCTTTTTGCATTATTTTCCCAGGTTTATTGGAGTAAAAAGAATTTCCTTCATACGCAATTTTATCTATTGCTATTCCTTTTTGATTATACACATATCCATCTGCAAATAGGTGTCCTATCATTTCTCCATTTGAATCCACTACAATATTCTTCTCAGGTAGCAAAACACCTTTTATTTCTAATTTCGGATTTACCAGATATTTATTAAATAATATTTTTGTGTTTGGTATTACTTGCGTATTATCATACTTAAAGACAGATAGATTATTTATGAAATCTCCTTCTACTCCGAATGCTTGTGTTTTATCCATAATTTGACCGATGATAAAACCATCTTTATTTAATACTTCGCCATCAAAGTTTGTGCACCCAATTGCTTGTGAACCTACCATAATCTTTCCGTCTTGATTCATGCTTCCCATCATCTCTCCGCTGTAATATAATGCATATCCGGGTTCAAAAACTTTTCCTATCAATTGTCCGTCTTGATTCAAAACACCTCCGTCCGGATTTACACAACCAACGTATCCGCCTTCTTCATTACGCACAAATCCATCGTATCCAGCTTTACCTATAACATTGCATTTCTCATCTCTAACTGTTCCTGTTTTGGCTATGTCGCCGGCATATTGCCCGTCTTTATCTACAATACTTCTGTCAAAAAGCATTCGATAATCGGTTTCTTTTCCATCTTTTCTTACTTTTGCATCTTTCTCTACCATCCCCAGATGTTGACACCCCCAGCCTATGGCCATGCCTCCCATGACTGTTTTTCCTATTATCTTATCTCCTTCTGTGGATTTTATCAGCGAATTAGGCAATACTTTCCCTATAACTTCGGCTTTGTTATTGATTACCTCTCCCTTGTTGTTAATTATACCTAAGCTATATCCTGCCGGGGAAATGGCTACCATGTCTTTTTTTATAACTGTTCCTATTCTTACGCCATGGGTGCTTATAACATTGCCATTTTCATCAATATATCCGATGACTATACCGTTGGCATTGTATACTTTTCCATCACTCCCTATATATCCTATTACATTACCATTTTCATCTATTGCTAGATTTGAGTAATCTCCTACTTGACCTATTATCTTCCCACTTTCATCCACCGTAAATTCTACATTTCCGCCTACATGACCGATAATGTTTCCTTTGCTGTCTTTTATACTTCCGTCTTCTTGTACGGTTCCCAATATATTCCCATCTAAATCTCTTGCAATCCCGTTTTCGTCAATGTATCCGATTATATTTCCATCTTTATCTAATACGGCTTTTCGGGATATCACTTTTAAATTACCTTCGCCCTTTTCCGCTAATCTACCTATAACTTCTCCGCTACTTTCATAAACAGTCCCATCTTCTGCAACGAATCCTATGACTTTCCCATCGTTTCCTATTACTCTGCCTTTTTCATCTACATAACCTATTACATTGCCATCTTTATCTAGTACGACTTTCGCATAATCACCGGCTTTACCTATAATATTCCCGTTTATGTCATTAATGCTTCCATCTTCTCCTAAATAGCCTATCAAATTGCCATTGAAATCTCGTACCGTACCATCTTCGTCTATGTAGCCTATTACATTGCCGTCATTGTCATACGCTAGTCGACGATTTGTATCTGCTTTTCCGATAACTTCGCCTGTTACGCCTATGATGTTGCCGTCTTCATCCATAAACCCTATGAGTTCTCCATTTTCTCCGTAGACTTTTCCATCTTCGCCAACATATCCGATAACTTTACCATCTTTATCCACAGCGAGATTTTTTATTTCGCCGACTCTTCCTATCTCTCGTCCGTATTGATCTATTATTTTGCCATCTTTTGTTGCTTTACCTATCAAATTTCCTTTGAAGTCATAGACATTACCATCTTTGTCAACATAACCGATAACTTTACCGTTCTTATCATACGCTAATTTACCTTTTTTTCCAACACTACCGATGATTTCATTGGTGTTTTTCAGAATGTTACCATTTTCATCAACATATCCGATTACATTGCCTTTAAAATCTTTGACTGATCCATCTTTGTCTACATAGCCAATGACTTTTCCATCTTTGTCATAGGCTAAGTTTCTGGCTTCGCCAACTTTCCCTATTATTTTACCATCTTTATCTATAACATTACCTTGTTCATCTACTCTACCAATAATGTTGCCGTTTTCATCTATCACGTTGCCATTCTCGTCAACATAACCAATAATATTACCTTCCTTGTCATATGCCAACTTTACACTCTTACATGCTGTACATATTACCTCTCCAACGGCTTTTACCTCTTTGTCTTCTGTTACATAACCTATTAATTTATTCCCTTTATCGAACACAAAGTTATTCTCTTTCACATAGCCTATTTCATTATTCCCTTTATCCTTAACCGTTTTTTTATCTGCATCAAGGATCCCTACTATATTTTCTTTTGCTCCAAGGACATTTCCCTTTATATCAACAATACCTATAACTTTATTTTCATCTCCTCGAACGTAGTTTCTAGCATCTAAATAGCCAACAATTTCACCATTGCCTTTTTGTGCTATATTCATTATTTCCCCGACCGTTCCTATCAATAATTCTTTGTTATCAACGATATCTCCATTTTTATTCGTCCCAATAACCTTATTACTGAAATTTTTTACAATATTGTTTTTATCTAAATAACCGATGATGTTTCCGGTCTTGTTTTTTACAACCTTTTTTCTAATACATGTTTTACCGATTACGGTTGTACCGGCTTTAATCACATTACCGTCTTTATCTATGAAACCTATTAGTTTTCCGTTTTCATCTACCACGCGGCCATTTTCATCTACATAGCCTATTATATTGCCGTCTTTGTCTGTGGCCACTTGCCTATATTCTCCGGCTTTTCCGATAACTCTTCCTTTTTTATCAAGAATTGTTCCGTCTTCAGTCATTCGACCTATTAAGTTACCTTTGAAATCTTTTACCGTCCCATCGGGTGTTACATATCCGATTACTTTCCCGTTTTTGTCATATGCTAATCTTTTATAATTACCGGCTGTTCCCAGTTTTTCTCCACTTGATGCGATGATGTTTCCTTTTTTATCAACAACACCTATTATCTTTCCATCGCAGTCTATTACCCGCTTTTTTTCATCAATATATCCGATAAATACTCCTTGTGAATTAAAGGCTAACTCTTTTACACCTTTAACCTTTCCTATCACTTTTCCTTCTTTATCAATTACATTTCCTGAGGCGTCTTTCTTACCGATAACTACTCCGCCGCATCCTTTTACGGTTCCATCCGTGTCGACGTAACCTATGAATTTCCCATTTTTATCATAGGCTACTTCTCTTGTTGTTCCGGCTCGCCCTATTATTTTTCCCGTCGTACCTATAATTTGTCCTTTTTCATCTACATATCCCAGGAGTTTTCCATCCTTCCCGATTACTCGCCCTTTATCGTCCACAAAACCTATAATCTTTCCATTCTTATCATAGGCTACCGTACCATATCCGCCGGCAGTACCAATTTTTTTCCCATTCTTGCCGATTATTTCTCCTTTTTCATTTACCTTGCCGATAATATTACCCTCAAAGTCTATTACATTACCATCATCGTCAATATACCCTATCGGCTTACCATCCAAACCTAAAGCTATTCTTTTTTTATCTCCATTGGTTTCGGCTTTTTTTATTCCGATGATATTACCATTTTTATCTACATTTCCGATATGTTTGCCATTATGGTCAAACACTCTTCCTTGTTCGTCCACATACCCTATTACTTTACCGTCTTTATCTAGCGCTAATTTCGCATAAGCTCCTGCTTTACCTATAATATTACCATTCTTATCTACTATATTACCGTCCTTATCTATCTTCCCGATTATATTTCCCTTAAAATCTTTTACAGTTCCATCTTTATCTACATAACCGATAACATTACCGTCTTTATCGTATGCTAATCTGCGACTTACGCCTACCTTTCCTATTATTTCCGGTTTATCTTTGTCTTGTGCAAACTTAACTACTTTGCCATTTTCATCTATGTAGCCTATTGCTTTACCATTCTTATCATAAACAATTTTTCTACTATCTCCATTTGTTCCTATCTTTTCTTTTGCTAATTTGTAAACATTGCCATTTTCATCCACATAACCTACAATATTTCCATCTTGGTCTACAACACTGTTATCCGGCATTACAACGCCTAGAACATTTCCATTCTCATCTACAACAATATTGCCGGCAGATGTTACTTTCCCTATAATATTGCCATTTTCATCAACGACTTCTCCATTTTCATTCAAACGCCCTATAATCTTTTTGGGATCATTTATATCGACAACTGTTCCATCTGGTAAAACGCGGCCTATTATTTTTCCGTTTTTATCATATACAAAACCTGCTTCAACCGCTTTCCCTATTATCTCGCCTTTACTGTTGACTATTGTTCCATCCGGAAGAGCTTTCCCTATTACCTCCCCTTGTAAATCGACTACTGTTCCATCTGTCTTGACATAACCTATAATATTCCCATCTTTGTCATAGGCTAATTTCATATTCTGAGCAACACCTATTATGTTTCCGTCTGAATCGATTATTAACCCATCTTCATTTACACGACCGATTATATTACCATCTTTGTCATGGACATTTCCGGCTTCATCTATATAACCTATTATCTCCCCGTTTGGACCTATTGCTAAGCGGTGCGCACCTATGCCTCCATCTTCACTTATTGTGCACCCTCCTCCCGCAGCACAATTCTGTTGATTATCTTCAGGATACACCGCACTGCCCTTAATACTTACTTCTTCTGATTTGGCACTCGATTTATCTAAACGTGTTTCATACCATATTATCTTAAAATTGTTTTGAACATTACCCGGTAAATGGGGTGCCCAACTTATTAAAATATTGCATGTTTCATCTCCTCGTAAATCTCGGTTTCTGCATTTATCTCTAAATTCAAATCCATCTTCGGTTTCTTCTACTAACTCTACTCTTTCTATATGTATGCTCTCACTGCCATCCGTTCCTATTGTTAAAACGCTTTGATTTTGAACATCAACTCCTAGAATAAATTTGTTCATGTTAATTTGTGCTGGCGTGACTTTTATCGGCTTATTTTTTGTATCCCCTGTTGTTGCTTCCGTATCAATAAATATCGGTCCGGTATCCGCTGTTATTTCTGGCAATATATTTTGGTTCTCGACAAAGTCCGGAGTTGCTTCTTCCGGATTATAGACTTCTGTATCTGATGATAATATCAATAATCCAAACAAGAAAAAACAGAATGCGATAATTCCTATGGTGAAAATTATCTTTCGTGTCTTTCTTTCATATTCTTCAAATCGCGTATTCTCGTTCATTGTATTCTGACCACACTGCAAAATATTCCGTTACGACCTAATTGGCTGCATATATTATCGCCTTCATCTAATGATTTTACAGGACCTACACGAAGATGAAACACTTCTTTTCCCTGTCCGTCTGCTGGTGTGTCTACTGAATAAAATGGCTGATATTTACCTAACGTCGCTGAGTAATTTTTGGATATGTCATTCCATAATTTTTCCAAATTGTTTACATCTTTATCCGTTCCCAATTCTATGGAAATGTTGCTCTCATCAGCATTGGAAAAGGCTCTTCCATCTCTAAACTCTTTGAGTAATGCCTCTGTTTCAGCATTAACTAATGAATTTTGTTTTTCTAGACTTTCATCTTTAGGCGTAATCAGGACAGGACTTGAATTGTTGCTTGAGACGCCGACTTGAGTTGAAGCATTTTGCTTAACACTTTCCGGAATTGTTGTATTTTGCTGAACATCTTTCTGGTAACTTACTGATATATCCGCCTTATTCTCATATTGTGGCGTCACTAATTCGGCTCCATCTGCTTTTGTATCATACTGCCCTGTTAATTCTATTCCACTTTCTTGCGGAGTTGGAGATGCAACATATGTTTTTGCCTTAGGTATTGAATTTAACAAAGCTGTTTCTTCGGTTTTGCTTTCTATATTTGTTTGCGGCTTAATCTTATCTTGCGGTGTTGTGTTTTCCACATTTGAGGCTTTCTCGGATTGTTGACCGGACGCTTTCTTTTTACCGCTTATCATATCTTCGTAGCTTAGGCCATTGGTATCTGTTGTTGAACTATCCGTATTTTGTGAGCCACCAAAGAACGAGCTGATTCCAAAGAATGATTTCTTTTGATTATTTTCTTTTTGAACATCACCTGTGTATACATTCTCATATGATTCTGTATTACTTTCTTTTCCTTCTGTTGCTCTTTGATAATTCTTAGCCTGCAAATCCCATTCATTCGTTTTAGCATAAACTGTATTTTCTAAGCCATCCGAATCTGAACGTCTTAATTTTAAGCAGACTATTCTCTTACCACTGCGAAGAACCATATCGCCCATACCTTCCACTATTATCAGGCGATTATTCGGTCCCGCCGTTCTAAAACCTACCGGGGTTTCCGACCTCTCTACAATTAGTGTTACTATCGGTCTTTGATTTGCTGTTAAGGCCTTGTCCCCTAAATCTATATAAGTGAAAATATTGTCGCGCCATACACGCTCCGGTGCTATTACTATATCATCTGGATTAGGAACATATACTTCTATATCAAATCGAAACTTTGTTGGATCTACCGGAATTTTTTCAATCCAGTCCTCTTTTTGCAAATCCCTTGTAAAAGTTGCATCCGCGCTGCTACCATTTTGCCCATACGCGTTCGCATTTATATGTCCTCCACCATTGTTACTTCCTATTACGGCAGAACCTGTTGCATTTTGACGTCTTTTAACAACCTCTATATCTATTATCGCATTGGTTATCCTATCGGTATTGACAGTTTCACTTTGTACATAAAAAACGTATTTATTCCCAGACCGACCAAAAACAATCATATTGGTATCTACTCCAACAAATTGTGAAGAATCCGGATATACCATTAAACTTGACGGACCTTGTATTTCCGCATTGAATGATTGTCCATCGCCGATATACACATTCTCTATAACTTCCCAATTCGGAAAATTTATTAATGTGTACATACCTTCTCTTACTCTTACAGGTAAAACTAATTCAGGTGTCCAATAGTACTTTGTATAGCCTGGACGCGTTTGTCCTTCTCCCATGTGTTGCAACGGATCTTTCCATGCACTCTGCATCATACCTAATGATCCGCCTCCGCCTAAATAATTTAAATTGGTTGCCGCGTAATTCCCTTGGCTCTGGTCAGCATTTTGATCCAAATTATCTTTTGTTACCTGCGCGTATACGGTGGGAACTATTATTCCTATTGATATTATTACTATAGATAAAATCTTTGCTACTTTCATCATCAAATTCCTACACCTATTTAATTTGTTTTTCGCTCAACCTGTTTATAATCGAGTACCGTAAACCCTAAAGGATTTTTTAATCTCTCTCCAAAAGTTACCCTTTTGGCTCTATATTGTATTTTTATTGACGCCAACCACACACTTAATCGTGGTGTTTCATATTCCGGCATCATATCTTCTACCCTGAATTCTACTTGCCACCACATCTCTCCATTCTTCCCGCCTACTTCCGTTACTGAGGATATCTTTATGTTTCTGGTTATATTGTGGTTTCTTATTAAATCAATTGCTTTATCTGCAAAATTTTCTCGAAACTGATTATATACTCCCGGGGAGGACATTTCTTGTAACGTTCCACCTGCCCCCCAACGCTGCTCCATCTCTTCAATATTGTTTACAAATGTGTTTCGCAACAATACATATTCCCGCACAAAAATCTCTGTTAAATATTTGTACTCATAAATATTTTTCACAGGATGTATTGTATATATTTGGTCTTTTTTTTCTGCAAAACTAAATAAATACGGTTCTATCCGATACAATGGCATAATTGCAATTACCACATACGTTAAAATTAAATTGCAACATAAACTTACTGCAAAAATTATAGCAAACGCTCGAGCTGTCCACAAATACCTTTTTTCTGTTGCATTTTCTACTATAATATCCGCATTACCTCTTTTTTGTGGGCGTACTACCCTGGGATGGGGCTTTTCTGCTCCTTGCCCTTCCAATAAAAGTTTTTTAGTGTTTTCTGAGGATATCTGCTCAACCATCGCATCTCACCCTAACTTATTTAACTCATTGCCTTAAACCAATCAGGTAATGTCTTGGGTAATTCAACTTCTATGCATGCACACGGTGATAATTTTAATTCGTAGACATCTTTACCTATACCTACGGGTTCCGGCTCATAATAACTTCCCACTAAATTACAAGCAGCTAATATTAATATGCCAAAACCTATAACTAATGCTTTATACATGATTACTCCTCTAAATAATTTCCTGTTTATTTATTTCTAAAACTTTTATTTTTAAAAGTCTAACGAGAAAATAAATTGCCTCGACTTATCAACAGGCTAAATCGTTTATGCAAATTGTAGCATCTTAATACTTAAAATTTTTTTAAATCTCTATTTCACTTTGAAAATAACTGTATATTACAAATCCTAATGGATTTAATAGACGACGATATGCCGTTCTCCTGTTGGGATCTACATAGCCGCGAATGTTCGCTGTCCAATATTTTTCTTCTATTGTTGGGGTAATACTGGCTCGACGGCTTAGCCTATTTTGCTTGAAGGTAAAATCATATGTCTTAAATTCTATCTTCCATGTATTACTGTTCTCCCCTCCGGTTCTCTCTACCGAAAGTATTTCTACCGAGCGGCTACTTTCTTTCTCTACCATCTCTTCTTTTAATTTCGGAAAAACTTTCTCAAACTCCTTATAAACAGGATATGTTGATAAATATGAAACTAAACCACCCCATAACCAGCGATTGTTCATTTCTTTTTCATCTTTTATGTATGTGTTGCGAAGCTCTACATATTGTTTCATAAAATTAATCATTATCTTTTCTCGAGATTCCATCCAGCGATCGACTCTTTCGCGTTTTACCATTGATTGAGAATCTGATAATTCTACAAATAACTGTGGATCTATTACGATTTCAGGAGCTAACTTTAAAATTGAAAGCGTCGTGCATACCCCATATAGCAAAGATATTGTCGCTAATATGGCCATTAGCCTGCTTATCCATTTGTAATAAATCAATTTTGCTCTTTTTACTTCTATGACATCTTCTGTTATAAAAGCTGGCGCGTCTTTCGTCCGAGCTTTATCGGTTAAACGCAATATTTTTTGATTTATTAAATTGACCATTCTTTGCTATTGTTCCTCTTAATATACAGGCGCGTATGGTACGGCTTGGCTTTGGTTATCCATTGATGTCAGACCTTCTTCTGTTGCATCAAGAGATGCTTCCCGGTTTGCTTTGGCCTCTTCTACGGCATCCGCTACTTCTTCCGGTGTCGCATCAGGCTGTACATACGATAATTCATCGGCATCCGTTTTCTTAAAGATTTCAAGATAGTTCTCAATCAACTTCTTACGTTCTTCTATCTTTTCGCTTCCTTCCATACCTTTTACTTCGTTGTAGCCCTCATATTCATTTTCTCCATCACTGTATCCTTCTTCTGCTTTCTTTACTGCTTCATCCTTCAAATCATTCAGTTTGCAGAATATTGTTTCATAATATGATCCTGAGCCCGATTGTGCACAGTCCACATCATATTTATCATCAAACGAATCTTTTGCAAGACCTCCGTTCTTCATTATGAATTCAGCACAATCTTCCGCAATACTTTCCATGCATTCGCTGTCTTCTTTGTCTTCACAACTCTCGCCATTGACACTTGTATCGAAATTATGAAGTTGCATACACAAGTTTTTCAGAGAATCTTTTGCTTCTTGTTCATTCTTTTCCAGCGACTTCAGTGCCGTATGCTCGGCATTTACCGACTCTAAAAACGAACCTATAACATTACGTTTGAACACTGCTGTTTCCGCACGTTGACGTTCTATGTTATTTTCTTGATTATCTTCACTTAGTAAATAATCGTAAATGTTCTTTAATATCGGACGATACTGTAAGTCTCCGTTCAAGAATTGACCTAATTCACTATACTTCAAGTACATCGGCTCTGTTGTACCTCCCAGGCTTCCTTGAAGCGCTTTTGACTTGCTGTCATCTTTGGTATCATGGTCGGCCAATAACTGCCGAACGCCTCCTTTGTAAGATTCAACTTCCTGACACTCCTCCGCTTTCAATATATCGAAAGGTAAATTGCTTCTTTGCTTAAATTGGATATCTCCAACACCATCGCCTCCTCCGACATCTATGACGCGGCCGCCTAAGTTACACGGATATACTCCGCCTCTTCCGATAATAGCGCGGTAATGCCATTCTTTGGCTCCATCTATGTTTTCATTGTTTAGATATTTCTTCAACTTATCCAAACCATAGTCACGCTCAACAAATGTATGTTGATATTTTTCCGGTCCCTTTCTTAAATTTGGTGTCGCCAATAAATATCTCCATGCTTCCGGCAGATATTCTACTTCTTTCGCACTCGCTATGTCTACATTTTTGTATTTTACATCAACTAATGCCGATAATGATGGTTTTCCGTCTTTTTGCGGTACGTCATCATAATCAAGAGCGCTAAAGTAAAATACTTCTCTTATCGGCGCAAGGTTCATTAATGGTTTTCTCGGAGCTCGATAGTCTCGACCATCGTTCTCGTCAAAGACAAATTTTTCATTATCACGACCAAATTGTACATAGGTATCTTTGCCTGCAAAGTATCCTCTTGCTGGTAAAGCTGCAAAGTAATCAACGTCCGTCGTAATAGAATCCGGCATACCAAAGATTTCTTTTAACTCAATGCTGGCTGCATCCAGTATGCTTTGATTTTCGGCTTTCTTTAAGTCCTCCAACAACTCATAGTGTGTTTTCGTTACTGATTGCGTCCCTTCTGTCGCTCCATCGTCAGCATAATTGCTATGCTCAAAAATGGCTGGATTGGCTTCTGTGCCTTCTTCTCCGGTTACGCCCCATAATTCCATCACATCCGTAATCTCTTCTACCGCAGCGTCTATTTCATCTTTAATGATCTTGTCTGCTTTGTTGATGTAGGCTTCACTTCCGATGGATAAATCAGCAACCGCTTCTTCTACGGATTTCTCTTTTATGGCTTTTGCCAGCGTTGTTGGTGTATATAGCCCATCTGCTACACCATATGGTGCCAAGCAGCCTCCTTCTACAACAAATTTTCTGACTACTTTTCCTTCGTTACTCAGTTTATTTGCCGCGTAGCTTAACCATGAACCATCAGCAAACCATCTGTCTTCAATACCTTTTTTGACTAATTCCGGTAATTCTCCGGCAACGGCACTTTCGCTATTCTCCGAGCCATTGCCATACATTACTCGGGCTATTGTCCAACTCAGATTGTCATATTTATATTCATGGCTGTATCCATCTCGACATATAACTCCCAAAGGACCATATCCTTTGCACCATTCCCTGCTATTGCTGACCATTCTGTCCGGTTCAGAAACTCCATCTTCTTTAATTTCCAATTTATTCTCAAATATTCGGTTGGCAGCTTCAAGGGCTCTTTGTCCTTCTTCTGATGTTTTTACATAATTATCCGCAAATGCGAGAGCCTTTTGTTCTATTTGCTCATTTAACGAATCTATCCTGTCTTGAAGAACTTGCATCATTGAGGATATACTGTCAATTTCCGTGTTTTTAGCAGTAATTTTTGTATGTAAATCGGCTACGTTTTCGAATTTATCTTCTTCTCGCGTATTTTCATCATACGGTTCTTCTTTATTAGCTGTACCACTATATTCTTTGCATACCTTATAATCATCGTCGTTTGTCGGTGCTTTGTAACAGATAAAAGCTAACTCTTCTTTTAAGGCTGGAATCTGTCCTATCCGCTGCGCTAAGGTCGGATTTTCAAATTTATCCATATCTTCACCGGCACCAATTGTTAGTGATTCAATCTCCTTTTGTAAACTTTTGGGAGTTGGCTTTCTTTCATCCAGACGTGCTTGCAATTCTTCGACGCGTGTATTTAGTTCTTCTATTTGCGCTATAATTGCCGTTGCTCGTTTTAATGAACGTTGGCGCTGTTGCACAAGCTCATTCTTTTCATCCGTCTTGTCACTTAGTTTTTGACCATACTCACTTCTGCTTGCAATTGTTGCGCGTAGCGTTGCTTTTAGACTTTGCATGCTCTTCTCATATTCATCAACCATCGCTTTTAATTTTTTCTCAAGCTCTTTACGCATTTCTATAAGCTCTTGGAAATGATCTGAGGCAACAACCCTTCCGGCTGTGTTGGTATTTGTATATAAGTGCGTGTTTTCTTTATCCAATGTTTCTGTTCCTAAATCCATCTGACATTGGGATTCATAACTGCCACCATTTATCCAACTTGCCGTTACACCCGGTATGTATCTGCGTACTAAGAATTTTGTGGTTAAATCCCATTTGCTCGGGCATGTTTCACTTGTATCCTCGACGGCGTGATAATCACTTCCGGCTTTTGTGAAATCGCAGCCTCCCGATAAACTCTTAATCGTCTGACTGTAACTTATACCGACAGTACTCTTGCTGCATCCGACTTCTTTGTAACCATTAATCTTTCCGGTGTTGTTATCACCATC
The DNA here is from genome assembly GCA_949282205.1 of uncultured Alphaproteobacteria bacterium. Taxonomy (GTDB): domain Bacteria; phylum Pseudomonadota; class Alphaproteobacteria; order RF32; family CAG-239; genus CAG-267. The sequence goes on along the minus strand of CASDOS010000034.1, from coordinate 51,257 downwards.
TACTTTACACCATAATGTCACATAATAGTAACTTATATTTCCTTCCGAATCATATGTATAGCATTGTTGGACCTTAGTACCAGAGCACGATGCGGTGTCTCCTCCTTGTGAGCACGAACCACTATAGTCTGAGCAGTCTTGATTAAATGCATCTTCCGTTGCGTCTGTCGTTAATTTGCAGACAGATACCGCTGGTAATACTTCTTCTATCGGGCCGATATTTTTGCTCTCATTAGCTAATACTTTGGCTACTCGTTGCGATAATAGACCTTGATCCGCTGTTTTGACTATCATTCTCATATTGCGATATTTGTTGCGCAAATATTCTGTTTGTAGGTTTTTCTGGTCATTCCACGGCTCAAATTTCAATGTGCCATCTTCCGTTAATTTCATAATTTTATCATAGCCGATACGCCAATTCTTCTCGGCTTTGACACGATTATCTACTTCTACGATTTCTGCTTGGTTACCTTCTTCAAAGTAGTCCGTATCATTGTAGTCGCGTTGATTGTTCGCTCCCGCTATACTGTAGTTTTCTTCTAATTTTGGTTCAAAAGAAACTTTCGGATCTCCCTCCGGATCGGTGTCTGATGTTACGGTTTTTAATACACAAGCAAACATTGTTGCGCTCGTTACGCTGTTTCCATTATTATCTGTATATACGCATGGATTGCCACTATCTAATTCATATCCATCCGGACATGATTCATAAAATCCGTCACACTCACCAGTATCCGTACCTATTAACTTGTCTGTCGTGTCTTCTTGGTATTCTAAAATTACTTCTTTCGATAGACCTCCGCGATTTTCGTGCTCGTTTACTTTTGCCGGCTTATTTCCGTTATACCAAATCGTTTCTCCCTTGCCGCCACTGTATCTATCTAAGAAACTAACTACACTTTCCTCACTCTTCTTTAGTACCTTCATCATTCTTTCATGTATTTCTTTTGATTTAAGGTATTTTCTGTATTGAGTCTTATATTCGTCTAATTTTGATTTTAAATTGTGCAAATTCATTGCATTTCTTAATTGCTCATCAATCGGTAGTAATTTACCTAATATCGCCGTGTCATCCGTATTTTTAATCTCGGCTACATCTTCGTTCTCGTCAGGACAATTTTTTCCACCGTTTGCACACTCTTGACTACGAATATAATTTCCGCCCAACATCTGTCCTGTCGCTAAAGCGTATGTCTTGCTCTCGTTATATGCAAACTTATATCCTTTTTCAATATATTCCTCCGCAGAACTCTGTTCCTCCGGCTCTAGCGGATCTACACTATCAATTTGTATCGCTGATATGAATTGAGCCTCCGTACCTGTTAAATCCTCTACGATACGCATTAGCCTATCGTAAACGGTTGTTACAATGTAAGCATTCAGAACTTCTCCATATTGTCCGGGATTTGTACTCTCTTCCGGACTTCCTTCATTGTCTAGGTTTTCTTTCTTCGGCTCCACATAGGCCATTTGTAAACCGAAAAACACACAATGTTCAGCCATCTCCGCCTCGGTGTATAAGCCTTTTTGGCAGTGATCTAAGCGCTCAATTGTTTTTTCTACTAAGGCTAGGTAATTTTCTGTTACTCGACCGGTTAAGTATGTTTCCATAATCACATCTTGCTTGTACTCATCAGCTTTACGCATATAAGCAACTTTGGCTGCCGGATAGTTGTCAGGATATGAACTCTTGGGCGGATATACCAAAAATAATGTATGAAATGCGTTGAAGTTTTCCTCTTCATTCAATCCGTGTTCCGTTATTTTCAGCAGACTACTATTGCGAAGCTCCCCTCTCCCCGGGGCTTTGTTTTTTCCACCTTCTTCTTGTTTTTTAAATTTTGTATTTAAAAAGGCTTGTCCTTTTTTCAGAATTTCCAATTTCTGACTGTTTAATTCAGACTTTATGGTTTGAGCTTGACGATATAGTGTTTTTGCATTGGACACTATCTTATTGGCATTGGCCGGTACATCCACTTCTATATCCCATGGCATCGGTGGCAATAAGAAAAATGCTTTGGCCTCTTGAATTCCTGAACCTAAGATAAGTACACCTAAGATCAGATTTTGTAGCATTCTTAATACTTTAACCATTGGTAGTCTCCCACATTTACTTTAAATGTATCATCTATATTTTTACTGGTTTTATTTGCTTCTTCTATCGCATTATCAACATCTTCTTTTGTCAGAATGTATTTTTCTAAATCAAATTTCAAATATTCTCCGTTCGGAACTTTTGAAACATTGGTTTTTAGCAATTGCTTTGCTGCCATATATTGTAATCTCGCACTTTGTAATTTTGCGTACATTAATAGAGCTTTCATACTTTCTATTCTTGTTGCCGAATATGAAGATATCGCTTCTAATTCTCCGGGCGCTTTAGGCGTATTTTGAAACATCTCATCTATTATTTCACTGCGAACAGGAATTTCTCGTCTTAACGATGCGGAAACTTGTAATAAATGCGCAGCACTGTTTACTAGTAAGAAACGACGCTCTCGTGTTGCCGCATCTATTTTAGTTTGATTTTCAACTCGCGCATTGCTTCCGCTTGCTGACAAATCTTCGGGATTGTAAAAATATCTTTTTATAAAGTCCGTATAATCCTTTTCCGTTGGCGAAAAACTGTTTACAATGTTTTCATCATCCCATTCAGCATCATTGCCGCCTGATTTATTTACTATGTCTTCCGCTCCACCTTCTCCATCGGCTTCTTCAATCTCTTGTTCCATCTCTTCCAGTCGTTTTTCGTATAAAACATATTCCGGATCGTCCGATGTACCTACTTTCGCCTTTTCTTCTTCTAATTTACTCTTCTGCGCTTCCAATGACAGCAATAATTCATCTAATTCCTTGCATGCCGTTTCTAATTCCTGATATTCCATCTCGGCTTTTATATACTCATCATATGCTTGCGCTTCTATTGATAACTGACCTCTTACACTTTCATAATAGTCTTTTTTCTGATTTACCTCGGCTTTCTTTAACATCAATTCACTTTGTTTTTGCGTCTTGGTCGTTTCTGTTTCTTTTATACTTTCATCCATTATCGCTATCTTTTCATCGTAGTATAAATTTTTGGATGTTACATAGGCTTCTTTATCTGTTTCCAACTTGTCTTTATTCTTCTTTTTAGTTCCTTCTACAACCTTTTTCATTTTAGTTTGAAGTAAGTTTTTACCATATTCCGTTGCGTATTCTTCGGCTATATTGTATAATTCTTCTTTGTTAAATCCTTGTGAACTCATTTGCTTGACTTGTGATACTTGTTGGGAAATCTTTGTTGTTGCATCAGCTATTCGGCCTACCCATTCACTAATCTTAGCTGCTAATGCCGACGCATCTATTATTAACGCTTGCGCTGGATGTATGCTACTTATATATATACCTAATGTCATGCAGATGATTAATATCGCTTTCTTCATTGTTCTTCTCCTATTCATCCGCTTCTCTGGTTTGTTGTGTTAATTCGGCTGTCGATCCTGCACTCGTCATGTATGCTCGCATTTCCAGTATCCTATTTAATCTTTGTTCCGTAGCTATCGCTACTATATTTTGCGCATTCAATATTTCATCCATATTCTCATTCTTAAATTCTGACTGATAAAGTGAACCATCTTCTACTAAAATACTTTGACGCGCAGATACCCCTTTTGCAAATAATAATGCCGTATCATCCGCGACTATCGCATTTAAATATCGACGATTTTCTGCTGTCTTTTCTATATCTTGTCCTTGACCTCTCTTATATATGTACGCGTTCTCTACTGTTTGCGCTAAGCTGCTGTCACTCTTTTTCTTTAAATCGCCTTCTTTTAATTCTTCTGCGCCGGGCATTACTTTTATTTCTTTTAAACTTTTAACGTAGCTTTCAGAATCTTTGCTAAATGCCTCTATCGCTTTGGCATCACATTTGGTCGGATTTTTATAACAATTGCTTGCTAAATCAAACCCTTGCCTTGCTCTTTTTTCAACATCTCTTAGTTTTTTCTGATATTCCTGAACCTTGTTTTCGACATCTTTGTAACGCTCCAGAATGGATTGAACTGTTGCCATAATATCAAATATTGCATACGCTTCTCGTGTATATACAAACATTGAGAGAAAGAGAATTACCCATACCTTCTTTTTCATTATACTTCTCCTTCCTCTTGTTGACCAAAGTAGTTATAGTTAAATGTTTCTATATCTTTTAAAATCTCTGTTTGCTGATTTTGTGCATCAGCATCAACAACACTTAATATTTGCTGCGTTGTATAATAATTAATTTGCGCGCCAATAGAGTAGTCATCTTTTGTTGTCGTACTTTCTTTTAAGCCGTCTTGCAAACTTACTATGTTCTTGTCTTTGCTTGGATCTGGTAACTTCTCAGGATCTACATAATCTAAACTCGATTTGTAATTATTTATTGTCGCTAATGTTAAATTGTTAAATGCAGAGTCATTATAGGCTTTTCTTTGATTTTCACGTCCGACCTTCTTTTCTATCTCTGAGCCTCTACTGGCTTCTAATGCATATTTATATAAGCAATCTGCTATGTTTTTTTCTTTTTCCGCTATCGCTGACATATCTGCTTTTTTCTTTTCTGATACCGAAATGTCTTTTGCTCTTAAGCCACATTTATACATTATTACATTCGAAAAAATAGCTTTGTCTATTACCGCTTCACTCTCATCATTATCTCTGTCGTCAGCTTGCATCGTTCCCCAATTTTTATTTGTTGCTTCTACAAAATCTTCATCTCTACCATCTAGATATAATGTTATTCCTGTTTCGAAATCTTGAATTACCCCTTTAGCGCGTTTCAAAGCATCTACTCTCCGTATTTCACTCCATAATTTAGGGGATTCTATATCCGTCATTCCCATTAATTGATATCCGGCGCGGGTATTATCTACATCCTTTAATGTCTTTCTTAAAACATACAATGTTCCTTTATTGGTATCATTGTCCGGTTCTAATGAACCCCATGTCGCTGAAAATTGTTTTGCTTTGCTGACACTTACTATGTTTGCTATACTGTAATCTTCACGCAAATGCTTATATATACCATCTTTTTGATAGTCCTTGTAGAGGGATTCTTCATATATATCCGGATATAATTCTACTTCCGCTTTTGCCTTTACTACGCATTCTCTAAAATCACTCGGATCTTCTTCTATTTTAGAAACATCTAAATTGTCACAGGCCAATTCTTTTGATAGCAAAAAACTTTTATCGGCATCATCGGCGTATACTCCTTTTAATAATTGATGCTCATAATCCGAAACATAGTTAAATGCATATTTTCTTGTTATTAGTCTTTCGCAATTTGCTTCTTCACTGCCATCTGAATATCCTTTTGAATTGCTTATGCTATTCATTAAATCTTCTTCAAATGCATCTATTTTACCTGCTATGTCTTGTGCGCTTTTTACTATATTGTCTATTATGTTGGTATCTATACCTACTTCTAACCCCGACATATCAGTTTTGAAAGTTTCGCCTGCTTTGCTTAGACCTTCTCTATCTATTTTTCCAGCATAGTAATCACTTATTGCTTGACTATATGTATCAAATGCGGCTGAAATCTCTTCACTATAAAGCGCATCAAATTCTTCTTTCACACTACTTATTGCATTTGAGGCGGTTTCTTTTAAGTCTTCTATATCCTCTTTGATACTATTTGCCTCTTCATTCAATCTTGTTTTATCGGTTTCATTCAAATCACCGTTTTTATTTATTGTATCCATTAACATATCTAAAGCAGTCTGTGCTTTTTCCATAGAATCGTTTATTGTTTCTTCCGCTTTGTCTAGCACTTTATCTGTTTCTTCTTTGTTTGCTGCTGATTCTTCTTTTGCTTCATCTAATGTTTCTTGTACTTCTTCCTCGGTTGCTCCCGAATCTACCTGATCCTCTATCGCTTCTGTTGTATTTGCAGCATTCTCTTCCTCTTTATTTAAATCATCATCTAAAGTCTTATTAACGTCTGAGGCTATGTCATCAAGATTATTTGTCGTATCTTTAATATTTGTCGTTATTCTTTCAACATTGTCCTTGATGTTCTTTATTGTGCCTTTTAAATCTGCCATATATTTTCTTACGGAGGAAACTTGATCTCCTATCGTTTTTACAACGTTCGTTATATTATCTAATTGACTCTTTGCATTTGTTACTTGGTTTAGCCCCGTCGTAATACTGTTTACAAAAGAAACTATTTCCGTTAAGTCTATTACAGGCCAAACAAAGGCTTTTGCCGAGCGCACACTTAAAATCAGACAAAGACTTATTATCATTGTCCCTTTTACTGCTTTGGATATTATCCGTGTTATCATATCGCGCCCTCCCTAATAATCTATATCATTATTTACTAATTATCCTAAACTTATTGATAATGCGTTAATAAACTACCTTTTTTTCTTTGTGCCTATTTCTGCTGCTATTGCTTTTATTTCTTTTTTTATATTTTCTGTTTCTTGATTTTGCATTTCTAATGTTTCTTTATCTATGGTTGTATCAATTTGCTTAACGGCTAATTTCAGTTCCTCGCCTTTTTTTATTACAATCTCCTTACTTATATCTCCTCTGAGATACATCTCAACCGTATTTCTATAATTTACTAATCCATCTATGAGTTTATCCTCATACTCTTGGTTATAAGTTTCTTTTGCATTTTCAACAATAGCTATTGTTTTATCCGATATATTTCGATGTTGTGTTTTTAATTTTTCTATTCTCTGGAGCAATGCTTCTTTATCGCTTTCTTCCAGTTGTTCTGTTGCTCTTACGGTTTTTCCCAAATTATCTAATAATTTTTGGGTATTTTGTGCTGACTTATTCAGCGTATTAATTGCCGTATCTAAAACATCGTTCATTTGTGCTATTAATTGTTTACTTTCACTTTCAAACGCATCAATGTTTACCATAATTTCTTCTTTCATGATGTCGTTTGTATCCTCTGCAATTTCCTCCTCTTCTTCCTCCTCTTCTACGGGTTCTTCCGTCTGACTTTGTTTTTCTTCCCTCTTGGCTTTTTCTTCTTCATTCTTTTCTTCTAACTTCTTCAGTCCTTCGTTGGCCTGATTTGCTCCTTTTTGGGCGGTATCAATTCCCGATGCGCTCTCATCTATTATATCTTCTCCGAATTTTAACGTATCTTGAGTTTGATTAACTATATCTCCTAATCCATCTCCCAAAGCCTCATTTGTTACTGTAAATCCGTTATTTACACTTTCGGGAATTTCAATGTCTGTTCCCAAATTTTCATTCACCCCATCAACAGTATTATTGGCGACATCTTGTATATCTTTTGTAAGCCCCCTTAAATCTTGACCAAATTGCGCAATATTATCTATACTTTTTCCCATAGCTTCTAATGCGCCATTCATCTTCATTAATTGCTCTTTATTTTCTGCCAATGCATCAAGTGCTGTCGTTACTTTAGATATAATTACCGGAACTTCGCTAAAATCCATTACAGGCCAAAACGCTTTTGCGGGTTTACATGTCATTATGGCACAACTTAATATAATCAAACCCAAAACTTTTGTTCTAACCATAATTCCCCCCGCTTAAATAATTTCAACGTTAAAATTGTAACACATTTTCTTTTTTTTGTCAACAAAATTATGTACCAACTCCATTGAGATATTTTGTGACGAATCCATCCTCACCAAACTCTTTTACTAAACTCTCTACTAACAATACATTTTTGATGCCCGAGTTATACAATTTTAGATATGGCCCTAATCCACTTAGGTTTACATCCAAAATTACTGACTCGCCTTCGCCGTTTTCTCCCGCATCGGGACGCTTTAATAATATTGCATAGGGACAATCTCTATATGATTTGCCGCTTATAAAATCATATTCACTATCCGTTAAATTCCATTTTGCATAAGATTCCAGTGTCGCTTGGGTGTTTCTGAAAAATATCATCGTCTTGCATTGCCCTCTTACAGCATCGCCTACACCTAGTGAATCCACAATATTTGGTTGTTGAAAAGCGCATAAATAGGCTTGGCGCTTTTTACGCCCTTCTTGCAACCCTTTGATAAAATTATCTCTAAACATTTCATGCTTTAACATTGGCGCTGTTTCATCTATCATAATTAAGGCCGGCGTACCTGTTTCGGTACTTTCTGATTGTATTCTGTGCATGATATAACTAATTGATGCAGCTGCCAACACATCATCATCGAAAATTTCCGTAAAATCAAATGCAACAAATCTGTTCGCACTTAAATCTAAGCTATCATGTTCCGCATTGAATATATTTCCGTATTGATCCGGATTGACCCACCTATATAATTCTCGACGCATCGTACCTGTCGGTGAAAAACAACTTTTATATAAATTCTTTAGCACTCGCTCTTCAGGACGTAAATAATCAAAAGCTGTCGTCACTGCTCGTGCAGCTTCTCTTTCTGATAGCGCATCATTTGCCATGGTTATCGCTTTTAGCCAATTTCTTAAAAAGGCTCTGTTACTCATTGTATCTCGAGAATCAAACGGATTTAAAGATACATTCTTTCTATCTCCGCTAAAACCAACGTATGCACCTTGAACCATGTGGGTGAATATTTCTGCACCACGGTGTCTGTCGAAAAAGTATACTTTTAAATCGCCGTGACGCATCGCTTGACCGGCTAAAAATGTTAATAATGTTGTTTTACCTTGTCCGGTTGGTCCTACGATGCAACAGTGCGCCACCGCTGATTCTGCTGCAGATATGTGAAATTGGAATCTGTATGGTGAGCCACTCATTGTCCTAAATACCGTAATCGCTCCTTCGCCCCAGTCACTTCGCGGTAAACCTGTCGATAGTTGCTCAAATGATACTGCCAATGAAACTATTCTTGATAGGTAAAAATATGTTCTGCCACATGTATCATATCCCGGAAATTGATTGAAAAATGTCGCTTGCGCTATCCAATTTTCTCGCACAGGCGTCACACTAAATAAACGGCATATTCTTTGAACTTCACTTTCTCCGAATTCTATCTCTTTTATCGAATCTCCCTTTAATATAAAACTCATTGAATATTCTACTAATGACTGGTGATCTGCATCACTATCCTCTATTGCGGCCAGTGCTTCACTATATTGTTCGACCACATCCGAGGAGAAACTTGTTACTTCCGCCATTTTCTGTTGTTGAATTAATATCATTCTGGCTTTGGGCTTAAATAATGGATGTATGTGATGTAAAACCGTCAACTCGCAATCTATTGCCAATAGCGATGATATCATTCCTTCATCCATGTAATCACCAGAATTGCGTATTCCCATGGTTAATGCAAATTTTTCTTTCCCTCCAGAAAAAAACTTTATTATCCCTTCCTCTCCTGTAAAGTGGACACCGTCAGAACTAAGCATTTCCTTTAGTTGAAAACCTTGTGCGCCTCTTACTTTGGGCATCGGCTTACTTATCGGATTTAAAATTCTTACAAACGGATATACCGGACTCATTTCTGCCGAACTCTCATCGTCCTCATATAAAACTTTTATCCCATAATCATTTAAATTCGCCATTACGGATTGTGATGCATAATTCAAATCTTTAACCGCATCTTTTCTGTCTTCTATTGATAAAATAATGTAATGGTCATTCTTGTATACACGACTTAAATTCTCTCGCCATGTGTCATCTACTATTTTTAGCCATTTGTTCCCAAAATCCGCCTTGTTTTTTTCCATCGGAACGCGGTCGCGTATTGTTATAACGCGACATGTTACTTGTAAATCCGCCATGTTATCAAGCCATGATTTTCTGGCTTCAAACATGGATAAAACCGTTTCATCGCGCGCGGATGTTAAATCCACTCCCTCAACCTTAAATACTCGCACATAGGTGCCATTGCTGCATCTTAATGTTGAACCATCTGATAATAAACTATCAAATGGTAAAAAATCCGCAACTCTTGATTCACTTGGTTGCGGCAAAACCCATGTGCCTATTTTGGATACCAACGAAATTGCTATTGCGGCGGCAGATATAATTCCTAAAGTCGCAACAATCGCGTCCGCACTTTGCAGACCCGCCATAAATAAAGTATAAAAGTCAAAATTAAGGTTCAAATTTGTGCCCTTTCACTTTGTATAAATTTTGCGGCACTATATTAGTCTGCCCAAAGGCTTGTATCATTCCTGACAGATGCGGATCTTTGGCTCCTAATGCAACAACTATTAAATGCCCTGTAACAATACTTATAATAAATACCAGAGGGTTCACATCCGCCATTCCTATTGCCATAAACATAAAAGGTATTTGTAAGCCTGCGTTCAACGCTGTCGGCAATACAGGTCCCCAAAATAATTTGGGCGGATTTGCTACTGCTTTTAATATTATATCCTTCATGGCTTAACCCCTCTTTTTCTATATTCCATATTAAGCCCGAAAATCTTAAAAATTATTAAATTTGTAATTATTTTTTCTAACTTCCCAGACTACTATGTGATACCGTATTCATATATGTATCATTAAATTCTGATTTTAATTGTGCATGGCTTCCCGTGAAATAGTCAATAATTGCTCCTGTTGCAGAAAGCATAAACAGACTGATAAAAATATATCCTAAATGCTTAAAATTTATCTTTCCACTTATTGCCAAAAACGTAAACATTACAATACCAAAACAAGATATCGCATAAGCGAAAACTCGCAGCTGTGATGCAAATGATATTGTTTTTGTTCGTAATGAGGCAAAAACACCAGCAGCCATTGCATCACTACTCACTAATAGAACTACTAAAACACTTACAATACAGAGAAATATACTTTTTTTTGTCATCTCATTCTCTCCTATGTTCCCAAAGCTATGTCGGAAGCTATTGATGATGCTCCATCCGGTGCAAACATAGCTACGAAACCTGCACACAAACTGATTACCACCAAACCCAATATAATTGCAGTTAGCCATTTCCAGTTAATGTTTCCAAAAAAACCACCAATACAAACCGCAATTATACCAACAGCTGAAGCAGGATAAATAATTTCGCGCAACCCCGAAAAAATCTCTTGCCCTGACGATATTAAACCATCAAACGCTCCAGCATATGCTCCTGAAGGCGTTAGTAAAATTAGTATCATCAATGCGTAGAAAGTTTTCTTATCTCTTTGCATTTTCAATCTCCCCTATAATTGTTTTTATTATATCACAAATTCAAACAAATAGCTAGAAAAAAATACGCTTCACCCCTTACGTTATCCCATTGTTTTTATGCATTTTATTTACCTGTAACAAAAACTTCACACATTATACCGTTTTTGCAGAGTATGTTCTTTTTGTTTATATTATACCCACTTCTTTTGATATTTTTTATTTGCCAATACTCCTGATATTTTATGTAAATATCCCTCAGATATATTGGGCTCTTTTATAAGACGAACATAAAAAAAGGAGTGTCGAAACACTCCTTTTTTTATTTGATTGTTGGTTATTATACACCAGTACCAGAGTTAACAAATGTATCACCTGTTTGACCAGAAGTAATGTTACCACCAGTTGCGTAGTTAACGATAGCACCGGCAGCGGCCAAAATTGCCAAACCAACTGCTAAGCCAGCAAACCATGTCCATTTTACTTTTCCGAAAATAGCTTGGAATGCAATACCAATTAAACCAAATGCACCAACTACGAAAATAATTGTTTTAATGTGTACAAATAATTGTAATGCTTTATTCATACCTGTTTGCATAACGCTATCTTCTGCAAATGACGCATCTGCAAGCAATACTGTAAACACTAGCGCTAATGAGCAGAGTGTAAACATCTTTTTTAAGTTTTTCATATCAGTTCTCCTAAATTCATTATACATTATTTACTTTACAGCAAATTTAAAAAAATTTCAAGTCTTTTGACGCCCCTCCCCCCTTGAATATCATATTGATTTAATTCATTTTTTACCCTTGTAACAAAAACTTCACACTACTCATCCTCTTATTTTTCATTTTTTCTTATAAAACGGAAGTGATTTTGTTGTTATTAGTTTGCAAATATACTTGCTAATGTTTTTATTTAATGTTTAAAATATGGTTAATACTTTTGATTTTAGTATTTATGTCCGGAAAGTGCTTTATGTGGGAATTTAAAAATTTTATTTTTGGCTTTGGATTATCTCTGGTTGGTGTATCATTAACCAGTCATTTGTTAGCCTCTTCTGCACATATATCACATGTTTACCCAAGTCATTCCAGTATTCAAATAGAACTTTTTAAAAGCGATAATACAGCTTTCAAAAATATTTCTTTTGCAGAAATTCAGAAAAATTCTTTGCTTGATATTCATCCATCGCAAGATAACATGTCATCTTCATCACAATCCTCTGAAATAAAATTAGCCGAATTACCTTCTACAAAAAACGAGATTAGCTCTGAGAATTCAGATATTATCTATTCTCCGCAAGAAATTGACGGTCCTGAAGATGATGAAATTCTTAGTGTTAATATTGACAACTCAATCCCTATAGATTTTGAAAAACAGCAAAATTATTCTTATGATGCCGAAGTTTCTTATAGCGGTGACACAGACAATCAAATTGCGCTTTTACCAACGGATACCTCTGTAGATAATATTGACAATTCGTTTGATTCACCTTGGGTTGTTGCTCAGGGAAGTAAGCACATAAAAAACAAAAAGTTATTGGAGCAGTACGCTTCCGATAACACAAACTCTCTTTTTGACGACACTCCAGAGCAATTAGCCAACAACACGGAAGATTTATCTTACAAAGTAGCTGAGCGGATTAAACAAAGCATCATTTTCCCTATCCCAGATGAAATATTAAATGATGAGAATTTAACGCCAACCTTTATTGCCAACAAGCCTCAAACCACTACAATAAAGAAAGAAAAATCTCAAACAAGCAAGAAAAAGTCTTCACCAGAACCCCTAGCCGTTCCTCAAGAAGATAATTCATCTTTAAAAATCATTTCAAAGAAAATACCAGATACCAAACCTACGTCTACAACTCCAAAAGAGAGTAAGAGTATCCTTAGTAACATTTCCTCTTGGTTTTCACCTTCCGATAGTAAAAAAGAAGTTTCAACACCAGCACAGCCAAAGAGTAAGATCAAGCCTTCATACAGTAGTCAAGGAGAACAATCAAACACCGCTACTTTGTCGTCAAATGACGCTCTTGTCAGTTTTTATGAAACAATTCAAGAAACTCAGAAAGAACAAGCTCAAAATAAAATAATTCCGTCAGAGCTCAAACTTTCATTTCAGCCCGACAGAGCCGAGATATCCGGACAAACACTTCGCTGGCTTAAAGCCTTTTCCGAAAAAGCAAAAGAAAAACGCTATTATCTTCAAATTCGTTTGGATGCAACAGCCTCCATTGAGTTGCAAAGAAAACGCTTAAATCTTCTTTATACTATTTTTGCAAATAACGGCGTTGATTTCAAAAAGGTTGATACGGTATTCTCTTTAACAGAACCAAATACCTTTATTATTAGGACAATAAAAATACAGGAGTAGCTAAAAATTTAATCAACAAAACGTTTTATAAATAAAGTGTTATGCTTGATTAATTATTTTTTAATATTTATTGTAGAGTTAGGTTGGATTTAAAAATGGGTCAAAATATGAAAAAAAGTTTTTTATTACCGTTTTGTGTATTATGTGTATGCAGTGTTTCTGCATGTAGCGGTTTTTCTGATAAAAATCAAACTAGCACCTTTACTCCCGAAAAGGATACCCCTGTTATTGATGCCACGGTTAATCCGAATAGCCGTTGCGGCGTTAACGGTATTAGTTGCAATGATACGGCTTTGGTGAATTATACTAAAACTGAAGCGGATTATAGAGCTTATGGTGAAAGAACCAAAAGAGATCATTTATATACGCAGTCAGCAGCCGGTAATAACCTTACAGCCACCATTCAACCTGATATAGAAAATGATATTGTCACTCAGACTGTAACTGTTAGTGATACTGTCAGAAAAAACAGAAACCCTAAATATATTGTTGATGATGGGGTATTTAGCGAAACTGCTAAGTTGGAAATAGAAACACCTCAAGATGCTTATAAAGCACCTAATAATTATAGTTTGGATGAGCAGAAACCTTTAGTATCGCCTATAGCCTCTCCTAAGCAACAACAGAATAAAATCGGACACGCCGATAATGTTAAGTTACCTGAAATTAAAGAAATAAGACAAATTAAAAAAAGTGTTACTGAAGATGGTTCCTCTTACGAAATTGTATGTGAAGAAAATTGTGATGAAATAATTGATGATGATGTTATTACATCCGAATTTACTGAGGAATCTTTTGATATTGCTGATTATGTTGATGATGAAAATATTGAGTTTACCGAAGTTGGAAAAGATAAACAATTAGTTACAGATGTTGATATTAACGAAATACAAGTTGGGGACGATACAATACTAACTTGGGAAGCCGAAGAAGGCGAAAATCTGCGCGAATTGTTAACGAAATGGAGTGCAATGTCCGGGTGGAAACTCTTGTGGAATACTAATAGAAATTATATCTTAAATGCGGGGGTTATGTTTAAAGGTAAATTTGCTGATGTAAGCTCAGCCTTAATTAGAGCTTTTGCAAGAGCAAGACCTGCACCTATTGCTACATATTACAAAGGGAATCGTGTTATAGTTGTTGAAACAATGGAGAATGAGAATGCATACTAATAAAAAATATTTACTCGGATTTGCTGCTGTTTTACTTTTGGGTGTTGCTTCTTGTTCATTACCAACAGACTATGATGCTGCTTTGGAGAGAGATGTCGACGCTACAATTAAACATAAAGAAGATGCTAAAGCGCCTCAGACTGTTGCTGATACAGATGTTATAAGAATTAAAGATGATATCTGGCTTGGCGATACAAGTGAAATAGAATATGAAGGTGATAAACCTTTGCCTCACTATCTTGAAACTTCCGACGGGGTTATTTTAGTTAGTAATAGACCGATTACTCTTTACGAAATTGGTAATATGGTTGGTCAGATTACATCAATTAAAGTCCGTTTTGCTCCCCAGTTAGAGGCTGCTGCTAAGGCTGCTGCCGATAAAAATGTCCCGACTATTTCTAAAGTCGGTTCAAAATGGTCGGATACTTCTCGTATGCTCGTTTCGTATAAAGGCTCTCTAAGCGGCTTGTTAGATGAAGTATGCTCTCATTTCGGCGTATGGTGGAAATATGAAAATGGAGAAATTTATATATATAAGTATACAACAAAAACATTTACTTTGTATACCCTGCCGACTAAACCGTCTATGACTTCCAGCGTCAGTAGTTCTTCCGGTGGCGGAAGTATTACAAGTGGTATATCTAGTATTGATTTATGGGCTAATATCGTTACGGCCGTTAAGTCAATGTTAGGTACTGGTTCTAGCTTGGTTACTGATCCTATGAATGGAACCTTAACTATTACGGCTACTCCAACAGAAATTAAAAAAGTTTCAAAATTTGTTAATGAGCAAAATATCAGATTGTCTAGACAAGTGGCTATTAGTGTTAAAGTTCTTCAGGTTGAAGTTGATGAATCTCGTGGTTTTGGCTTTGATTTGAATGCAGCATTTAAAGATAGAACAGCTTCCGGCGGAAATATTACATTAGGTAATAATAACTTTGGCCCAACAGGGTTAGTTGATGGTAATAGCGGTATGTCTATGAAAATTTTAAGTGGCGATGTCACCGTTAATGCTGCTATTCAGGCGCTTTCCACACAGGGGGTTACAACTTTGGTTACCAGTGGTACTGTTACAACAATGAATAATAAACCTGCTCCTATCCAAGTTGTTAAAACGCAAAACTATATTTCTGAATATACTAAAACAAATAACGGAACAGTCGGTGGGGAAGCCAGTTATGATGTTACCGTTGAAACTGAAGAAATTGAAACAGGCTTTACTTTGGATGTCTTGCCGAGAATTATGGATCATGGTCGTCTAATGATGCTCTTCAGTCTTAACTTATCTGATTTATTGGATTTGGAAAATGTTAACTTGGATAGTTCTGAAGAATCCGGTTATATTCAAAATCCAATTATTGAAGAGAGAGGTTTTTCACAAGAAGTTGCTTTAAAATCTGGCGAAACTTTGGTTCTTTCCGGTTATGAACGTGTCGAAACATCAAGTGATAAGGCTGGGTTAGGGGCTGTTAATAATAATGTTCTCGGTGGGCATCAAAAAGTTGAAAAAACGCGTAGTATTGTTGTTATTTTATTAACTCCTGTTGTGTTAGAATCACCTTTGATGCCGGAATCTCGTATGAAGTTTTAGGAGTAGACAGTGGCTGAAGAAGATGACAAAGATTTAGAGGTTTTAGATGAGCCTTCCCGCGAAAACAGTAAAGAATGGGCCTCTAGCTTTACTGTTGATGGGGTGCAATATGCTGCAAGTATCTTTTGGGAAAGTTTGCAGAATGTCGATGCCCCATTTTTAGATGCGAAAGAAGCTGCTGAAAACGTTCTGGTCGGAGCTGATTTATTTTGTGTAAAACATGGTAAATCTCCTCAGCTTGGTCTGGCTGTTTCTTCTCAGGGCTTTAAAAAAGGTATGAATGTCGCTGCGGTTACTGCTGTAACGGCAATGAGTGATGCGTCTTCGTTGTTGGCTGTTTTTAAAGTTGATGCGGGTTATTGGTATCTTTGTGTCAGAAATGATGTTATTTTATCTGATGGTGATGTTCTCTTTGTTAGAGAAGAAGATGCTAGAGAACAATTTATGTCTATGCTGTCTGTTCCGGATTGGTCTAGAAAAATTGCTCCGCAAGAATGGGGGATTGACGATACTGAACAAAAAGATATTTCGGAAATCTTTGCTCAGGGACTTGATGTTCAATTAGAGAAAATTAATGCTCTTCGTGGGGCTGAGTTAGCTATCGTTGTGGTTCTCTCTATTGCTGCCGGCGCTTGGATGGTTATGTTTATAGCTAATACTTTTTTTGCTACTAAAACGCAGGAAAATAAAGTTGTTACTCGTAGAGCTAAAAAGAAAGTTGTTAAAGAGGTTGAAAAAATAGTTCCCGCTCCGTGGGAATCTATGGTCGAAACTAATTGGCTACTTGATAATTGTAGGACGACAATGCAATCTTTGGCGGCAATCACTACTCCTGGCTGGAAAAATGGCGGTATAACTTGTTCTGCATCAGGGGTTGTTACTTCTTGGAGAAGAGAGTTCGGACGTTTGTCTTGGATTGAAATGGCTTTGACTTATTCGGGGATGTCTTTTACTAATAAAACTGTTGATGACCGGGGAATATCTGTTACTGTTTCTATACCGTTTCAGTCTGTTAAAAAGGTTAATTCTATTCCTACTAAAACAATGTCTGAATTACGAAATATGATTAATGATTTATTTCAGACACTTAATATGTCTATCTCTTTGTCTAATGGTAAAGTCAAAGCGGGAAATAAAGTTTATGAGGCGTTGAATTTTAAAATCAATTCAAGATACGATCCTGAAATTTGGAAACCAATGTTAACAAAATTTTCAGGACTTAAGATTAATAATATACGTTATAATGGTGGCGTATGGAATTATGAGGGGACAATTTATGTTCAGTAGAAATAAATTTTATGGATTAATTATATCTGCGTTTGTTGTTAATGTTGCTAATGCTTATGCTGTTAGTGTGGCTGATGCTTCAGCAAATGCAGCTAACTTATCTCTAAATGTTGCTTCTCAACCTGCTAATGCTGCAAATGTTAGTCAAAACGCTAATGCTTTAGTTTCTCCATCTCAGGCTAAGGCTGTCGCACCAACTGTAGCTCCTGTTGCTCCTGCGCAGAACTCTGCAAATGTGAATGCTACAGGACAAGTGCTTTCTAATGCCTCTGTTCCAAATGTTGCTCAAGGAAATAATTCTGTGGGACTTCCTTCTTCTAATTCTCAACAAGTTCAGAATCCTGCACAAAAAGCACCACTTCCTCAATCTTCAGCCGGTGATGATTTTAATTTTGATTTAAAAATGAAAAATCTAAATTCCTCTGCATCTCAACAGCCTAATACTAACGCGCCTTCTTCAACTACGACTGCTTCAGCTATTAATGATGCAGATTTGCCTAAAGATATTCAATATAAAGCGAATCCTGTCGAGGCTCTCGGAAATAGTATTTTATCACAGATGGATAGTGATTTGTTTTCTCAAATGTCTGAAATCGAAAAAAGTACAACTTTGCTTACTTTGGAATTGCGTCGGGAAAAAATTCGTAATGAAATAGAAGCTCAAAAAGCTATTCGGCAAAAAAATATTGATGATCAGGCTAGATTGAAAGAAGAACAGAAATTGCAAGATTTGGAACGTAAAAAGAAAATAGAGGCTCAGGTTTTACAGGAAAAGCAGGAACTTCTAGATAAAGAGAAAATTTTTGAAGTGCTAAAACAAAGAAAACTTCTTAATGCCTATATGAACCAAATGCTTGTTAATCAACAAGAGTGGTTGAAGGAAAAAGAAAATCTTTATGCGCAAATCTCCGCACTCGAAATTGAGAAAAAAGAACTTATTGAGTTATTTAAAGAACGTATTAATAAAGTCTTAGATGCCTCTGCTAAAAATATACAAGTGGCTGAAGCTGCTCGTGCTAATTTTGAGAGAATTGTCAAAAACTTAAAGGCTAGAAATGAGCAACTTCGTAAAAGAGTTGAGGCAGATGCTCAAATTATAAAAAATGCTAAAAATAATATGTATTTGACTTCTCAATCTATAGAAGAGTTGAAGAGTAAAAATGCTTCAGCTGCCGCAGTATCCGCTACGAATGAAATAGCTACCGCACAAATTGATAGTGCTGAAGAAGTTGAAGAAGAAGTTGTTCCTGAAAAATTGAGTGCTCAATATGCTATCTTGGGTATTACCGGAAGAGCCGGAAATATGTCTGTCGATGTTATTGATATAAATGGACAACCTTTATCTTTGAAAGTTGGTTCTCCTTTGCCTAGCGGACACATTCTTAGTGAAATTGGATCTGATTATGCTAAATTTAGTAGGGATGGTAGTGACGATTATCTTTATGTAGGAAGATCTATTGATGGCTACGTTCCTACTCTTGGACTTCTTGATGAGAAGAAGAAAAAATAATTCATTTCTATTTTAATTGCTGTTTACGGGTGTAAAGTATGGCTGAAGAGTTAAAAAAAGATAGTACAGTTAACGGACAGGCTAATCCGTCTTCTAATTTTGAAGATGAAGATGCTGGTGGCGAACAGCCTAAAAAAGTCAATTTGTTTGATCAGCTTTTTGCCAATGGTAATAAGTTGTTGACTGTTAATGGCTCGGATTTTGCTATCTCTAATGAAACAAGACGCTTGTTGGCTCTGTTTTCAGATGGAACGTATCTCGTTTCTAAAGATAATAGATTTGACGGCGCTGTTTATAACTTTGAGGCAAATGTTAAAAGAAGAAAAATTCCTATTAAAGCACCTCGTTATGTTACACTTAATGAAATATCTGCTATTTATGCTTATGCCGAACGTGGTGCCGGTACAGTTGATGTATCTGCCGAAGAAGCTGAAGATATGCAGATGCAAATCGACTTTATTAATATTATTCAACGTGCTTCGCAGAAAAAAGTTTCCGACGTCCATATTATTGTTGGTTCGTCTTCTACCGTACTGTTTCGCGAAAATGGTATTATGGTTAAACAAAATGAATATGGCGGAGAATGGGGAGAAGCATTTGTTCGTTCAGTTTTTGCGTCCGCTGATATTTCAGACTCGAACTATTCTCAGAATGAATTTCAAGGGGCTCAGAAATTAGGCTCTACGCCTTTGCGTGGTTCTAAAGGTAAATTGATGCTTCCTCATAATGTTTTGGCTATTCGTCTTCAGTTTAACCCTATCGCATTTGGTTCCCAATATCTGGTTATGCGTCTTTTGTATGCTGATGATAATCCAGAAGGTAGCTCTGATTTGCGCTCTTTGGGCTTGGGTAAATATGAAGAAGATCTTTTTTATAAAATGAGAAGTATGGCCGTTGGATTGAACGTTGTTGCTGGTCCTACAGGTTCGGGTAAATCTACAACGTTACAACGTAATATGATTAAATTACTGCAAGAAAAAAATTATCAAATTAACTTATTGACCGTGGAAGACCCTCCGGAGTATCCTATTCCCGGCGCTCGACAAATGCCTGTTACTAACGCTAATACAGAAGAAGAAAAAAATGAACAATTTACTAAAGCATTGTCAGCTGCACTCCGTTCTGACCCTGATGTTATTCTTGTTGGTGAAACGCGTTCGCTGTCTACTGCTGAATTGACATTTAAAGGTGCTTTGTCCGGTCACGGTGTTTGGACGACTTTACACGCAAACTCGGCGCCGGCTATTGTTACTCGTTTGCGGGATATGGGTATTCAACCTTATTTGCTTAATGACCCTGAATTAGTTAAAGGACTTGTTTCTCAACGTCTGTTTAGAAAATTATGCCCTAATTGCAGACAGTCTATTAAAACGAAGGAAGGTTCCCCTGAATTTGATCGTTTGCGTAATGCGTTGGGTGATTACGGCATTGAAAATGTTTATGTCAGCGGCCCGGGGTGTAAAGCATGCGGATATAAAGGTTTTAAGGGAAGAATGGCTGTTGATGAAATTATTTTACCTGATTCTCGCTTTTTGCGTCTAATGATTGATAACGAAACAGCAAAAGCTATTGACTATTGGGTTAGTGAATTAAATGGACGTCCGTTAAAAGATGCTGCTATTGAGCGTATGATTAAAGGGCAAATTGATATGGACGAAGTTGAGCGTTGGTGCGGTTTGATTGACCAACGTCCTGTATACTAGTGCTTGGAGGTTAGTATGGCCAAAAAAGAAGAGACGAATACCGGTGCCTTTAATAAAGCAATGAAGTCTTTAGGCTCATTGGAAGTTTCTTTTGCCCAATTTCGTATTGGAATGGCTGGTAAGGCTCGCCTTAAGGTTTATAAAAAATTAGCTTCATTGCTAAGAAACCGTTTTTCGTTGATGAACGCTTTAGATATTATGTACGATAGTATTACAGATAACGGTAAACACCCGAGCGAGCCTATGGCTATTGCCATTGCCTCTTGGGGAAAATCCCTGCAAAATGGTTATGCTTTTTCTGATGCATTGAAAGGCTGGGCTCCCAGCCGTGAAAGACTGATGCTTTCTGTTGGTGATATGTCTGACTTGGAAAGTGCTTTAATGAACTTAATTCGTGTAGCAGAAGGTACTGATAAAATGTTGAAACCAATTATCGGTGCTATTGCTTATCCGTCTTTCTTGCTTTTAATGTCTGTTTTGGTTATTTATGCTATTGGTGCATATATGGTGCCTCCTATGATGGACGCTGCACCTAATGCTCGTTGGTCTGGTACCGCAAAAGACTTAGTGGCTGTTTCGTTGTGGATTCAGAAAAACTGGTTGCTTGCTTTTGCTTTTTTTCCAGCATTATTTTTGCTTATTTATGCTACAATCGGTATTTGGACAGGTCCTACAAGAAAAGCTATTGATGACTGTCCGCCGTGGTCATTGTATAAAATGTTTATGGGTATTACTTGGTTGCTTTCTTTGTCCGCTTTGATAAAAGGTGGTGTACCTATTTCCGTCGCTTTGACCTCCTTGAGAAAAGATTCTAATAGATATTTACAAGAGCGTATCGATAGAGCTATGGATTTTATTAAAAATGGTGATAACTTGGGTGAGGCGCTTTCTAAAACGAAATTGAATTTTCCTGATAAAGATATTGTTGCTGATTTGCGTATTTACGCTGAACTTGATAACTTTGAAGAAGCTCTCGACCGGCTTGCTAACGATTGGCTTGATGAGTCTGCTGAAGCTGTTGAACAAAAAGCTTCTATTTTGAACATGTTTGCAATGTTTGCTATTTCCGGTATTATCGCATGGGCTGTGTTCGGCGTATTTGAAATGCAAGATCAGATTACTAGTGCGATGGGGTAATGGGTATGCTCGAAAAATTTTCACCCTTTTATCTTAAATTGCGGAGTTTACTTACTTCATATAAAGAAATGCTTTTAAACGTACATTCTTCCGATTTGCGTGACTGTTTTCTTTGTGGCTTAGATTTTATTGTTCAGAACAAAAATGTGATTATTAAACTTTCTGTTCCCTTTTTGTTGATTACTGTTCTTGCTTATTCTTGTGCTTCATCTCGTCGTGCTCTCTCATATAATATAGATGCTATTTTTCAAATTGCTGAACATACCAGGGGTTATTATGCTGATAAGCCTGATTATTGGAAACTTTCTACTGATACATTGTTAAAGGATAACGTTGTTCCGTTGCAATATGTAAAAGATGAAAATATTTTACTTAAAAATGATATTTATATTCTTTTAGGTGAAGGTTATGAGGCTGCTCCTGTTTCTCCTCGCTCTGTTACTTTTGATATTGTTATGCCTAATCTTAATAAAGCGCAATGTTTGTCCTATGCAGAAGCTCAACTTACTAAATCTCAATTGTTGGTCTTAGATAAAATTACTATTCACAATGCTAATGGAGATTTTGTTTATACATGGGGAGGGGAAAATCGTCTTCCGGTTGAAAAATACTCCAGCAAAAATTTTTGTTCTCAACGTAATAATATTCTTATTTGGTCGTTAAAATAGCTGTCAATATATTTCGTTTTTCTTTTTAAAATATGGAAAGTGATTGCGCCATTCTTGCTGCTTGCATTTCTATTGATGTTGCTAAATTTAGTTTTCCGCTACGAATAATGGAGCGTACTGAGCAACCTTTATTTAAATCCGGATTAGCAAATAATGTTTCTATTTTTGGCTTTCTATGTATTTCTGTACCGACTAAATCTTGCTTAACTACTGAAAGTATTCCTCTGGATAGTATATCAAATGCGGAACTTTCACTCATACTGAAACTAGCATATTTCACTAATGAACTCAGTGCATCTGTTATTGAACTGGCGTGAATTGTGGTTAAAACCAAGTGGCCTGATATTGATGCTCGTAAGCACTCGCATGCGGCATCTGGTGTTCGAATCTCTCCAATCAATATATATCGTGGTTTTGAACGAAGTGCTGATTTTAACGGATCCCTCCAGTTATCATTTTGTACTTCGGTCTGTTTGCAGAAACCTATTGAACCATTGAAAGATTGATATTCTCCTTCTAATGGCATTTCCGCAGGATCTTCAATCGTATATGCAAATCCTCCTTCCAGATTTAAATATTCGGCTAATAAACTTGATATTGATGTTGTCTTTCCTGATCCAGTCGCTCCGCCCCACATTATTAACCCACTTTGTGCTGACAATGAAAGCATATATTGCACAAAGCGATGATCAAACCCTAAATTGTGTATGCTCGGTATCGTCAGTGGCATTCGCCTTAAACAATATAGCTCACCATTTACACTCAGCACATTTTCTACGCGGAAAAATGTTCCTTTGTAATTCATTGAATAAGAGCTGGTTTGATGCATTATTAAAAAAAGTTGCTCACAAAATTCTTCTTTATCACTTGGTTCGACTCTTTTTAAACTATTTGCATATTTTTCATCCGAGATATAAAAATCTTTGTTGGAATTTATATATAAATCAGAAAAACTATATTGTAACAGCTCCATTTAAATCTCCGAGGTATTATTTGTTTGCTGAGAGACCGTTTTTTATTTGCGTGATTGATCTTTCTATTAAGTGATTATAATCCGATTTGGTTAATTTTGAGCTAATTACGGAGATTAATATTTCTTCTGTTCTGCTACTAATCATATTATTTATTTCTTGTCCAACTTGCTCGAACTCTTGTTCTATTCTGTTGTCGACTTCGTTTGATTTTCTTTGCAAATATAAATTTAATTCTCTTATCTTTCTTTCTCTAGTTTCCTCAATGGCATTTTCTTGTTCTTTGATAATATCCGATACTTCTTTGTCCGTATTTAAAAATTTTCGCTCATATTCCGCATATAATTTTTGAGCTTCAAGTTTTAAATTTTCAGCTTCCTGAAGTTCTCTTTTTATTCTTATAATCCTTTTGGTTATGAGATTTTTTCCAGCTTTCATAAGAGGCTTTAGCAAAACAGCCATTACTAAAATAAATGCTACGGCAACCCAAAATTCTCCACTTAGGTAAAATACTTCCGTATGAATTTCTTGCATATTTATTGTTGCTAATACTTCCTGATTTATACTGGGGGACATAACCTTACTCTTTCTGTTTGGCAACTTGTTGAATATCTATTTCTGTTATTGTCTTAATATCTAACTGTTTAATTATTGTTGCTGCGGCTATTTCTGATAACTCTTCAATTTTTGATAGTGTTGCAGCTTTGTCCGCTATCAACTTTTCTTCATGTTCCGCTATTTTGGTTTTTAATTGTTGGTTTATTTCATCTTCACGCTCTTCTATCATTATTTTAAGAGCGTCTTCATTTGACTTAATCTGTTCTGAGGCTTTTAATTTTGCCGCAGCTAAAGTGGTTTCATAACGCTCTAGTGTTGCTAAGGCTTTTTTATTTATTTCCTCGGCTTTCATTATGAAATCATCATATTTGCGTTTTCTCGCCTCTATCGTTTCGGATATTTTCGGTATTAGTACATAATCCATTATCATCCAAAATATGATAAATGTTGTTATTACCCAAAATATCTGGGTTATATAAGACGATATCTCTAACTGCGGCATCTTTATTACCTTTATTTATTTAACATTATTAATGCGACTACTAAGCAGTACAATGCAATCGCTTCAATGGCTGCGAATCCTGCCCAACCGTATGTGTCTACATCTTTCTTTACCTGAGGATTACGTCCTACTGTTTCAATCATGGTTATCCATAATTTTGCTACCCCCCAGGCTGATGCGGCCATCGGTATGGTACACAATGCTGCCCCAAAATACATTGCGGCATCTGATGCTATTATATTTTCCATCTCTTTTCCTTTCCTAAATTAATTAATGATAATGAAGCGCGTCACTCAAATAAATACAAGATAAAATTGTATATATATAAGCCTGCAATACTGCGATAAATAGCTCAAACGCTATAATACATCCATCAAAAAATAGTGGAACTACACCACATACACCTAGTGCTGCAACAAAACCGGCTATTATTTTTAACATAATATGTCCTACCGTCATATTTGCAACTAATCTTACCGTTAGACTAAAGGGTTTTGATAATAACGATATCGTTTCTATCGGTATTATCAGCGGCGCTAGCGGCCATGGTATCCCTCGTGGCATAAAAGTTCTTAAGTATCCCCATTTTTTCTTTCTTATCCCAACAATCATGTTGAATAATAAAGCAAATATTGATAATGCCCCTACGGCTGCTAAATGTGATGTAAATGTAAAACTATATGGGAATAGGCCTAGTATATTTCCTGATGCTATAAAAAGAGATAATGTAAATATGAAAGAAAAATATTTTACACCTTCTTTCCCTACATTATCCAAAACTATTTTATAAATAAATTCGTAAATACTTTCTGGAATATTTTGATATACTCCGGGAACTAATGTTCTTTTGCGCAGACATAATGCGAAAATAGAAACTACTAAGGTTGCTGCTAGAACCATACATAACGAGGAATTAGTGAAACTAATATCATATCCGCCTATCTCTATCGGTATTAGTTTCTTGATTTCAAATTGTTCCATTGGCCCGGACACGATTATTCTCCCTCTTTTTCCTCTTTTGTATTTATACTTTTTATGTAGCGATATGCATTTAACATACCGGCACATCCTCCGAATATAGTGAATATTAACAGCATTATATACTTAAAGTCAAATACTTCGTCTAAAGTATAACCGATTGCCGCTCCGACAATCGTTCCTGACGCCAGTTCCACACCTAATCGCAGCCCAATTGTTAAATGGGAAAAATCCGAATGTTTAGTCTGGGGCTCTTCTTGCTGTTTTAATAACTTTGCTTTAGCTATTTTTTCATCTAATGCTTTTATGTCTTCGGGAACTTGCATCTATTTTTCTCCCGATAGGCGCTTATTTAGATAATCTCTTAAATCATCATAACTGCGGGATCCTTTTATCAATTCTTCTCCGTCTTTGCCTTGTATTATAAATGATGGCGTCCCCTCTATGTTAAATGTCCTCAGTGCATTATTAAACGTCATCAATATATCACTGGTTAGCTTTTTATCATCATCGCATTTTTTTATATCATCATCGCTCATTCCAAATTCTTTTGCATACTTATTTAAAATTTCTTTCTTACCTGAATAGAACCAATCTTTCTTTTTATATAGTGCGGAAATAAATCCTTCATATTTTTCAGGAGGTAGACAGTATGATAACTTTGCTGCCCTCATTGATACGGCATCTATCGGAAAATGAACGTATATGTATTTAAGTTTTCCCGTTTCTATAAAATCTCTTCTTATTTTAGGCAATATGTAATTATGAAAATCGCTGCAATGTGAACACGCCATTGATGAAAAAGCATATATGGTTAATGGGGCATTATCTTTTCCCTCTACACGCATTTGTGACGGACTTAGAAGAACATCTCCGCTTACTTTTTCTGAAAATTCAGTATCAGCTTGTGCCGTATTGTTTAATACAGGAATTCCGTCTTTAATAATAAATCCTTTTGCACTCAAATAACTGTATGCACACATAATATAAACAATTACTAAGGCTAATGCTCGACTTATTCGCTTAATTATTTTCAGCATTTTGTTCTCTCCCGATTTGATAATACTACACTTTCACCTAATTTTGTTAAAATTTCCTTTAATTTATCGTCTTTTATTCCATCAGCAACACTTTCTATATACTTTTTTTCCGTATCACTTAATTTTACTCTTTCTTTTGTTCCTTTTGTTGACTTTATTTGTGGTCTTATCCTAATATTTTGGCTGATATTTATTTTATGGACAGCCTTGTAACCAAAGTACGCATTTAACTTTTCCAACAAATAATCTTCTTTATGTTGAATTTCCAGCGCAAAACCTCCTACCGGCACCTCCATATATAGCGTTCTGATATTTTCTTTATGATTATATTTTACTTTTATCGGATATGCATAGGCCGCTATATCTTCTCCTACAATTTCTCTCCAATTCAACAAAATATCTGCTTCCACGAAATCTTCTGCAGACATAATATCTCTTACTAATGGCATAAAAATACTACCAAGACTTTCTAAATCTTTACAATGCGGTTCTTCGGAAATGTGTATTTGGATTTTTTTCATATCTTTTATTCGTTTTCTTCCTGTTGTTGCGTCAGCGGATGACGTTTCTTTACTTCATCTATTAGTCTTTCTGTTGTAATGTGAGTATATATTTCCGTTGTTGCAATATTCTCATGACCTAACATTTTCTGTATGGAACGTAAATCCGCATTATTATTTACTAACCTTGTCGCAAAAGAATGTCTTAAAATGTGCGGATGCACCTTTTCCGGCGAAATGCCCGCCATCGCCGCTAATTTTTTTAGACTTTTAAAGAATCCGTTTCGTGTCACATGGCCAGATAGTGATTTTTCTGAAGGAAATAACCAACCTCTCTTTTGAGTTCTCCCAGTTTTGTTCCGGACATTCAAGTACTCTAATATATCTTCTATCACTTCTTTGGTTATCGGCACTATTCTTTCTTTACTTCCTTTGCCGCATATTAATATTTGTCGCATATCATAATTAATCGCATTCTCAGGAAGAGATACCAACTCAGAAACTCTTAAGCCTGCTGAGTACATCAGCTTTACCATTACATGCATCTTCACAAAAGAAAAGCTTTTTTGCGATTTTGCCACGGTACAAATCTTTTTTATTTCTTTTGCGGTAAGAAAATATGGTAAACTTTTACCAATTTTAGGAGTGCTCAACTTGTTGGCCGGACTTTCTTTTATTATATTCTCACTTTGCAAAAACTTAAAAAACTCCCTTATGCATGATATTTTACGGGATAAAGTTTTTGCCGTATTTCCGGTTGCTTTTAATTCTTTTAGATATTGTTCTATATCTTCTGTGGTTATTCTTTTAATATCTTGTTGCGGAATAGAGGTCAAAAATTGTCTTACATCATTTCTGTATGCTTTTAGTGTATTAAGTGCGGCACCCTTTTCTACAGATTTTGCATCTAAAAATTCGTTTATATAGTCTCTCATTTGCTAAGCTTTATTTCTACTTTCGTTTCTATACGTTGTTGTTCGGGGGTTATATCTTTGCATGCTGTATATGCTATACCCAATACAATTATTCCTAAAACTAAATATAATATATACTTATTATTTTTGTTTCTCATTCTTTCTCTCCCTTCATAAATTTCAGCTTTTCCAATTTCGTTAAATAGATGTTGATTATTATTATTATCAATATATCCTTGATTGTAAAGTGTGAATAATATTTTTTTTACGAAGACCAATATGACAACGATTAATAAAATTATATTGCTGGTAGGACTTATCGGTAGCGGAAAAACAAGCGTCGGGAAAAGACTCGCCAAAAAACTTGGACTTCCGTTTGTTGATGGCGATCAAGAAATTGAAAAAGCGGCGGGACTTTCTGTTATTGATGTTTTTAAATGTTTTGGGGTTGAAGAATATAGAGCCGGTGAAGAAAGAATAATGAAACGACTTTTGTCCGGAGCTCCTTGTGTTTTAGCATCCGGCGGGGGGGCCTTTGTAGCTAATCAAACCAGATTACTTGCTAAAAAAAATGCCTTAACGATTTGGCTTAAAGCTGATATTGATGTTTTATACAGTCGAACTGCCGGACGCAAAAGACGTCCTTTTTTACAATGTAGCGACTCTAAAATTAAAAGTAAATTGCAAACCTATATTGATGAAGAATATCCTTACTATTCTGAGGCTGATATTATGGTTGAAACAAAAAATGAAGCAGTCGATTGTACCGTCGGACGGGTTTTGACAGCTATTGAAAATTATTTAAATAATCAATCTGACAATGGGGATATTTCATGAGAACATTGAATCGTTTTTCTGATGAACTCAGAACTGTTGAAATTATATCTAATTTTAATCCTTATGCCGAGGGCTCTTGTCTTATTAAATGCGGTAATACACATGTTATTTGTACGGCCTCTGTTGATGATAAGGTTCCTTTATGGCTTAAAAATGAAGAAAAAGGATGGATTACTGCCGAGTATGCCCTTTTGCCCAGAGCTACTTCGACTCGGGTATCGCGTGAAACTCATGGTGTTGGCGGACGCACTCATGAAATTCAACGTCTTATCGGACGTTCTTTGCGCTCTATCGTTGATTTATCTGTTTTGAGAGGTTTTTCTATTTTGATTGACTGTGATGTTATTCAAGCGGATGGCGGAACCAGAACAGCTTCTATTACAGGCAGTTTCGTTGCTCTTTATATTGCTCTTGCAAAAATGGTTAAAGAAGGTAAAATTTCTCATAATCCTATTAGAGAATTTGTTGCTGCAATTTCGGTGGGGATTTGTCATGGTGAGTTTTTGTTGGATTTAGAGTATGTCGAAGATTCTTCTGCTCAAGTTGATGCAAATTTTGTTTTAACGGAAAGCGGCAGAATTGTCGAAATCCAAGGAACAGCTGAGGGTGAACCCTTTACTCAAGACGATTATACTCATTTGATGAATCTTGCTCAAAAAGGTGTTGCGTTATTAATTCAAAAACAAAAAGAGGCATTAAAAAATGTTGAAATATAAAGAAATTATTTTTGCCAGTCATAATCAGGGGAAAATTGCAGAAATTCGTGAGCTTTTAGCTCCTTACGGGGTTAATGTTTTATCTGCTCGGGATTTAAATCTACCTGATGTTGAAGAAACCGGAAAAACTTTTGAAGAAAATGCTTATATCAAAGCTCTTGCCGCAGCTAGAGCTCAGAATATTCCCTGTTTTGCAGATGATTCCGGTTTGTGTGTAGATGCAATCGGCGGAAAACCCGGGGTGTATACGGCACGTTACGCTCCGAATCGTGACTTTAACCTTGGAATGGATAAGTTATTAAAAGAATTGGATGAAACAAATTCTAAAAATAGAGCTGCTCATTTTTCTTGTGTTATTGTTTTTGCTCAACCGGACGGTTCCTACAAATCCTTTGAAGGCAGAGTTGATGGAAATATCGCTCTATCCAAAACCGGTTCTGCCGGCTTTGGATATGATCCGATTTTTATTCCGACGGGTTTTTCTCGTTCTTTTGCCGAATTTACCAGTGAAGAAAAAAATAAAATCTCTCACCGCGGACGAGCTTTGCAGAAATTTGTCGCTTATTTAATCGGAGAACATGAAAATTAATGATGAACACTTCTTCTCATCTTTTTAATATTCCGCTGAGTCGCTCTTTTTGGGATACTTTGGCCCGAATTTATATTGATAAATACAAAGGTGATTATTTACAACTGGCTAATGTGCTCTTTTTACTTCCCAATCGACGGGCGTGTATCGATTTGACTAACGCTTTTGTGCGAATCCACGGCAAAGCTCCGGTCATCTTGCCTCAGATGTTGCCTATTGCCGATATGGATGATGATGAAGTGTTTTTTAGCGGATTTAATCTTGATGAAATGTTTAACGCGGAATGTCAGACAATTAGTCGCGATGAACGGTTGTTTCTCTTCACTCGCTTAATTATGTCGAAACCTTCTGATTTCGGACTGAAACAAATTTCCTTAGCTCAAGCTCTTAATCTGGCAGTCGATTTGGCTAAATTAATTGATACAGCCATTAATCAAGGATTGTCTTTTGATAAATTACAAGATTTAGTGCCTGAAAAATATGCAACACATTGGCAGGAAACTCTTAAATTACTTAAAATCATTACCGAATTTTGGCCTATGATTTTAAAAGAAAGAAATGCTGTTGATGCTTGTTCTATGAAAAATTCTCTATTATTCAAACAAGCGCAAATTTGGAATACAAATCCCGTATCCCAAAATATTGTTGTTGCCGGTGTAACGGCTAGTTTTCCGGCAATTATTGCTCTTTTAAAAAGTATTATGAATTTACCTAATGGTGAAATTTATTTCTCCGGTATTGATCGTTTTGCCAATCAATCATATTGGAACGCCGTGGACGAAACTCATCCTCTGTTTGAAATTAAAACTCTTCTTGAATTGTTGGAAATATCCTTAACAGATGTTGTTGATGTTGTTGCACCTTCTCTGATTGAACGTGAACAACTTATTTCTGAAATTATGCGCCCAGCATCTGTTTCTGATAAATGGCGCCAAATCTACGGAACCTTTGATTTGGATAATGCCATTAAAAATATTTCCGTTATCAATTGTCATTCACAACGTGATGAAGCCTTGGCTATCGCTCTTAAAATGCGTGAAGTTCTTAATACTCCTGAAAAAACAGCCGCTCTTATTACTTATGACCGAAATTTGGCTCGTCGGGTGGCTTCTGAGTTAGAGAGGTTTGAAATCAAAATTGACGACTCTGCAGGATTACCTCTTTCCTTAACCTCTATCGGTATTTTTTTCCGTTTATTGGCTGAAGCTGCCGCTAACAGCGAATCGGATATTGCTTTTATTACTTTATTAAAACATCCTTTTATGCTTGTCGGTTCTAATGCGGCTGTATTTAGAAATATGATTTATACATATGAAACTGCTTTGCGTCAGTCTAAGATACAAAGTCTTTCTGATGAAATTATGGATTTTATTAATAAAATTAAATCAATACTTGCCGACTTTTCCTCATATTTGGCGTATCCTTCGGTTTCCTTTAAAGAAATTTTGATAAAACATATTTCTTTGGCTGAAGTTTGCGCTGCTTCGGATACTTCTTCCGGAAATTCAACTTTGTGGAAAGGTGATGCCGGTAAAACTGCTGCCAAATTTTTCACTCAATTATTATCTTCCTCCGAAACATTGGGGAATATTAATGGACAAGATTATTTACCCCTATTATGCGAATTAATGGGGCTTGAAAGTGTCAGAGCCAGATATGGCACACATCCTCGTTTGAGTATTCTTGGGCCGATTGAAGCAAGATTACATCATTTTGATACCGTTATTCTCGGTGAGGTTAATGAAGGTATTTGGCCTAAACCGGCACAGGCAGATATGTGGATGTCGCGCCCGATGAAAAAAGATTTCGGCTTTAGTTTGCCCGAGAAAGCCATTGGTATTTTGGGGGCTGATTTATGTGGCTTTTTAGCTGCACCGCAAGTTGTTATTACCAGAGCTGAGCGGGTTGATGGCGTACCGATGAAAAAATCTCGTTGGTTGCTTCGATTTGAAACTGTGCTGAAAGCTATGCAATCGGATATTTTAAAAATTACCGATGACGGCTTCTCTTTATTTGCGGATCGATTAGATAAACCGACATCTTATACCCCGATAAAAGCTCCGGCTCCTTGTCCTCCGCTTTCTGCACGCCCACGGCGCTTATCCGCAAGCGGCGTTGATTTGCTTGTTCAAGATCCTTATTCCGTTTTTGCGAAATATATCTTGAAACTTTATCCGCTTGATGATTTGGATCAAGAGAAAGACCAACGAGATTATGGTACACTTATTCATGCCATTATTGAGGAATTTAATAACACATATCCTTCTGAACTCCCGGAAAATCCTTTGGAAATTTTAATCGCTTTAGGTAGAAAATATTTTGCTGATTTTGATATTTCTCCAGACTTAGAGGCATTTTGGTGGCCCAAATTTTTGAAAACTGCTGAATGGATTGTCCAGCAGGAAACGGATTATCGTCATTCGGTTAAACTTGTTCATAATGAAATTAAAGGGGAAATTACCTATAATCTTCCCAATGGTCCTTTTACCTTTACGGCAAAAGCCGACCGTATTGACGAATTACAAGACGGTTATTTGAATATTCTTGATTATAAAACCGGTAAAATCCCTTCTTCTAACGAAGTAAAGAGCGGACATGCATTACAACTCCCTCTGGAGGGGCTTATCGCTTCTAAAGGACATTTTGAAACCATTGACAATATGAACGTCAAAAAAATGATTTATTGGCAATTAGGGAGTTCTGTCTTGGAAATTACACCGCAAAATGATGATATTTTGCAAAAAACAGAAGAGTACCTTTTAAAATTAATTGAAACTTTTGATTTTGAAACTACTCCTTATCATTCTCGCCCTATTCCAAAGTTTATTCCGAAAAATAGCGATTATGAACATCTGGCTCGTATCAGAGAGTGGTCGGTTCAAGAAGAGGGAGAAAGCAATGAAGACTGATATTGAAAGAGATAATTTGTCACAATTAGCCACTCGCCAGCAATCTTCTGCGTCGAATCCTCTTAACTCCGTTTGGGTGGAGGCTTCTGCCGGTACCGGAAAAACAAAAGTGTTGTCCGATAGAGTTTTACGCTTGTTACTTTCAAATGTTAATCCGGCTAAAATTCTTTGCTTGACCTATACAAAAGCAGCCGCTGTTGAAATGAACGAACGTATTGCTAAAAGACTTAGTATTTGGGCTGTTGAAAGTGATGCGGATTTATCTAAAGAATTAGATAAACTTCTTAATAATGACTACTCCTCAACAGATAAA
Source organism: uncultured Alphaproteobacteria bacterium (assembly GCA_949282205.1). Lineage (GTDB taxonomy): Bacteria > Pseudomonadota > Alphaproteobacteria > RF32 > CAG-239 > CAG-267. The sequence goes on along the minus strand of CASDOS010000034.1, from coordinate 17,896 downwards.
AAGCACTTGCTCATTTTTGCGAGAACATTGTTTGCGACATTATTGGATACTCCGGGAGGAATGAAGATTCAAACTATACACAGCTTTTGTCAGGATATTCTTAAGCGTTTTCCTTTAGAAGCCGGTATTTCCCCTTACTTTGAGGTTATGGATGATAGACGTTCTAAAGAAATCTTGCAAAATCTAAAGGTGGAACTTCTAAGACAAGCCGATATTGACGCATCTGCGCCTTTGGCTCAGGCTATTACTTATTTAACGCAAAATACAAGTGAATATAAATTTCCAGAAATAATGAATTTAATTACAGAGAATCGAAGCAAAATTGATAATCTGCTACAGAAGTTTGATAACGATATTTCTCGCATTATTCAATTATTGGAAGAGAAACTTGATGTCAAAATTTCTCTCAATATTGAGGATATTCAATACGCTGTATTATCTTCTATTGATAAAGATAAGTTAAAATTTGCTATTGATGCTTTTAATCAGGGTAGCAAAACAGATTTGAAACGTGCTCAAGTTTTTGAGGAAATTGCTACAACAGAATTTTCTTCTTCCCTATATGAAAAATATAAAAAAATCTTCTTAAATAATGATGGAGAAGTCCGAGATTCTTTGGCAACAAAAGCTATTGCCAATAAATTTCCGGAAATTATACCTTTTATGACAAATGAAGCGGATAAAATTCTTGTCGCCGAACAACGCATTGCCGCTTTAAATGTTTTAAAATCAACTGCCGCAGTGCTTTATATCGCTCAATGCATTATTTCTCGCTATCGAGAGTATAAAGATCTTTACGCGGCTCTTGATTATGAAGATTTGATTGTTATTACACGACGTTTATTAGAGGATAAATCTGTTGCCGATTGGGTATTGTTTAAACTCGATGGCGGTATCGACCATATTTTAATTGATGAGGCGCAAGATACATCTCCTTCGCAATGGGCTATCGTCCGCGCTTTGACACAGGAATTTTTTGCTGGATTAGGTTCTTATCAAAATGCTTTGCCGCGTACGGTGTTTGTTGTTGGAGACAGAAAACAATCCATTTACAGTTTTCAGGGAGCTGACCCTAACGAATTTGATAAAATGTATCATTATTTTAATGAACGAATCCATGATTTCAAAAAAGTACATCTTGATGTTTCATTTCGTTCTACAAAGGCTATCATGGATTGTGTTAACTTACTCTTTGAAGTCGATGATGCTAAAAAAGGCGTTATTCCTGATGGCGAACATATTAATCACCAACCTTTTCGCTTAGGCGACGGCGGTAAAGTCGAAATCTTTCCACTTCTGCAACAGGAAGAAAATACATCAAAAGATAAATATAATTGGTTTATTCCGATTAGTCGCGAACAAAATTCTTCCGTTTCTAATATTCTTGCTCGACAAATTGCTCTGAATATTAAACAAATGGTCGAAAATAAAGAAATTTTAGAATCAAAGAATCGGCCTATTCAATATGGCGATTTTATGTTTCTTGTTCAACAACGTAAAAGTTTTGTTGAGGAATTCGTACGAGCTTGCAAAGATATCGGCGTTAATGTGGCCGGCGTCGATAAACTTAAACTTTTAGAACAGATTGCTGTACAAGATTTAATCTCTCTCGGTAAATTTCTTTTGCTCCCAACTGATGATTTATCACTTGCCGAAGTGCTTAAATCTCCTATTTTTAATCTCAATGATGATGATTTATTTAAATTGTGCTTCAACAGAGATGGCTCTTTATTCAAAAATCTTTTAAAATGTTCTGATTATGATTCAATTGCTGAACAACTTAAATCTTTGTTAAATTTAGTCGGTTTTGTTCGTCCTTTTGAACTATTTAATACAGTTTTGGTGCAACTCAAAGGGCGTTCTAACTTTATCGCTCGAATGGGAAATGAAGTAGAGGATGTTTTAGATGAATTCTTAAATCTAGCTATCGTCTTTGAACAAACTCATACACCTTCTCTTGAAGCTTTTATCTCGTGGATAGTGCAAGATGAAGTTATTATTCAAAAAGAAATGGAACAAGGAGAAAGTGATACCGTTAAAATTATGACTGTTCACGGTTCTAAAGGTTTGCAGGCGCCTATTGTTATTTTAGCCGATACAACAAAAATAAAAAATAAAGCCAGAAAAAGTCAATTTTTATGGGATAAAGATGACTTGTTCTATTTTCCTTTGTCTGCCGGTTCTTATGATAATAATTGCAACTCAATAAAAAATGCAAATTTAGATGCGGATTTTGATGAATATCGTCGGCTATTATATGTGGCACTTACTCGGGCGGAAGATAGACTCTATATTGCCGGTTTTACTAAAACAAAAGGTGCTGATGAACAATCTTGGTATAAACTTTTGGCGAATAACCTTAAATCTAATGTGATATTATCAAGTGACGATAAGCGTATCGTCTATACTGTTCCTCAGCAGAATATTGTTGATGCAAAAGAAAAAATAAGACACGAAGAGCCGACTTTTATTGATTATTCCGATATTCTGTCTTCGGCTCCCGTTGAAAATCCTCTCGCTAAACCATATACCCCTTCTAAAGATATTTTAGATGAGGAAGAAATTGTAGCGTCGCCTTTGGTTGAACAGGGGAACTTTTATAGACGCGGTACAGTTATTCATAAATTGTTGCAGTATATTGGCGCGCTTAAAGAAAATCAACGGGAACAGGCTGCTTTTGAATTTCTCAGAAAACAACTATCCGATTTTTCCGAATCCGAACATCGACAAATTGTTACTGAAGTCTTGAGTTTATGTAATCATTTTCCGGAACTTTTTTCAGCAAATTCTCAAGCGGAAGTTCCTATTATCGGCGAAATTAACGGGAAAATTATTTCTGCTAAAATCGATAGACTTCTGGTTTTGCCAGACAAGGTCATTGTTGTTGATTATAAAACGAATCGTCCGGCTGCTAAATCTTTAAACGATGTTCCTGATGTCTACTTTTCTCAGCTTCGTGCTTATAAGGAGTTAATACAACATATCTATCCTGATAAAACAGTTGAAACTTACTTGTTGTGGACTAATACTTGTAATATGATGAAACTATAAAACTTTAGGATTATTATGTAGATAAATCTTTAATATTTTAATGATATAAACTATATTAATATTAGTGAATATTTATTGCGAAAGGGATAACGATGATATCTATTAATGATAGCCAATTTGAACAAGAAGTTTTACAATCTAAGGGATTGGTTTTGGTGGATTTTTGGGCCGAATGGTGTGGACCTTGTCGTCAGTTGGGACCTGTTTTGGAAGAAGTTTCTAAGGAAATGGGTAATAAAGTAAAAATTTGTAAAATGAATGTTGATGAGGCGCCGGCTACTGCTGCTAGCTTTGAAATTAGAAGCATTCCGACTCTTTTCTTATTCAAAGATGGTGAGAAAATCGATTCAAAAGTCGGTTTCAATTCTCAGGCAACTATTGAAGATTGGCTCAATTCTCATATGTAGAATTTCTATCTTGATTCTTTTTTGTAAAAAGCGAGGTTTCTCGCTTTTTATATTTGTTGCTATCTATTAATGTTCTGTTATTTTGTTAGATCTATGATTACCTCTAAGTTTATATTTTGTGGCGTACAACCCGGTTATCATAATGTTTCAGAATTTACGCCCTCCTTGGCTGCTAAAATTGTCAAAGATTTACTATCCTTAAGGGAATTAAATACTTGTGTTTACCGCGGGGTTGCTGTTTATCCTTACGATCATGGTTGTCCTTTGGGGGGGGAGAACCTGTCGGTGCTTTACAGTTATCCGGTAGCATTTCAGATGTTCTCGGTACAGCAGAGTATCTTAGAACTGCTTTGCGTCAGGTTACTTTGAATGTTCCTATTAGGGATTATGGTTTGCCTTCCGTTGGATTTACGGTTTCTGTTGGTGGAAATATGTATGAGATTGGTTGTGCTTGGCAGAAAATTGCAAAGAAATATCAAATTTCTTCGGGAATACATGTTTCAACCGGTATTGTTGATTTGGATAATGATAATCTAATTCTGTCTGCAGATGCGAATCCTAAAAATATTACGAATTTATCTTTATGGCAAAATATTGCCTTTGATATATTTCATGATTTAGGATTGCCTGAGCCTGTTTTCCATAGCGTCGGTTATAATTTTGTTCCCGCTCTTTTATAAAAACTTATTTTCAAAAAAGGAGACTGTATATAGCCTCCTTTTTCTTTTCCGTGCTTTTTAGTTACCACAGCGGAACACATATTTTCGTATGTGAGAGTTATAAGGGAATGGAAATGAGTACCCTCAAGCCTCCTAATTCACTGTCGCTTAACTCAATTTTTCCACCGTGTGATGTAATAATATCCCTTGCTATGGACAATCCTAAGCCAACACCACCGGTTTCTTTGTTCCGTGATTCATCTAAACGGTAAAATGCCTTAAATACATCTTCGCGCTTATCTGCAGGAATTCCAGGACCATCATCGTCTACGGTTATTTCCATTTTATTATTGTTACTTTCAAGCGCTACTGCTATATTTTTTCCATAGGTAAATGCATTGGATATGATATTGGTTATCGCTCGTTTCAATGCTTGTTCTCGTCCTTGAATAGCACTTACTTGATCATTTGTAGAATAGCGTATCATCGCTTTTGTATTTCTGAATTTATTGATGATGCTTAATATCAATTCGTTCATATCAATAAAGGTATTTTTTTCACCACCCTCTCCCGATACAAAGGCTAAATACCCATCCAGCATTTTTTCCATCTCTCCGATGTCATCGATAAACTCTTTATTGTCTGGACTTTCCGGCAACATTGCCAATTGTAATCTCATTCTGGTCAACGGTGTTCGTAAATCATGCGACACTCCGGCCAACATTTGAGTTCTTTCTGAAATTTGTTTTTGTATCCGTTCTTTCATTTTAATAAATGCGATACCGGCTTTTCGTACTTCCGAGGATCCATATGGTTTGAACGGCGTATTTATACCTTTACCAAAATCTTCCGCTACTTGAGCTAATGTTGCAATTGAACGTACCTGTATGCGTAAAAATAGTGTAGCAACTACAAACAGCAATAACGATGTTCCTACCATCCAGGCCACAAAACCAAATATTGATGTACTAAATATACTCTTTGTTGATGTGGTAAATCGATATAGCCCCTCTGGTGCTTCTATTAAAATTATCACGTCATCTTTATCATTGGCTAAATATACACTTGTTATGGAATTGGGGAATTTTCGATGTAAAGATTTTTCCAAAAATCCTGTTACGATTTTATATTCCTTATCATAGTGGGTATTTGCCTTTACTTTTAGTTGCTCATCTCCGGTTATTAATTCTACCTTTATGCCATAGTTCTGTTTATATAAATCCGTAATTTCCGGTAGCATATACTCATTTTTAGATATTGTTTCTACGGCAAACGCAACATTATTTGATAGATTATCTGACAGCCTGCGACCTACTTTTTCCCAGTTTCCGTTGAAAAAAGCAACCACAGAAACAACCTGCACTAGTATTAAAGGTATAAAAATCAATAACATTGTTCTGAAGAATAATGTTTGTGGAAATATTTTTAATTTTAAATATTGTAGTGCTCTTTCTATCTTATCAGGAAACTTTACATGCATTTTGCTCTCCTTAGTCTGAAATTAACATATAGCCTTTTCCTCTTACTGTTTGCAAATAGCGAGGATTTTTTGTATCTGTTTCGATTTTTTTACGCAATCTGGTTATTTGTACATCTACCGTTCTTTGATTTTCCATAACACCTAATATTTCCGCCAACTCTTCTCGGGTATATACTTCGCCTACGTTTCTGCCGAATAAATTTAACAGAGTTTTTTCTACCGGTGTTATATGTATTGTTTTTCCATTATTATCTCTAAGCTCATTTTTTTCTATATCATAGCTTAATCCATGAAAAATCAATTTTGAAGACTGCTCTTTAACTTTTATGGTTCTTTTTAGTATATTGTTAATGCGTAATACTAATTCTTTTGGTTCAAATGGTTTTGGAATATAATCATCCGCTCCGGTTTCTAAACCGCAAATTCTATCGGCCGTTTCTCCCATTGCCGTTAACATAATAACAGGAATACTATTTCCCTTTTGTCTTAATTTGTGCAGAAATTCAAGACCACTTATTTTCGGCATCATTACATCAACTATCAGCAAATCGAATAAATAATTTTGTATAAAATCTTCTGCTTCCACTGCATCTTTTGCTGCTGATACCAGAAAGCCTTGCTCGCGTAAATATCTTTGCAGGAGACTGCGTAGTCGTGTATCGTCATCTACGACTAGTATGTGTTTTTTCGTTTCCTGCATTGTTTTCTCTATTTTTTAGCTTTGGCTACTGCTTTTTTAGTTTTCGTAACTTTTGGGGGGAGCTTTTCTTGATGAGTTTCTGTTTTCTTTATCTCTGTTTTAGATACTTTTTCTTTTGATTCATTTCTTATATATTCCAAACTCTTTTCAAAATATTGATATCCTGTAACAAAAGTTAGAACACCGGCAACCCATAATAAACATTCTCCAATGTTTGCCCATATCCACCACCCCTTAAAAAATATCATTGCTAAAGCTGTCATTTGAAAACCGGTTTTCCATTTTGCAAGACGAGTTACGGGCAATCCGACATTTACTTCGCGTAAAAACTCTCGCAGCCCTGAAACCAACAGCTCACGACATAAAATTACAAATACGGGAATATAACTGATTTCGTGTATCATTCCGGGTTTAGCCAAAATTACGACTAATGCTGTGGCAACCAGTAATTTATCAGCAATAGGATCCAATAATCGTCCAAATGCCGACACTTCTCCTCTATCTCTTGCCAATTTACCATCGTAATAATCGGTAATTGATGCGGCTATAAACAGTATTCCGGCCACATAGTTAAAGAACATACATTTGGTATATACTGATAAGAAAATTAGTGGTATGACAACAATTCTAGAAATTGTCAGCAAATTCGGTAGACTATACACGACACATTCCTTTCCTCTTAATTTACGTCCATTTTTTATGTATCATAATCTTTTTTTTTATTTATGGAAGTAATTATATATGTTTTCAGCTGTTTTTTTATTGATTCCAGTTACTTTGCTTATGTCTTCCACAGAGGCGTCTTTAATTGCATCAACTGACCCGAAATGATGTAATAAATCCTTTTTACGCTTTGCTCCTATTCCCTCTATTTCATCTAAACTTGATTTTGTCATAGATTTTGCTCGTTTTTTCCGGTGTGTTCCAATTGCGAATCTATGAGCTTCATCTCTTAGAGTTTGCAGATAAAATGCTATCGGCGACCTATATGGTAAAGCAAAACTTTCTTTTCCTTTTTGATGATAAAATTCTTTACCCGCATTTCTATCAACTCCTTTAGATATTGCTATAATACTTATTCCGCTTAAATCGTAGTCGGCTAAACTTTCGTGAACTGCGTGTAATTGTCCTAGTCCCCCATCCAATAATATAACATCCGGGCGGTTTTCTTCACTCATACGTTCAAAGCGACGTTGCAAAACTTCTTTCATCATTGCAAAGTCATCATTTGTAATAGATTTGTCTTTTATATTAAATGTTCTGTATGATTTTTTATCAAATCCTTCCGGAGTTGCTACAACCATTGCTCCGACTGCATAGCTGCCTTGGTTATGAGAATTATCGTATATTTCTATTCTGGTTGGTATTTGAGGTAAATCAAAATATTTTTGCATTTCTTCTAAATTTTTATGAATACTTTGGTGTTCTGCCTGATGGCGTTCAATCGCCGCTAGGGCATTTTTCTTGGCGTTTTCCAAAAGTTTATATTTGTTACCTTTACTGAAATTGCTAATCTTTGCGCCTAGTGCTTCTTCTAGGAATTCTTTGTTCTCCAAATTTTCAGATACATATATTTCTTTGGGGGCTATATGATTGGTGTAAAAACTACTTAAAAATGCTTCCAAAACTTCTGCCGAAGACGCTTCTTCTGTCCTTTTGATAAAGTATGGCGCATTTCCACAATTCTGACCGCCTCGGATGAAAAATATTTCTATACAGTACCACTCATCCTTATATGCTACTCCTATGATATCTACTGATTTTAACCCTGAATACTCCAAATTGGCGTGTGTTTGTATTCCAGTTAACGCCCTTATTTTTTCTCGCAATATGATTGCTTCTTCAAAATTTTCCGCTTCACTTGCTTGTTGCATTCTTACGGATAATTCTTCTTGTATTGATGCACTTTTTCCTTCTAAAAAGGCTATCACATCTTTCACTAATTTATCATAATCTTCCTTACTTATCTTACCTACGCACGGCGCACTGCACCTTTTTATTTGATATAATAAACAGGGGCGTTCTCTATTATAAAACATATTATCGCGACAACTTCTCAGCATAAATACCTTTTGGATTGTATCCATTACTTCGTTGACCGCCGTCGCACTGGCATATGGACCAAAATATCGACAGTTTCCGCCTCGATGACCTCTGAATTTTCTCAGCGCAGGATATTCTTCTTGTAAATTTAACATTAAGTGGGGGTACGATTTATCGTCTTTTAATAAAATATTGTATTTCGGATGCAACTTTTTTATTAATTCATTTTCTACTACTAATGCTCTATTTTCGTTTTCGACAATTATAAATTCCATCCGGACAACCTCCGCAACCATTCTTTGTAGTCTGGTCGTCAGTTGTTCTATTCGGGTATAGGCCACTATTCTTTTTTTGATGTTTTTTGCTTTACCGACATATAAAACTTCATCTTTTTCATTGAGCATTCTATATACACCGGGGGCTTCCGGCGCAATTTTTACATTTTGGCGCAGTACTTCCAATCCTCTTTTTATATCAAACATTTAATCTTTATACTCCCATCTCTTGCCATTATAGTGACATCCTTGCCTTTGGTACTCCGGCTTGAGTATAAATATATCTCCGACGCCTGTGTAATTATAGTAGGTATTTACTAACGCCTCATCAATTTGATGGGCCGGAACTTTTATTCCTCTTTGTTCCCAATATGTATCCCAATATATTCCAGCAGATATTAATTTAGGCTTCTTGGACCTTATTAAATTATTCAAATCGGCTTTTGGTGCAATTCCCTTTTTTTCTCCTAAAACATCTATTTGCCCCAATAGAATAGCATAATATCCGGCATCTTTGGCTTTTAAATTATAAACAGCATAGTACCCATTTATAGCTGTATCACAAGGAGTTAATTCATTAAAAGCCAATTCATGCCCATTTATATAACTCTGCTTTGGTGCTTCAACTTTATACGTCTTTTCGTAATTGTACCATAGCGAAAAAAGTAAAAAAACTGTTCCTAATGCTATTTTGATAATTCTTGGGGAAGAAAATTTATCTAACAACATTATCGTTACCATTATCCCCAATATTAACCAGAATATACTGTAATGCAAAAATGCCGAAAAGTAAAAAAGACGTACTATCCCCTCTTCAATAAACATCAAACTCATAATTTTTTCTATCGCATTACCTTTTAGCAGAAAATAAATAGATGCCATACCTCCTGTGGGAATAAATATGTAAAATTCATAAAATTCTTTTGGTGGGAAAATTATTCTATTGTCTGCAAATATCTCTGGTATACTGGTGTTATATGGAAAATTTGAACGCCAATACAATTCCAGTATATCTTCACTGTATAAATACGCACCCCACGTAACTAAGAGCAAAATGGGTAGTGTGCAAGATAAAGTAAAATCTTTAAAATCTATTTGTTTTTTATATAGCCAATATATTATTCCCATTGCCGGTATGACTAGGTTTATTAAAACTTTTTGCGTAAACATAAACGCTATAAAAAAGCATAAAAAGGAAACAACTAACTGCCATAATTGTCTATCTTTTATATATTTAAATAAATATAATAAACCAGCAACTAAACTCATATATGCAAATGTATCCGGTCGGAAATTTAGCGCCCACACTATTGAATATGATGAAATTATCGTGGCTATCAGAAATAATCCTGCCGTTCTACTGTTTTGGTTATAAATCATTATTTGGTATTGATAGTAGGCCATTATGCAAACAGCAACATAACTCACTTGATTGAATATTGAAAAAATCATCTTATTATCTATCAGCAAATTCACAAATGGCGCAAATAAATACCATGTTAACGGATTGTGGTGTTGGAAAAAATCTTTGTACGGGACATATCCTTGCCAAACTAACCACGAAAAATGCAAGTGTTCAACGTTATCCCCATTCGCTTTGACGACGAAGCAATATATATAGCTGCACACCAGAAACGTTGCTAACATATATATATACAACAACTTTTGTATTTTATTTTCAGTCATATATCCAATCTCTATTCTCTTTATCATAATGACAATTTTTTCCATGATATTCGTATTTTAGAATATACACGTCCTTAAATGGTGTTGGCAAATAATACATATCTAAAATTTGAGGTGAAATTTGTTGAACATAAACATTTGTCCCTCGATTTAAATAGTAATTATTCCAATATATTTCTCCGCTCACTAATTTGGGTTTGTACTTTAAAACAAGCGCATTTAAATTCGGTTTGGGATATATTTTTAATTCGTCGCCTGCAATATCTACATGTCCCAATAATGACCAGTAATAATGTGGATCCTTGTTTAATATTGATTGATTGCCTAAAAAGCCATTTATGACATAGTCACATGGCGTCACATTTGCTGCTAAATACCTTGCGAAACTTCTATCCGTGGTTCTATATAATAAATAGCGTGTTTCAGAAATGCCAGCATAATATAATGACAGTACTAATAAAGCGTATATTAATACCATGCTTCTTTCTGCCATCTTTTGTATCAGAACACTGTTTAAATACACCGTAAATATCATTAACGGCAACATATAATACGGGGCTATTGAAAAATAAAAACACCGTTGTAATAATTCTAAAATAAACAAAATAGCTGTGGTTTTATAGTAAATATCACTTTTTTTCCATTGCGTCATTATGCTTACCAATGCAAAAAAAACTGATGTATAAAAAACTTGGCAATCCAGTATATCTATTTTTTTGTTTCCGTAATATTCTTGCATTCTTATATTAAATACAAAATTTGATTGCCAATACAAATTCAAAGTATCTTCATAGTATAAATACGACAAGAAACATATCGTCCCCAATGTCGGAATTATCAGCGCATATCCTATATCCTTTAACGGCGTTTTTTCTTTATAGAAAACATAAATGCTGATTACTCCTAACGGCGCTAAAATAGTCAGAATCTTTTGCGTGAACAGTACCGCTATAAAAAAACTTATAAAAGATAATACTAAATCTTTACTCTTTTTATCTCGCCAGTAGGTGAAAAGAAAATGCATACCTACCGCAAAAAATAAAACCATAAATGTATCCGGATTATAATTGAAACAATAAATGTAATAATAGGGCGGGCACAAAATTAATAAACTTAGTACAGACGCATATTTAGTTGCAAAAAAAGTCTTACTTGTTTTGTAAACAATAAAAAATGCTCCCATTCCGGTAATTAATGCAACAGCATGCGCTATATCCAGTATGTTTAATATGTTTATAGGTGTTTTTATTAATAGCATAAACGGGGCAAAAAGATACCACAGCAAGGGATTATGATGTTGGAAAAAATCTCGGTAAGGTACTTGACCGTTTGCAATCAACCATGTTGCATGGATATGTTCTACATTATCGCCATTCCCTGTTTCTGTAAAAAAAATTGTCCATACCGCAAAACCTATTCCATATGCTACTAAACACCACATTATTGCTTTAGCGAATATTTTTGCGAAATATCCTTTTTCTGTTTCAGCCGTCATTTTGCCTCGCTTTAACATAATTTTGTTATATTAATCTTATGGCGTTATAGTTAAAAACTTTCTAATTTATTTGTTTTTTATCCTTGCTATGACAGTATACATAAATCGGACATTCATTGCATTGCGGATTTTGAGCTTTGCAAATATATCGCCCAAACAGCACAAACCAATGATTAGCGTTGATTATATATTTCTCCGGTAAAATATTCAGCAGGTCTTCTTCTACGGACAGAGGCGTTTTTCCTTGACTGAAATCAAGACGATGAGAAATCCTTAATACATGTGTATCGACAGCTAGTGCCGGTTTTTTATACCAAACATTAAGTACCACATTAGCCGTTTTACGCCCTACCCCGGCTAATGTTACCAAATCCTCTCGGGTTGACGGTACTTCTCCGTTAAAGCGCTCTATCAAATCTTTACTCATTGATAGAATATTTTTTGCCTTATTGTTAAATAAACCTATTGTACGGATATGCGAAATGAGCTTCTCTTCGCCTAACGCTATCATTTTTTGCGGCGTATCAGCTATCTTAAATAATTCTGAAGTTGCTTTATTCACGCCTTTATCCGTTGTTTGCGCCGACAACATCACCGCCACCAGTAATGTATATGCGTTGGTATAATTTAGCTCACACCGCGGATTGGGATTTTCTTGATTAAAAATCTCCATTATGCCTAAAATCTCTTGTTTTTTACGCATTAACTTTCCCCTTTCTATGCCTTAACGCCTCCTGCGCCTGCTGCCTTTGGTGCTTCACTGTCTAACGGCCATCGCGGTCTGGGCTTAAAATCTAATTCGCTTGTGTAACCTTTACGAAAGCGTTCCAACCCCGCCCATGCTATCATTACTCCGTTATCCGTGCAAAAGCGAATCGGCGGAGCTGCAAATACTAAATCATTATCATCTGCTAATTTTTGGAGTTTGGTTCGCAGATATGTATTTGATGCGACACCTCCCGATACAACCAAATTCTTACCTTTAGGATATTTTTCTTTAAAATATGTAATTGCTCTTTTTAATTTCCGGCATAAACAATCTGTTGCCGTATATTGGAAACAAGCACAGATATCTGCTAAATCATGTTTTGGAATATCCGCATGCGCAATTTCTCCATCAGATGCATACGTTTCAACAATCTTTCTTACTGCCGTTTTTAATCCCGAAAAAGACAAGTTACAATCCTGACTGCCAATTAACGGACGCGGTAATGTGAACCTGTTTTCATCTCCTGTGGCTGCTAATTTTTCAACCGCCGGACCTCCCGGATATCCTAAACCAAGCATTTTTGCAACTTTATCAAAAGCCTCTCCTACCGCATCATCTATGGTGGTGCCTAAACGTTCATATTTATCAACATCTTTAACGACTAGTATTTGGCAATGCCCCCCCGACACCAATAGCAGTAAATAAGGAAATGTCACTTCATTACTGATACGCGCCGCAAGTGCATGACCTTCTAGGTGATTTACAGCAATAAACGGCTTGTTTAATGCTATTGACAAGGCTTTTGCCGTCATGACACCAACAACAACTCCGCCTATTAAACCCGGACCAGATGAGGCTGCGATAGCGTCAATATCTGCTAATGATAAATTTGTTTTAGCAAAACATTGTTCTAATATATTGTCTATATGATCCAGGTGAGAACGTGCGGCTATTTCCGGAACTACACCACCAAATACTTTGTGTTCTTCTTGCGACAGGAGCGCTTCTCCTAAAATTTCTTTTTTTTCATTAACCAGTGCGGCTGCCGTTTCATCACAACTGCTTTCTATTCCTAAAACTATCATCTCTTTATCCAATAAATATTGAAGTTTATTTTTTTATTTTATAAACTATATTTCAAATAATGCAATCAACTATTGTATGGAGGAGACAGAAAATGTCAGATAAACCTATTAAGTCCGAAAATAAAAAAATTAATAAGAACTATCTTAAATGGATTGCAATAGGATTTGCAGTTGTTGTTATTGAATGTATTGCAATTGGGGGAGCTTATTTTATCATCGAATCGAAAAATAAATCTCAGCAGTTGGCTTTTGATGAACTTGTCCGTAAATTATCTCAGCAAAATGTTTATATCTCTGAATTGCAAAATTTGCCGGCAATTATTTCTGCCAATACTCAGAGAATCTCGGCAACCGAAGATAACTTAATGTCTGTTACGGAAAATTTTAATGAGCTGAAAAATGAGGTCGGTAATAATAAATTCGGAATTTTAATGCAACAGTTCGGTGTTTTCGCTCATAAACTGGAGGCGTTGGAGGAAACTAAAAATTCTGAAGCTCTGGCTTTAAGTGTTGCTTTGATTATTAAAGAAAATGCACTTTATCATCGCAGTTTTGCCAATGAAACGGAAATATTGGCTCAATTGACGCAAAATCAGCCTATCTTAACTTCTGCCATTCAAACTATTTCTGATATGAAAACTTATTATATTCCCGATGATTTGCAATTGGCCGCTCGGTTTAATGATATTGCTGAAAATCTTGATTTTGAAAATGATAAAAATGTTACACAACAAAATGGCTCTTCCTCTAGTGAAAGTGCTGTGGCTAAAAGTATTGCGCTAATCAAAGATACTGTTGCCGGACTTAATTTTGACAGGGTCGTGGTGGTTAAAAAAAATATACAAAATGATGAGCAAGCAGAGCTCTTAAATGAATTAACGACACTGGTTGAACACCATGATTTTGCCAAAGCTCTTAAACTTATTAAAAATTCTCCTGATTTTCAAAAACTTAATAATTCAGAACTTAATACTTGGATAAAAGATGTGGAAAGAAAAATCTCTTTTGATGAGGCTTTATCTTTTATTATTACATCAGAGCTTAACGCATTAAGACAAGATTTTTCTGATATTCGTAATAATCAGTAACGGTGGAGGGAGGAAATTAATATGTTTCGTTCTATCTTAAAACCAATTGTTTTCGTCTTTGTTCTTTGGGGCTTTCTCTTTGTTGCAGATAGAAACGGCTCTATCAGCTTTACCCTTAATAATCATTCAAGCTACTTTTCTATTGATTACTTTTGTCTTGCCTTTTTAGGCTTGGTTTTGGGCTTTGAACTTTTTATTCTTATTTTTAAATTCGTAGTTAATCTTATTAAAAAAGATGTCCTGCTTTCTAATCACTCGTTCCAAGGTGATAGAGAATCTATTGAAAATATACAGGCGGCTAATAAAGATAAAATTGTCTTAAGCAGAACTCAATTTGATGAGGCAGCTATCCTTATTGTGAAAACACTCGGCGCCGTTACTGCCGGCTTGATGAATGAAGCTCGGCGTTTGCTTGTTTCTCTTCGGAAAATTGTTGGAGATGATGCTATTATTGATATTCTAATGCTGAAAATCTATAAAGGAGAGAAAAATTTTGATAAAATGGAACAGCTTTCTCAGAAATTAATGCAAAATGAGGATATTCAACTTGTCGGTATGAAAGCTGCTCTTGAAGCACAAATGCAAAAAAAAGAATTTACCGAAGCGCTTAAAACTGTTAATCAGGCCTTTGAAGTTCGGCAGGATTTATATTGGGTTGTCAGTAGTGCTTTTCTACTTAGAGCCAAAAGTAATGATTGGACAGGTGCTTTGGAAGTTTTAGAAGCCGGAATCGAAAAAAATATTACTCCCGATAAAAAAGCATCCAGACTTAAAGCCGTCGCTCTATACGAACTTGCTCAGCAAGCCTTGATTGATAATGATAAAATAAATTTCTTTAAATTCATAACTCAAGCCTTGCAAGAAAATAACAAATTTATTCCTGCCGCTTTGGATTTGGCTAACTATTATGTTAAAAATGATAATCAAATGCGAAAAGCGGAAAAAGTCTTATATGATATGTGGGTGGAAAACCCTTGCTATGAGGTTGCTATGGCTTATTTAAAATTGTTTAAGGACTCTAAAAGTGAAAGAGTTCAACGGATGGAAAAACTTGCTTTGGCGAATAATAAACGCCCTTCTCTTAATAATCTTATTTTGGCTGAATTATACTTAAAAGCTAAAAAATATGCTAAAGCTAAAACCGAATGTAAGATATTTTTATTAAAAAATCCTGCCACTCAAAAAATTGCAGAAATTATTGATGAACTTGATGAAAAAACACATAAAAAAATGGCTACATCCACCGGATTAATGCGTTCTCTTACTCAAAAATTTACGCATATTGGTAAAAATAATGTTTCTTTAGATAATTATCCGAAAGATTTTCAATGGGTGTGCGCTAATTGTGGACATATTGAAGATCATTGGGAACCTATTTGTCCCCAATGTAGTGAAATTGGACGGAATTATTGGCACCTTTATGTTGATAAGGATGTATCCGATATTGATGAAATTTAAAAAGTGATTATCTTTTTTCGTATGTTTTTTGTTGGAGGTACTGGCATGAATTATGAAAAATTGCAGAGTGTTTGGGCTGAAAAATATCGAACTGTTCCTTCTCAATTGGAAAAAATTAAGCATGTTCCGTCTGTTGCTACTGCTTTTAATACAAACGTTGATGCGATTTTGAAAATAAAAGGTAAAACATTAGAAAAATTAATTCTTGATAACAATATCTCCTTAGCGGATTTGGAGAATATTACATTGTCCGGCTTTAATAGACCTTCTGATGTTATTCTCGGTATTGTTAAATGTTTTTGCCGTGGTATTGCCGAAGAGTGGGTTACTGATGATATCAATATTTATAATTGGATGGAAGAAAATTTGGGGTATAATCGACTTCAGATGGGAGGGCAAGCTGGTATTATTGCTAATGCTTTGGCTCTGTTAGGTGTAAAAAAAGTTCTTGCTCATACAAACTCTCACCCTAAGTTACAAGCTCAGCAATTCTTGAATCTTGATAATTTACTCGGAATTAATGATAGAGGTGTTCCTGAAAAAGCTGTTGATATATCTAGGGAAACGGATATTCCTCTTATTCATTGGATTATTGAATTTGATAAAAATGATAGTTTCCAAATCGGAAATAAAATTTTCATATGTCCGAAATCAAACCGTTTTATCGCGACTTATGATCCTTTAAATATGAAACTTGTAATGAATAAAGGTTTTGTCAGCTATTTAAATACTCATAAAATTTCATATCTTTTGTTATCGGGTTTCCACCCTTTGTTAGAGAATAATGGCGGACTTGAGTTAATAAAGAATGCTGTTCCAGTTTTGCAAAAATGGAAGAAATATAATCCAAATTTGATTATTCATCTGGAAATCGCCTCTACTCAAGATAAAGTCATAAGAAAAGCTATTGTTGATAAAATTGTTCCTCTTGCTGATTCGGTAGGACTAAATGAACGAGAAACTATTGACTTGCTAAATATTTTGGGACAGTCTGATTTAGCCATGAATATAGAAAAAAATACTAATAGTTCTTTTTTGTTCGATGCACTTCTTTTCTTAAAGAAAACACTTAAAGTTAAGCGTATTCAATTACATATGTTTGGTCTATATATGACACTTCAGGATAGAGATTTTATTCACTCTGCTGTGCAAAATTTAAATGGAATGATGACTGCGGCCGTTGTTTCTTCCAGCAAAGCATATAACGGTGAACTTGCTAAATATGAAGACGTGATTAAAACTCTTGATATGTATGTATCTCCACTAGGTCTTGATGAGTTAAATGGTTTGTCTGAAAAACTTCATAAACCTGAGTTATTAAATACAGGAATTTGTGAAGTTGAAAATTATATTTTAAGCGCTGTCCCCACTATTATTGTTGAAAAACCCAAGACGCTTGTCGGTATGGGAGACACAATTTCTTCTGTGTCTTTATTGGCTGGGGGTTAGTTTAAAATATTGTTATATTTACCTTTATTATATATAAAGGAATATTCACTATAAATAATTTAATTTAATTTTATTTATCAATCTTTATTTGTTTTTTGTTTGTTTTGTTATTTTTTCGCATACTATTTTTCTATAAGTATGCGTTTTTATTTTATTTTTTTCTCTTGTCGTATAATAGCTCTTATGGAAACACATATGTCACCTATAAGTATCGAAAAGGAAGTTCTACATATTCAAAAAGCTACAGTTACAATACAGCTTTTACGGAACTTACAACTAAAGGTGCAGGAATAGCTTGCAGTAGCTATGCC
>CASDOS010000033.1 GCA_949282205.1 uncultured Alphaproteobacteria bacterium | reverse complement strand
GCTATATTGGGGCGGAATTATCATTACAAAATGAATATGGTCTTTATCAAAGCCAATCTCTTCAATGACTACTCCTGGGATACTTCTTAGTAGCTTCGGAAAAATGCTCTTCAAATAATCAACGACACCGGGATTTAGGATGCGTCGGCGATATGTGGTTACCCACACTATGTGGTAACTTAAACTGTATACGCTATGTGAACTCTCTACAAATTGCATATCTTTATTATATCGCCGACTTTTTATGCATCCACCACTAAAGTGGTGGTTTTCTACAAGGCATTAATAAAAAAAGTCCTCGCTTGATAGCGGGGACTTTTGGTCTTTTGTCTTTTGTCTGTCTTTTGCCTTTGCTTCGTCGACCTCCGTTCTTATGCTACTTTTGTGGCTATTCGTTGCCATAATAAGAAATCTCACTGCCGATTTCGGCCATTATTACACGGGCTTGAGCAAGTGTAAATGGTGCCCATGTGCTTTGGCTGCAGAATACTTGTATCTGTCCATTACGATTTAGAACATATGTCACACTTGTTTCTGAATGACTGTTCGCTCCTGTAACGACTAAAATCTTGCTGCCATTACTTTGATTCTCAATCATGGTGGCGCAATGATAAATCGGTTTTTCAGCATTTTGGAGAATGATGCGGGCTTCATTGCTTGTGAATGGTAGAAAAGTGCTTCCACTTGTCATAACCAGAACTTTGCCATTTTCCAACAGTAAATAGGCTACAGAGGCGTTCGCGTGGGAATCAGCTCCCATGACAATCATTTTGTTTTTTAATTTAGATTGTTGTTTGGTTCGTTCCACAGCTTCTACCGAGGTAGACGGCTCATCGTTAGTTGGACATGAAGCAAAACTGCTTGCTGACATTGTGCTTAAAAAGCAAAAAATCAATAATAATGTTTTCATAATTTGTTATTTAATAGGTTTACGAAAGTGATGATAATGTTTTGTGTGAATTTTGTCATAAAAAGTCCTCACTTATTAGTGGGGACTTCTTGATTTTTGAGATTGAAGGGCTCGGGAGCAGGTTGGTGCGATGAGTGGAAATTTGCATAAAAAAATAACCGATGGTTTGTGAGTTGTGGGTTATTTAAGTGTAATTTACTTTGAGTATTGAAGTTTAGAAGCGGGGAAGGCAGGCTTAAAGATTTTTCATATAAAAAAATAACCGGCAGTTTGGACTTCCGGCTACTGATAAGTGAGATTTACTTTAAGCGTTATGGTTGTCTTCCCAATGTCTTGGAGGAAGAGGAGCATAGAAAATCTTGAGCAATGACACAATCGTCCATGGTCCCATAAAAACGGCCACGCACAGCATCGCTTCTTCAAAAGGGGCGAGATTGCCAATGAATATCATGCTTAGGATACTTGCCATTTGAAAATATAACATGGTTATGGGCAATACGTCCGGACGCTTTCGGTAGGTTGTTTTGTAAATCAAAACTTGAATTGCGGCAAGTCCCAGACTTCCATAAACTAAAGGTTGCCAAGTTATGGGGCGGAATTGCGCCAATATTGCATAACAACCGATGAACATGAGCATGGGGCTCCAAATTTGCCAAAGTAATTTAATTTTTTGTTGCATAATTGTATAAATTTAAAAAACATAATTATTTTATTGCGTGGACGGATTTAGCATGGCTTTGTCTTAATTGCAAGGAGTTTTTTGCGTCGGAGAGGGAACTTATTCGCAGCGTTGTGTTTGAGGTATTTTTTTGTTTGACTTTGAGGATTTTTTTTAATACTCTTTTCTTGTACCGGTTGATTGCCGGTATGAGGTTTAGAACCCTCTTTATGGTTGTCTGTTTGAGCAGATGTAAAAAACTACCTTTTTGCCGATGGCAGGAAGGTAGTAGAATAGGTTTATATAACTAATATACTACACTATTTCCATAAATAGGTTCTAACTTCCTGCTACCTCTCATCAAGGTGGCTTCTTTTTTATTTAGAACTAATTTATGGAGTATTTTAAGATGAAAAAAATGATTTTGTTGGCGGGTATTGCCATGATTGGATTATCAGGTTGTTCTTCCGTTCATCAGGGGGTGCCTAATGCCGCGCTTCAACCCACAATTCAGTCAAATCATGTTGCTAATATCAGAGTGGGCGAAAAAATATCTGGAGAATCTTCCGCAAAGATTTTGTTCGGTTTTAAAATCGGCGGAGATAATGAATTTGTTGATGGTATGAGTTATGCCGGCGAAGCTAAAGGTTTGTCTGGAGCTATTCCTTTGCCGGTGCCTTCAGTTTCCGGTGGTATGGATGACGTTAAATCCGCCGCAGCTTATAAGGCTTTGAAAAATTCAGGGGCAGATGTGATTATTGCTCCGACTTATAAAACAACGGTGAAAAATGATTACTTTGTTTATAAGGAATTAGAAGCCAAAGTTGAGGGATATAAAGGTACGATTACCGGATTTACTCAGAAAAATTAATTCTGTTATGATAAACTCTTTTATGAGCAGTGGTGTTTTGCCACTGCTTTTTTGTTTGAGATTTTTTAGCTTGGTGCAAAAAATCAGCCGCTTTTTTAGAGCGGCTTTTTTAACATATCCAGAGTAAAGCGTGGTTTGTAATTCAACTCTTGCAATAAGGCTTCTGCCTTGTCAAAATGCTGGCCGAGTTGAGTTGGGTCATGTGCATCGTCGCTCAATAATACAGGTACATCTCCGCTTTTGGCTAATTCTTTTATAATCCATGGCGCAGGATGTGGACGATTGATACGATTGTAACCGCTGGTATTGATTTCAAACGGCAATTTGGTTTCTCTTAATGCTTCAATGATTTTATATTTATCTTCGTCATACTCTTCGCTTTCGCCAAGACCGAAAATGGTGCAATAGTCAATGTGTGCCATAAAGCTGTAATAGCCACTCCTTATTGCGGCGGCAATGTTCGCAAAGTGATTTTTTACATATTCACGTTGTTGTTCCGGTGCCAGTGGTTCTTGTAAGTGTTTTAGGTGATAGATGTTGCATAGAAAACGGAGATCAGAGCTCATTAAAAAGTGGCAGGTGCCAACGAGATAATCAAGCGGTAGACGTTTTAACATCTGCTCAAAATTTTTACGCCAGGTCTTATCTGGAAAAAAGTCTGCCTCAAAGCCGATTTTTATATCTATGTTGTATTTGCCTTTTAAATTTTCCAAAATTTCAATATGGCGCATATAGATTTTTTCGGCTTCATTGAAATCTGACATAAACATTACTTCCGGCTTAGGCGGTTGGAATAAACCTTCGTGGCAGATTAGATGATTGCTGACGCCAATCGTTTTAAATCCTTTTTCTGCGGCGGTAGATACCATTTCTTCCGCAGTGGCGCGACCATCAAAGTGGCATTCGTTGTTATGGGTGTGTAACGTAAATTCTTGGCTCATCTTTTTCTCCTTTGTTCTTTTATGTGCTATATCTAAAAGAGTTAAGGAAAATTAAAAATTCTTCGGCTTGCGGAATTTTTTTGTATCTAAAGTCTGTAATGGTCGCAGAGCTTTTTAGCTGTTAAAAACTATCTGTCAAAACCGGAGGCTTTGCCCAATATGCCGAACTTGAATTGACCATGAGTGTTGCTTTGTATCGGTTGGGACGAAACAAGCTTATGAATGCGTTGTATCGCTGTTTTGGCCATTTTTAATTCGTTTGCATACGGTGCATATACTTGATTTTCATGACGATAAGCAATGCTCTCGCGGATTTGTGTCAGTTGCTTGTTGATGTTGATGATTTCCTTATCGTTCAACGGACGACTTTCTTCTTCGGCGATTACCTCCTTGACATTTAAGGTGTGGGGTTTGCGCGAATCGTACAAGACTTCATTACTACGGTTTAAAACCATCAAATCCACATTTTCGCTGTTTTCTTGTTGGAAGGTGTCTATCCGCTCTATCATATTCGGTAACATATCTACCACACGGCTGAAATATTCGTTTGATACTAATCTCGGATACAACTCTTTGTTTTGGAAAATAATTTGGTCATATAATGACGCACTACGATATACGCTGCTTAAATATGCAATATCCGGATTAACCGCCATATATACCGCGCATGGTTTGTAACCGTAGCTGATGGCTTTGGCTGCGTTATCTTTGAACTCACTGCCTGCGCCCATGGAACCGATGGATAAAATAGAACGTTCGCCGCTTTGTAAAGATAAATCCAAAATTTGGCGGACGTAATCAATGGTAACACCTGCGAATTTTTCACATTCATCCAAGTGTCCGTTTTTTAGGTGATTAAATAAATTAGGGAACAAATCTCTGTGTTGGTCTTTATCTATGATGTTAAACGGCAGGCAGTCTTCTTCTTGACCAAAGCGCTCAATCAGCTTTTTAGACATATAAGATTTGCCTGCTCCGGGATAGCCCCAATATACTACGAAACGCTTAATTTGCGGAGAGGTTAGGCTGTGATTGGTTTCTTGAAATTTGGCAATCGCACGTTCATAATTTTTTTGAGTTTGAGCTTCTTCTTTGGCAATAATGGCGCTTACTTCTTCTTCGCTAAAGTTTTGGCTCGGGGCTAAGTGCAGTTTGTCCAGATAATTTAGTAGTTCGTCGCTTTTTCTTAGTATTTCGTTTTTGGCAGCCTGTTTCATTGTATGACCTATTTGTATCCTAATTCTTGTAGTTTTTGTATTGTTGATTCTGCGGATGTATGTAAAATGCCGATACCGCCCATTTCTTCCCAGCGGGCAATATTTTTTTCTAAATCATCAATCAAAATGTCGCTCTTGTTGCCGTAGTTTTGCTTATCTTTGCTTAAACAACAAATGACGTCTTGTTCTTTGTTATAATGTTTTTTAAGCCAAAGGCGTTTTTCTTTTTCCGCCTTGTCAAAACCATATGCCGGCAGTCCGGTTAAAATGGAATAACCAAACTTATTTAAATAATTGATGAGTTTATCTGCGTCTGCTTTTTTCGGGAGATCATACCAATAGTCTTTTGTGTTTAGGACTTTTTCCCACAATTCCGGACGGGGCAGTGCCTTTGGCGGCATGCCGAAACGCGCTTCAAACGAGCCGTCAAAATCTGTTAATACGCCATCCATATCACAAAATATCATTTATCAGTTTCTCCATATTT
Organism: uncultured Alphaproteobacteria bacterium; assembly: GCA_949282205.1. GTDB lineage: Bacteria > Pseudomonadota > Alphaproteobacteria > RF32 > CAG-239 > CAG-267. The sequence continues at coordinate 12,634 of CASDOS010000033.1, read as the reverse complement.
TTTTTTACATACGGCGATAAATTACTTTGTTTATCTTGTAAATTCAATTATTTTGTCTGTCTGTGGATAAAACAAATTGTTACCAAAAGTTACAATCTTTTTTGGGGGATTTTTTTATGTTTGGGGAAGAGAAATATTGGTCTTTTCTGTGCCTTTTAATAAAAAATGCTTGCAAATTATTTTCGCTTATTTATACTCCCCCTCATGAGAAACAGAATTGACATGATGATGATGCGAATGGAAATGGGGTTATGGTTATAATAACGCTCCCGTCGGCGTTGTGCAATTCTTAAAATATTAAAAGGCGGGGCTTCCCGCTTTTTTTTGTTTGGGGTTTTTAGTTAACAATTAACAAGGATAAAGATGATGCAGAAATATATCACTACTCCGATTTATTATATTAATGGTGCGCCGCACGTTGGGCACGCTTTTACGACTATCTTGGGCGATGTGTTGAAAAAGTTTGAACAAATGCGTGGTAATGAGGTTTTTTATACTACCGGTACCGATGAACATGGGCAAAAAAATCAAACCAGCTGTCAAGAAAGCGGTATGGAATTAAAAGATTTCCTCAAAATGCGTAGTGATAATTTCCGCAACCTCTTTGATAAAATGCATATTGATTACGACTTTTTTGTACGTACATCTTCTGATAAACACAAAGCAGTGGTTACAGATGCTCTCAACTATATCTATAATAAAGGTTTGGTGGTTAAAAAATCTTATGAGGGATTGTATTGCGAAGGATGTGAACAATTCAAAAAGCCTTCTGACTTGGATGAAAGAGGTTTTTGCCCAGACCACCAAAAGGCACCAAAACTCATTACCGAAGAAAACTACTTCTTCCCACTTGAGCAAGATAGACAATGGTTGATTGATTATATCAATACGCATCCGGATTGGATTAAGCCGAAGCGCTTTGCTAAAGAAGTTTTGGGGATGCTCGCAGAACCGTTGGATGATTTGTGTATCTCTCGTCCGAAAAGCCGTGTTTGGCTTGGGGTTGAATTGCCGTTTGATAAGGATTTTGTAACCTATATTTGGTTTGATGCGCTGATTAACTATATTTCCAGCCTCGGTTGGTCTTCTGATGACAGCAAAAACGCTCAGTTCAAAGAAACTTGGGCTCACTCTACTCACTTGCTTGCTAAAGATATTTTGAAAACACACGCCGTTTATTGGCCGATTATGCTTAAAGCTCTTGGTATTGAACCGCCGGAGCATTTGATTGTTCATGGATATTGGCTCGGCGAGGGCGGTATTAAGATGTCCAAATCTCTCGGTAATGTGGTTGATCCGTATGAAGTGATGGATATTATGGGCATTGAACCGTTGCGTTTCTATCTTTGCAACGCAATGTCTTTGACCGGTGACTCCCAAATCTCGATTGATTTGTTGAAACAAGGCTATAAACAGTTAGCGAATAATATCGGTAACTTGCAGATGCGTGTTTTGAAAATGATTGCGAAAAACTTGGATGGCAAAGTACCTTCCAATGCGCATTTGTTGCCGGAAGATAAGGCGGTGCTTGAAAATATTTCTTCAACATTTGACCGCTTGTATAAATATGGCGAAATTTCTTTGGAATTGGCGTCTGAATTGAGTGCGGAAATTATTAAAGCCGGTGATGCGGTTAATGCTTATTTCGCATCTCAAGAGCCATGGGTTTTGGCTAAAGATGAAACTAAGAAAGATCGCTATGACGCCGTTATTTATACCACACTTGACGCATTGCGTTTGATTGCGACGGCGGTTTATCCGTTTATGCCGGAAACATCGATTAAAATTCTCAACTCTTTGGGTATTCAAGATAAACCGGTGGCGGACTTTACACCGATGAAGTTGCAACCCGACACGCAAACGGTTGTCGGTGAGCCTTTGTTTCCGTATTTGGGCTAGGCGCACTTCTACATTTGGGGAGAGCCTTTGTTTGCATATTGCGACAGAGCGATTTAGGCTTAATATAAGCGGTGTTTTCTTATTACGAAGCACCGTTTTTTGTTTGACTTTGTCTGGGATAAGTTTTATTCTATGATTTGCATAATGCATAGTAGCGTTTGTATTATGTAAGGGTTTTGCGACTCTAAATCCAAAGTAGTGATGTTACGGCACTATAACGCTATGCTTTACCGTATCGCCCGGATGTCTGGTCAGGGAGCTCCCAGCGTATGTTCAGGACGTAAGTCTAAAGGCTGGGAGAGCATTTCTTTGGATATGTTTCGCAAACTCTCTGACCGCCTTAGGCGGTTTTTTTGTTGACATTTATGTTATTAGTATGTACCTTTTATTTATTGGAGTTTTTGCGAGCTCTATATCCAAAGTAGTGATTTTATCGCTATATTAGTATTGAATGAATATCCTTGACCATATGGTTGGGGTATCTTGTTGTTATACAACAAGAAAGTCTTTCTTTGGATAAGATTTCGCAAATGCCCCGACCACCTTTGAGTGGTCTTTTTTTAATAGTATTTTGGAGAAGGAATAATGAAGAGGATATTCATTTTATTTGTTTTTGTATTGAGTTGTTGTACTTTTAAATATATGGATGAGGGGATGGCAGCTCTTCGTAATCAACCCGTGCAAGTTGCTTTTAATGTTTTAGGGTATCCTGATAACGAGGTTAGAATTAGTGATAAAATTGTATATGTTTGGAATAATTCAACATCTTATACTTACGAAGCACCATACGCTGAAACAACCGATGCGAGTTTAAACGCATTTCAGTATGGAACGGCTTTTTTGAGCGGAACGACAAGAGGGTATCAGACACAGATTGCCCAAAGTAATTGTCAGGTTAAGATTGTTGTTAATCGGTATGGTTATATTGTTGATACAGAATATTATGGAGGAGAGGCAGGCTGTAGTAGATATGCTAAAAAATTAAGAGCTTACCTTAATCCTAAATATCAAGGAGCTATTTTTTAATTTATTCTTCGCAGGCGGTGGAGATAGCGGCGGCGACGGCAGTGTTCGTGAATTTGTGCAATGTTATCGCTCGGGCTTGTTCGGCTCGTCTTTGACGCTCTTCCTCGTGGCTTAAATAATAATTCAACAGCTTCCTTAATTCTTCTTTATTCTTATACATCGGTATCGTGTCGCCATATTCCGCCTCTATCTCCGGCATGTAATCCGATATGACCATTGCGCCGGCTGCCGTCGCATCGTATATCCGATTGTTGATAAAACCAAATTCTTTCATGTCCGGACGGTGGTCGTTTAAAACAATCTTTGCCGATGCATAATAACGGTTCAAATCCATATTGGCAATGTATTCCCCTTTATACATTCTATCCGGCACGAAGCCTTGCCAATTATATCCATACACCGCCACGTCAAAACCTTCTTCCAATGCGTAGCGCAGGCTGGTGCGGTCGTGCCAATTTGAACCGACAAACAAAATATCCGTTGCCACGCTTTCGTCCTTTTCGGGGTAAAATTTGGAGGTGTTTGTAAACTGTGGCGTATATATCGCTTTAATCCCGTTTTGGTTTAATTTTTCTGCATAACTCTTTGATGCAACCGCCAAAACGTCATAATTTCGCCAATCATCATCAAGGTTGGTGTTTTCCGGCGGAAGAGGGCGGGTATTTAATTGCGCTTTACTTAATTTGTTTTTTGAGTCTTGGTGGAACACCATCGGATAATAGACATACAGCACGTTACACCCTTTAGGGAACGGCGGTGTGAATTTGGTATAGCCTCGCATATAGACGTTGATTTTGGGTTCGGGTGTATGCTTTGTCTGATATTCACCTCGATAGTCTACTGTTGCGCTTAGTCCGTTATTCCGAAAACCTTCGGCAAAGTCCTCGCCAATCCAATAATCGCCGATGTTGGTTTCGTCTCGGTTGGTGGTGGATTTGATGACAACATCCGCTGGCTCGCTCATTGGTTCGGCACTTAAACACGGCGTATTTATCGTGCTTAACAGCAAAAGAGTGAGAGTGGTGGTTGTTAATAAACGGCGGTACATGTCTGGTTCCTTAAAATGGTTGCGGTTGGCTCTTGTTCCTTAAAATCTATTCCTTAAAACAGAGAAGTCTTTTTGATGTCTTGAGTGAGTTTGACTTTCAAATCTTCGGCTCGCAATTTTATATCTGAACGTAATGGTTGCTTTAAGGCTTTGGCTAGTTGGCGACGGGCAATTGCATTTTCTCCGATAGAGGCGTTATATTCGGCCGCATAGTAATCGGCAATCGCAATTTCGCCCAATTCCGCATATATTTTGCCTAAAAACAAATAAGCAGAAGGCCAATTGCGGTTGCGGTTTGCTTGTTCCAACATCGGGATTAAACTCTGTAAATCTTTGCGGGACGCAGGGGTGGCGAGCATCGCTTCCGCGTACGCCAACTTAAATTGCTCAGACGAGGGTTTTAATTCCAGCGCACGACGATAATCTTTGACCGCTTCTTTGGCTTGACCATTTTCAAAATAAGTTTGCGCTCTCAGCTCCCAAAAATATGGATTGTTCGGTTCGGCTTGCAATAGTTTGTTCAAATATTTCAGCGATGCATTTAAATTCTTTTGGCGCATATAATAAACCGCATGCGCAATGTCGCCCGATGTACTTGTATCTTCCAGAGGGTATTTGCGTATTACTTCCGGAAGCGGTGCTAAATATGCGTATAACTTCGCTTGTATGCGTTTTAAGCGCGCATCCATCTCAGCTTCATTTTGCATTATACCTTCTTGCTTAATTTTATCATTAAAAAACGAAACACGTTCGGTTGTTACCGGGTGGGTGCGGAAATAGGGGCTTTCCTCAATACCTTGCAAGCGGTTGGTGGATTGTATCTTTTTCATAAAATCTTTTAATCCTTGTACGGATTTGCGATTTTTATGCAACAGCGTTACGGCGGTTTCATCGGCGGCGCGTTCTTCGCTCATCTGGTAGGCGGTCATCGCATTTATGGCAGAACTTTGTGTGCCCAGAACCACGGCAATCGCCGCATCGCCTCGGCCACTCGCGGCGGCGGCTCCGGCGGCAGCCAACAGCGAGGCTAGGGTTGCTTTTTGTATATCTTGCATCTTTATCTTTAAGCGTAAAATGTGTCCGCCCAAAATGTGTCCGGTTTCGTGCGCCAACACTCCTTCAATCTCGTTGGTGTTTTTGGCTCTTAACAAAGTTCCGGTATGTACAAACATGTGATTTTGGTCGCCAACGAAAGCGTTTAAGCTATCATCTTTGACAATATGAACGTAATCGCGATTTAAGGGTAGGTTGGCGGTTTTAAATATCGGGGTTAATAAGTCATATAGCCAACTTTCGGTTTCTTCATCCGATATCAGGCTTATCGCTTGTGCCGGTATGGATAAACTCAAAAATACAAGGCTCAAGCATAGGGTGCGCACTAATCTGTGCCATAAACGCGCAGGACTTGGCAGTTCGGATTTGGCGAATTGTAAAAATCGCATTTGCTTTTTCTCCTCAATCATTATTAATTTTCAGCCTAGTATATAGTTTCGGTTTAGTCAAACATTAAGGTTAAGATTTGCGCAAGTGTATTTTGACTTGCGTTGTATAATAAATTGAAATATCTTAGGAGAAAAGGCAATTGCAGGAGAGTGTCGATGATTATGGGGGAACGTATTATTCGGGGAATTAAACAACAGCGCTATTGTCTTGCTGCTGTATTGATTTGTGTGTTGATTGCCGGATATTTTGTGAGTGCTCGGCAGATTGTTTTTTTAGATGAGCAATTTTCTTTGGCGCATGCGAATAGTTCGCAAGGGGCGTTTATGGCGCCGGATATCGGTACGTTTATGACGTATGAAGATGGGGAGAATTTTTATGGAAAATGGATTGAGGGGGGCAGTTTTCGGAATTATTTGAGTTCGCAAAAGGCGGAAAATTTTCGGTATGATTTTATCGGTGAAAATTTGAAACGAGACGTTCATCCGCCGCTTTATTTTTGGATGGTGCATACCGTGTGTTCCTTTTTTACAGGGAAGGCTGATTTACGTCTGTTGCTGGCAATTAATCTGATTTTGTATGCACTGATGGTATGGGGCTTGTTTAGAGTGGCACAATTTCTTGGGGCAAGTCCACGTCAGGCGTTTGCGGTTTGTTTGTTGTGGGGACTTTCTTCCGGCGGGCTGATTACGGTTTTGTTTGCGCGTATGTATATGTTACAGACTTTGTGCTTTTTAGGAATTGGGTATGAATTGCTGAAATTTGCTCAGGCAGAAAAAATACAAAAGCACTCGTTGATGAGGCTTGGGCTATGGATGTTGGCGGCTATGCTGACGCAATACCACTCGCTGTTTTTGATTTTGGTGAGTGTGGGATTGGCAATGATGGTGCGCTTTATCAAAAACAATATCAAAAAATCGGAATTCTATTTGCAATTATTCTGGCTGTCAGTATGGCGTTTTTCTTGATTTATCCGGAATCTGCGCAGGTGATGATGCATTCGCAAAGAGGGGAGGAAGCGTGGACGAAGGTTGGCGAGGGATGGAAAAATCCTTTGTTGTGGAGCGCTATGTTGGTGCGTGGCGGACAGGTGATGTTTAAAAATTTGCTGGGTATCAGCGGCGTGCCGGCGTGGGGATATGTGTTGCTTTTTGGTGTGGGTGTTATCGGGCTTATGATGTTTTGTCGGCAGAAAATGTGGTGGCTTATTGTCGGAGGTGTGCTTGCTGCCAGTTTGGGGACGGCGTTTTTAATGCCGTTTATGTATGAATTTGATGTGCGTTATTTTTCTCCTTTATTGCCGTGGACTGCATTAGTGGTGGTGTATCTGGTTTGTAGCGGAACTGAAAAATGGACGAGTGAAATTAAACCTTTGATAATGGCGTTATTGTTGGCGGGGTGTGCCTTTTTAGGAATTAGGCAAACACAAGAAATTTTTTTGCGTCATGACGAAGTGCAAAATACTCGCTTCTTGCAGCAAGTTAAAGGGAAAGATGTTTTTGTGTTGGAAAATTATCATTTGATATTGTTTTATGAACGCACTTATTATTTGCAAAATGCAAGACGAGTGTTTGCGGATAGAAGCGGAATGTGTCCGGTCTGGATTAATCAGTTGGAACAATATGACGGAGATTTTGTTTTGGTGCTTAATGGTGAGGACAAATATCATCGTGGGTATGATTTTGCTTATCGGTATCCGACTGCACCGACGGAAATTTGTGAGCCTTTGGCGCAGTATCTGAAATTTCTTGGTTATGTGCGTTTTGGCGAGCGATTTTATGATTGGTACGAAATACAAAGGTAATTTTATTTTGTATCGAAAATGTTGACAAAATTGTTTTATTGTTTATACTGACGGCAGAAAATGTATTATTGTATCTTAAAATCTTATAACTATGGATGTATTAAAACAAAAATTAAACGATATCGGGTCATGCATCGGGTATCCTTTCTATTTTTTTGAAGACGGTTCTTTTTCCTCAATATTCGTTAACGGAAAAATGAACGCTTCTCTTGTGGTCAAGGGCGCATTTGCTAAAAGTGATAAATGCTTTTTTGCAAGTGCTGAAATCGCTAAATTGTCGGAAGTCAAAGCATTGGAAAAGGGCTGGACACAAAAATCAATGATGCCAAATACGGTTAATTGGTTCAAAAAATATCTGAACGATATCGGAACCGCAATCAATTATCCGTTCTATGTCTTTGATAATGGTGCTTACGCCAAAGCTTCTTCTCTTGGCGATAAAGAGGCAGTCTTATATGTTAAAAAGCCTTTTACTTCGGTTGAGGGGGAACTTTCTTTCTTTTCTTCCGATGCGCAGAAAGTTTTGCAATTTAACGAGGATTTGAAAAAAGTTCAACAGCGACGCGAAACTCAAAAAACAGAATTGCAGCAGATTGTTTTTCGGATGTTGGCTTGTCAAAGAGTTTCTGATAAAGATGCTTTACTGGTGGTTGAAAATGAACCTCATGATGTTGTTAAACGTTGTATCCATTCCGTTTGGAAAAAAATTGGATGTTATTTAAAAATTGTTGAAATTTATCCGAATTCCTTTGTGAGCTTGGTTAAGAAAAATTGGTGGGATATCTATTGCTTTGATAAACAGGAATTTAAGTGGTTTTGTTTGTGCAGTGATAGAATGCAGATTTTTTTTACATTGTTTTTTCAGTATGCAACTCCTGAAATTTTGAAAAAAATACTAAGACTTTGTTTGAAAGGGAATTTTTCTTATAAGACATTGAAAAAACATGGTTACGGATTTTTGAAAGTAGAAGCTAGCTTCCCTAGAGAAAATAATTGGATGACCGAACGTAAAAGCAGTGTTGTGGACTTCTTTGCTCCGCTTTGTTTGATTGATCGCCATGATGACGAGGCTTATAAAGTTTATCGCAAATATTTAAGCAGACGTTATCGTTTATGCTATAGCGAAGCGATTGGGTATAGATATGTTCGTGAGAGGCTTGATGTGCATTTTGATAAAGAATTTGATGCGATTGTTGCGCTTGGGGAAATAGATTGGTTCAAAATTTTGTTGGATGGTGTTCAGCTTACGACAAAACAAAAGGCGAAGTTAATTCGTACAGGCAATATTGAGATGATACGGACGTATGTCGAATGTTGCGGAATTGACGGAAAGTTTCGTGAATTGTTGCTGAATTCCGGTGATGATGCACTTGTTGCTCTTGCTCAGGTTAATACCTTGTCTAATACATTAGTACGAATAAAACATTTCTTCGGTATATCGGCTTAAGGCTTTTCCTATCGTTTAATCCTATAAAAAAACACTCGTTTCCTCTATGGAGCGGGTGTTTTTTTGTGGCTGTGCGGCGGGGCGTGGTAGGTGGCTGTGCGGAGGAGCTTTGAGAGGGGGATTTTTTGGGGGCAGGTGCTTTGAAGTGCTGTGTTTGGGGAGCGCGAGCTAGTGGGGATTGTTGGGGAGGATAGATGTAGGGGCGGATTTGAGAAGAGTGTTTTTTCTTGTGAGTAGACGCGGGGCGGGGGAGATTTTGTATAGTAATGCTAAGAACGGTGGAACGATTTTAATGGACAAAATATATTGACAAAGTGTTTTTTTTTGTTTATACTGGTGTTGTGAAAATTTATTATTCTAACTTAAAACTTTATACTTATGGATGTATTAAAAAAACAATTAAACGATATCGGATCATGTATCGGGTATCCTTTCTATTTTTTTGAAGACGGTTCTTTTTCACATACCTTCGTTTGTGGAAAAATGAACGCTTGTCTTGTGGTCAAAGGCGCATTTGCCGAAAGCGATAAATGCTTTTTTGCAAGTGCTAAAATCTCTCAATTGTCGGAAGTCAAAGCATTGGAAAAGGGCTGGACACAAAAATCAATGGTGCCAAATACGGTTAATTGGTTTAAAAAATATCTGAACGATATCGGAACCGCGCTTAATTATCCGTTTTTTATCTTTGACGATGGATCTTACGCCAAAACAGCCTCTCTTGGCGATAAAGAGGCAGTCTTATATGTTAAAAAGCCTTTTACTTCGGTTGAGGGCGAATGCACTTTCTTTTCACCTGATGAACAGAAAGTTTTTCAATTTAATAGGGATTTGAAGAAACTTCAACAGAGAAAAACAGAATTGCAGCAGATTGTTTTTCGAATGTTGGCTCATCAAAGAGTTTCTGATGATGAAATGCTACTTGTTATTGAAGCCGGGAAATTTGATGTGTTTTCGGCTTATGCGGAAAAATATAAGTGTTCTAATTCCGGTGAAATGTACGCCAGATATCCAAAGTCGTTTATGATGTTGGCAAAGATGGGACGTTGGGATATATTGGAAATGTTCGGATGTTGGTCGTTGTATGAATTTCCCTATTTGGCGTTAAAAGAACTGTATTATAAAGCTCCGCTTGAAACGTTGAATTATTTCTGGAATGCAGAAATGAAGTGTTTGGCTCAAGTAGGATGTCCTCAGTGTTTGATTGAACGTGGTGATACAGAAATCTATTGTGCTTATCGTCTATATGTTAGTACCAAAATGCCAGGAACCGTATATAAAGATTTTGAATTTTCTGCTATTTTGCAGTTTGATGCGGTTGATATGTTGGGTGTATTGCTTACATTTTCGGATTTGATACCTGAAGATCAAGGGAAATTGGTGGAATATGGTAATGTGGAGATGATTCATACTTATATCAGAAAGAAAGGTTTGAATGAGCATTTTCGACAGTTGTTGCTTTATTCCGGTCGTGATGAACTGGTTGAATTAGCCAATAATCCCAAAAAAGTCCTTAGAGAGAATTCACAAAAAAAAGTTGTGACTGTTGCGCAAGGTGAAACTGAAACCGGTGAATTTTCCGGTTGGCTTCAAAAAGTCAAAAAATTCTTCGGTATATCGGCTTAAGGCTTTTCCTATCGTTTAATCCTATAAAAAAACACTCGTTTCCTCTATGGAGCGGGTGTTTTTGTTTATCGCTTTTTTATGCGCTTTTTATTAGCCTAACAGCTTTTTCCACCATGCCTTTTTCTCCGGCTTCGGAGCTTCGGTGCTTTCTTTTGACGGTGTACTTTCTGCTTCATTATCGCTGTCGTCATATCCGCTGTTGTCACGATTGTAACGGTTGCGGCCGCGATTGTTGCGGCGACCTCTTCTTCTGTCGTTGCGATTGCGACGATTGTTGCGACGGTTCTCTTGCTCAGAGTTGCCGTAGCTCTCATCGCTATCTTCTTCACTCGCGTCTTCTTCCGCTTCGTCATACTCTTCCGTACCTTGCGCATACGCCATGGCTACGGCTGCTTCCGTCTTTTGTTTTTGAACTCGGCTCTTGTCTATCTTATAATCGCTGATGTTCTTAATTGAACTGTCCGCGGAAACGATAATCTCTAATTCGTACTTCTCTTCCAAATCCGCTAACTGACGCCGCTTGTGATTTAAAATGTATACGGCGGTATCTTGCGGTAAGCGAACTTCCAAATGATTATTCGTTCCTTTGATACCTTCTTCTTCTATCGCTCGCAATACCAACATCGCACTTGATTCCGTCGTGCGCAATACGCCTTGACCGCGACAGTATGGACAGGTGGTATAGTTGCTTTCTACAAACGATGAGTGCATCCGTTGACGAGAAATTTCCAGTAAGCCGAACATACTCATTTTCGCAATTTGTACTCTCGCTCTATCCGGCTTCATCGCTTCTTTCATCCGCTTTTCTACGGCGTGATTGTTTGCCGGCTCTTCCATATCAATGAAGTCTACCACAACCAAACCGGCCAGATTTCTCATGCGTAACTGCTTGGCTATCTCATCGGCGGCTTCCAAGTTCGTTTTTAACGCCGTTTCTTCAATATCCATTTCGTGTGTCGCACGACCGGAGTTGACATCTATGGAAACCAACGCTTCGGTCGGATTTATTACCAAATATCCGCCCGAGGCTAATTGTACGACCGGATTGTGTAATTTATCCAACTCTTTTTCTACTTGATATTGCTGGAATACCGGTATCTCGCCTTGTTTGCGACACTTTATCTTGCGTCCCATGTTCGGGGATAAAATCTTGCTGAATTCTTTGGCCGTCTTATAAGCGTTATCACCGTCAATTATCACTTCATCGATGTCTTTGGTGTACATATCGCGCAATGCACGCTTAATCAAATTCCCTTCTTCGTATATCAGAGCCGGTGCCTGTGTGCTTAACGCCGAATGGCGGATATGATTCCAGGTGCGGATGAGGTAATTGTAATCTCTTACAATGTCGCTCTTTTGTTTGTCCTCGCCGGCGGTGCGGATAATCAAAGACATATCGTCGTTTAACGGCAGTTCTTTCATGATATCCTTCAAACGTTTGCGGTCGTTGGCGGAGGTTATTTTACGCGATACACCGCCCGATTTGATGCGGTTGGGCATTAAGACGCAATAACGTCCCGCTAATGATAAATATGTGGTGCACGCCGCGCCTTTATTACCCCGTTCTTCCTTCACGATTTGGATTAATAACGTTTGACCTTCTTTTATCACATCTTGAATTGCCGAACGATGATACAATTTGCGCGCATAAATCAATTTGCGTTGAATTTCAAGATAATGCTCTAAATCTGCTTCATCATCGCTGTCAAAATCTTTGTTGCCGTCATCCTCATCATCATAATCGTCCTCGTCATCTTCTTCGGATGAACGCGGTTTGCGGTTCTCATTCGAAACAACGGTGTTTTCGGTTTCGTTTTCCTCTTCATCATCGTCTTCTTCCGCAATGTCTTCGGCTACCATTTCATCTTTGGCAAGACCGGCGCTTTCCGCAGATACTTTATAGCCACCTTTGTTATTTTTGCCATTGGCGCGACGACCGAGAAAACGACTGCGACGACGCGGGCGACGTTCGGATTTTTCTTCCGTTGCATCGTCGCTTGCATCTTCAGCGTTTTCTTCTGTTGTATCGGATGTTTCGGCATCTTGAGGAGCATTGGCTTTTTCGGCGGAAACTTCTTTTCTTGCACAATCTTTACAATGACATTCTTCATCGCAAGTGCAAACACCGTTTTCCGCACAATGGCAATGTCCGTCTTCTTGGCGGCAAGCGCAATTTTCAGAGCAGCCGCAACCGTCTAAAACTTTTGTTTCTTCTTCATTGTCGGCGGAAACTTCTTTTCTTGCACAATCTTTACAATGACATTCTTCATCGCAAGTGCAAACACCGTTTTCCGCACAATGGCAATGTCCGTCTTCTTGGCGGCAAGCGCAATTTTCAGAGCAGCCG
>CASDOS010000032.1 GCA_949282205.1 uncultured Alphaproteobacteria bacterium | reverse complement strand
TGGCTTGTTCTTCTTTACTAAATCTTATTTTGCTCATTCTTATCTCCTTTTGTGTGAGTTTAACAAAAAAATTCCCCTTTGAATATTTTTTTCAAAGGGGATTTCCTTTTTTCCTCCACTTTCTGGGGTACAGATCAACTTGGGGGATGTAAAGTAACTAATAAAAAAACACTGTCATATCTTGACAGTGTTTTCTATTGTATAGACTGATTTACGGTAAATTTTCATAAATGACATCTTCTGACGCTATTGTATAAGTCTTGTCCTGATAAGCAATTTTTACAGGTGATTCTCCAAAATTAAATATACATAAGCATTTTTGAGTCATTGTACTATTTGTGCGAACAAAAGCTATCACATCTTTTTCGGTTTTTATAAAGTAAATATTTCCAAATTCACCAAATAAACTGTTTTTACGGCGAATAATCGCTTGCCTTACCTTATTTAATGTTGAATTTTCATCATTTTTTTGATTTGAAATAGAGTACTTTACTTGTTCACTATCCGGATGTAAGGCCATTTGTGCATGTGACGTTTCATCATAGCAGAAACCTGTTCTTGCCCCGTCCCACACATTATTTGCTATCGACCAAATATTACGATAATCTCGTCGCAAATTTTTGCATTTACTTAACTTTTGCGGATTAGGCATTCCCAATTCATCACCTTGATAAAGGCAAATGCTTCCCGGTAAAGTTAATAGCAATTCCATCAGTAATGCACTTTTGTTCGGTGTAAAATAGCGTCCCCATATGCGGGTTACCGCTCTTTCCATATCGTGATTACTAAAAGCCCAATTTAATTTCAGTCCATTTGGAGATAACTTTAGGGCCTTTTCAACACTTGGAGCAAAGTTCTCTAATGTATTGCTGCGAAGTGAACCTATATAGAAAGTATCACATATACTTTCTCTAACGGTTTTTACTCCCTTTTCATTACCGGCTCTTCCTTTATCAAAAACATATTCTGCCAATAAAGTTTTGGGTGTTGAATAGGTATTTGCAAGAGCTTTTAATTCATCTAAAAATATGGTCCCGACCGCGTTATTTATATCGTAAATGCGCATTTGCTCTCCGTTTTCATCAATCGGATTATTACGATATTGTAAATCGCATCCATAATGGGTTGTCGCGTCTAAACGAAAACCATCTGTGCCCAAATCGAACCAATATTTTGCAACTTTCAATAATTCTTGTCGCAATTCCGGATTGTTAATGTTTAGATTTGGCATGGTGTAATCAAAACTATGCATATAAAATTGTTGCCGTTCTTCATTCCATGTCCATGCGCTTTCTCCTGATGCATCCCACTTTGATAACCAATTATTTGGCGGTATTGGGTTTCCGTCTTTATCATAACCCCTTGCATCTTGCCATACAAAAAAATCTGTATACGGCGGTTGGCATTTTATACTTTTTTGAAACCATGGATTTTTTTGAGAACAGTGATTGTATACTTGATCAATATATACTCGTATACCAAGTTTATGATATACCTCACACAGCTCCTTAAAATCGGCTTCCGTACCAAACATTGGATCTACCTTCTTGTAGTTAATTATATCATAGCCAAATCCGTTATGATCCCACAGAAAAAAAGGTGCAATCCAAATAGCATCGACTTTTAAGAAAGATATATATTCAGCCATCGCTGTTATACCTTTCAAATTTCCGTACGCTCCTCCAAATGGATCTCTTTTACTTCCCTCGGCATAATTAAATGTCAGGGGGTAAATTTCGTAAATTACATCGTTACACATAAAAATAAAAGTTTAAAATTATACATTACAAAATAATCTCGAATCTAGTGTTTTTTATCACATTTTTATTTATTGGCAATATAAATTATTGTTATTTTGCTGTTTTATTTCTATCGGGGTATTTGCTTCTTTCAGATGTGCCAAATGTTTTTTCTATACTTCTTTTATTAACTTAATTCTTTTAGTGAACAATATTGTATCTTTCTAAAACTAAATTACTATTAGAATTTAGGTAAAATAAAAACCCCAAAACTTCTATTCTGTCTTGAGGTTCTAATTGGTGGGCGTTGAGGGATTCGAACTCCCGACCCTCTCGGTGTAAACGAGATGCTCTAACCAGCTGAGCTAAACGCCCATCTCATTAACAGAGCTATTTATATTTTATATTTTTTTATTTTGCAAGCAAAAAAATTATTTTTTTGTGTATTTTTTTATTATCTTCACAAAATCAATTGCTTACTTGTTATTTTTATCCTCTTTGTATTTTGTATGCACTCCTTAGTCTGCTTTATTCACAAAAAAAGCAGACTGCATAAAAGAGTCTGCTTTGTCGCTTTACTACTCTACAATATTAGTTTACTGCATCTTGAAGAGTTTTACCTGCTTTGAATTTCGGCTGTTTGCGAGCTTTAATTTTGATTGTTTCGCCTGTGCGTGGGTTGCGACCGGTTGTTGCTGCACGTTTAGAAACAGCAAATGTTCCGAAACCAACCAAACGAACTTCATCTCCGGCTTTCAAAGCTTGTGTTATTGAAGAAATAAATGCATCCAAAGCCTTACCTGCATCAGCTTTTGTAAGACCTGCTTCACTAGCAATGCTAGCTATAAGTTCATTTTTATTCACTGGAGGACTCCTCTTAAAAAATTAACACGATGTGAATTCTTTTCACACTTAAATTTGAGGAGATTTTTTTTATTAAATCAAATAAAAATAACGGTTACACACAGGAAAAGCCCTTAAAAATATAGGTTTTCTGCCAATTTAAGGGCTTTTTCGATTTTTTATTTGCTAATTTGTCTTTTATTTTGTTGTTTTTTGTAAATTGGTTAGCATATCACGTTCTTTGCTAACCCTCCAAGAGATGTTTCTTTATAGTCGCTCTTTAAATTTAATCCAGTTTCATACATGGTTTTAATTATGTTATCTAAACTTACCTTATGTTCACCATTTCCTTGTATCGCTAAACGACTTGCATTAACAGCTTTTATGGCTGCCATGGCATTTCTTTCTATACACGGAATTTGGACAAGACCTTTGACCGGATCACATGTTAATCCTAAATTGTGTTCCATGCCGATTTCTGCCGCATTTTCAATCTGAGAGATTGTTCCACCCATTACTGCGGCAAGACCTCCTGCCGCCATAGAGCAGGCTACACCGACTTCGCCTTGACATCCAACCTCGGCACCCGATATTGATGCATTTGTTCTATATAGGCAACAAATTGCTGCGGCTGTTGTTAAAAAAGTTATATCAGCTTCTTCATTGTAGTAAGCCTTTTTATGTGCAAATCTTTGGTAATATCTTATTACTGCCGGTAGTATTCCCGCTGATCCCATTGTTGGAGCGGTTATCATCTTTCCGCCTGCGGCATTCTCTTCGGCTACGGCAAATGCCCATAAATTTACCCAATCTAATATATATAAAGCATCGTCAATATTCTGCTTAAAACGCTCTTGTAAATTCTGGTACATTCCAGGTGCTCTTCTTTGTAATTTGATACTTCCCGGTAATACCCCTGATGTACTTATTCCTCTGTCTATGTTTTCTTGCATTATCTGAGTTATCTTTTTTATGTAGTTGCGGGTATTGTATTCAGACGACAGTGAATTTTCATTTGCCATTACAATCTCTCTTATCGACATATTGTTTTTTTGGCATAAGTCCTTTAATTCTCCGAAACTAGAAAATTGATAGGGAACATCTAATGGCTTTCTTTCATTCTTCTGACTTATTTCATCTATTCGCGCTATGGTTCCTCCTCCAATCGAAAAATATATTTCCTCTTGGATTACATTATTTGAGTTGTCAAACACAACAAATTTCATACCATTTGAATGTTCTTTTAAAAAGATATGTTTTTCTAAAATAAAATTTTTTTCTATTTCAAAATTTATCTCTTTTTTGTTTCGTAATAGAATTTTTTTACTTTGTTTAATTTTTTCTATGT
The DNA here is from genome assembly GCA_949282205.1 of uncultured Alphaproteobacteria bacterium. Classification (GTDB taxonomy): domain Bacteria; phylum Pseudomonadota; class Alphaproteobacteria; order RF32; family CAG-239; genus CAG-267. Next base: position 470 of record CASDOS010000032.1, on the reverse strand, counting down.
AGTTTTGGTTTAAATCTATTTTATCAGCCTCTAATCCCATTAAACCATACATTATTGCGTTTAATGTGCCATGTCCTTCTCCCGTCAAAGCCAAAGATCCATACAAATAAATTTTAATGTCTGCCACATTAGTAATTTTTCCATCCAAATTATCTATAAAACGCTTTGCTGCCTTCATCGGCCCGACCGTATGGGAACTTGATGGACCTATTCCTATGGCAAAAATTTCTGATAGACTATAATACATTTTCTATTGCCTCTTAATTAATCTTTAGGGAATATACGCTCTATATTTAAAAAGTAAATAGAAAATGAAAGATGGTTTACTTATACTGGATAAAGAAGAGGTCATCGTGAAGATTAAATTTTCTCAGGATTTCTGTGATAGCGTTGTTTTTTTCACCAGGAGTATTTGGCAGAGAGCAACAAAGATAAATCTGCCGCAATAACTGCTCCGTCTGTTGTAAAGA
>CASDOS010000031.1 GCA_949282205.1 uncultured Alphaproteobacteria bacterium | reverse complement strand
TTCAACCACAACCGCAAGGGCAGGTTCAACCTGAGGCGGAAGTAACGGTGCAAGAAAAGGAAAGTGCGGCGCAAATTGTAGCTCCGGCAGCGCAGGCGCAAGATGATGTTACAGAGCAAGTACAACCACAATCACAAGTACAACCACAATTGCAAGGGCAGGTTCAACCTGAGGCGGAAGTAACGGTGCAAGAAACGGAAAGTGCGGCGCAAATTGTAGCTCCGGTAGCGCAAGTGCAAGATGATGTTACAGAGCAAGTACAACCTCAATCACAAGTACAACCACAATTGCAAGGGCAGGCTCAACCAGCGGCGGAAGTAACGGCACAAGAAATGGAAAGTGCGGCGCAAATTGTAGCTCCGACAGCGCAAGTGCAAGATGATGTTACAGAGCAAGTACAACCTCAACGTTTTCCGGTATCAGTGCAGGCAGAATCCGAAAATATTCAACAAAATACCGAAAAAACAGAGCCTAATTTATCTCATGATTCAGTCTATGATGATGTGTTTTCTGATGAGGCTTTTAAAGATTTGCAATTGTTTTAATTTTAAATAAAATTACGGGTTGCTGATTTTTTCCAGCAATTTATTCAGTACATATAATCTGATGGCTGATGAGAGATTGGTATTGGTGCGCGTTAAATCTATCTCGGTTATCAGTTGTTTGACAGGTGTGTTTTGTTCCATTGCTAATTTGCATAATTCATTGTAGAATTCTTCTTCCAGAGAAATGCTGGTTGCATGGCGATGCGCAATCTCTACCGAATATTTTCGCATTATTTTTTCTTCCTGAAACTGTCAAAAGAAATGATTTGTGCAGTCTCTCCAGATACCTTTTTCTCCGGTTCCAAATCTTCTAATGAGTGGACATCTCCATTCTCATAAAATGAGAAACTTAGACCGAATTTTGCGTACGGATCCGCAAAGTAGGTAATCGAATCGAAGGGGATAACTAATGTTTCCAATTGTCCACCGAAACTTAAATCTACAGAAAAACTCGTTTCATCAACTTGCAGATTCGAATATTGATGTTGCAGGACAATAGTCATACTATCCGGATATTGTATTCTTAAATTTTGTGGGACATTTGTGCCGGGGTATGTGGTCTTAAATGTAATATAAAAATGATTTTCTCCGGGTAAACCCTGAAACTCTGCTATCTTTAGCGCTTCTATCACTACTTGTTTTAGAGATTTTTCTATCAGCTTGTCATAGTTTATTTCTTCTACAAATTCAGTCATCCTTTGGGCTTTCTGTTTCTGCTGTTTATATCAAAATGAGCCGTTCTGTTGCTGGGTGGCTCAGACCCCACTTCCAACTAACCATAGTTAGAAGAATTTAATTTGTTGCTTTGCCTTATGCAGCTACAGCAACCGGTGCAAAATTATCATTTGCGTTTATTTGTTTTGAACCGATAACGGTGGTGTCTTGCCGAATACAGCTCTATATCTTTATTATACACTGTCTAACCTGTTTCACCCCCGTGCTCCTTTGGTGGAGGTGCCGGGTACCGCCCCCGGGTCCAATATATCTATTTCATACGGCTTTTCGTATCATAGTTTACGAAAATTCGCAAACTTCCTTTAGTATAGAATTGCTTTTTTTTAAATTCAAGTTTTATCGTTAAATACGATTTTTATTTTTGAAAAAAATATCTCTTTGGGTGTTTAGTTAAGTTTTTGTTTAGTAATGTGAGGTTATTTTATATAAAAGTTTAATTTTTTTTTAGAGGGAATAATGGCCGAAGGGGTTAATCAACCATTGGTGTTGAAAAAAAACAGCAGATCCAGTCGTTTTGCCAGTTGGGGTGGAGATGCTAATCGTTTTTATGATAAATTTTTGCGCGCTTTTTATCTTTTTTTATTGTTTGCAATTGATTTGGTTATGTTTGTTTATTCTATAAACGCTAAGTTAATTGAAAATGGTACTTTTAATCCGGCGGTCTTGGCCGTCTTTGGCGCTTTGTTCGCATTTTTCTTTGTTCTTATTCTCTTTTTGTCTTTTTCAAAAGATATTCAAAATGTGGTTTGCGCCCTTTTTACTATGGTGTTTGTGGTTATCTTTTTTAATCAGTTTGCTTTGTTTGATGTGGATAACTTTATTGAAGATTGGTTGGAACAAAAGGCCAGTTGGTTGACGTTTATTTGTATTATTCCTTCTTCTTGGTTGTTGGGGTTACTTATCGGAGTACTTATCTTTTTTGCTTTTCGAGCTTCTTTTGCGATGTTGTTTGTCGTTTTGGTGCTGCTTTTTGCAGGACTTATAGGAATCCAAAAAAATGAATTTTTGCCTGTGGCGAAATCGGAATATAATGAAGTTAAATCTTTGGGCGCGAAAACGAATACTGAAAGAAAGGGTAATTTAGTCTATTTTATGTTGCCTAAATTCCCATCTTATCAATTGCTTAGTAGTGTGCGTGATCATAATTTTAGAGAATTGCGGGATATGATGGTCGGCTTTTACGCTGTTAATAATTTTGAAATTTATCCGAACGCTTTTGTTAAAAAAGATGATACTATCAGTAATATGATTGATATTTTTAATCAAATTGATTATACTAGCTCTGCCAGCGGTAATCGTGCTTATTCCGAGTTTATTAATAATTGGGATTTTATTCATGGCGGTTTGGATTATTTTAGTCTTGAAGAGAATCGGCTTTATGATTATTTAAAAGAAAATGGTTATAATATCAGTACTTATGCTATGCCGGGGTTTAATACTTGTATTAAAGCGGGGACAATGGGAACTGACCGGTGTGTTATTAAAAACTATAAAACCGTTTCTTTTTATGATAAATCAAAAACAGTTGAACAAAATGTTTATACTCTGTTGGCGGAATGGATTTTGAGTGTTAAAGACAGAAACCTGAAATCCTTTGCTAAAATGTTTGCTAATATGTCTCCTTTGAAAGGTATTAAAGTTTCAGCGGAAAATAGACGGGTTTCTTTAGAAGGGGCGCCTGAATTGCTTAATGTCGCGGCTGAACATTATATGAAAGATAAAGGCGGGCAAATTTATATGATTTATGTTGATTTACCATCCGATATCTATATCTATGATGAGTTTTGTAATGTGAAACCAAGAAAAGAATGGGTGGCCTTGAAAGATAATTCTATTCAAAATGGCGGTATTGATGAAAAACGTAAGGCTTATGCTGATCAGGCTAAATGCCTTATCGGTAAATTGCAGGAATATATGGATGTGGTTAATACCAGTTATAAAAACGAAAAAACCGATGTTATTATTCAAGGGGTTAGTACTATTCGGGATTTGGCCGGTATGATGGCCGGACGTTATGGTAATTTTGTAAAAGACCAATTGGTTAATTTGGCTATTCGTAAAGGGAAAAGACCGAAATTCTTGATTAATGCGAATATTTGTCTGGCCAGTGATTTTACTAAAACTCTTATTCGCTATCAAGATTATTGCTATTCAATTGATAATATGAAATTGAAAACCGATGAGGCTCTTAATTTGAAACAAAACCTGATTAATAATTCAATTATTCGGGGTAGTAAAATTTCTAATATTGCCGCAAATTATCGTGATTGGTATGAGGAATATAAACAGAATAGTAAATCTTATCAGGAGCGAATTAAAGCTCAGCAAGAACGTTTGCGTAAACTTGAACAAAAAGAAAAGGCTGAACAAGAGGAAAAAATTGTACCGATTTCTCAGGAAAATCGGACGAGCAGAATCCACAACAGCAATATCTTTGTTCCAACGGATGATTTGATTTTGGAAATGGATGAAAAGGGGGAAATACGTTCTTTAACGCGCCAGTTTGAGAAGAATACTCAAGATGAAAATATGGTTGTTGTTCCGGTAAATGTTCCTGTTGTTGAAGAACAAGCCGCGCAGCCGATTGCTCCCGCAACAGCGCCTGTTGTTGAAAAACAAGCCGCGCAGCCGATTGCTCCGGTGGCCGAGCCTGTTGTTGAAGAACAAGCCGCGCAGCCGATTGCTCCCGCAACAGCGCCTGTTGTTGAAAAACAAGCCGCGCAGCCGATTGCTCCGGTGGCCGAGCCTGTTGTTGAAGAACAAGCCGCGCAG
>CASDOS010000030.1 GCA_949282205.1 uncultured Alphaproteobacteria bacterium | reverse complement strand
TGGCTTGTTCTTCTTTACTAAATCTTATTTTGCTCATTCTTATCTCCTTTTGTGTGAGTTTAACAAAAAAATTCCCCTTTGAATATTTTTTTCAAAGGGGATTTCCTTTTTTCCTCCACTTTCTGGGGTACAGATCACTTTAGCGATAGAATATTCACCAGTATCAGTGCAAAGATATTTTTCGCCAGGAATAACTTTTGTAACCATTTCTCTTATAGGTAATTTAGCAACAGCCATACAATCACGATTTCCGATGATATCATCAATAGTTTTTGCTGTTTGTTTATATGCAGTCATATTCCGTCTCCTAAAATATTGTGTTAAACTGAATAATTACATCAAATATCCATTTCCATTATATTGTATTTTTGTTTAATGTCCAATGGCAAAATAAAAACAAGATATATTTAACATAAAATATAATTCATAACATCTTAATATATTATGAAAATTTATTTTTGTTTTAAATATGCTAAATATTTATAATCATCGGCTTAATAAATTATATGAAGAACAAATAAAAAAACATAATGAAAACAAAATGCCTAATAGATTAGGCCAATTTTTTTTATAGGCAAATAAAAGTATACTTAAAAAACATATTAAGTTGAATTTAAAAAATCGGTATGGCAAAATTACAATGCGAATAAAGGAGTAAAAATGAGTTTGGAAAGAGTAAAAGCGTATTTAAAACAATTTGGAGCGGAAAATAGAATTATAGAGTTTCCGGTATCAAGCGCAACAGTAGAACTTGCGGCTCAGGCACTGGGTTGCGAACCATGTCGCATTGCCAAAACATTATCGTTTGCAGTCAAAGAAAAAACAATATTGATAGTAACCGCCGGAGATTGTAAAATTGATAATGGCAAATATAAAGCCTACTTTCACACTAAAGCCAAGATGTTGACAGCCGAAGAGGTGATAAAATGTATAGGCCACGCGATAGGGGGAGTTTGCCCGTTTGGTGTTCCTGAAAATGTGGAGATATATTTAGACGAGTCATTAAAAAGATTTAAGAGTGTATATCCTGCGTGTGGTAGTTCAAACAGCGCCATAGAAGTAACGCCGGAAGAATTAAAAAATTATACGCCGACTTCTACATGGATTGATGTATGCAAACAAATGGTATAAACCGTATCTACCACTCAATAATCCCCTCAAAATGGTGCTCTGAACGCCATTTTAAGAAATCATCAAAATTAGTAATACCGTCTTGAATAACAGCTTTATAATATTCAATACCTGCAATTTTAAGAGTATCTGGTGTTTCGAATTTAAGTTGAAGAATAGTTTTCTTCATATCCTCAGACATTTTCGATTTAATAGTTTCAGCAACACGCTCAAAATATCCATCATAACGAGAACCGCTTTTGATTTGAATAATATCAATTTGCCACAATTGTCCATTATTATCTTCATAGCAAATATGCCACTCGAAACAACATTCTTCGGTGAGCGCCAGATTTACAAATTCAATTTTTTTGACAGCGTGGTTAAGGGCAATTTGTGCCATAACTGCAAAACTTTGCGCAATATCAAGAGCAGGTGTGTAAATATGAAAATCAATATCAAGATGTTTGGAAAGTACGCCGATTCTAAGTGAGCCAACAAGATTAACCTGAGCCCCCACAGCTTGCCATAACGAAACAATACGACTTTCATCAATAATTTTTTGAGCCATAAGCGTGTTTTTGTGCGATAATTCTAAATAATCCATTTTTACAAACCTTAAAATGAGAAACCGGCAAATATGATACAGAAAGAAAAAGATTAGTAAATAAAAAAACTCTCCGAAAAGGAGAGTCTTGATACAAAGGAAAAAATCATTTCAAAAGAGAACTGATTTTTTGTGTTTCTTCATCCGAAAGCGCATCAAATGTCCATTCCACCAGTTTATGGAAAGCCTCATTAGTAGAAACCCCTTGAGCGGTAAGAAAATTTGCCGCATGATAGATTTTTCGGAATTTAGGTTCAAAAATTTTCTCCCATTCAGGCGCTTCAAGAACAATCCATTCGGATGTGTGTAGTGTAATTCCGAGCAATTCATGCACGGATGGTTCGTGTGTAACCCAAACAAGCACATCTCTGTCGGCAAAATTCTGTTGAGCCTCAAGAGCAAAACGTTTTGCAAAATAAGGAATGCTGAGAGCATTAAAATCTCTTAGTTCATTTTTTTCAAACAGAGGGACGTTGCCGAAAGCAAGATTGAGCACATTAGCGGTTTGCCATGCTCTTTTGATAGGTGAAGCAAAAATAGCGGCGGGATGACCAACAAATTCTTGTATATGACGAGCTTTTCGAAAAAGATCTTGAGCACAAGTCTCAATTAAATTTTTGTACTCGTCATAATCACCATGTCTAAAAATAATTAATCTTTTCATAGCTGTAACTAAATTATATTTAACCAGAGATAAAAGTAGCAGGTTTGTCGATTTTTGTCAATCAAAAAGGAGAAGTCATTAAACAATTTTAAAACTATTTTTGCTAGATTAAAGAAAGAAACAAAAGAGTGAAAGGACATCCGTTATGAATGCAACAACAATTCAACACAAGGGACGTATAAAGCACTTTTTACTATATGTGATTGCGGGAATAGCCTCATTAGGCGGCCTGCTTTCTGGATTTGACACTGGTGTAATTTCCGGTGCATTGTTATATATAAATGAAGGTTGGCCGTTAAGCACATTACAACAAGGTTGGGTAGTCAGTTCCGCATTAGTGGGCGCAATAGTCGGCGCAGCGGTAAATGGGGTATTGGCGGATATTTATGGACGTAAAAAAGTCATAATAGCAACGGCAACAATTTTTGCGATAGGATCTTTGATTTGCGGATTCGCCCCGAGTGTAGGATGGTTAGTATTTGGTCGAATGATATTGGGTTTGGCAATTGGGATGGTTAATTTTGTCATTCCTTTGTATTTATCGGAATTGTCGCCGCAAAGAGTAAGAGGCATGTTGGTTTCGTTGTATCAATTAGCGATTACGGCGGGAATATTGTTTTCATATTTAATCAATAGGATATTTGCTCTTTCGGAATATAACTGGCGTTGGATGTTGGGAGCAGGATTGATACCGGCGGTTATATTGTTAATAGGTATCAGTTTTCTAGGGGATACACCGCGTTGGTTGATAAGCCGTCGGCGTTATAATGAAGCCAAAGAAATTTTCAAAAAAATAGAACCGGAAGAAGATGCGGACAAACAAATCCAAGAAATCCAAGCCACATTAAAAGTGAGTGAAAAGAAACAAGGAAAAATTTTTGAACAATGGATGTTGCGACCGGTACTGGTTGGAATTTTTATCATGTTCATTCAAATTTGCACCGGAATAAATACGATAATTTATTACGCCGCAACAATATTTAAGGCGGCAGGTTTCACGGACAACATCGGTGCGTTGTATGCATCGGTAGGTGTTGGGGTAGTTAATTTTGCAATGACGTTCGTGGCAATATTTTTTACCGATAAACTGGGGCGCAAACCATTATTGTATGCGGGGTTAAGTGGTATCACGGTAAGTTTATTTGTTTTGGCAACATCTTTCTGGTTGAGCAATAACTATGGATATGACACCAAATGGATAGCGGTTGGAAGTATAATAACGTTCATAGCCAGTTTTGCTTTTTCATTGGGTCCGATAGCATGGATATTGATATCCGAAATTATGCCGTTGGCGATAAGAGGAACAGCGATGAGCATAGCGACAATGTCCAATTTTGTATTTAATTTCATTGTAGCGTTAATTTTCCCGACGTTACTTGCAACCATAGGCGAGGCATTAACATTTAGTATTTTCGGAGTAGTCGGAATTTTCAGTTTATTTTACACCTGGAAATATATTCCGGAAACCAAAGGGCGCTCATTAGAACAGATAGAACAAAATTGGCGAAACGGAAAATCCATAGTCGAATTCTAAGTAAAAAAAAACTCTCTATCTATAACGGATAGAGAGTTTTTTTAAGAGCAAATTTTCAACACAAACAAAATTCTCGAAAAATATCTAACAATTTTTCATCATGAGAATTTGCCAGCAGATTTAAGGAAGACTGAGCAATGCGCCCATGTTCGGAAACATATATTTTGAAAAAATCATAATTTTTCATTTTAATCAAATAATGTTCCGACATTTCGTTTAAGACGTGTTCTTCGACATAGGCTTGAAAGAGCTTTTCATCATGACGTTCAATCAGTTTTATTTCACCGGCGGAAGAAAGTTGTTCCTCAGTAAAATAGGCACGCAATACATCATCGGAAGCTGTTTCCGCCATAAATTCATGAAGTTCTTGAACGAAACCGAATTTACGAGCATATTTCAAGATAAGATTAGTATCTTTTCTTTCAAGTAAAGCCTTTTCAGATTGAATAAAAAAGGGTTCTTCCGAACAAAGGATATAATCAAGAACAACAAAAAAGGAACGAGATTTAATAAGCAAAAGTTCTGCATTTTCTCCTAAAGAAAACTCCTGAGTATAATTCAAAATCCACTCATCCGAACCATCGCGGACAAAAACAAGTTCATCTTCGTCAGACATCTGCTGTTTATCAGCAAGAAATTTGTTCCAAATTTCAATAGCATTCATAATTGTAAAAAAAATAAAATAGTACGACATAAAATTAAACAGATGAGGGTATTATAAGGAGGACAATAAATTTGTCAAGAAAGGTTATTGACAAAAAATATAAAAAAAGATAAAATCCTAAAGCAGAGAAAAAATTATTATAACAATTAAAAACATATTGCGTATGATAAGCGAAAAACAGGAACAAAAATTTCTTGCATACATAGAGAAAAATATGCAAGTACAATTAATCACGAAAAGCAATAATATTTATTATTTTCATTACATCGGAAAGGATGAATACGGAGGCGCGGCAGCATATATAGCGGGTGCCAAGCACATAGCACAGATTAATCCTGAAGATATTCAAGTATTAGTAGAATATCCGACATCAATAGGAAAAAGAAAATATGTGTGTCATGGGCACCATATGATAATAAAAATGCTATCCGAAATATATGGCGGCTATGTATCTCTGAAACTTTACTGGATTCTGGACAATATCAGTAATAATAGAGGAAATAATCCTTTTGGGTATAACAACAGAATACGATATGTAGATGAAATAGAGGCAGAAGTGATTACGGCACAAATCAATATTTGGTTAAAAGGCTGTTTTTTAGCAGCCCCGCAAACAGCTCAAATAGAGAAATAAGAGAAAGCCCCGCAATGAACTGTCCGACTTTAGGGAAGGACAATTCAAAAACGGGGCTTTAAAAGTAATAAAGTTTTATTGAACGTTTAAGAACGTTTTAACATTATTAAGGCTAGCCTGAAAAACAATTACTTCATCATCCAAACCATACTTGAGGTAATGCATTCTAAGCAAATCTTGGCAACCTGATTTAACGAGCTCTATTTGAGCTTTTTTTGCAAAAGGTTTATTTTTGATGTATAAAGCAATAAGTTTTTTATTCCGGCCATTGACCATAAAACATTGTTCATCTTTGTTGATTTTGTAAAGGCGAAAATAAATCTCTACAAATTTTTCAAGATGATGCTCAACCAACTTAACCAACGAAGATATATCCAAGCGAAAACGAGTAACAACCAATTCAATAGCTTTCTCGTTTTTATGTTCAAGAAGTATATCAAGCCATTTGTTATAAAAATACTTTTCAGAACCTTTTTCATAACAATACTTGCAATATGTTTCAAACATATCATAGTTTCCGTTTTGTAATAAGCGCTCAAAAGCGTTAGCTGTCAACCAAATTTTTTGAGAAAGAACCAGCCAAAAGAAATCGGGATCATTAGAATTAACGAGAGCGATTTGTGCATTTTCGGATAAGACATAAACATCATGAAAATACCGGCTCTTTTTATAATTCACAAAGCATATTAACAATTTAATATTTTTAGTTTCTATGAGTTTAAGCAATAAAGCCTCTTGAGCCCCATGGATACGGATATATTCGATCAAAATATCGGGTTTATCGGCTCCGTATTTATCAAATAAAAGCACTTCATTGTCAGAAGTCAAAGAACAATTTTGCAAACACACTCGCATACAATATTCGGAACAACATTCCTGATTAATCAAAATGGAATGATATTCAGCCGGCAATGGGCAATTAAACCAATAAGATTTACGAATAGCCCATTTTGCTTTTTTTAATAACGGCGTCCTATCCGGACAAACTTTTTCTTCCATAAATATAAAATTTTAATAATGAAACATAAAATTACTTAACTAACGAGAAGATTAGGGAGAAAAAGAGATATTGTCAATAAAAAAGACTCCTTCGATAAAGAAGGAGTCTTTAATAAAGAAGTCATTAATCTTCAAGAGCCTCAACGATATCATTATCAGAAAAGCCGTGTTTATCCTGATAGAATTTTATCAAATCCCAATCATCAAAATTGAACAAATAGCATTGATTTTCATCATAAATTTCGTATTTTGAAATATACTGTCGAACAAGCTCTTTGTCACCACGACACAATAACAACATTTCAGCTTCTGAATCAAAATCATTATCCTTCAGATATTTTTGAATAAGTTCTTTTGAACCATACAAAGCCAAAGCGCATTCATCCGCATCAGAAAGGGAGGCTTTTGAAATGAAGAACATAGCAGATTTTGCCAAATTTCGATGATATAAAATCTCACTTAAGGGCAAGGAGCAAGCAGATTCGGAATCATCGGGTTCAAGAGAAAAATCCTCATAATTATCTTCGCAATATTGGAAATAAGCAAGGATAGTATCATCATCTGCTTCGTTTAAGAAGATTCTCAAAGCACCTCCATCAAAATCCCAAAAATCATTATCCCAAAGTTGTTTCCAAAGAGCCACATCAACATCTTTTCTTCTAATTAAGGCAATTTGAGCCGGTCCGCAGGGATTGTAGGAAGAACAATAATCAATCAACAAATGAGGTGAAGCGAATTTGAAAAAAGCCGTCTCACTAATTAAATTAAGAGAATGTTCTTCAAGATAGTTTTTGATTTTTGGATCATCGCCGGATTGAAACAATTTTGTCTCACCTAAGACGCCCAAATTATCAATATGCTGAAGTATATTAGCCACATATTCTGATTGAGGATGCTCAAAAAGCCAAGCCTTAGTTTCCGGAGAAAGAGGAATCTCGGCACTAAAATAAAGTTCAATTAGCTCTTTATTACCGCTTTCCAACAAACGAACTTCAAATTTGCCCGGAATTACGAATTCCTTTAAATGAGCTTTAAGAAGTTCAATATGACGAGGCTCAAAAAGTCTTTGATAAATCAAATCATCACAACTATCAAAAGGAAAATTCCAATGTTTAACATATGCCTCAAACATCTCATCAGAAGCATGTTGCACCAGATATGCAATTGCATCGTCAGAAAAATTAGCCTGTTCAATAAAGGCTGCAATAAATGCGGGGTCATTCCTATCAATCAAGAGTTTCTCATCTTCAAAAGAAAGAGAAGAAAGATTTTTCAAAGCAATTTCAAAAATTTCTAAGGACTTCGTTTTAACAATATCCGCAAAGAGTTCGTCAAAATAGTTACGTTGTCCATAAGCCTTAAAAACCTCTGGATTATCATAAAGAAGAACAAGTCGACGATTATCGGCGTTAACAATATGCTCCGAAAGATACTCACAAGCGAGTTTAGGATTTTTCAACTTCAATAGACAAGCCTCGTTTTGGGGAGAGAATGTCAGATAATTTAAATACGCAGAAGGAATAGAAGAAAAGCTTTTGCCTTGTAAGAATTTTAAAGTACCGTTTTCCGACAAACAAATATGGTTTTTAAGCAATATTTCACACCCGAATTTAGCAATAAAAGCCTTTTCGTTTTCAGGAGAAAGCAATAAATCAGTAGCATGCTCAGCGATAAAATGAAGCATTTCCGTATTTTTATCTTTCAATAAAATTTGGAGCGCTTCACCGGAAATAACATGGCAACACTCTAAATACAAAGCCAAAGTTTCTTTAGAACATCCCTTAAATTCAATCATATTCAAATGATGCTCGGAAGGAATAACATAAGAATGATTTCTTTTAAACTTCCATACTTCAAGTCTGGTAGCCCAAACAGAAGGTCTTTTAACTTCTTTTTCCATAATGATAAAAAATTAATAGTGAAACATAAAATTATAAAAGTAGCGCTAAATTAAACTAAAAAATATTTTTTGTCAAGGATGATGGCAAACAAAAAACCTGCTTCCGAAAAAAACGGAAACAGGTTAAATCAGAAGTAACAGGCTTAATACATAGAGGCGTACAATTTTTCAGCATTTTCGGAGAGAGAATGTTTTGCCGAATATATATCAGTCATTTTTTTGTTGTTGATTTTAATTAACTCAACTTCATTATCAGCAAACAAATCATACTTATCCAGATAGAAACAAACGGCCTTTTCGTTTTTAGAAAAATCGGAATGGATTAGTTTGAGTTCTAGTTCTTTATCCAAGTCAGATTCTTTGAAGAATTTAATCATCAAAGAGTTTCTGCCGCTGTCAATCAAGGCGTTTAAAACTTCGTCTGGCAGCAGATAATTTTTGAAAATAGATTTGATAAAATCAACCGAACCGCATTGAATAAAAGAAACAAGCGCTTGAGTTTTAAAACCAAATTTTTCAACATAAAAATGGCACAACTCAGCATCCTCTCGCTTTAACAAAGCAATTTCACCATCCACACTTTTAAGAGGAGATTGAGCATTATTTTGCAAATAAGTCATCAATTTCTTTTGAGGAGCAAATTTAACAAAATACTTTTCCGCAGCTTCACAAACGATAGCATGGTTTTCAAGTAGGAAGTTAAGGTACGCCTTCCGCAAATTGTCTTTTCCGTTTTTAAACAGAGCAACAACAGCAATATCCGGTAACGGATACTTTTGAAAATAATCAATAGCATCGTCAATAGGACCTTTTTCCATTAACAGTGCAGCGTTCAAAGGATATAGCTCATTAGTATCGATATAGTTAATGAGGTTATCTTGCATATAGGTTGCATATTTATCTTTGAAAAAAGCATTGAGTTTATCATTTTCAGAAAGTATCAACTTACGTTCCAACTGATAAGGCAGGCCGAATTTACTTTTGTAGCAACATTGCAGACTGGCATTATTTCCGGAAAAAAGAAACATAGCCGCCACATCAACTGGAAATTTTTTACATTCTTTAAAGCGATCTGATTCCAAATAGAACCGAATAAGTTCCTCATTTCCGGTTTCAAAGAGGCAAATAGTAGCACCGTAATCAAGTTCATTTTTTTGCATATAGAGCATAATTGCTTCAGTAGCATTACTGTGTATCAGAGAATTTTCAAAGCCTGCAGGAATTTCAGTATAATCATCGGCGAATTCATCTTGTATCATCCGTTTAACGAGAGTCAAGATAAGTTCGGGTTGATTAAGTTTAAAAAGCTCAAGAAATTCATCCTCAAAAATTAAAGGATTATTTTCAAGCATTTTCTTGCAAAGAGCAACATCGCCTGATTTCAAGATATATAAGCGTACTTTGGACAATTCAAAAACGGAATTTTGTTCCAAATAAGTTTTAATTCCTTTCTCCAAGGAAGAATCAAAAAGCACATCAATATACTGTGCAGATAAGACATAATCTTGGTCTCTAAATTTAAGAAACATTAAAACTAAATCTTCGCGTTTTTGTTTAATAATTTCTTTCCATAAATTAAGAGGAATAGAGCCATGCCGCCGAACATATCTTTCAAATAGTTCAGAATGACGTTCAAGCAGGATATGTCCTAACGAAGAGCAATGTTCTTCCAACACATCAAGCACCTGTTCATCAGTTCCCTTTTGAGCAAATTCATTTGCAAGCTCAGAGGGATAAAATTTACGATGTTTACAAACAGAAAACTTCCCATGGTTGCGAGGCTCTAAAAGAACATCAAAAGTTTCGGGATTGAATCTACAAAATTCCGAATAATATTTTCGAAAAGTTTTCGTAGAAACAGCATTCAGCAAAGCAGCTTGATAATAAGGAGGAATAGAAGAAGGATCTTCAATCAATTGCCGCAACAACGTAAATTTCTTCCAAAAAGAAAGTTTACCCACATTTGTTTTTTCCATAATGATAAAAAAATTTAATAATGAAACATAAGATTAATTATAGTGAAATCCAACATATAGTCAAAAACTTTTTTTGTCAATAATAAAGTAGGAGAACTGAATTTTAACAAATAAAAAGAGGAAAAAAGGGCAGTAAAAAACAAAATCTATATTTTTTGTCTTGACAAAAGAAAAAAAGTAACCATATAATGCGCAATGAATTATTTTGTAAAACTATGTAGAGAAAGAATATGGTTAAGTTAAGTGACAATAATGCCTACAAGAGAGGTCAGGAACTTTTAGATTCAGGAATGTGCAGAGAAGCTATAGCTCAGTTTGATGAGTTTTTGGCTCAACAGCCCGATTCATGGAAAGCAATAAATTCAAAAGGTTTTGCTTATCAAAAGATGAGTAAATACACAGAAGCGGTAGAGTGTTTTGATAAGGCCTTGGCGATTAATCCGAAATCAGTAGAAGTACTTAACAATAAAGGCGTAACGTTGAGTATGCGTGGTCGCTATAAAGAAGCAATAACATGCTTTGAAGAAGCCTATGCAAATGATCCGACATCATTGGAAGCCTTAAATGGTAAAGCAATCGCTTTACAACATATGTTTTTGTTTAAAGAAGCTCTGGATGTTTTACAACAAGCCTATCAGGTAGATCCGAAACACCCGCAGACATTATTGAGTATTGCGGTAACTTTGCAAAAATTAAAACAATATGAACGCGCAATCGGATACTTTAAGAAAGTTTTAGCATTAGATAAATCCAACGTAAAGGCCTGGAATGGTATCGGCGTAACCTATCAATTGATGGGAGATAACGATTCTGCGTTGAAATGCTTTACTAAAATATTGAATATAGACAGCACAGAAATTCAAGCATGGATTAGTATTGGATTTGTATATCAAAAGATGTTTAAATTCAAAGATGCGCTAAAGTGTTACAACAAGGCTAAGAATTTGGTAGATGGTCGCTATCACCACAAACTATACGATGGATTGGCATCATGTTTAACAAAATTGTCGGAATTTGATCAAGCAATAGAGATATATAAACATATTTTCCAACGAGAAGAAGGAAAAAAGAAGTGGGATGCGCAACGCTCCATTAAATTTGTAAATAAATTGAAGCGTAAGAAGGCGATAGGAATGTTGCCGGATGTAATTCCTGCGGAAGATGCCTCTTCAGGAAGTGAAACTTCATCAGGAGTTGCTTAGTTTCAGCGATTCTAATATAAAGAAACAAGGGAGAGAGAATGTCTGAACCGGCAGAGGATAATTCACCAACGACGGCATTACCGATATTAGCAAAAGTATATTTTGTATTACAAATACTATTTGGTATTGGAGCCGCATTCTGGGTATTATATAATCATCAGCCGGAAACAGGTGATGATATAGAGCACTTACATTCAACATGGCTGGTATACAGCGGTCAGATTCCTTACGTTGATTTTTTTCAACATCATAATCCTTTATTGTGGTATATATTTTCCCCGTTAGCTGGATATCTGGCCTACGATATATTTTTATTTGACATAGTCCGCATCATTTCAACATTAATTATGTTCGGCAGTTTATTTGTAACAGGTTTAATTGTCAGACGTTTCATAGCCCATAGTTGGTATGCGGCGCTATTAAGTATCGCATCAATTTTCCCATCGTTTACAATTTTCAGCGGAGAAGATTATCGCCCAGATAACTATATGGTATTTACTTTTATGGTCGGTATATATTACCTTCTGGCATATCTGGAAAAAAAGCAAACGAAAGATTTAGTCTGGTCATTTTTAAGTTTATTTATATCATTTCTGTTTATGCAAAAAGTAATTTTTTTGTTAGTGTTTGTTGGGGCAGTAGTAGTTTATCAACTTTATGCCGGAAATATAGAGATAAAGGATTTTGGAAAAGCGCTGGTTTTACCTCTAATTGGAACAATAATATTTTTATCATGGTTAATTTACCATGATATGGTTGAGAGATATTGGCTGGCAAACTATATTTTTAATCTTTATATTCCGGACGTTTATGGAGGGCTTGTTGAAACGACAAGAACAGAATTTTATGTAGTCAGCGCAATAGCATTTTTATCATGCGGATATTTTTTATATAAAGGCAACCTCTATGCCAGAATAATATGTTTACTATGGATAGCCGAAGCGGTTCAACGTTTCTTTTATTTTTCATTAGACAGACACTATTATTATCAACTGCAAGTATTGAATGGCATAATGGCGGGTTCTTTTATGTGGAAATTAATAAATCGCTGGAAGTGGACATCTTATATTTTCATCGCTTTGTCATTGGTTGGAATGTATGCATTTTACTCATATTGCGCAGAAAAGAAAATGCCTCCGTATTTTTACAGATACATAACTCCTAAATATGTTTTGGATCAAACCAATCGTTGCGATTCTATACTGAATGGTTACGGTTTAACCTATGGTATTTTCACCAAAGACGTAACTTATTACTGGAATTTAAACGGACAATTAGACGTCATCGGCAATAAAATAGGATTAGCCCCATTATCGAATTTAAATCAGGTAATATTAAAATATTTCCCACGAATTATATACACCGGACCATATTGGGATGAAAAATTACACCAACAAAATATTGAAATTCCGGTACATTGGGTAGATAGTTTTATAAGGGATAAATATTATATGCAATCGCCGTTTGTAGATATATTCATTCTAAAGCCGGAATATCAAGCAAAGCGGCGTTGCCAGTACAATGTACAGGAAGACAGTTGGGAATATTTTTACAAGGAACCGATAGGTAATGTTTTTTAAGCAGGACAATATAATAAAAATATTTTTAATGTTATACCTCATTTTTTGCGGAGGATTATTATATTGGACAGTAATATACAGTGGTTCGGGAGATGGAGATACGCTGGAACACGTCCACTCATCATGGTTAGTTTGGTGCGGAAAATTACCATACAAAGATTTCTTCCAACACCATAATCCTTTATTGTGGTATATAGGAGCTCCCTTAGTTGGATATTATGAATACAGCTTGCGTGCGGTTGATGCCGTTAATATGCTGACGGTAACCGTATTTTTAATAATGCTGTGGTACATATATCGTCTGCATAAAGATTTTTTATCCGATAAAGTGGGCGGTTTGATTGCGGCAGGACTATGCGCTCTTCCTCAAGAAAGTTTATATAACAAAGATTTCAAGCCGGATAATTTTATGGCGACAGCTATCATTGTCGGCATATATTATTTATTTTGCTATATGCGAGATAAGCGAATACTGTCACTCTTTATATCATTTATACTTTTCTTTGCATCATTTATGTTTACACAAAAAGCGGCCCTGATTATAATAGGGATAGGTTGCGTCATTTTATGGTTGATAAGAGAAAAAAAGGTTCAATTAGAAGATTGCGTCATAAGCGGCAGCATTCCATTATTAATATTTGCGGTATTTTTAGCATTTCTGTACCATGAAGGTGTACTGACAATGTACATAAAAGCCAATTTTGAGTTAAATTCGCATATTCCGGATGTTTTTTATACGCGCCGCTTTATACATCCGAGTTTTGAAATGACAGTTCCGATATTGTTAGCGATATACGCATTGATAAAAAACGTATATACGGGAAATCTATATATAAAAACATTCGCCTTAATTTTCATCATAGAATATATAATCCGCATGTATTATTTCACGCCGTTTGTATATTACTTTGCATTATTACATGCATTAGCATCAACATTAGCCGGAGTGGTTGTATCGGAAATGATAAAAAAGAAACACTGGATAAATTACCTATGTGTCGGTTATTTTCTAATTTTAGGCGGAATATATGCAAACATATACAGACAGCGCATTACGGTAGGAGATGATTACAAATATGGAGCGGCCGGTTATGTATTAAGTTTGACCAATCCCTGCGACTATGTTGTGAACGGTTACAGAATAGGATACAATTTATTTAATAAAGACATAGACTTTATCTGGAATTTAAAAGGTCAAATAGATGTGATTGCCGCAACAATAGGAATACGTCCGACATCAGATTTAGAGAGTTTGATTAGAAAATATCGTCCTAAAATCATCTATGGCAAGAATTATTATGACACCTATCGAGAGTATCGCGGTGAAATAGGTGTACATCCGATACATTGGATAAGTAAACATTTATTGGAAGAAATGTATACACCGTTAAACCGAGATGATTTATATATCTTAAAGCCCGAGTATCAGAGTTATGATTGTCGCTACAATGTACGCACAAAAACATATGAATACGTTGATAAACATTAGCAAAAAGTTTACTAATTTTTTTATATATTAAATCATACCGATAAAACAAAAGAATATATAAGGGAGATGAGCCATGCGTGTCATAATAAAATCAGACTACGAAGAAGTAACCGACTGGGCTGCGACATATATAGCCTACCGTATCAAGCGAGCACGCCCCACCTCAACCAAACCTTTTGTATTAGGGCTGCCTATGGGCGATACGCCCAAAGGAATGTATAAGAAATTGGTAGAATTAAATCGAGCGGGAAAGTTATCATTTGCCAATGTTGTAATATTCTGCATGAATGAATTTATCGGATTAGAAAAAAACGCCCCACAAAGCTGTCGTAGTTATATGGATGAGTATTTATTGAAGCACGTCGATACAAAAGAAGCAAATATTTATATTCTGGATGGACGCACTAAAAATTATGAAAAAGAGTGTGCAAATTTTGAATTGGCAATTCGTCAGAAAGGTGGGATAGATTTATTCGTCGGAGGAGTAGGCGCAGATGGTCACATTGCATTTAATGAACCGTTTTCATCATTAGATTCGCATACGCGTGTAAAAACGCTGACAACAGAAACGATGAAAGCCAAAGCCAAATTATTCGGTAATGACTTAAGCAAAGTGCCGCATACGGTTTTAACGGTTGGTACCGGAACGATAATGGATGCCAAAGAGGTAATGATATTGGCAACAGGAGAAACGAAAGCGGAAGCGACCAAAGCGGCAATAGAAGGAAGTGTTAATCATCGTTGGGCTGTAAGTGCATTACAAATGCATCGTCACGGAATATATGTATGCGATGAAGAAGCCGCTTCCAAGTTGGAACAAGAAACAGTACTTTATCTAAAAGATATAGAACGTAATGCGTACTGAGATTTTAGTAAAATTACAACAAGAAGCGGAGGAAAAATATCAAAAATTCTCCGCTAAACTTTTACCACCGAATATCAAGTTATTTGGGGTTCGCATACCAAAATTACGTCAATTAGCAAAACAGCTTCAGAAAGAAGGGCGAGCAGAAGAATATCTGCGGGTTCCGGTAAGCGAGTTTGAATATCAAGAAGAATTGATGTTGTATTCGTTATTGGTTGCTCAAAATAAAGATGCGCAAAAGATTGAAAGAATAAAAAATTTTGTTCCATATATAAATAGTTGGGCTGTTTGTGATATTTTTTGTTCAAGTTTAAAAGATGCAAAGAAGCAGCAAAAAATATATTGGGATTGTTTTAAGGTTTATACCCAGAGTTCAAAGGAGTACGAAATACGTTTTTTCTATGTATTAGCATTGAGTTACTTTATCAACGACGAATATTTGGATAAAATATTTTCGCTCATTCAGAAGCAAAAATATAAGGGGTTCTATGATAAAATGGCGGTGGCGTGGCTATTATCCATGATGTTTGTGAAGTATCCCAAAGCAACGGAAAATTTCTTACTAAACACACCGTTAGATGAATTTGTATTTAGAAAAAGTATAAGTAAAGTATGCGATTCTTATCAAATAAGCAAAGAGGCTAAAATTCGATTAAGAACTTTAGCCTCAAAGAAAGCAACTAAAAACAACTAATCTTTATAAATCGGAAAAGCGGCTGTCAGTTCCAAAATTTTGGCTTTAGTTTTAGCGCTCACCTCATTAATAGCCGGGGTATGCAGTGCATCAACAATATCAGCAATAGCATGCCCGATAAGGATAAATTCATTTTCTTTAAAGCCGCGCGTTGTACCGGCCGGTGTTCCAAGGCGGATACCGGAGGTTGTAGAAGGGGGAAGAGGATCAAAAGGAATAGCATTTTTATTAGCCGTGATATTAACCAGTTCAAGAGCATCGGTTAATTCTTTCCCATTAATTCCTTTTGGTGTCAAGTCAACCAAGAGTAAATGCGTATCGGTTCCGTCAGTAACAAGTTTGAGCCCGCGCTGTAAAAGAGTTTCGCCTAAAACTTTTGCATTTTTAATAACTTGTTCGGAATAAATTTTGAATTCATCGCCAAGAGCTTCTTTGAAACAAACGGCCTTAGCAGCAATAACATGTTCCAAGGGACCGCCTTGCATTCCGGGGAATATAGCTGAATTAATTTTTTTAGCAATATCGGCATTATTTGTTAAGATAGCCCCCCCGCGAGGACCACGCAAAGTTTTATGAGTTGTAGTCGTAACAACATCGGCGAAGGTTAAAGGGTTCGGATAAAGACCGCTGGCAACCAGCCCTGCGAAATGCGCCATATCGACCATAAGAAAAGCACCGCATTCATGAGCAATAGCTCTAAATTTAACAAAATCAATCTGTCGCGGATAAGAAGAGCAACCTGCAATAATAAGTTTCGGTTTATGATGATGAGCCAAACTGCGCACTTGTTCATAATCAATAAGACCGGATTTTTTTTCGACGCCATATTGGATAGAATTAAACCATTTACCGGAGAAAGAAACTTTTGCGCCATGAGTTAAGTGTCCGCCGGCGTCAAGGCTCATACCGAGGATAGTATCACCGGGTTTAAGCAATGCGCCGAAAACAGCCATATTAGCCTGAGAACCGGAATGAGGTTGCACATTAGCAAATTGCGCATTAAACAGTTGTTTTAATCTATCGATAGCCAGTTGTTCAATTTTATCTATAAAGGAGCACCCGCCATAATAACGATGTCCGGGATAACCTTCGGCATATTTATTAGTGAGGATAGAACCTTGCGCCTCCAAAACCGCTTTAGAAACAATATTTTCGGAAGCGATTAATTCGACATTATTTTGTTGTCTAACAAGTTCATCATTAATAGCCGCATAAATATCTTCATCAAAAGTTTTCAAATTCATTTTATATATCCTTAACTTCAATAATCACGAATTACAAATCAAGTAAATCGATTCTTCTCTGGTGTCTTCCCCCCTCAAACTGAGTATTTAAGAAAATATCGATTCTGCGTAAAACATCATTTTTATCCATAGTGCGACCGCCAAAAACAATCACATTAGCATTATTATGTTGTTTAGCCATTTGAGCAACTTCATCCGAATAAAGAAGTGCGGCACGAATACCTTTGTGTCGATTGGCTCGAATAGAAATACCGATTCCTGTTCCGCACACCAAAATACCCAAATCTGCTTTACGCGCTAAAATATTGGCGGCCATTTTATCAGCAAAAACAGGATAGTCGACAGAAGAACAATCAGAGGTACCCAAATCTAAAACATCAAAATTTTTTTGTGAAAGAGAATAAGCAATAAAATCTTTCAATTCAAATCCGGCATGATCGGAAGCAACAGCAATTTTCATATATACAACTCCTCAAAAAACGTTAATGAAGTTTTAGCAAAACAAAGAATTTTGGGGAATTATTTTGTAAGATATGCACAGAATAAAAAAAAATAACATTTTTAAAAAAAATCTATTGACGTTGAAATTTTTTTATGTATAAATACAAATCACCACGTTGACGTTGGTACTTTGAGTTGGCCGGTTGGCAGAGTGGCTCATGCAGAGGACTGCAAATCCTTGTACATCGGTTCAATTCCGGTACCGGCCTCCACTAAGGATTATTCCGACTTAGCTCAGTGGTAGAGCAATCGGCTGTTAACCGATTGGTCGCTGGTTCGAGCCCAGCAGTCGGAGCCACTAAAAACCGTTTTTTAGCAATAAGGAACGGTTTTTTGATTATAGGGAAAAGAAGTGTCAAAGATATTAGGAATATTGCTAATAGGATTAGCGGTTGTGCTGATTTTGGAAAAGCAGTCTGCAAAAAACAGTTTTGTAACAGAACGGAAACTGAAAGAAATAAGTGAGCAATATTCTGATTATAAAGCCAATATCGGAATAGGGTATGCGGATAGCCAAATAACGTATCGGAATAACTCAAAAAAATATCCGTTATTAAGCGTGTTTAAGTTGCATATTGCCGTTGCGGTATTGGATAAAGTAAATCGAGAAAAGCTAAATTTGGATACAAAGTTAGAAATATTACAAACGGATATAAAAGAAAACACTTATAGTCCTCTCCGTGAAAAATATGGGACTAATGACATAGAATTATCCTTGCGTGAAATTTTATATTACATGGTGTCAGAAAGTGATAACAACGCCTGTGATATTTTAATCAACTGGGTAGGGGGAATAGATTCGGTTGAAAGATATATACACAAGATAGGTTTGCCGGAAACGGAAATAAAAGTAACCGAAGATACAATGAATCACGATGATATGACGCAATATCAAAATCAAGCTCCGCTTCATGAAATTTTAGCGCTGTTGAAAAAGATTGATGAAAAAAAATTATTTTCCGAAGACTTGCATAAAGAGTTACTTTCAATGATGCAAAGCACAGTAACCGGAGCAAATAAGATAAAAGGAACTTTACCGAAATCTGCGAAAGTGGCGCATAAAACGGGTTCATCATCAAGGCTGCGAGATGGAAAGAAAATAGCCGATAATGATGTTGCAATTATTAGTATAGGCAATAAAAAATATTATTTGGCAATTATGGTAACCGATTCTTACGAAAGCGATGAAACAAATGCGGAAATCATTGCAAAAATATCACAACAAATTTATATGCTCCAATAGATGCGAGGGATAAAAATATTTAATCAATAATTTGGCATTGATTAGGATTGAAAGCCGGAGTTCCGCACATTATCATTATAAAGTTTCCTTCAAACCAATAAGGCTCATGCGCTAAAATATTAAAAGCGTCACCGACGGAAATAGAATTACCGCAAACAAAGCCGGAACCATTCAAAACATAGCACACGCAAGAAAAATCAGAATTAACAAGTTTTCCTTTAAGAGGAGTTCTCCCATTAATATGTACAACGCACAAATCAATAAGTTTATTGTGCATATAATATTCATCGACAAGGGCATTATCATGAGTTTGATGAACGGTTTTGTCTGCGTATTTTATGATTTGCATGGTATTAGCTCATAAAATTAAAAATCATTTTTGTTTTTTAGGGAGTTGTATCTTTTGTGAATACATTGGATGCAGGTTTTATGCACACCTTCGGTAATGGTATAAAAAATAAAACGCCCTTGCCGTTCGGCAGTAACAAAACCGTCATCACGAAGTTTTTTTAAGAATTGCGATACTTTGAGCTGCTCAAGACCGATACCGTTAACAATTTCTGTAACATTCTGTCGCCCATAAAGAGTCAACCACTCTAAGATTCGCATCTTATCAAAATGAGCAAAAAGTTTCATACGATTAGCTGTCATCATGGTGTAATCGGCGGGAAGCATTTCTTTAACGCCGTCTTGTAAAAAGAAAAAGCAATCCGTCATATAGGCATAAAGTTTACGAAGGCAAACAAAAATGCTCGCCGGATATTCTTCACAAATGTTATAATAAATAAAAATTCCGCGCCGTGCTGTTTTTACCAAATTATTTTCCCGCATTTTTTTTAGACTTTGCGAGATAATGGCTTGTTCGGCATTAAGAGCTTTGGTAATAGCGGAAACAGACGAAGCCCCATTGACATCGAGATATTCAAGAATACGCAATCTCAGCGGGTGCGAAATATAACTAATACCACGCACAGCTTTTTTCATAATCTCAACAGGTAATGGTTTATCCATTAAAAAAAACTCCTCTAAAACTAAAATAAGTATAGTTCAAAGAATAACGAATGCAACAAAATTTCTTGCTTTTGAAGCAAAAGAAAAACACGAGCAGTCAGAGAGTAATATTTTGAAAATAAGTTCTTAAATTATCAATAGCCGTAACAACGCGTTGCATATTTTGTTTATCATTAAGAAGAGTGGGTGCTTTAGAAAAGAGCTCACTTAAAACGGCATATTTATCATTGATTTCCACCAAACCATGTAGCGGAATAATAACAAAATGAACGTGCCCATTAGGTTTTTCATAAAACATATAAGCAAGTTTTTGACAGTCAAAAATGTCCATACAGGCTTTTTTGCAGAAAATAGTCAGTTGATGAAGCTCATGCATTTCCTCATCAGAAAGATCCATATAATTGGAAACATGGCGCATGGGTGAAATAACAATCATTCCGGGATATGGAATTTCAAAATCTTGACTAACATCCCATAATTTGGTTTGGAAAATACGTCCCTCTTTGAATTTGCTGTTATCCATAACGACACATCCGATGCAAGGTGTATCAATAACATCTCCGAAAATAGTTGTAAATTTCATATCAAAACTCCTTAAGCGAGTAAAGTCTAAATAAAAAAGCGTCAATAGTCAACTTAAACAAAATCGCCTCGATTAAGAAGGCGATTTTGTTTAAGGATAGGAAAGGAACAGATTTATTTTATGAAGTGAACACTCAGCTCGTTAAAACGTTTTTGATTGTCTTCAGACCACCCCATAATATAATCATTACCCATACAGAAAAGGGGTGTTCCGATATTGCGTCCGAGATTAAATTTCTCCGCACATTTTTTGAATAAATACATTCCCCCCGGTTTGTAGATATCAATTTTTTCGATATTGAGGTTAGGATGTATTTTGTTGATATACTCATCGGCTCTTTGGCAATAAGGGCAACCTTTATATGTAAAGAAATAGATTTTATCAGAACTGATTTCATCTTCTGCTTGAGATTGACCAACAATAGAAAGAAAAACAGCAATGAATAAATAAAAAAACTTTTTCATAAAATACCTCCGCAAATTAAATAATACTATTCAATACAACAATCAACCGCTTTACGCACAAAGGCTTTCATTTTGGCAAAAGCCGTTTTAGGTTCAGTATCGGTAGCAGATTCGGCAACAATATTCTCTTCAATATGAGAGCTGGCCGCAACGCCGGCAGCATCAATTTTTTCGCTGATTTTCTTAATATCCTCGACGTTGTCTTCAATCCATTTTACATTGTTGACATCAAGCATATTCATATTCAGCCCCCAGAATAAGCAATATAAATCATAGGCTTTGTTAAAGAGGTCATAGGCTTGTTCTTTATTGCCCAAACTTTGTTGTTTGGTACCGACTTCCATCAATCGCATAGAAGTAGCGAGCAAATGTTTGGAGATGCACCAAACTTCTCCTTCATAACTCGGAATAATTTTCATCATAAGTTTTTTACGAGTTTCACGAACATCTTCGATTAAATCATAAAAAGAGGTTTTGTCGGTTTTAGCCCCGGAAAAGACCAAGTGTTCCTCAATAGAGATAAGGTTCATGATAGCGATAGTTAAATCTTGGTCGGAAGACAAATCTTTCGGGTTAACTTTTTTAGTCGCATCAATACGTTCCACAAATTCTTTAACATTTTCAGCTTTTTTCATCTTAAATCTCCCTCATTAAAATTACAAAGAATAAAAGTCTAAAACAAAACTAGCTCCAAACAAAAGGACAAGTGGTAACACCACTTTTTCAAACGGAAAATGAGCGTGTCCATTATTATGTTCTTTCATAAAGGTATAAAATTTTTGTGAAAAGATATATAAAAATGCCCCACAAAGAGAAGATAGTAAAAATTGATCAATATAAAGAAAAACGATAATTTGCGGAGAATAAACGAGTTCGCTCATATACATAAACCCAATCATGGCAACACTTAGAAACATCAAAATAAAATTGCGACCTTTAAAATGCCAATTTTTTTTATCAAACCAAAGAATAAGCCAATACCCTAAAAGAGCCAATAAAGCTCCGGCCCATAAGCCGACAATATTATCGCTGATACCAAGTTTGCGTGCAATTTCAAGAGATGCGCCGATGGCAACAGTACAAACCACACAAGCAGGGTTAGCAAAAGCAGTAGCAATATTTACGAAGAAAGACACGAATAACAATATAAAAAACTTCATAGTATAGCCTCGCAGATATGTATTAAATACAATATATATGTAATAAACAATATATATTGAAAAGTCAAGATATTTTTTACTTAAAAAAGCAAATAATTTTTATTGATATAAGATGTTTTGTAGAATATATATACCGCAGTCGAGATAAATATGAAGGAGAAATATGATGAAAAAAATTTTATTGACCATGGTAACTGCTCTTATGCTAAATGCTTGTAGCGAGTCTGAATCGGTATCTTTGAACGGGAAAAATTTTGTATTGGCGAATGATAATGCAATAACTTTGTCATTTGACGCGAAAGAAAATAAGTTTTACGGAAAAGTTGTAAACAACTATTTCGGCTCTTATACGCTAGAGAAAAATAACATCAAATTCGGAACAATCGCATCCACAATGATGGCTGGTCCCGAAGCGGAAATGAAAAAAGAACAGACCTATTTCCAAGATTTGAGCAAAGTTACCACATATAGTTTCAAAGACAAGGTTTTGGAACTAAGCGGAAATGGTGTAAATTTGAAATATCAAGAAAAATAATTTCATAATATTGTAAAATAGAAAAGCCGCAGAGAAAACTGCGGCTTTAGTTTTGTGTGGCATTGGATAAAATTAACGCAATGTAGCGCCGGTTTTCTTGCCAACTTCAAGAATAACCTTATTCATCAAAGCCTCCAGTTCGGCATCTGTATAAGTTTTTTCTTTGGGTTGGAAAGTAACGGATATTGCAACGGACTTTTTATCTTCGGGTAAATTATCACCTTCGTATACGTCAAAGACACGAACATCGGTGATATTGTTTCTATCAGCATTTTTAGCCGCAGCAACAATACTAATAGAAGATACATTGCGAGCAACCACAAACGCTAAATCTTTATCGACAGTTTGTAATTGTGATAATTCAAGTTTCTTTTTAGCTTTAGATTTAGCATCTCTCGGCAACGGAATATTATCCAAAAAGACCTCAAAGGCGACAACATTAGATTTAATATCAAGAGCCTTCAAAACGGCCGGATGTAATTCACCGAAATAAGCCAAAACATTTTTACCCAAGCGAATAACGCCGCTTCTTCCGGGATGATAATAAGCAGGAGCATCAGTAGTTATTTGCGGAGCCTCAATTGGACCTTTGGCAGCGGCAATAGCGGCAAGAGCATCTGCTTTAGCATCAAATACGTCATAGGCGCGCATAGAGCCGGTCCAATCTTTTTTAGAAGTTTTACCAACGCGGATACCGGAAGCAACCGCTTTTTGCTCTCCCGGATTTCTGCCATAAAATTCCGGCGCAACTTCAAATATAGCCAAATCGGCATAACCTCTGGCGATATTGTTTTTCGCCCCGATAAGGAGATTAGGCAATAATGACGGACGCATTTCATCAAGTTCATTGATGATAGGATTTTGTAATAAAATAGGTTCTTGTCCGCGCCGGAAATATTGCGCAATATTACTATCAGTAAAGCTGAAGGTAACAGTTTCGAACATACCGCGAGCAGCAAGTTCGTGCTTAACCATAACAATATTGTTTTGTAGCGGTGTTAAAACCGGTTTTGGAAAATCGGCAGTTTTCATAGATGTATCCGGAATATTATCCAAACCAATCATGCGCACGACCTCTTCGATTAAATCTTGTTCGCACTCAATATCCCCGCGCCAAGAAGGAGAAACAGCTTTAATTTTACCGTTTTCTTGCGTAAGAGCAAATCCCAAATGCGAGAGAATTTCTTCACATTTTTCTTTAGAAACATCCATTCCGATAAATGTTTTTAGTCTTTCAGGGCGAAGATATACAGGTTTCGCATCATTCTTTTCAATACCGACAACTTCTATTTCAGAAGCTTCCCCACCACAAATATCCAAAATCATCTGGGTAGCATAATTATTGCCTGAAATATTAGACATAGGATCAACCCAACGTTCATAACGCGCGCGAGAGTCAGAGTCGATTTGCAATTTACGACCGGTGCGAGCAATGCAAGTCGGTGTAAATAGAGCACATTCAAGAAGAACATTGGTTGTATCTTCATAACTACCTTTGTTTAATCCGCCCATAATACCACCAAGGCATTGAACGCCCTCATCATCACAAATACCTAAAGATTTATCATCAAGTGTGTAGCTTTTTTCGTTTAAGGCTAAAAACTCTTCGCCATTATGCGCCATACGAACATTAATGTTGCCTTTAAGTTTATCGGCATCAAAAACGTGTAACGGACGAGCCAAATCGTAATTGATGTAGTTTGTGATATCAACAAGAGCGGAAATTGGTCGCAAACCGATAGCTGTTAATCTATCTTTCATCCATTTTGGCGTTTCGGCTTTATTGTTGACACCTTTGATATAGCGAGCCGTATAAGTTGGGCACGCATCAGGACAATCAACGGAAACGGAAATAGGACTTTTAAAAGAGCCTTTAATTTCAGGAATATTAAGAGGTTTAAGTTTTCCTAAACCGGAAACGGCCAAATCTCTGGCAATACCACAAACGCCCAAACACTCTGCACGGTTTGGTGTAATAGAAACCTCAATAACCGGATCAATATTCAAAACTTCCGCCGCAGGTTTTCCGATAAGCGTTGAGGCAGGTAATTCAATAATACCGCTGTGGTCATCGCCAACCATTAACTCTTTTTCGGAACACATCATTCCCATACTTTCAACGCCCCGGATTTTAGCAACTTTAAGGTGTTCTCCGTATGCAGGGATAAGTACACCGGTCGGAGCATAAATACCGACAAGTCCCTCATGAACATTAGGAGCGCCGCAAACAACTTGCAAAGTTTCCTTACCGGTATTAACGGCAAGAACGTGAAGATGGTCAGAATCAGGGTGCATTTCAACTTTTTCAATTCTAGCCGTAATGAAATCACTTAGGGCAGCCGCAGGATTGATAACTTCTTCAACTTCCAAACCGATACGAGTAAGTGTTTCGCTAATTTCATCAACACTTGCATCCGTATCCAAATGTTCTTTTAACCAAGAAAGTGTAAATTTCATCGAGCCAATCCTCCATTATTGCTAAGACCGCTTGTCATTGCCGAAAAGTCAAGTGGTGTAAAACCGTAATTTTTAATCCAACGCACATCAGATTCAAAGAATGTTCTTAAATCAGGAATACCATATTTTAACATAGCCAATCTATCAATACCGGCCCCGAATGCAAAACCTTGATATTCATCAGGATCAATTCCGCCGGCGCGCAAAACATTCGGATGCACCATACCGCAACCAAGAACTTCCAACCAATCTGTTCCGGCCCCGATAATCAAATCTGTTTTAGTTTTCAAACATCCGATATCAACTTCGGCAGACGGTTCGGTAAATGGGAAGTAAGAGGGACGAAAACGAATAGGCAATTCATCAACTTCAAAGAACGCTTTCATAAAGTCATATAAACAGCCTTTAAGGTCAGCCATAGTTGTTTTCTTATCAATAACCAATCCCTCGACTTGATGAAACATAGGAGTATGCGTTGCATCATAATCGGAACGATATGTTCTACCGGGGGCAATAATACGAATAGGCGGTTGTTTTTTCTCCATAGTACGGATTTGCACTCCGGAAGTATGGGTTCTAACCACATAAGCGCTATCCATATCAAAAGCATTGTTGACATCATTGTTGATATAGAATGTATCTTGCATTTGACGAGCAGGATGGTTTGGTGGCATATTTAATGCATTAAAGTTGTGGAATTGGTCTTCAATATCCGGTCCTTCTGCAACCTCAAAACCCATTTGAGCAAAAATGGCAACAATTTCCTCATAAACTTTAGAAACCGGGTGTAAGCGACCTTGAATTTCCGGCCGGCAAGGAAGAGTTACGTCAACAACTTCTTTTTTAAGTTTTTCATTAAGAAGTTGAATTTCTAACGCTTGCTTTTTTTCTGCAATTTTTGCTTCTAATTCAGCTTTAACAACATTGATTTGTTTACCAAAAGCAATTCTTTCCTCTAACGGCATCGAGCCGAGAGTTTTCAAAAGCTCGGTAATTTGTCCTTTTTTACCCAATGCGGCCACTCTGACATCGTCCAGAGTCTTAGCATTGTCAGCACTGTTAATCTGCTCAATAATACTATTTTTTATACTATCAATATCACTCATTTCATCATCCTAACATATGGTTTAGGCCATAATCCCCTCAATCCTCATCAATAGCTTAGGTGAAAATATCAGCATATAACATTGTGTGTATGCAAAATTTTTCGATTAACACAAGTTACCAATAATATCACCTAAAGAACTCTTTAGCATTTCTCGCAGTAATACAAACAAGCAAAAGAGCGGTTATAAATTACATAAGAATTTCAAACATAAAAGAGTCCTCTTGGTTGCCCAAGACGACTCTTCAAAAACTGATATAAACTATACTAAAAAATTATTTAGCCAGAGCCGCTTTGGCAGTTTCTACTAACTTAGCAAAAGCTTGGGGCTCTCTATAAGCGATATCAGCCAGCACTTTACGGTCAAGCTCAATACCTGCCTTAACGAGCCCGCTAATAAATCGAGAATAAGTCATATCATTCAAACGAGTAGCAGCGTTAATACGTTGGATCCACAAAGAGCGGAAATTTCTCTTCTTTGCTTTTCTGTCACGATAAGCATACTGCAAACCTTTTTCAACTTTTTCAACAGCAACTCTGAAAACGTTTTTATTACGTCCTCTATAACCTTTAGCCATATCGACAATTTTCTTATGGCGAGCGTGAGCTGTTACACCTCTTTTAACACGAGACATTTACAAATCCTCCTACAACTACAAATAAGGTAAAAACTTTTTAACAATCTGCACATCAACTTCTGACAACAAAGTTGTGCCGCGAGCTTGTCTTTTCATTTTCTGAGTTTTGCAGAAGAGGCAGTGTCTCTTTTTCGCAAAATTTCTTTTCAATTTACCTGTACCGGTAACGCTAAAACGTTTTTTAGCAGAACTTTTAGTTTTTAATTTAGGCATTTCAATCCCTTTCAAAAATTAAGTTGGATTCAAGACAACAGTAAGGCATGCCATTAGCCCTCTCTGTTATTCGAAACAATTTATACACCAATATTTTAAAAAGTAAAGCATTTTTTAATTTAAAATTAAGAATTAAAAAAAAGCGGAGGAAGAGATTTTTTGATATACAAATATAATCCCTGTTCATAAAATAAATAACCTTTATAGACAGCCGCCGCCGGAATTTTATAGATATAAAAGACATCTGGATTTTCATAATAAGAAAGGTCAATTCGCGGCGCTTCAAAAGCATCAACGACAAGAATATCATGATGTTCATCAACCATTTTTTGAATATCCGCATATCGAAGTTTTAAGTCATCTTGAGTCCATTGCCAATATAAAGGAGTATCAGAAGAAAGACAAAGATTTTCTCTGGAAAGCAAGGTTTGTAAAGGTAAAGTATGAAAACCGATAGTTTGAATTTTTCGTTGTAAAAGATTTTGTTTTTGTAAAATCTGCATCACTTCAAGCTGTGCGGAATAGGGGTGCTTAATGTCAAAAGAAATACTGACAAAACTCCAGTATATTTGCATCAGTAAACAAGCTATAAAAAGATAGTGACACCTGCGTCCGATATAATTAGGAAAAAACATATATACCGAACAAAGAAAAAGCCCCCAAATAAGACCTTGATGATAAAACATTGGACGAACGGTAAAATAGACTGCAATAAAAATAGTCCATATAAAAATTATATCACCAATTGTCTTTTTATGTTTTTTTATTTTTTCCGAGAAATCAGGCATAGCAACAAACTTTATCGCCAACCAAGCAAAAACAAACAAGAATAACAAATTCAGGATTATATTTTCCCCGGCAAAAAAGGCTTCGGGAAAATGAGCAATAACGTTGTATGGATAGTTTTTGATATCATCAATACGAATATTGTACTGTGCGGTATTGATAGGAAGAATTTGCCACAAAAATAAAAGTCCAAAACCACATAACCCCAAAAAAGGCGCGTAATAGTTTTTTAAACAGACTTTTGGAGTATAAAAAGCCTCATAAAACCACAAACCGCCTAAAACAGCAGCAACTGGAGCATAAAAAGATGTCGATTCGGCAAGTAATAAAAGAGCAAAAGCGTAACACCAAATATGTTTATGTCGTAATGGGTATAAATATCCCAAAATAGCTAAAGCCAAGTAAGCCAGACAATAATTCCGAGAGATGATATTGTATTGATAAAGAAAATAATGCCCGAACGGGATAAGGATTTTATAAAACAGAGGAACTTGATATCCAAATAAAAAAATACTGACCGTCAAAGCCATGATGGTGATGGAAACGTAAGTAATATTAAGATTCTCTCCGAATAAGAAAATAAGCCCTTTGAGTAATAAATGCCAAAGTGCCGGTTGTCCTTCTTGATGAGGAATAATAGATACGATATCGGCAAAGGGCGCATCTCTCGCAATCAAGAATGCCTGAACTTCATCAGCCCACAGTTCGTGATAAGGGGCGATATATAGTGATAGAAGCATAAAAATAACCCCAATAAGCCCACATATAATTTTGTGTAAAAGAGCAGATGATAAAACCGAAAAAAACTTAACCATATAATAATCCGTTATAAAAGATAAGGCAGCCAAATTTCTGACTGCCTCATTTAATTTCAACTATGCGTCAGCTTTGATTTCAATATGCAAATCTTTAAGCTGCTGCTCCGATACCGTATTCGGAGCCTGCATCAACAAATCTTGCGCTTTACCGTTAAGCGGGAACAGGATAACATCACGAATAATCGGTTCATCAAGAAGCAACATAACCGTACGATCGATTCCCGGAGCACAACCGGCGTGCGGAGGCGCGCCATATTTAAAAGCGTTAATCATACCGCCGAATTTATTATCGACGACACTATTGTCGTAACCGGCTAATTCAAATGCTTTGTACATAATTTCCGGTTTATGGTTACGAACGGCACCGGATGCAAGTTCTACACCATTGCAAACCATATCGTATTGGTAAGCCAAAATATCAAATGGATTTTTATTCAAAAGAGCATCCATTCCACCCTGCGGCATAGAGAAAGGATTGTGAGAAAATTGAACATCACCGGTTTCTTCATTTTCTTCATAAAACGGGAAGTCAACAATCCAACAAATTCTGAAAGCATCTTTTTCAATTAAGTCAAGTTCTTCACCTAATTTTGTACGAACTTTACCTGCAAATTTATTGATGAGTTTTTTGTCGCCGCCCATAAAGACGATAGCATCGCCATCTTTAAGACCGAACATATTTTTGAGTTCAGCCATTTTTTCTTCGTTAAAGAATTTGGCAATACCTTTAGCGCCGTTAGCAGATAAAGCGACATAAGCCATACCGCCAAAACCTTCTTCCTTAGCAAAACCATCTAATTTATCAAAGAAAGAACGAGGCTTTTCACCGGCATTAGGAATAACAATGGCACGCAATTCTTCACCATTTGCAGCTTTAGTATCATATACACCAAAGCCGGAATTGTTAAAGAAAGAAGTGGCATCTTGAATAACAAGAGGATTTCTCAAATCCGGTTTATCGGAACCATATTTAAGCATAGCCTCTTTGAAAGCGATTCTCATAAAAGGAGCTTGATCAACTTTTTTACCGTTTCCAAATTCGTTAAAAATCGTTCCCATCGTTTTTTCCATAACGGCAAAAACATCTTCTTGGGTAGCAAAAGACATTTCCATATCGAGTTGATAAAATTCCCCCGGACTACGGTCGGCACGCGGGTCTTCATCACGAAAACAAGGTGCAATTTGGAAATATTTATCAAAACCGGAAACCATAAGCAATTGTTTGAATTGTTGCGGAGACTGCGGGAGAGCATAAAAGCGTCCCGGATTTAAGCGCGAGGGAACTAAAAAGTCCCTTGCGCCTTCCGGAGAAGACGCGGTCAAAATCGGTGTTTGATATTCCAAGAAACCTTGTTCGTTCATCAATTCGCGCATTCTTTTGATAACATTACAACGAAGAATGATATTATTGTGAATTTTCTCTCTGCGCAAATCCAAGAAGCGATATTTCAAGCGCATTTCTTCCGGAGAATTATCTTCACCGAAAACCTGAATAGGAAGCACCTCTGCCATAGAGTGCAGATGAACCTGTGTTACTTTAACTTCCACATCACCCGTAGGCATATTTTTATTAACGCTTTCACGCAAAACAACATCGCCGTCGACAGTAATAACGCTTTCTACGCGAATATCTTCAAGTTGCTTGAATAAATCGCTGGAACTGTCAACCACGCATTGGGTAATACCGTAGTGGTCGCGTAAATCGACAAAGCACAAATTACCCAAATTACGTTTACGATGTATCCAACCGGAGAGTTTTACTTTTTTCCCTGCATCAGCAGCTCTAAGCTCACCGCAGGTATGCGTTCTGTATTCTAACATGATGTTCCTCTGAATAAGTATTACAACGTCAATGGCGTCATTTTTATCCCAAAATAGCATAAATGCAAGCTAAAATTAAAAAAATCTTAAACAATCCCTCATAAAATCCTAAAAAAAGAAAAGGAATCAGCCCAATGAATTTAATCGATAACACAAAAGAGCTGCAAAACGCCTGCAAGACATTAAAAAAGCAAAAAATCATCGCCATAGACTGCGAGTTTATCCGTGAAAAAACGTATTATCCGATACCCTGTTTAATCCAAGTCGGATATGAGAACGGGGCGTATTTGATAGATCCTTTGGCAAAAGAAATGGATTATGAGAGTTTCTTTGCCATTTTACAAAATAAAAAGATTTTAAAAGTGTTTCACTCCGGCCGCCAGGATATTGAGATACTGTACAATTTATCGGGAAAAGTCCCCACGCCGGTTTTTGATACACAAATAGCCGCGCAAGCCTGCGGTTTAGGGGAGGCTGTGAGTTATGAAAATTTGGTCAAAGTATATTGCGGGATAGAATTGGACAAATCCTGCCGTTTAACAAATTGGCAGTTGCGTCCGTTAAGTGACGAGCAATTGGAATATGCCGCCGGAGACGTGACACATTTGATAAAATGTTATAAACAAATCGCCGCCTATCTGAAAGAAAATAATCGAGAAAGCTGGATAGAGGAAGATATGCTGGATTTAGTCGATACTTCGCACTATGAGCAAAATGCGGCAGATGCTTGGTTGCGTATTCGGCATAACGGACATTCTCTGACGTTTTTAAATGCATTAAAAGTATTAGCCGAATGGCGTGAAAAGATGGCAAAAGAAAAGAACGTTTCGCGCCAGACCATAATTAAGGACGAAACTCTGATAAATATTGCGACCGCCTTTCCCAAAGATATGGAAGAGATGAAACAGGTAAGAGGGATTCGTCCGGATGTGGCCAAGAGTAAATTAGCCAAAGAAATGGTTGAACTATTAGCCTCTTTAACGGGAGATAAATTTGATAAAGCCTTAGGACGATTTGACCGAGAAAGAGATGTAACAATTCCTCCAAGTCAACATTCATTATGTGAAGTTCTGAAATTATTGCTAAAAATAAAGAGCAACGAATTTGGAGTAGTGTCGAGATTAATAACCAGCGAGAAAAATCTGCGGGAATACATCAAAAATCCGAAAGCCAAAAATCACATATTAAAAGGCTGGCGTTATGACGTATTCGGCAAAACAGCGGAAGAATTTCGCAAAGGAAAATTAGGTATAGTCTATGACACCAATGCGCATGATATAGTGATAAAAGAGTTAGATTAGATAAAAAACAAAAGAGGGGCAAAGACAGCTCTTTTTTTATAGGCTGGTGAATGGATAAAATTCCAAATAAAAGCAACAAAATTCTTGCATTATTCCAAAAATGAGTTAATTTAACAACAAGTTTTATTCTCTAGAAAAGTATAAAACTTAGGGCCTAGAAAACCCTGGAAAATGTAACACAGTCGTGAGCACACGACTTTAAAAATTGTGCCGATGTCATACCTCAATTTTGGGGTGGATGTCGGTGAATAAGGCTCTGCCCCAATAAGCCGAGCCGTCTTTGTGTTACATACGGTTTTCTAGCATCCGCCCGCCTTTAGATGTTCTAAAGCGGGTTTTTGTTTGAACGAAATAACAAGGATGTTAGTAATGAAGAAAATTTTAAATATCATATTAGTTTTAAGTTTAACAGCCTGCGGAACATTATTTAATGGGTCAAGTCAAGATGTTAAATTTGATTCCAATGTAAAAGGTGTTGAAATCTATGTTAATGGAATGAAGGCATGTCGCACACCTTGCGTATATCCGATGGATAGACAATCATCAACGGTGGTTGTTATAGCAAAGAAAGCGGGATATCAAGAACAACAAACAATAGTAAAATCAGAGTTAAGTAATATTTCAATTTTAAATTTGACCTTTTGGCCATCATGGCTAACTGATGTGGCTACAGGAGGTATGTGGCAATATAGTCGAGATGGCATTTATATAGAAATGGAACCAGCCTCTCGTGGTTACTATGGTCAATATGGTAGATATTCAGAAAATGAGAAAAAAGACAGAGAAATTCGCCGTTTCAGTCTGTTTAATTATCAAGCATTAAAGAGTGAAGCGATGGAAAATAAAAGTGGAGAGTACATAAAAACATTAGCAGAGCTCAGCGGAAAGGATGAGCAAAGCCTGATAAATACCATTAATGATACCAATGGAGAAGTCAATCTCGCCCATGTGTTGACTGGAATAAAGTAAAAACAAAGAGCGCCGTTTAGGCGCTCTTGATTTATAGTTAAACTAACAAATCAAATCACTTAAACAATTTTTTTAATAACGAAAATACATCAATAGTTGTCCGATTGTATACGCGGTTATAAAGTGCCTTTTTCGGGTTGGTAAGCCATCCAAAGCCACGTGGTGCTTTGACACCCAGATTATGGCGAACAATACGTTTAACAGACGTACGCGCGGCAATCATCTTTTTAAGAGATGGTTTTCTGATACCGATTTTCATAAAACAGCTCCTTTATATTTCAAAACATAACTGAAAGAAACATAAAAAGAGAAGTGCCACGAAGACACTTCTCTTAAAAAACTTAAATAGCCTTTTTAACTTCTTCAAAAGCAAGAGTTAATTTGCTTGCATCCGGACCACCGGCTTGCGCCATATCCGGTCTGCCTCCACCGCCTTGTCCACCGACAACACCGGAAGCAATACGAACCAAATCAACCGCAGAATACTTGTTGGTGAGGTCTTTGGTAACGCCAACGACAATGGACGCTTTGCCGTCTTTATCGGTAGCCAAAACCATAACGCCGGAACCGATATTCTGGCTCATTTCATCTATAAAAGCTTTTAACTCTTTCGGATGAACATCAGGGATAACTTTACCGACAAATTTAACGCCGTTAACCATTTCAACTTCACTGTTTTTAGAAGCTCCACCGCTAGCTAATGTCTTTTTCAAATTAAAGACTTCCGCCTCAAGTTTCTTTCTTTCTTCAAGCAGATTAGAAATACGAGCTTCTAAGTCATTAACATTTGTTTTAAGCGTATTGCATACAGAATGGATTTTATCTTCCATCGCATCAACATATTGTTCAGCGCCTTTACCGGTAACACATTCAATACGGCGAACACCTGCGGAAACAGCGGATTCGGAAAGGATGTTAAAATATCCGATTTCGCCGGTATCAGAAACATGAGTACCGCCGCAAAGTTCACGAGAATAAACTTCACCGTCTTTTTCCATCATCACCACGCGAACTTCATCGCCGTATTTTTCACCGAACAACGCCATAGCACCGGTTTTGATAGCCTCATCTTGATTCATCAAAACCGTATTAACATGGTAGTTTTTGCGAATAGCGTCATTAACCATGTCTTCGGCAAGTTTTAATTCTTCTGCGGTAATTTGTTTCGGATGAGAAATATCAAAACGCATTCTATCCGCTGCCACCAAAGAGCCTTTTTGCGCAACGTGCTCGCCCAAAATTGTGCGTAATGCTTTATGAACAAGGTGAGTAACCGAGTGGTTGGCGCAAATCTGTTTACGATTTTGTTCATTAACTTCAAAAGATGCAAAATCATCCAATTTAGCTTCACCTTCAATCATCTTGCAACAGTGAACAAATACGGTATCAAGCTTGCGTTTGGTATCATAAACTTCAGCCTTAAAGTTTTTAGAAGAAATAACGCCGATATCACCAACTTGACCGCCACATTCCCCATAGAAAGGCGTTTGGTTGGCTACCAGATAAAATTCCCCGTTTTTAACGGAATCAACTTGTTTACCGTCTTGCACCAAGGCTTTGATAATACCATCGCTCTTGGTTGTGGTGTAGCCCAAAAATTCGGTTCCGCCGATATTTTCTTTAACTTCGAACCAAATTTTCTCAGTACCTGCATCGCCCGAGCCTGCCCAATTTTTGCGAGCTTCTTCTTTTTGTTTAGCCATAGCCGCATCAAAGCCTTGAACATCAACATTGATACCTTTGTTTTTCAAAGCATCTTGAGTTAAGTCAAGCGGGAAACCATAGGTGTCATAAAGTTTGAAAGCCGTTTCACCGTTGAGAGTGTCGCCTTTCTTAAGATGAGAGGTTTCTTCGTCTAATAAGCGCATACCTTTATCAAGCGTTTTGCCGAAACGAGTTTCTTCCGCTTTAATTGTTTCGGTAATAAGTTTTTCAAAACGATACAATTCAGGGTAAGCATCACCCATTTCTTTTTGTAAAACCGGAAGAAGTTTATACATCATCGGCTCTTTAACCCCGAGCAGATAAGCGTGCCTCATTGCGCGACGCATAATGCGGCGTAAAACATAACCACGCCCTTCATTAGAAGGTAAAACGCCGTCAGCGATCAAAAAGCTCATCGCGCGCAAGTGGTCGGCAACAACATTGTGAGAAGCCTGCAACGAACCTTTAGGATCAGTATTGGCAATATCGGCAATCGCTTTAATGATATGTTGAAAAGTATCCGTATCAAAGTTAGAGTGAACTCCTTGCAAAATAGCGGCAATTCTCTCCAAGCCCATACCGGTATCAATAGAGGGTTTCTTTAAGTTAATGCGCGAACCGTCGGGCAAATCTTCATATTGGTCAAACACCAAGTTCCAAATTTCAATAAAGCGATCGCCGTCTTCTTCAGGCGTCCCCGGTAATCCGCCCCAAACTTCCGGCCCATGGTCATAAAAGATTTCGGAGCAAGGCCCGCAAGGACCGGTATCCCCCATTTGCCAGAAATTATCTTTTGTAGCGATTCTAATAATACGCTCATCAGAAAGACCGGAAACTTTTTTCCAAATATTATAAGCCTCATCGTCGGTATGAAAAATGGTAACGGCCAATTTTTCCTTAGGAATCATAAATTCTTTAGTGAGCAATTCCCAAGCGTAGTAAATAGCTTCTTCTTTGAAATAATCCCCAAAAGAGAAATTGCCGAGCATTTCAAAAAAAGTATGGTGGCGAACGTCATAGCCGACGCTATCCAGATCATTGTGCTTTCCGCCGGCTCGAACGCTTTTTTGGGAAGTGGCGGCTCGAGTGTAATCTCTGGTTTCATTACCGGCTAGAATATTTTTAAATTGTACCATACCCGAATTTGTAAACATCAAAGTCGGATCATTATCAGGAACAAGAGAAGAAGCAGGAACAATTTTATGTCCATTCTTCTCAAAATAATCTAAGAAAGTTTTTCTTATTTGATTTACACTCGTTGTCATTTTTTTCTTCCCAAAAAAATTAAATTAAACTTTTAACCGCACAAAAATACAGCACATTTTTTCTGATGTCCAGTTTAAATTTAAAAGGGAAGCACGATTCTTCTAAAAATTCAGAAAAAGAATGGCGATATTTAAATAAGTCGCGAATAGGAGCCATACGAGATAGGGAACAGTAAGAGCAAAAGCCCATTTACTGATAAAAAAGAAGGAATGCATCATAAGGGCGACAACGACATCAAGTAAGATAATAACAATAACGGAAGCAAACAGCTGTTCCATATAGAAAAAGCTGAAAGTCCATAAGATTTGCATAAAGAGTTGGCAGACAAAAAGAAGTTTTGCATCTAAAAGCCGTTCTTGGTCATTATTCGATTCGAGGATTAAATAAAAACTGATAAACAAAAGAAAAATAATCCGCGCCAGATATAAGAAAAATAATGATTTTCGGGCGTAACAACCGGAATATCCAGCACTTCATAAAAAGCGCTCATTCCCTGAACTGTAAAATATTTGGCAACAGCCGCCGTAATAAAAATAAGAAAAAAACTATAAAGAATATTGGACAATTTATAACACATGACAACCACCTCCAATCGTAACGACAATAAATATAAGCCTATAATCCGTAAAAAAAAAGAGGGAAAAATAAAATTAAAAAAAAATTGCAATTTTAAATAAGTGGATATATAAACAAAAGTAGAACAAAAAGTTAAGGAGTAAAAAATTGTCAAAGCAGGAAGAAAGAAAAATCAAAACGGACGAGAACGGGATTAAGTTATATAGTCCGGAAGATTTTGAGGGAATGCGTCGTGCCGGAAAATTAGCTGCGGAATGCTTGGATTACATTACGGATTTTGTAGATGTTGGTGTAACAACGGAACATTTGGATGATTTATGTCGTGAATTTATCGTTTCCCACAATGCGATTCCGTCATGTTTAGGCTATCATGGATATCCCAAAACAATCTGTACCTCAATTAACCATGTGATTTGCCATGGTATTCCTGATGACAGAAAATTAGCGGATGGCGATATAGTAAATATAGATGTAACCGTGACATTAGATGGTTGGTTCGGTGATACTTCAAGAATGTACTACATAGGAAAACCGAAATTAAAAGCAACACGCTTATGTGAAGTAACGTATGAATGTTTGATGCGCGGTATAGATGTTGTAAAACCGGGCGCACATTTTGGCGATATCGGAGCCGTTATTGAAGAATATGCCCACAAATACGGATATTCGGTTGTTGAAATGTTTTGCGGTCACGGTTTGGGGCGTGTTTTCCATGATGAACCGAATGTATTACACTTTGGGCGCAAAGGAACAGGCCCAGTAATCAAAGAAGGAATGTTCTTTACCATAGAGCCAATGATAAATATAGGTAAACCTGACGGAACGATTCTATCAAACGGTTGGACGGCAGTAACGAAAGACAGAACGTTGTCGGCACAGTTTGAACATTCATTGGGAGTAACCAAAGAAGGATGTGAGGTATTTACATATTCACTAAAAGGTCTGGATAAACCACCATACAAAAAGTAGTAAAAGGACGTAACGATGGACGATACAAAAAAGACAACGAAAAAAAGACTAAAACAAGAAAAAAAGGAAGAAAAGCCCAAAGAACCGGATTATATTGGCCATCGCCAACGCCTGAAAGCACGTTTTTTGGCGGATTTAGGGAAAAGTATGCCGGATTATGAATTGCTGGAGCTAATATTAACCTATTCGATTCCCAGACGTGATGTCAAACCGATAGCCAAAGAACTGATTCGCAAATATACAAATTTGGTAAATATTTTGGTAGCCCCGGCAAGTGATGTGATAGAAGATGGCGGTGTAAGCAATAATACGGCGGTATTGCTGAGTTTAATACATGCGTGTTGTAATAAAATATGTTGGGAAAATCTCGAGAGCAGAGATGCCCCCATGCTGACGAATAAAGAGGCGATAGTGGAATATTGTCGTAGTTGCATTGGATATTCAAATCAAGAGAACTTACTGATAATATATCTAAACAAGGTCGGTCGCTTTATTACCAAAAATATAGAGCAAGTCGGTACGATAGATGCGGTAATGATAAGTCCGAGAGATATAGTAGCAAAATCGTTAAAAAATAATGCGGTATCAATAATTATAGCTCATAATCATCCATCGGGAAACAATACGCCGTCAAATGCGGATGTAGATATGACGAAACAATTAGCCCAAGCATTGGAAGTTGTGGGAATAAAATTAGAAGATCATCTGATAATAACAACCAACGGCTATTTCAGTATGCGCGAAAAAGCGCCATACGTTTTGCATCCGAGAAGGGAATAAAATTTTTCCAAGCGTTTTTTAAACAGGTCTTAAAAGAACAATTTCTCTGAAATTCAACCATTTAAAAAAACTATAAAAAATAGTTTTTCATAAGTCTTTTTTTTACTTGAGTTACAAGAAATTTTGTGCTGTCGTAATTAACGAAAAAGTAAGAATTATTTACATACAATTATAGCGTATTAAATGGCGTTTTAGCTATCCTCAAGCTAAAATATTGTTATTATACCGGAGTGACTCTAAAGGTTAACATCAGGGTATAAAGAGGCGCGTAACAGCGTAAAATTTTATGAATTGTGAGATTATAAGAAGCGCGCAGGGAGGCTTTGTTATAAGCTCAAAACAGGCAGGAAAAAACAAACCATTTTCCCGCCTGCTTTTTTTTTTAAAAAAGATAAATAAAACACTTGACAAATGAATTAATTTCTGTCAAGTTAAGCGACGAGATAATAAATTTATGTTTAATAATTTTAAAACCATTACAATTATGGAATTAAAAAGCATTGTTGCTCATTACGCAACAAGAAATGAAAAAGGTGTTGAGATTGATTTGGAAAGATTGTCACAGGACAAGAAGTTCCGCAGTGAAGTAGTAAACGCCGTGGTAAAGAGGGTGTCAAAGATACCTCAAGTATGTATCGTTTTTCCATCATTCAAAAGCGGAGAAAGTGATAAATCACTGGGAAGTCTCATCAATGAACTGGCATTGACATTGCAATTCGAATCCTTGGTAACCGGAAATCTGGAACAAATCAAAAATTTGCGAATGCCTGCAGAGAATGTCATTCTTATCAAGCACTCGTTTCGCAACGGGAAGAAACTGAAAGAACAGATTGAAGAAATCAAAGCACAGGGGTGTAACGTTAGCGTAATTTGTCTGATTGCGCATTCCGGTGCAAAGGTTGAAGCCTTTGCGCACGAGAATAACGTAACGGTAGAGGCTCTCGTCTACACGGATGAAATCAACTACATTTAATACCCCGACCGATTTACATTGTTAACTAAAAAACACCGAAAGAACACATCTAAGACCGGCTAACCACCGGTCTTCTTTTTTTGCAGAGAAATTTGTGGAGAAAAGAAATGAATGATGAGCAAAAGTAATAATACAAAATATATGCAAACATAAAAGGTTCAAAAATAAAAGGACATATCATTACAGAGATGTCCTTTTTCCAAACAAGAGAATAAATTACGTTTACATCTCTCTGCTACCCCGAGATTGTTGTCGAGAATTGTACATTTGCATAGCTTTAAGACGAGCCTCGGCTTTTTCTTCATTATCTTTTTCACGTTTACGCATTTGCTCCAAGGCTTTCGGATCTTTAAGTTTCTCAAGCATGGCTTTTTCCTCGGCAAAACTGACGGCAGCTTCGGCAACAGCTTTAATATCTTCAGGTTTAAATACATCATTGCCATCAACATCTTTAACCAAAGGAAGAGCTTGCTCAACCGAAGAAACTTTATCTTCGTGAATAGCATCAACACCTTTATTTTCCAAATTTTTATCATGTTCACCGACAGCTTTATCGACACCGCTTTGCGCAGCATTTTGCATTCTGTTTTCTTCGTTAGCAACATCAACACTCTTATTATACTTATCAATAGTGTTCATAACATCGGTAACGTCAGTACGTTCTTTTCCGTCTTTGCTGACCAAAACCCAACTAGGTCCTTCTTGGTGAATTTCCAAACCACTCGGAAGTGTAACTTTAGAGAACATTTCTTTCATTTTCTGTTCCTGCTTTTCAGGTGTCATTTCTTTCTCTTTGTCTTTATCCTTTTCT
Organism: uncultured Alphaproteobacteria bacterium; assembly: GCA_949282205.1. Classification (GTDB taxonomy): domain Bacteria; phylum Pseudomonadota; class Alphaproteobacteria; order RF32; family CAG-239; genus CAG-267. The sequence goes on along the minus strand of CASDOS010000030.1, from coordinate 23,268 downwards.
TTTTCATGTTCTTTTTCTTTATTTTTCTCTTCAATATCTTTAGAAGAAACGGGAGATTTCAAATCAATACCAGCCTTTTCTGCTTTTTTCTCCAGTTCGGCACCTTTTTTAGCTAATTCTTCCAAAGAAAGAGGTTTATTTTCTTTTTTATGAGTATCATGAGTTAAGGCATCATCATTGGCAGGACGATTAGCAAAATGTTCTAAGCGTTTGCTGACAGGTTCATTATGCCCTAAAACAACAGGGCGCACCCGTTTTAAGGCCTCTTCCAAAGCGGCTTTACGCTCTTCTGGCGTTTTATTATGTAATTCATTATTTTCCATAGTACATCTCCCGATAACTTCTGTTTAGAATAAGTCTAGCATAAATTTTGAGTGACTTCAAGAGATTTTAATCAAAAGAGTCATAGAGGCGAGCAAAAAGAGATTTCGGATGATGATGAAAAGCAAAATGTTTAAATAATAAATAATTGGTGACAAGCAAAGCAGAAATAGCCAACGCCTGAGCATAATAAGGCGACCAAGCTAAGGTTTCGATAAGATACTGAAGTATGAAGACATTAATAACATAGCTGAAAATCCAAATAAGCAAAGATTTTAGATATTGGCGCAAATGATTTCCCTCAGCGGAAAAGACAAGAAATTTATATGAAGCAAAAGCGATAAAAGAAGAAATAAACCAAGTAAAAGCCAAAAGCATCTGATAATTGCGAGCGGAAAATAAAAAACACAAGAGAGCAAAAATAAAAAATCGCAAAGCCATATTAATAGAAGCTAAAAAGGCAAAACGAATTCTTTCATCAACATTAAACCAAAATTTCAGCACGATAAATCTCCTATAAATATAGAAGAATATAAGCATAAGAAAGTATTTTTAAAGAGTTTAAAGTCAATGAAGTTGCTTTTCAATCCAAAGCATAACGAGATTAACAATATATTCTTGCTGAGCATCTGTAAGTTGCGTTTCTACAGGGATATGATGCCATTTAAATAAACAGCCTCGACAACAAGTAGCGGTGGCATGTTGTGCAATAAAAACCGGATGGTGCCGCATGGGTGTTTGTTTTCCGTCATTAGGAATATAAGCCGGAGCTAAGCGAGTTTTAATAAAATCCTGAGCATGTAAACGGATAGTATCGAGTCCTTTTTGTCGGATATAGAGTTTATCGGCAGAAGAGAGTTTAAAACGACTTCGAAAAGGAGATTTTGCTAATTTATCCAAAAGATTATTTTCCATAATAAAATCTAGTCGACGATTGTAACTAAAACTTCTTCAATTTTACGTCTTTTAACGCTAAGCACCTTAATAGAAAGATTTTGATAAGCAAGGATCATATTTTTCTTTTCGGAAGGAAATTCATTAGAAAGAGAAAGAACAAACCCTGCAAAAGTATCATAATCCCCTTCCGGTAAATGAATTTTAAGACATTCTTCAACATCTTCAATAGGGGTATAACCGCGAACAATCCAATTTTTTTCATCTTTTTGGGTAATATCTGGACAAGACGGAGGTAAAGTATTATCATCTTCAAGTTCACCGACAATTTCTTCAAGCAGATCATTCATTGTGGCGATACCTTCAACTCCTCCGTATTCATCAACAACAACTGCGAAGTGATTTCTGCTTTTTTGCATCAACGCAAACAGTTCATCAATATGCAGAGTGCTTCGAATAAATTGAGCCGGTTTCATAGCTTTTTGTAAAATGACATCACGTCCCTGATGTTTAAATTTAAAATAATCTTTAATGCTGAGTGTTCCCAATATACCATCAATATTTTTATCGCAAACGGGATATACCGAAAAACGTGAATTTATCATAATTTTCTCCCATTCTTCGAGTGATGATTCGGAATTTAAGAAAATGATATCAAGGCGATGCGTCATAACTTTTTCGGCAGTTTTATCATCAAATTCGAAGACGTTATGAATAATTTCTTTTTCCATATCATCGATAGTGCCGTTTTCGCTACCCACATCAACCATAATCCGGATTTCCTCTTCAGTAACATTTTCCTGATTAGCATCAGGATTAATTCCTAAAGTTCTGAGAACAACATTTGTCGAAGCCGTCAACAACCACACAAGAGGTGCAAAAATTTTTGCAATAACATAAATCATGCCGGACATGGCAAGTCCGATTTTTTCTGCATGTTGCATAGCGATTCTTTTAGGAACAAGTTCTCCGAGAATAAGCGTAACATAAGAAAGAATCAAAGTAATGCCGATAACCGCCAAAACGTCTAATTTGGCCGGAGAAATGGTCGAACCATGGGCCACCATCCAGTCAACAATTCTATCGGAGAAGTTATCTGCGGCAAAAGCACTTCCGAGAAAACCGGCAAGAGTAATACCAACTTGAATAGTTGCTAAAAATTTTGCCGGCTGCGCTGTAAGAGAAACAAGTCTCTGTGCGCGCTTATCGCCTCCTTCGGCCAAACGTTTAAGTCGTGTATCATTAATGGAAATAACGGCAATTTCGGCACAAGCAAAAATAGCATTAAGAATAATCAAAAAGAGTTGCAGCAGTAGTAATTCTGTAACAGTAAAATCAGACATATAATTCCTTTCAGTATAGAAAAAGAATATAGAAAGAGAGTAAAAAATAAATTAAAAATAATAAGATTATATAAAAAAAGTTATTTTCTCTCCGAGTAAGGAACGGATTGCGCAATACACTGTAAAGCTAATAAAGTCGTCGGGGCAATTTTATCAGTATCAGGAAGATTATCCAAATCAAAGAACATCATTTTTTCGCATTTATCAGGTTCTAAATTACATAAAGTTCCTTTATAATTTTGCACATAGAAATAGAAATCCATCCGTTTATTTTCGCCCGACAGATTATAGACAACATGGGCAAATTTTACATTAGGGGCAGAAACATCAATATTAAGTTCTTCTTTACATTCGCGAATAACGGCATCAGTTGCGGTTTCACCTTCTTCAACATGACCAGCGGGAAGAACCCACCAACCATCATGGAAATAGCCGTCAGTCCTATAGAAAAGAAGAATTTGTGTATTTTCCTTAATAAGAAAGCTGACGCTGATATTAAATTTGACACGTTCAGGCATAAAACAATCCTTGTACAAAATTAAATGATGTTATAAACATAAACTAGATTACAGAAACTAAGATTTTGTTAAAGGGATAAAAAAAGCTCTTGACTTAGAGCACCCTCTAAAAAATATACTACAAGCAACAAACGACACAAAGAGGAGATTTTTCAATGAATAGAAGAGAATTTTTGATGAGTACGCTAGCTGTGTTTGCGCTGTCAGCTTTGCCTAAATTAACACTTGCGGAAAAAATAGCGGTATCGGATTCGGTTAAAGCACAAATAAACACACACAATAAATTAGGATTCGGATTTATGCGGTTACCGCTAAAAAACAAGGAAGACCAAACATCTATTGATTATGAAGAATTAAATAAAATGGTCGATACATTTTTGGAGAGAGGTTTTACATATTTTGATACGGCATGGATGTATATGGGCTATGAGAGTGAGGTGGCTATCAGAAAATCTCTGGTAGAGCGTTATCCGAGAAATAGATATACGGTTGCGAGCAAAATGCCGATAGGGTACTTAAAAAAGCCGGAAGATCAAGAGGAAATATTTAATAAACAACTGGAGAAAACCGGTTTGGATTATTTTGATTATTACTTGGTACATAATGTAAACGCCAACACGATAGACAATGCGCGTAAATATAAAACGTTTCAGTTTATTGCGGATAAGAAAAAAGCCGGAAAGATAAAGAAGATAGGGTTCTCATTTCATGACAAACCCGAGTTATTGGAAGAAGTGTTAAAAGAACATCCGGAAGTAGATTTTGTGCAGTTGCAAATTAATTACATAGACTGGGACAATGTAAGTATCCAGTCGCGTAAATGCTATGAAGTTGCTCAGAAATATAATAAACCGGTAGTGGTAATGGAGCCGGTAAAAGGTGGAAGTTTGGCCCTTGTTCCCGAAAGTGTGGAAAAGATATTTAAACAAGCCGAACCGAATATGTCGGTAGCATCATGGGCGATTCGCTATGCGGCAAGTTTAGATGGAGTGATGATGGTGCTCAGTGGTATGAGTAATATGGAGCAATTGGAGGACAATACATCATACATGCAAAACTTTAAGCCGCTTGATGATAAAGAAATGAATGTAGTTGAAAATGCGGTCAAGGCATTGCACGCAGCGGTAACGATTCCCTGTACAGCCTGTAAATACTGTGTAGAATTTTGCCCGATGAAAATTGCGATACCGGATTATTTTGCTTTGTATAATGCAGAGAAACAGGAGCGTATGGATAAGCCGTTTAACGCACAGAGGATGTATTATGCAAATTTGATTAAGACGCATGGAAAAGCCTCATCGTGTGTAGGGTGCAAAATGTGTGAAAGACATTGTCCGCAACACATAGAAATCAGCAAATGGATGAAAGAAGTAGCCAAAACGTTCGAAGGGTAAAGAAGAAATATTGGGATGAATAAAAGAAAAAGCCATTGAAATTCAATGGCTTTAAAACTGGTGCCGACACACGGACTCGAACCGCGGACCCACTGATTACAAATCAGTAGCTCTACCAACTGAGCTATGTCGGCATCGTCAACGAAGAAGTTTATATACGAGGCTTTTTTGAATGTCAATAATTTAATTTTGATTTTTGCATATTTTTTTATTTAGCTTTTGGATAATTTGAATAAAATAAACAAGAAAGCGAGGAAAAATGACACCTGAAGAAATATTATCCCATATTCGTAATGTTAAAGATTTTCCGAAAAAAGGCATTTTATTTAAAGACATTACCACAGCCCTTAAAGATGCACAAACATACAAAGCGATAATAGATAATCTGTACGAGCAAATAAAAGATATGGATATAGATTATATTGCGGTGATTGAGAGTAGGGGATATTTAATCGGAGCTCCATTAGCATATAAAAAAGGAGCCGGTTTGGTTATTATTCGCAAGCCTGGGAAATTACCTGCCGAAGTCATACACGAAGAGTATGCATTGGAATATGGAATGGATGCGTTAGAAATGCACAAAGACGCTATTGAAAAGGGTAAAAAAGTTTTAATAGTGGATGATTTGCTTGCAACAGGAGGAACAATACAGGCAGCAGATAAGATTATACAAAGGGCAGGAGGAAAGGTGTCTGGCTATTTGTTTTTAATCGAATTAACAGAGTTATCCCAAGAATTAAAGTTTAATGCACCGATTATCAGTTTGATAAAATGCTGATTTTTTTTTCAACAGCTAAAATAAAGTATTGACAATTTAAATATTTTTTTTATAGACTAACACCTAGTTTGAACAAAAGGAAGAAAAGGCTAATTAAATGGCAGCCGTAGGCAACAGAAATAGATTGGAAGGAGCTTTGAGCATGGATAGCTTACAAGCATCTTCTATGTTGCGAATTCTTCTCCTCCTCATTATGATTGCTCTCCTTATTAGCCACTTGCTCTAAGTGCTTTTCGCTACAGCTTAAAGCCCGGACACTTAGAGGATAGAAAAGAGGGCTTTAAGATATCAACAGGGAATAGATAAATTAAAAAATTACAATGAGGAAACCAATGTCAAATAAATCAAATACCAGAAATAAGCAGAGTTCGGAAAGAACACCGGAATCAGTAGCCGTCACCGAGAAAGCCTTTGCGGATTATTTTGAAACAACGGGGCGCAAAAGTTTCAAACAATTTTACTACGATTGGCATATAGACGCAATGATAGAGCCATTTGCGGAATTGGCAGAATATTTTAATCGTCGTTATCCTGAAAATACGAGTGAGCACTTTGATAATTTTGTAAAAGAATATGCCGAAAGCGTAAAAAACTACAACATAGATTGTGAAAAGTTCTGTTCGGTCAAATCTGGAATATTGCATAAAGATGCAGAGTTATCCGCAATAATAGACAAAATAGAAACGTTTAGCTTTGAATTTCGTCAATTTGCATATAGTTTCATGAGCGAACATGATTACGTTGCCGAATTTGGTAACTGGACATACAAACCGAACTATCCATATTCCCACATGCATGGCCTAGCCGTTTCCGTTGATATCTTAAACAAAATTTCTGAACATTATAATTCCTTTAATAATGAAAAAGTTGCTGAAAAAACTCGTTTTGTAACAGATAATTATTTGCGTACGAATATGGCAAAAGATTATCGTTACAACGAGAAATACAGTTATAAATACAGAAAACAATCAACCCAGAGATTCGTAGCTTTGCGTAATCGGATGAGTGAAGAATATAAAACCGACCAATATCGCGATTATAAAGAAAAATTCCAATTAGAAACAATGTCTGGTATGAGTTACGGAAAATATCGTCCCAATGGATTCGAATTAGAATTTTATGTACCGGAAGAATATGGGGATTATGCCGAATTGATTGAATATTTAAAACAAAAGCATGGATGGAAAAAGGTATACACAAGCAGCAAAAATCCGGAAGTATATACGGATAATGAAGCCGCCGGAGTGATTGAGCGAGATGAGAGTCTTGCCGCGATGAAAGGCTTGGCACCGGTAGAATATGCTTCCCGGATTATGACGTCAAAAGCAGATGAAAAAGAGTGCTTACGCATAATGGATTCTTTTGATAAAGGTCATGCCAATGTGCATTGCTCTTTGCACCAACACGTTTCCGCGGAAGGATTTGATTTAAATACATATAAAAGATTAATAAAGCGCATGATGCAGCATGAAGATACGATTGTTGGCAATTTTGCAGCCCCCGAGCGCCGTAATAATAATTTATTGTACGCCACATATATAAGCCGCAATTTGAGTTCAAACGGTAAGCGCGATTATCCGTTTTTATGCGTAATGACAGATTTATGTGATGATTTGACGGAATTAAGAGAAATGGTAGGATTCGGTCATAAATATAAAACTTTAAACATCATGCCGTCAAAGACAGTGGAATTCCGTTACATGAATGCGAATTTCAATCCACGATATGTCGAAGCATTTTTACAGTTCAATCGAGATTTTGTAAACAGTGCGGTCAATAATGAAGGGACCCATATTAATCGCCCGATAGCTAATAAGTTTAACTGGATGCAAAATCAAGTTGAAGATAGTAAGACGGTAATGGGCAGATTAAGTTACTATTATCAAAAGCCGTATGATCAATACCGGCCGGAGAAAACGGTTGATGCACATACGATATATGAAGAGAATGTATATGCGCGCCATGTAGCGGATGCAATCAATGCAACAGGAAAATTTGGGTATTACAACAGTTGGTTCTTAAAGAGGGTAAGAGATGCAAGAGCAAAATAAAGTATTTGAGATAATTAATCCGAATAGTACAAGCGGATTAATATTGACATGCGAACACGCATCATCACAGATACCGGAGTCCTACAACAATTTAGGTTTATCGGCAGATAAGTTGGACACTCATATCGCTCGTGACAAAGGCTGCAAAGAATTAACGGAAGTTCTTGCGCAAAAACTGGGGTGTACGGCGTTTATAGCAAGATATTCAAGGCTTTTTATAGATTATAACCGTCGAGAAAATGAAGACAGTTTGATTTTGGATGAGAGTGATAAGATACTTATTCCCGGTAACCAAAACTTAAGTGAAAAGGAGCGTAAATATCGTATCGAAAATTACCATCGTCCGTATTATCAAGCGATAAAAAACAAGATAGCCGAGTTGCAAAGCAAGGGTATAAAGCCGCAAATTTTCTCGATTCACGGTTTTACCCCACAGTTACGCGGTGGTACATACCGTCCGTGGAATGCCGGAATTTTGTATGTGACACCAAATAATTTAACCGAAAAACTGTTAAAGAGTTTGCAAACGCATAAGGATTTAAAAGTTGATGCGAACGTTCCGTATGATATGCGTCAATACAATACCGGTGCTGCGGCGATTTGTGGCGAAGATATCGGTTTGGAAAATGCTGTAATCGAGATAAAAGATACCGAGTTTGATAATCTGCAAGCGGGCGTAACAAAGTGGAGCGATTTACTGCTTAAGGTTTTAATTTGACAAAAAAGTCTGGACAGTGAAGAAAATATATGTTACTTTAATAGCAGAAAACTATTAAATACATATACATATGAAAGCGAAAATTTTTATCATAACTATTTTGGTTATGATTCTTTCTGCAGTTGAAGGTTACGCGCAGAGAGGAGAAAGAGGAGGAGGACGTTCAAGTACAACAAGAGTTGAACGCCGCAGTTCGACAGTAAGTCGCAGCCCAGCTCCGAGAACCAGGTCATATGCTACCCCATCTCGCACGACACGCAGTACGGTATCACGTCCTATTACAACCAATCGCAGTAGCGTGAGGAGCAGTACGCCACAGCGTCGAGAAACAGTGAGTGGTACAAGAACGACGAACCGCAGCACGGTATCTCGCCCGACTACAGCCAATCGTAGTAGCGTGAGGAGCAGTACGCCACAGCGTCGAGAAACAGTGAGTGGCACAAGAACGACAAATCGGACAACGGTATCTCGCCCGACTACAACCAATCGCAGTAGCGTGAGGAGTTCAAACAGCTCAGGATGGAGCTATGAACGAGTATCGGGTATGCCATCGTCACGCGTTGCGCAGCGTGATGTTCGCAGAGGAGAAAGCCGAACAGGGGTAGCATCTCGTCATGCACCGGCTCCAAGTCGTCATGTAGGTCCGGCACCTCGTCGTCATTTACCCCCCCCGCCACCGCCGCACCGTCCATGGCGACCGGTATTCCATCACCACCACAGTTATATGCATCATCTTTATCATTGCGTATTTGATAGGTGGTATTGGTACACATGGGGTGGATATCATAACAGATTTATCTGTCATAGTCTGTACCGCAACAGATTCTTTGACAATCTGTTAGGATATTATATCTGGGGAGCGCTGGATGCGCCGACTAGATTGGATATCGGTGATATGATATTGACGCGATACAACAGTACGTTAAAAGTGCAAATAGGTGCTAGTGTATCATATTTGGATTTGTATCGCTATCAGACGGCGACATACCGGTCCGGTTATACCTACATAGAGGTTTCAACCGGAAATGGTAGCGCGTTAGTTCGATTCTATGACGAATATGGCAATGAAGCCACATATCGTTTATAGAAAAAAATCTAAGTTTTAAGGAGGCAGCAAAGCCTCCTTTTTTATATTCAAAACACCGAGTGCGTTTTTAAATAACATAATGAAATTAAATAAAAAGGCAGACAGATATAGGGCTTAATTTAGATTTTTTTTTCCAAAAACATAAAAAAATAAGATTCTGCAGTGATTTTCTGCAAAATTTCTCAATCAAAAGATGCAAAATATATACAATGTTATGCCAAAATAAAAAATAATTCACAACGGCAACAATCTACACATAATAAAAAGCAGATAGGAGAAAACAAATGCTAAATGTGAAGATTTATTGCCCAACGACGTATCCGGAATATGCAACGACATATCAGAATGTAGATGAGGTTTTAAGCGAACAAAATTTAAATTATATTATAGAAAGGATCAGCAAGTTGGAAGAATTATATCGTTTACGCATTTTATATCCGCCACAAATAGTAATTAATAATCGAGTAGTTTTTAGCCGACGTTGTCCTCAAAAAAATGAAATTCTCCAAATATTGCATAAAATGCACTTGATAAAAAATAATAACCAGTCTAGCATAAATTTAAAGCAATGAAAGTTAGACAATGAAACAACTCTTGAAATATTCGGAAAAAATAAAATATCTACCGCGCAGTGGTTGGTTACGGACAAATATAGATAATCCGGAAACGGTCGGCGCACACAGTTGGCAAATGTCGTTAATAGCATTGTATTTATCAACGACCTCAATAAAAAAAGAATATGATTTTAATCATGTTATAAAGTTATGTATCTGTCATGATTTGGCAGAAAGCAAGATAGGCGACATAACTCCTAAAGATGCCGCCTACTCCACAAAAGGGGAAAGAGAGCAAAAAGCAATGAAAGAAATAGCGCAAGAAGCTAATTTTCCCCTTTTAATAGAATTATTTGCGGAATATGAGGCAAATCAAACTCCTGAGGCGAAATTAGCCAATGATTTAGATAAGATAGATATGCTTATACAAGCTCGTTACTATGAAAAGGAATATGCGGATAAAAATTTAGGAGAATTTAAGCAATCCGCAATTAAGAGCATTCAAACGGAAATAGGGAAAAAGATAGCACAAGAATTAATGTTATAAAGCATTAGGTAAATATATATCTTCAATAAACAGGTACTTACGGTTTAACCACACTTATAGGCACGGGAAGGCGTAGTTTCGACACAGTTACACTCAGTCCCGAATAAGAGCAGAACTGAGTGTAAGATAACTAAAAACAACAGTTATAGGGAAGTTTAAGATTATCTGGTTTGCTGCATTTGAGCCATTTTAGCGGCTTTTTCAGCCATTTTGACGGCTTTTCGGTTTTTGATATGCTTCATCTGCAAAGATTTATCCGCTTTATCAAATGCGCTATAAGAACCTGAAGCCTCAATACCTTTACCATTACGTCCGGCTTTAACCACTAAAGAATTGATATAATTTTTATCGACATCCTTACCTGCAAGCAAGTCTTTGATAACTTTATTTTCTTTAGAGTAAGGAGCCAACTGGTTATACATAGTAAAAGCATGAGCATACCATTCACGGGTTGTTCCGTCTTTATATTGAATTTTTCCCTCTTTAGCTAAATTATCAATTTTCTGATAAAGTTGATTACGTTTTTGTACACCTAAAATAATCTCCAAAGAGGTATCAAAGCGATTTTTATAGGCTTTTTCGAGAGCAGACAATTCTTTAGAAAAATCTGCGGTTTTGGTATCTTCAACAACTTTTTTAGTTTTAACAGGAGTATTAACTTTAACTTCTGTGTTCTCTTTATGTGGAGCGTTAGAAGTTTTATTAAATTGATTATGAGCAAATCGACCACCGAAAAAACCTAGAGCGGCCAAACCGGCAACAACAGCAGTTCTTTTCGTCCATTTCCAGACTTTACCCCAAAGGCTACTGATTCTCTTTTCTTTTTTAGGTTTAGAACTTTTAGGGGTAGGTTCAACTTTAGCCTTAGCTTCTGCCGTATTTTTCTTTACTGAAGAAACGCTCTGTGCAGAAGATTTATTTTCATTTTTTTGAGTTTCTGGAGCTTTTTTACCATCTAGAGAAACAATATGCGCTGTATAATCTTTTTTAGGAAGGCTATCGCTTTCTTTTTGGGCAGGCTTAGGGTTTAATTGATTACGAATTCTTTGTTTTTGCTGATAAGTACCGAAACACTCGGTTAATTTGGCAAAATCTTCATCTTGAGGGAATTCACCGCTAAGAGTTCTGCGAATTTTCTCTTCAGCAAAACTTCTTAATTTATTTTGAAGTTTAACCGTTGAATAGCCCAAATCATTTTTAAGTAAAGCATCAATAGTTAGCATATCTTTGGAGCTAAGCCGAAGAGCTTCTTTTTTATTATTCAGGATTTTGAAATGACTATTTTTAAACGCATTAGCCTTTTCAAGTTCTTTAAATTGCCGAATAGTAGTTTGTTTAAATGTATCCTCAGCTTTTCTGACGATACTTGAAATTCTGTGATATTTTGATTTTTTAAGAGAAACTAAAAAACTTTGCATTAAATCTTCAGTACCGGGCTCTAATACGATTTCCCCATTAACATAACTTTCAAGGAAAGCAGCGCTTTGCTCTTCAACAGATCTGGAATAACTTCCAAAAACCGATTTAGGGTCATAATCAACATTAATACCTTGTTGAGAAGCAACAATGGTACTAAACAAGTCTTTATCATAAAATTTGACAGTATTATTTTGTGGCATCAGAATTAACCTTTTCTATAAAACAAATTTATAGCATTAATAGCACTATATTTGCATTTTGTCAAGATTTTGTTTAGGAAAAAATAAAGAGTCAGAAAGAAAACTTTCTGACTCAAAGAAAAAAAGGTTTAATAAATCCAGCTCAAAATATACAAATGAGCAATCATAAACCCAATACCGGCTAAGATAATCCCCCACAGCACCATACAAGGGAGCAACTGTTTAAGAGTAAACGTTTCTTCCTTATAATCAAAATTAGGCATTTTAGCCCCCAAATAACCCCCAACGCAACCAAGAATACCCCCAACAAGCATAAACAGCAAATAAGTCAAGTAATACTCAGGAAAGAACCAAGAATTATTTTCACCAGTCAACAAAGAAGACAAGATCTGAAAAAGAACAAGTGTTTTCATATTATTAAATTTATGAGATTAAAATACTGATAAAACATAGGCTAAAACAGCTCCCGCTAATCCACCGTAGCAGAGATAGGGAATAGTTTTCTTTTTAACAACATAGTGAGCTCTGGTAGAGATATGTGTCGTCGGTTTGATACTTATCAAATAGCCTAAAAGAGCACCAACTCCGATACAAATAATAAAGAGAAAAGCAAATTTAGGAGCATTTGATACCCACAACAAATCACCGTTGCACGATGTCACTAACATCGAAAGCAACAAACATAATAAAATTTTCATATCAAATAATTTAGATAAATATAAATAAAGCGATACCAACATAGTAAAAAAAATTTTTTTTGTCAATAAAAAACAAGAAGAAAGCCAAAAGTATGCAAGATTTTTCTATTGCTAAAAGAATAAAGCCATATTATATTAGGACAGTCAAAGAAAGTAAAAACTTTGAATTTTTATATTTCTTTGGTGAATCAAAATATTAACCGTTTCACTAAGAGGAAATAGATGAAAATACTTGTAGGAATGAGCGGGGGTGTAGATTCCTCGACCGTTGCGTGCATATTAAAAGAGCAGGGTCACGAAGTTATCGGTGCGACCATGTCGATATGGGATAAAGAGCTAAATTACAAAATTAACACACAAAAAGAAGGGTGTTTTTCCCCACATGAAGAAGAGGATATAAAAGCTGCAAAAGAGTTATGCGCAAAGTTAGATATTCCCTATCATGTAATAGATTGCAGTCAACAATATCAAAAATTGGTTCTAGAAAATTTCAAGCAAGAATATTTATCGGGAAGAACTCCCAATCCATGCGTAATTTGTAATGCGACGATAAAGTTTGAGGCATTACCCAGAAGTGCAAAGGCACAAGGAATAGAGTTTGACAAATTTGCAACCGGACATTATGCGCGATTGTCATATAACGAAGAGCTACAAAGGTACCAGTTACGACGAGCCGTGGATTTAAAAAAAGATCAAAGCTATTTTTTGTATCGCTTGCAACAAGAACAACTGGCAAAAATATTAATGCCGCTTGGCGGATATACCAAAGCGGAGGTGAGGGAAATAGCGCGAAAATATGGAATAAATGTAAGCGATAAACCGGATAGTCAAGATTTTTATACCGGAGATATTAACGATATTATACAAACAGCACCCGAAGAAGGAAATTTTGTAAATTCTGAAGGTAAAATTTTAGGAAGACATAAAGGAATATGGAACTATACGGTTGGGCAACGTCGAGGTTTAGGGGTAAGTGCGGATCGTCCGCTGTATGTAATAAAGCTCAATAAAGCCAAGAACGAAGTTGTTTTAGGATATGAAGAAGAATGTTACAAAGAAGCGCTGTTAGCCACAGATTTGACATGGTTATCGTGTTCAGCTTTAAGAGAAAAAAGTGAAATAAAAGTCAGACTGCGCTCATCACAAGCAGAAGTAGCCGCCGAGTATATTCCCTATACGGACGATAGCGCCTACATACGATTTTTTGAAAAACAAAAAGCGGTGGCCGCCGGACAATCAGCTGTTTTTTACGATGATGAAGGTTATGTTCTCGGAGGAGGCTTTATAGAAGGCGCAATCGATGATATTAAATAAAAAAGAGATAATTCGCATATTATCAGATGAAAGAAGAGAACAACAACTTTGGCAAAAAGCGAATAAAGTTCGCCAAGAAAATGTAGGAGATGATGTACATCTACGAGGGCTGATAGAGTTTTCAAATATTTGTCGCAATAATTGTATGTATTGCGGTATAAGAAAAGACAATAAAACCATCTGCCGCTACCGAATGAGCGAAGAAGAATTAATATCAACGGCAGAAAAAGCAGCACAGATGGGATTTAAGACGATAGTTATGCAATCTGGGGAAGATATGTATTATAACAAAGAGCGTCTGTGCCGAATAATAGAAAAAATAAAAAAATTTGATGTCGCAATAACACTAAGCATAGGAGAGCGCACTTATGAAGAATATAAAGCCTTTCGCGAAGCCGGAGCAGATCGTTATTTAATGCGGATAGAAACAACCGATAAAGACTTGTATCATAAGTTAGATCCGAATATGAGTTGGCAACATCGTTATGAATGCCTGCTGATGATAAAAGAATTGGGATATGAATTGGGTTCGGGAATTATGGTAGGGTTGCCGGAACAAAGTATAGAGAGTATTGCGGACGACTTGTTGTTTTTAAAGGATATAAGCGTGGATATGGCAGGGATTGGACCTTTTATCCCACATCCACAAACACCTTTGGCTAAAGAAACTGGAGGAACGCTGGAATTATCGTTACGCACGATGGCCGTCATGCGCTTGCTGATGCCGGATATCAATATTCCGGCAACGACCGCAATGGAAAGTTTACATCCGCAAGGGCGAATAAAAGCACTCCAAGCCGGAGCAAATGTAGTTATGCCTAATGTAAATAGTGTCGAATATATGAAGTTGTATGAATTATATCCGCATAAACCGACACAAGGCTTTTCCCAAAGTGATATCGTAAAAAAAATAGAAAGTATCGGTCGTTGTATTGGCAAGGGATATGGTGCGCATCAACGAAAAAACTAAAAGTTTAAGATGATTTTAAGAAAAAAAAGACTATACTATAAAAAATGAAGAAGGAGCAAAAAGTGAAAAAAATTTTAAGTTGTATAGTAATTGCGTTTGCACTAATTGTTAATATCAATTTAGCCTTTGCAGAAACCTTATCTTATGTGCCGGAAAATCCCGAAAAGGCATTAATAATCATTCACGGCTACGGACAAAGCGGTGATAAATTACAATGGATGACAAACAGGTTAAAAAAAGATTTGGAAAATACGGCATTTTACTATCCAACTGCACCGGACAGAGCCCCACATCAGGGTTATCAATGGTTTGTGATACCGGTATTTGGGGCGGAAATGGCGGATATAAAAATGTATGAGCGGATGCTGAATGATGCGGTAGACAATGTTGTTGTTTTGCATGATTTGGTGGATGAGATACATAATGACTTGAAAATTCCTTATGAAAACATAGATGTGGCCGGTTTTTCGCAAGGCGGACTGATGGCTTTATTAACCGGATTGACCAATCCGAACCACATCGGAAGAGTTGTATCATTATCGGGTGTACCTTTGTTATTAACAGAAGATTTCACAGAAGATATGATAATATCAGAACCGGACATTTTGTTGATACAAGGAGATAATGACAGAGTTATTCCGATAAATAGTATATATATGACAAAACAAACTTTGGAGGGACTGGGGTTTCAACCGGAAGATGAAACAATACGCGGCATGGGACATGAAATAAATCCCGTTGCACAACAAAAGATGATAGAATTTCTGCGATAAGAGAATTTATTGATAAAATATGCAAAATAAGAACGAGCAATATTTAGGCAAGCAATTAAAAGTCAAAATAGACAGACCATTGGGGAGCAAACACCCTAAATACGGATTTATATATGAGGTCAATTATGGTTATATTCCTAATACAACATCAGGCGACGGCGAAGAATTAGACGCATATGTATTAGGCATTGCCACTCCGTTAAAAGACTTTGAAGGCAAATGTGTAGGAGTTGTACACCGTCTTGATGATAATGATGACAAGCTGATTATTGTTCCCGAAGACATTTTCCCGTCAAATGCGGAAATAGAAGAAAGAATATCATTTCAAGAAAAATGGTTTAAGCACGAATTGCTTCGCTTTCATCCGACAATTTATTTAATGTGTGGATTTTTAGGTTTTGGCAAGACAACAATAGCCAAAAAGTTGGAACGGGAATTGCCGGCATTACGTTTTACGCACGATGAAATTATGTTGGAGCGATATGGACGAAATCCCGATAACTTTGAGGAAAAGTATATTGAGGTAGATAAATTTATCCGCAACGAAGCAGAAAAGGCCATCAAGCAAGGTAAAAATGTGATATTAGATTACGGTTTCTGGACAAGGGAGCAAAGGAACTTATATTATCAGTGGGGTAAAGAATTGACACCAAATATCATTTTCTACGCGTTACAATGCGATATGGAGAAAGCCAAGCAAAGGGTATTGGCAAGAACGAAAAATAATACTGAAGAACTGTTGATTGATGAAAACTGTTTTAAAACACTGCTAAAACGCTACGAACCCATATCGGAAGATGAAGGATATCCGATTATTTATGAAAAAGGATAAGAAGTTCAATTAAAAGCTAAGGAGCTTCAGGTATGAATATATTCTCTTATCAAAACATAATGAGGATAATAAATGCCGGAAGTATCATAATCCTCAGAACTATATATTTTGAAACCGTATTTTGTATAAAGATGCAAAGCGACTTCATTACTCTTTTTAACACCGATAGTCATCGTTTCATGATAAATGTTTAAGATGTATTGAATAAGAAGATTCGCAATTCCCTGATTCATATATTCAGGAAGAACATAGAGCATTTTAATAAGTTTTTTTTCGCGCCAATAACTGATATAAGCAACGTTTTTACCCTCTTTTTTGAAAACATATGTGTCATAAGTAGGATATGAAAAAGACATAAGATTTTTATACAAAGCTTTCCAATCATCATCAGACAGATTATCCGTAGTTCTGAGGGCTTTATCAAAAATATAAAGCAAATCGGGCCAGTCAACAATCTTTGCAGGGGCAATTTCATAGTTATCAATCATATAAACAAAATCTCCTCTATACTATTTATTTTATCAAAGATATATGTCGAGAGATACGTTCTCCAAACAAGTTATGATACAGATTGAAATAATCTTGAAAACTTAATTCACAATGATAAGCTAAAATTTCCATTTCAATACCACAAAGATTAACAGAGAAAGGCACATTTTGCATACCGTTTTTGAGATAAAATGCTTTTCTTTTTTGACGTTGGAGTTGATTATTAGCCGTAACATCTGCACGTTCAATCTCAAGAAAGAAACGTTTATCAGCGTAACGCTGCGTTAGAAGTTGAAAAACTTTAGAACCGATACCGGCACTTCTCAGATGAGGAGAAATAGCAAAGTAGTCTAACAAGACCATATCCTGATATTGAGCCGTAATGGCCAAACCTAAGAAGTCGTTATTTTCATTTTCAACAGATAAAATCTCTGCATGTCCGTTATCTCTGGTTTTAAGCAATAAATCAAAAGACTTTCTCTCAGCTTGAGGAAAAGCTTCATTATATAAATCTTGAATTTTCCTTAAGCGATTTTTATCAAGTTCTGTAATTAGTTTCATTTTAAACAACCGGAAGTACAAATTTAACATCCATCATCATAAAACTTAAAGGTTAAAAGTTTTCCTAATGTTTGCATAAATTCATAATTAAGGAATAAAGATATTAAAAAATATTTTTAACTTGAAATTAACTCACAATTTTATAGCATAAAATAGTACCTTGAGAAAGGTGCGGAGCTGTCGTAAGCTCTTTTATATGGTTCGGTGTTGGATAACATCGTTAGTTATTGTAAAAAGACAATGGCATCTATCCCCGATGAAGGTCGGGGGGCTTTTAGCGTATGTCCAAAGACTATCTTGATCCTTGAAAAAATAGTCTGAAAGGCTAAAAGAGTCATCTAACCATATATGATTTACGAACTCTCCGACCGCCTTTTTGAAGGTGGTTTTCTTTTAATGAAATAATGGGGAGATTTATTATGAAAAAAATCGTATTACCGTTAATGACTATTCTATTTGCAAGTGCAGCGTTTACCAATGTTTTTGCCGAAGTAAGCAATAATACGGATAAATCTAAAGTAAGATTAGTAGTCACCGAAGTATTGGATGGAGATACAGTTAAGGGTGTTATTGATGGAAAGACATACGCAACAATAAGATTAGCAGATATTGATTGTCCAGAATCCAGCAAAAAATCACGCAAATTAGCAAAGCAGGCTCAAGAATGGAATTTATCACAAGAAGAAATTATTAAACAAGGTAAGCGAGCAAA
Source organism: uncultured Alphaproteobacteria bacterium (assembly GCA_949282205.1). Taxonomy (GTDB): domain Bacteria; phylum Pseudomonadota; class Alphaproteobacteria; order RF32; family CAG-239; genus CAG-267. Next base: position 5,095 of record CASDOS010000030.1, on the reverse strand, counting down.
AGAAAAATTATCAAGTTTGCTAAAATTATACGAAGAGGATGTGTATTTTGTAGAAACGCCCGAAAAAGTTTGTAAAACAGGCAATGGCGATAGATTAGTCGGTATCATATATGCAAAAGATATCAATGCTAATGAATTTTTATTGAAAGAAGCTCAATGCAGACCATTTACTTGCGCGGATAAATAGGAAAACATGAATAAATATAAAGAGTTTCTGGCAAAACATCCTGAAATAGTAATATGGAGCGTTTTGTGCTTATGCATGACATCTGTTTTCTTATATAATACTCGTATGCAGAAGGTTTATGACTATAAAGTTATAGATGGAGATACGGTTATTGTGTTTCTGGAAAAATGGCAAGGTAATCTGAATACGGTACAAACAATCAGATTTACGGATATCGAGTGCAATGAAATAAAAAGAACAGCCAAGGCTCGTCAACAAGCCAAGCAACAAAATTTAACGGCAGAAAAAGTAGTATCTATAGGCAAAGAATCAAAACAGATATTATCGGATTTATTAGCCAAACATAAACATGAAATTTATTTCAAAGGACAAATCCTCCCACATTATGATGTATGGGGAAGATTGCTGGGAACTCTATATATTGGTGATAAAAGCGTGACAACGTACATGATAAACAAAGGAAAGTGCTTTGCATCAGATTAAAAATTAGGAAAACAGCATGTCAAAATATTCCAAAGAAGAAATAAGTGAAGTTTATCAAAAAGAAACTCATCCATTATTGGATGAAGAAGATAGAGTGGCAGAAAAAAGCACTTCTGAATATGAAAGAATGGTATTATTTGATGATCGGGAAAAATATGAGGAAGAAGATTTAGAGTATGATGATTATGAATCTGATGGATATGAGGATAATATCGTATTAGAAGATGTTGTCTATGCCAATGAGGAAGATGAGTTGGCAATTACGGACGGAGATTTAGTCGAACATCAGTTAAAAGAAAAAATCAGACAATGTCTGCCTTTGGCAAACAATGATGAAGTCAGCCAAATATCTGAATACTTGATTAGCCGATATGGAAAAGACAATTTACCATTTGATAGGTTGCAACAGTATATTTACGGACAAATAATCAGTAAGATGTATGAAAATATACCTTGGCAGAAAAAAATAATCATTGCACTCAAATCGTACTATTGGAAGATAAAAAGCCTATTAACAAGGATGTGGAAGCATACAAATAAAAAACATAAAGAAAATGCTGAATTAATGAGAGAAAAGAATGAATATCCAAACGATTATCAAGATTCGGATATTGAATACTCAGATAATGAAGGTTTAAATGAAGATTTCGGAAATTATGATGAAGAGTGGAAAAAAGTCTCTCAAAAGCAAAACAAGAAACACGATATAGAGGATGATGTTCCTTTTTAATTTTATATCAAAGAAAAGCGGAGTTTTATCCTTAGGACTGACTTCGGGATAAATTTACTTAGATGAACAGACTCCTTCATCTAACTCCACCGTCAAGAAAAATAACAAATGAAAATGGAAAAGTAAAGATAAATTAAGAGATATCTGAAAGAAACGATTCTAATGTGTGATATTAGCCTTGAGCAAAATTAGCATATACGAGCAAAGAATAAACACAACAAGAGTATAGAGAAGAAAAAGGGGAATGACTATTTACCTACAGTTAAAAGAAAAAGGCTTTAAGATTTAACTTAAAGCCTTTGTTTTACTGGTGATGTTTACTTCACAATTTACGAGCTAATTTTATTCACATCCACATTTAATTCTTCTTACAAATATAGAGAAGATGAGCACTATACCCTTGTTGGTCAGGTCTTTCACAAGTCAAAAGATGCCACTTTAAGAATGTTTGAAACCCTTCGTCAGATAACTGTTCAAGCTGTTCCTTCATTGCATACGCTATTCCATCTGTTGCAACATTCGTAACATATTCCGTATTAATATTGTCAAATAATCTTTTGAAATCTTCGATATTAAAACAATTAAATATCTCCTCGGGAACATCTTTAAATCGTCCAACTTCATCCATTAGGTATTTTAAGTTTTCAGCCTGCAAATGGCATAGTCCATAACCTAACATAATTGCAGCACAAGGAATATATGCAAACATACACATTCCCCCTTTTTTAGCAACGCGGATAGTCTCTGTAACAGCTTTTTCTTTATCAGTTTGATGAAATAGATGATACATTGGTCCCAAATTTAGAACCAAATCGAAGGATTCATCTTTAAACATATTTAAATCCAGAGCATCGGCAACCATACAATTAAAGTTGTTCAATCCCTGAGATTTAGATTTCATGATTTCAACATGTTTAGGCGTCAAATCCACAGCAGTAACATCATATCCCATTTGAGCCAAAGTTATAGAATAACGACCTGTAGCTGCTCCGATTTCCAGAATTTTAGCTCCGGGTTTTAGATATTTTTCAATATAACGCATAGTGGTAAAATATTCCACATAATGTCCTCTATCTTTAATCAAACGAGAATCTTCATCATAGTTAGAGTATTTATTAATGATGATATCTTTGTGCTTGTTTACGACTATACTTTGCGTTTCGTCTAAAACTTCTTTCTTAATAATTACATCGCTTTTTTTCATAAAAAATAATTTAAATTGTTAAACAATAATAATTAATTCCCTCCCTATTATAAGTAAGCAATTGAAAATGTAAAGAAAAACAAATAAACTAGATGAAAAAAGTTCGGACAAATTGAAAAATTAACTATTTTGGAAAATGAAACATCCGAACTCGCTAAAAGACTTGAAAATAAAAGAAAAAAGCAGCCTTATTACCGACTGCCTTTTAAATTGGTGATGCTTAACTCACGGTTTCCGAGCTAAAATCATAAGTTAAATAATATATTTGTTGCTAAACAATTTTATTAACAATAGTATAATAACAAATTAAATACTGATTGAGGTTGTTTATGTGTAATGAATGTCTAGTTTATCCGGCATTACAAAAATTTTATAATGCTCTGGACATAATTGATAAAGTTGATTGTGAAAAATATATATTTGAAACAATTCCTCAACTTGATGCCTTTTTTTCAGAAATGAGAAATATTACGTTTGTTGTACAAAAAAGTTTTAATACCCCTGAGCTAAAAATAGATTATGAACAAATCAGAGATAAATTCTTTAACAATAGTACTATGAATTGGTTCAAAAATACTAGAAATGAAATATCAAAACAACATCCATTCAAACTGGAAAAGGCTTTAGAAATAGAATACTACCTGCCAAATTTTTCTATAAAAAAAACAAACTCAAGATTAACGATAGATAACGATTATAATTTTCTCGAGCTTTTTCAATGTTTAAAAAATTTTTTGGATACCCATTATTCCAATAGCGTTGAACTTTTTTTAAGTACAAACATAACATTTTTAGAAAATGGAAAAGAAATTAATGTTTATTCCATAATTCGAGATGGAATAGATATAATGAATTCCTTTATACAAGAGCTCATCAGCAGGTATCCCTGCTCTTGTATCAAATGTACCAGATTAAAAAATTCAATTAAATCTCTTATCCATAGTGTAAACATTAAACAATTAACATTTTCCGCAGATTTATATTATGCCGATAAAGAATTATCTGTTGGAAGTAAAATTTATACTTTCTTAGACCCAAAACATTCACTATTGACTCCTGCAATGCCATTAAAAAATAGCATTTGGGATATGAAAGATGCACTAAATTGCGACTTGAATTTATTAAGAGTTTTTTCTTATCATCACATAGTTCTTGCACGAATACAAAGAACTCAATCTTCAGATAGTGAACTAATGCCCGTATTTTTAATAATCTACGAAAATAATACATACTCATTTTATGGTCCAATTACAGGTACCAATAAATCCACATTTTACAGAGCCATTAGCAATATTTGCAAAATTGTTACCAATAATCAAGTTAGAGCCGTTTTAATGCTTTCAGAAGCTTATTTTTATAAAGATCAAGATTTAACTAAATTACAAAATATGAAATATGAAGATAGAATAAAAGAAGCTTCAGGGGTTAATATATTATTTTCACTGATTTCAAAACAAATAAAAAAAATATGCAATATAGCAATAGATTATGAAAATCTATTTGATGATGAATACATATATAAAAATATTAAAGACATTGAAATGTCTAATCCTGAAGACCATACAGCATATCCTATTTTTCAAATCCTACATGCATAACCGTTCCCTCTCAATCTTATACATCTGCACTTTCTCGGCCATGGTTTCATATTCCTTGATGTCGGATTTATCAAAATCAAACCAGGTATTGGCATTTTTGAGATTAACCAGCTTGTCAAAAGGCTTTTGCAATTTATAAATAAGCTTCTGCCCGTCCAAATAACATTCCGCAAGCATAAGGCTTAATAATTTATTTTGCTGTGTAGGATTCGCTTCTTTCATAATATCAGAAACAGTTGTCGCAATATCCAAGACTTCATTAACGGTTATTTGGATGTCTTTGCTTATATCGGCGTATTTTTCAGACATTCTTTGTAATTCTTCCCGTTTAGCGACAATATTAGCTCTTTCTTCCTGCCATTCCTCACGGGTAATATCGCCGTCAAAAAATGAATCCTTAATCCGTCTTTCTCTTGCTTCAAGATTATTTAATTCCGTGGTAATTTTGCGTTTCATAATCATATTGGCGTCAGATTCTTCAATCAATCGCTTCTGTACGCATTTTTTCAGAGGTTCCAAAATGTTGCGGCTAAGTCTTATTTTATTAAAAACTTCATCATCCAATTGTTGCAATAAAAGGTCTTCACTGACTAATTCCTGATTACAGATTCTTTTAGTATGTCCACAACGTAAATATGTATAGGTTCTGCCGCTTTTCTTTTTATGTGTTTCAGAACTGATTGTACAACCACATTCGGCACATTTTACCAACCCACGAAATACAAACGGAATTCCAGCATATTCTTGCGTTCTTGTATGTATTTTACCACCGGAAAGCAATTCCTGAACTTTATCATATAATGATTTTGCAATAAGAGGTTCGTAAGCATGCGGCATTTTTTCACCACGGATTACCATTTCACCATAATAAAAAGGATTTTTCAGCATGGCAT
>CASDOS010000029.1 GCA_949282205.1 uncultured Alphaproteobacteria bacterium | reverse complement strand
TTTGGGGCAAGTTTGCATATGCAAACTTGAAGGATTGATGTTTTATGAGCTTATTTGGTGAGAACTGAAATCTCTGTTTTTTATTGCGCAGGTTCTTGAGGTTGTCCTTTGGGGCAAGTTTGCATATGCAAACTTGAAGGATTGATGTTTTATGAGCTTATTTGGTGAGAACTGAAATCTCTGTTTTTTATTGCGCCGGTTCTTGAGGTTATCCTTTGGGGCAAATTTGCAGCGCAAACTTGAAGGATTGATGTTTTATGAGCTTATTTGGTGAGAACTGAAATCTCTGTTTTTTATTGCGCAGGTTCTTGAGGCTGTCCTTTGGGGCAAGTTTGCAGCGCAAACTTGTTGGCTTGTTTTTTTTGATGAGGTCTTTTTGGGGGAAATAATCGCTTAAAGTATATAAAATTGTATTTTGTTGCAGAGTTTATCTATTTGACTCGGCAAAAGGGAGTGGGGCAAAGTTTTGTGTACTGCGCTCAAGCAATTTATTCTGTTGCCGAGCTTTTGGCAATTTATTGCCATTGACTTACCAAAGGGGAGTGGTGGTTATGTGTGATTAAAAGTCGCAACTCACTCCTTCGTTGCCGAGCCTTTTCTTATTGGATTTCTTTTTAGAGATAACGGTGCTTGCAAATTTTTGCTGATAATAATTCTTTACAAATCGTTAATAATATGCCACAATCATCGACATAAATGGAATTTTTATGGAGTGTTTGCTGATGGGTGGTGAAGCTGTTTGTTTGCATAATGCAACTGTCTATGCCGGTTTTTCCGTTATGAAAAATTGCGCGGTTTATATTAAAGACGGTAAAATTGCCGATGTTTATAATGAAAGACGTTTTAAACAGAAAAAGTTTTCTCCTAAAGTGCGAATTATTGATTTGATGGGCGCAAACCTTCTTCCGGGATTTGTCGATACTCATATTCACGGCAGCGGCGGTTATTCTACCGATGACGCTACCTCGGGGGCAATCTTGAAAATGTCCGAGTTCTTGGCGCAACACGGCGTTACCTCGTTTATTCCTACTATCGGCGCAACTCCCGAACCCGATTTGATGAAGAAAATTAAAGCCGTTTTGAAAGCTATGGGTAAAGAAAAAGGGGCGAAAATTTTGGGTATCCATTTGGAAGGTCCGTTTCTTTCTCCCGAACGTATCGGCGGGCAACTTGCCGAGGGTATCTCTCCCGTTGATGTCGATTATATGAAAAGAATTGTTAAGGCAGGTAAAGGTAAAATTATTAATATGACCGTCGCTCCCGAACTCAAAAATATGCGCCAATTGGCTCTTTATGCCATCGAACAAGGAATTATCTTGCAAGCAGGACATACCAACGCTACTTATGAGCAGATGATTGAGGGTATGCAGGTTAAAATTATGCACTTAACCCATATGTTTAATGCGATGCGCCCATTGCATCACCGTGAACCGGGTGTCGTCGGCGCCGGGCTTATTCATCAGGAACTTTCTTGCGAATTTATCGGCGACGGTGTGCATACCAATCCGAAATTGATTACACTTTTAATGCAGAGCAAGCCGATTGATAAATTGGTCATGATTACCGATGCTCTCAAATTTGCGCACGCAACTCCGCCCGATGATGCCGAATTCTATTTTGATAAATGTTTCAAACGTAAAGCTGATGATGTGATTATCGGTTCGGGGATTACCATGTATGACGGTTTTCGTAATCTGCTCGACTTTGGCGTGCGGGTGGAAGATGCCGTTAAGATGACTTCCGTTAATCCGGCGGAAATTATGAAACAAAACGGTATCGGAATGATTATTCCGGGGTATGATGCCGATTTGCTGATTATGGATGAAAACTTTAATCTTGTCGATACAATCGTCGGCGGTAAATTTGTGCGGGAGAAAAAATAATGCGCGTGATTATTAAAAATAACTATGACGAATGTGCGCTTTGGGCGGCTCATTATGTCGCTTATAAAATCAAAGCCTTTCACCCGACGAAAGATAAACCTTTTGTTTTAGGCTTGCCGACCGGTTCAACACCGCTCGGTATGTATCGCAACTTGATTGATATGGTCAAGGCGGGGAAACTCTCGTTTGAAAATGTCGTTACTTTTAATATGGATGAATATATCGGATTGCCGCCGGAGCATCCGCAAAGTTATCACTACTTTATGCAAGAAAACTTTTTTAAATACATTGATATTCGTCCCGAAAATGTCAATATCTTGAACGGAATGACGAAGAATTTTGCTCAAGAATGTGCCGCGTATGAAGATAAAATCCGTTCATACGGCAAAATCCATTTGTTTATCGGAGGCGTGGGTGAAGACGGGCATATCGCTTTTAACGAGCCGGCTTCTTCTCTGTCTTCTCGTACGCGTGTCAAAACTCTAACGCGGGATACGATTAAGGCAAATTCACGCTTTTTTGACGGCGACGAAAGCCAAGTGCCGACAATGGCCTTAACCGTCGGCGTGGGGACGATTATGGATGCCGACGAAGTGATGATTATTGCTACAGGGTCGAAAAAGGCGGCGGCCGTGCAGCACGCAATTGAGTACGGAATTAACCATATGTGGCCGGTCAGCATTTTACAAATGCATCGCTACGGGATTATGGTTTGTGATGAGCCGGCGGTGAGCGAACTTAAACCTGATGTGGTAAACTATTTTAAAGATATTGAAAGCCGCATGGTGCCTTAAACGAACCTTGTGCAGGTGGAACTTGAGCGCCCCGTCTTGCAGGGGCTTGAGTACGCCGTCTTGCGGATGGTAATATAAATTATCGCCTTGGGGTTATTTCTTTTTTATGGTGTGAAAGTTCCTTTACGGATTGCTCCAACTCGTATATTTCTCTTATATCCTCTTGATATTGCCGCGATAAATAATAGCCGTCGTCGCCGATTTCTCGTTCTTGCATACGCTGTTTTTGTATAGCTATTTTGCGTCTTATTTCTTCTGTGTCGGGGGAATGTGGGGGAAATTGCTCGGTTGTGTCGGAGAAAAAAAATGTCGTATTATTCATATAAAAACCTCGTGAAGTATATCCTTTTTCATATTATATAAAGTTTTTGTGTATGAATTTCAATATATCAAAATCGCCTAAATGCGCAAAATATGTTAAAAATACATAAAGTTGTATATGGTTCCCTGTTGATAAATCGGGATATTAAAAAAAAATTGAAGGGGTAGAGCCGAAATGACGATACTTTCTTGTTGCCGAATTCTTAAATCTATGTTATTCTGCTTTTAGGTTAAATTATGAGAAATGTGTATATGTTTGTTGATATTGTAGATTGTATAGGTGTGATTGGTGTTGAAAATATTTTGATGCCCTATAAAAAAGGACGCCTCTCTCCTGATAAAAAATCTCGCCTTCCTAAAGAAAAAATTACTCCAGATGTTTGTTTGAAGATACTCCAATCTACTAACTACAAACGTAATATCAAAGATATGCTTCATTGTATCGCCGAACTTCCAACCTCTGAACAGACGCAATTTAAAGACGTGGTGTTGGCGTGTTTTAATCAACGCGAACAGCCCGAAGATATCCTTGTTTTGGGTAAAAAATTGGCGGCGGCGCATGGCTTTGAACAGGAACTTGATGACGCTATTCGTCATAATCGTTGCGGATGGTTGGCTTCTTCCGCGGAGCGGGTATGGACGCTTATAACGTATGATGATAATATTAACGGACGTGATTTTTCCGAATATGATAGCTTGGTGTGCTTGAGTGAACATACTATTTATTTCGGGTTTTCTTCTGAGGTGTATGATGAGGATAAAAAAATACTTTTGCCGCCCGTGATTGAGGCGCCGAATTGTTCGGGGCTTATGTTGTCCTCCTTTTGCGATTTATCGAATGTGCGTAAAATCTCGCTTAAAAAGGGGAGCAAACTGGAGATGTCGTCGGTTCCGGTGTGGCCGGAGGTGTGGGATGTTTCTCTTTGCGATAGGGTGGAAATTCCCAGAGATAAAATAAATTTGGTGCAAAAATGGAAGTATCAACCCGGGGCTCTATGCTTTACCGAGGTTAATCGGAGTTATAACGGACGGGTGGATTTTTCTCAATTTGGCGAGGTGACGTTGACTTATGCTCACTTTGAACCTAATGCCGAACTTGTTTTGCGTGATGGGGCAAACTTTACTTTTCAAGAATATGCTAAGTCCAGAAATGAGTTTCAAAAACGTATGGCGCGTTTGCCCGATGAAGTGGATGTTTCCGCTTGTCGCGAGGTGTGTATTGAAACATTTGATTTGTCTTATGTCAAAAATTTGCGCTTCAGAAACGGAGCGAAGGTTAGATTGCTTAATGTGCAGGTGCTGCCCGATAATCTCGATTTTTCTTGCTGCGATGTGCTCCATTTGAGCGGGTGTAATTTGAAAAATCAACCCAATTTGCGCTTTGCCGATGGCGCAAAGGTGCGTTTGAATAAGGCTACAAATCTTCCGCCTAATCTCGATTTTTCTTGCTGCGATGAAGTCGATTTGAGAGAGTGTGATTTGATAAATCAACCTAATTTGCGCTTCAAAACAGGGGCAACGGTCCGTTTGAGCGGCGCAACCAATCTTCCGCCTAATCTCGATTTTTCGTGCTGCGATGTGGTCGATTTGAGCAACTGTGATTTGAGTAATCAACCTAATTTGCGCTTCAAAAAAGGGGCAAAGGTATATTTGAATGGCGCAACCAATCTTCCGCCTAATCTCGATTTTTCTCAATGCGATGTGGTTAATTTGAGCCAATGTGATTTGAAAAATCAACCCAATTTGCGTTTTGCCGATGGTGCTAGGGTTTCGTTGGCTAAGGTGAATAATATGCCTAAAGGACTCGATTTTTCTAAGTGCCGCTTTGCGGATTTAAGTCATAATGATTTGGAGGTGCTTTCGTGTCTTAAGTTTGGAAATGACGCTACCGTGGATTTATCTAACTCGGTCAATTTGCCGAGAGATATTGATTTCTCTAACTGCAAAAAAGTGACGTTGTTCAAGTGTGATATGGCTTTGCAATCACAACTGCGCTTCAAAAAAGGGGCGGAAGTTGATTTGACAAAGGCGAAACGTCTTAACGGGCGGCTGGATTTTTCTTCTTGCGCTAAAGTCAGATTGAACGAATGCGACTTGGGGGAAGCTACTTGGCTCGGTTTTTCCGACGGGGCTAAGGTCGAGATGAAAAATGTGCGTCGTCTGCCGCCGCATATCGATTTTTCTCCTTGTGCCGAGTTGCTCTTGGAATGTGTTGATCTTAATGCTCAGGATGTGTTGTGCTTTGCGCCATATTCCAAAATCAGTTTGTTTAGGGTTGATAATATGCCGGAATTTGTCGATGCCTCTTTGTGCCAATCTTTTCATTGTAAGGAGGTTTCTTGGGAATATGTTCAGGAGATGTTTTTGCGTGATGTTGAACAGGCGCGCCTTGATACTGACCTCTTTACGGATAAAAATTGGCGCGATAAAACTGTTTTTATAAATGTTTTAGATGAAAAAAAACGTAAAAGTTTGGATTTGAAACGTCAGAAAAAATTGCAACTTATTCACCAATGCTCCGAAGAGCAAAGATTGATTAAACCCAAACGTATCTCTTCTTATGACGTGAATGAGAATCCTTTGGCTAAATTATGGGGCAGAATACTCGGTAAAGACCGCGCCTAAATCAGAAAAATATCACCAACCTTATAATAAAATACGGGGCAGAATACTCGGAAAAACTACGCCTAAATCAGATTTACTCTTCGTCTTTGCCGGTGCTCGTGCTTGCTTCTTAAATGAAAAATATTTTATTAAGGCTTGGGGTGGGGAAAAAATGTTTTTATTAGACTTTCTTCTTTCGGTGTGGTATACTAGCTTAAATGATGGTGCTAATAGACGAGGATTTCGCCATGGCTCGCAAAACGACAACCCATTTTGATGATGCAAATGCTAAGGATTTGGTCTATGGTATCGTCTTGACTGAGGCTCTCAATGTCCTTTCTCAAGATAAAAGACGCTCCAGAATCGTCGCCGATGACCAAATGAGACAAGATAAATTACTCGAAATTAAAAATCTTCTTGATGATATCTTTCTTGCTAAACATAAAAAAAATTCAAACGAGTATCGCTTGTGGCTCTTTAAAAAAATTGTTGTCGAAAAACTGATTCTTAATGTCTTGAGCGGTAATAAAAATGATATTCGGCAAAATATCGTGCAACTCTTTGCCGAAGAGAAAATCCCCTTTATCAATCGACGCGAAAGCCTTATCTCTCCTGAGGATAAATTCTTGATTAAAACCGATTTTCACAGTCTTGCCAATTATCCCTTGAAAGAACAACTTTCGCCTTATTTTCAAAATGTTTTGGCGCATAAAGATAATCCGAAAGTCAAAGATTATCTGCCGAGCGATTTTGATTTGAACAAAATCCCTTGTTGGAAACAAATGCAACAGTTCTCTTCCTTTACTAAACAAGAGGAAGATATTAAAAATGCTCTGGCTGATATGCGCATTAATCCTAAACGTATCTCTCGTTTGAATGCTTTTGATATGGTCGCTTTGCTCAAAAGTTATTATGCCAGACATAATCTTAATTCTTTCGAAAGCCGCAAAACTAAGTTTATTCACTCCTTTGTTAAACTCTATGAAAAGGAATTTCGTTCCTATCTGACCGAAAATAAAGAGTTGATTAAATTCGCTCTGGCTAATAAAGGTGTTAAAATCGATGAACGCAAAAATCCTGATGCTTATGCCGATTGGGTTAATAAAGTTATTCACGATATGAAGAAAAAAGGTGTCGTTCCGCCGCTCTTTAATATTCATCACAAAGAAGCCGTGAAAGATTGCGGTGAACGTAATTTGAGCGATAGTAATCATTGGAAAAATTTGGTGCTGGTGCTTGAAGTTCCTTATCATCATCTCTTTCATTTGCTCGATAAAAAAGACAGACGCTTAATATTGCCGTCCAATGTTATCTTTTGGGGCGGTATGATGAAGAGCAATCAGATTGTTTATCGTGAAGATGAGGAGTATATGCAAAAACTTATTGCGTTGGCTAAGAAAAATCGTGATGCACGCTGAGTATTTGTGAGGAGTGGCTCGGTAAAGGGCGGATTTGCTCTTGAAAACGGCGATAAACCGAGAGCTCATGCCTTGGGGCATGGTTCGCTCAATGGCTCGGCAAGGGGCGGACTTGCTCTTGAAAACGGTGGTCAACCGAGAGCTCATACCTTGGGGAGCATGAGAGTAGTGGGCTCGGTAAGGGGCGGATTTGCTCTTGAAAACGGTGGTCAACCGAGAGCTCATACCTTGGGGAGCGTGAGAGTAGTGGGCTCGGTAAGGGGCGGATTTGCTCTTGAAAACGGTGGTCAACCGAGAGCTCATACCTTGGGGAGCGTGAGAGTAGTGGGCTCGGCAAGAGGCGGACTTGCTCTTGAAAACGGTGGTCAACCGAGAGCTCATACCTTGGGGAGCGTGAGAGTAGTGGGCTCGGTAAGGGGCGGATTTGCTCTTGGTCGAAAATGGTTGGTGTATTTGTCGGTAGAAAATGCGGAGGGCTATATGTGTGAAACGGTCGATTATTTAACTCGTTTGGCGTTGGAGAATAATGTTCTGCTCGCTTCTCCGCCGGATACGAAACTTATTATTCGTACACAGCAGGATTTGCGCTTTAATCATTTGCCCCAATTACCCGACGATTTTGTGGAACTCTTACATCATGTCAATTTGTTTGAATGTGACGGTGTGGCTTTGTTTGGGGTTAATCCTCGCTCGTATTATCTGGATGTCTTTGCCGAAAATGTGCAACTTGAGTTGGAGCGGCATAATGATATTTTAGTCTTGGGGCGAGATGAATTTTCCTTTCTAATCTATAACGCCCCTTTAGATGGCTATCAAATTGTCGATAAGGATAATCTTGCCGTGGTTAAAAATTGTAAAAATCTTTTGTTCGCTCTTCATGCGCTATTTAAACGCTGACCGCGCTTCTACCTCACATAAAAAAAACAGGCTCCTTGTCGGGCCTGCTTTTTTTTATGCTCCTTTTGAGGAGGGGAACTTGTCGCTTTGCCAAGCATTTTTGTTGTTATCGTATACACTTCATCAGTGGGACGATTGCTTTTTGCCTCTACACTTCATCAGTGGGACGGGTGATACTTCATCGCATTCGGCGTTTTTTATTCCTCTTGCTTATGACGTGTATACTCGTAGCTTTTGCCAGGCTGCGGAAGTGCGTAAAAATTCTTGCGTCGGCGAACGGTATTGTCTGGTTTTTTTGTATTTCTCCGTCGGGGGCAGGTTAATCTTGTCCTCGCCCAACGGGTTTTGCATCCATAAATCCCATGCCGCATCCGTGCCGCATTTGTACAATACTTCTACCGCACACTCCGCTAACGGATAATGACTGATGTAATACATTATCTCTTCTTGATTGCGCCGATAGATTAACTCTTTCTGCGCTTGGTCGTTTAGACTGTGTACGGATATGTATAGCATTATCTCGCGATGCTTGCCGCGCTGGATGAATTTTGCTTCCTGTTCGTCATGGAAATAGTGCTTCTTTACATAGGCTTTGATTTCTGAATGTACACCGCGCTTTAATAACAGCTTTTCACTTTCTTCACATAGCCAATGTTTCGACAGATAGCCCAATATCTCCGTACGTTCATTGCGCTTTAACAAAATTTCCTGACCGTTCTCTATCATGTAGCGTTTGAAGTAGCTTACTAATGAACGGAACGCTCCGTATTGATAAAAAAATTCTTCCACTTCCGCGGTGAAACGGTTGTATCGGATGAAATTTTCTATTTGCTTTTCCGTTCCGAAACGTATCAGCTTCATCTGACTGAGCTTCTTGGTTTCTTTGCGGTTGGTCTGCACCTCTATCAATAAGCAAACGCATTCATAACCGCTAAAACGCATTACCGCCAGTTTTTCTCGCTCGTTGAGCTTGTTCTTGGCGATGAGCTTCATTATCTGATTCTCTTTCTTGCGCATGATGATATCTAACTTCGCAAACGGACTTAATCGATGCTGTTCCATGTAGCGTAACAATTCCGCTTCATCTTTGCTCCAGATTAATTCCCGCTCTTTGTAGTTTGGCACATCATGTCTTTTTATGTATTGCATGACGCGGTTGTATTCGCCATGCGTTAAAAATATTTCCAACGTTTCGGGAGTGGGGGTTTCCAATAACGCACTCACGAGAATCGGATTGTTGCTCTTGAACACCTCTATCTTGCTTATCGGACTTAGTCCATACGCTTTGATGTAGTATAAACTAATCTCCGTCAGACCGCGCATGATTAACGCTTTCTCCCCTTTCGGACTTAGCCGTTTTTTCATGACGATTTTTAGCAATTTGTTCGGTTCGGCGGATCGGATAAATTCCAATTCCTGCTCAAGATTCTGCTTTTTCATACACTCGTGCCGCATACTTTACTTTGCGGGCTTTGTTAGATGTTAATAATAGTTAATTGATAATTCACAGATTGCTATTTTTTTCCTCTCTATCCTAGCCGATAGCGGCTTTTTTTGTCAAGATTAAAAAGCGTATTTGTATATATTTTTTGTCGGATTCCTCAGGCTCTTAATGATTGACTTTTTTCTGTTTGCGATACACTCAAAAAACATAAAAATTTAAATTATACGGCAATTCACACAAAACGCTTCTGCTCTTTACATGATTGGATTTTCGCTTACGCCTCTTATAGCGGTCGTCCAGATAATTGATACAACGCGCGTCCCAGTATCGTTATGTCTTTTATCGGACAGTTTATATCTTGATAGCGCGGACTGTCTACTTTTAACATTAATGTTGTCGCGTCGATTTGTTGTAGGCGTTTTACTTGAACCGCTTCGCCGATTTTTAATACATATACTCCATCGCCGCGGTAGCCCGTGATGTGACTGTCAAATATGATTAAACTGCCGTTTAATATCGTCGGTTCCATGTAGTCACCTTCAAACTTTAGTATCCTTAAATCGAACGGATTGCCCGATAACCAGTGTCCGAACTCTATGAAATTTAATGACATCCGACCGATGATGTTTTGATAGATGTCCGCGTGCGGTCGTGGCGCGTAGATGTCAAGGCTGATAAATTCGTTATTGCTGCTGCGGATGTCTTCATCTTCGTAAGGCGACGGCGTTAACGCATTTCTGAGCAACTCATCGTCTAACAGCTCTTTTTCCGGTATATTTAATAACTGGCATATCCTTTTGCGGTCCATCTCATTTAATCGTTTCGGAAAACCGTATTTGATATATTGTTGGATGTATGAGTCTTTGCGACCGATCTTTAATGATATTTCACGAAAGGTGTGGTTGTTCTCAATGATGTATTTTTCCAATTTCTTGCGGATGGTTTCTAAATCTGCCATGGCGTTTCTCCTTTCGTGTCAGATTAGCAGAATAATTTTTTTTTGCCAAATATGTTTTTTCATATTGACAATATATTATTTATCATATATTAAGGATGCGTAAATGTCAAGCGCATTTTTTGTGGGTATATAAAATATTATATCCATGCGAGGGAAACTTTTTTCCTTCGTCGCGACGAGGACGGCAGATGGGGCGGTGTTTTTATTCGCTTGCGGCTCGTGACTTCGGACTATTTGGACTACTTGGACTATGGGACTATCTGGAGTGGATTTGCTTTGTCGGCAAATCGAGGAGAGTTTTTTTTGTTTCTTGAGGAGTACAAATGCAACAGATTATTTTGAAACTTAATCTTAAATATATCTTGGAGGCGCTGTCTTTGCAACAAAAAGGTTTGCTTTTGGATGCGCTCTTAAATACCGATGAAGATGACGAACCGACACCCGATGTTATTGCTCAGAGGGTACATAATGATGCGACTGTCGCTAATCTTTATAAATATATCTTTCTTTTGCAAAAAGATATTAACGCAAAACAACAACGTATGAGAGAACTCGGCGCTAAGGGCGGAATGGCTAAAAAACAAAATAAAAATTCTTCTGCCGATACACCGTTGCTGGATTTGTTTCAGATGCAAGCGGAAAACGCTGATGATAATGAAACAACTCTTGAGGCGCCTCAACAGATAACTTCCGAACTTGCGCCTCAGGGGAAACTTGATGCAGATGTTACGATTGTTGATACCCATGCTGCGCTTGTTGACGACGATGCTTTAACCGCGCGCAAAGCGGCGCTTAAGCCTAAAAGAAAAGTAACAAAAGAAAAGTTTTTAAATTTAAAAAATAATTTTATTTCGCGGTGTGATAAACAAAATCTTTCTCTTGCGCTTCAAAAACAGGGAACGAATGATACGTCCTCTCCGGTTTTTGTTCCGCCTTCCGTCGACGAGGTTAAAGACTATACGGAAAAAAACGGATTTTTAGTCGACCCTGATGTGTTTGTTAATTTTTATGAGGCGAGGGATTGGTTTGTCGGTAAAACCGCTATCAAAAAGTGGAAACCCATTGTCAAACTTTGGCATAACCGCGCTGTCCATAATAAATTGCCTAACGCTTCCGCTGAAAATATGCGAAATTTTTACCCTAATTCGACGGAACTTGATGACGAAACTTATTGGTCGGCGTTGGAGGAGAAAGTTAAAGCGCAAGATGGTGACAATCTATCTTTTGCTAAAAAAACAATGCAAGATGTGGTAAACTCATCTTCCGCGGAAAACGCAGCGACGTTTGCTCTTGATGCAACGTCTACTAATTGCAACGATTCCGATAATTCGGTTCAATCTCCCGCTCTTGCTCCTAAGAACGCGGTTGAACCCGATTTGTCTAAGGTGGGGAAATTTGATTCAGACATTTTATCTGCACCTCAAAATTCGGCACAATCGCTTGATGCTGATTATGCCGGTTTATCACCCTTTACACGCTTTATGCGGCGTATTGAGGATTTTGATTTGGCTCCCGAAGAAAAGTTATAACCTTTTTTCGGGGTTTGTTTTGGGAGGGATATTATGAGTGATAAAAGTGATTATTTTTTCTTGAATGTTAAACAGGTGTTTCCTAATTTTGCCAAACCGTCACCGCTCGAAAACGAAATTTGGGCGGAACTCTTGGAACCATACCAAAAAGAGGAAATCTTGGAGGCTATTAAATCTTTTCGAAAATGCGAGGAAACGAATTTTCCGCCTATTCCCGCAAAGTTCAAAAATTATCTCTTTAAACGTAAAACTAAATCCGATAAACCCGTTTTACCGCTTTCTCCGGAAACCTATTTGATGGAAGAGGATATTAAAGCAGGACGCTGTCGCCACTTCTTTCCTACTTATGTTAAGGCGGTCGCTTATGTTTTGGATGTTAAACTCAAAGCATTGTTTGATGAGGATGATTTTAAAACTTTTTCCAGAGGGCGTAAATATCGGTTGGCTGTCGAGTATGGATTGTTTGCCGATTTTGATAAAACTTTGGATTTGGTTTATCGGGAAGAAAATTTAAAAAATCATGAGAAAATTATGGGAGATGGTAAATATGGAAATTAAGTTGAGCGCTCATAACTGTAGCGTGTCGGTAACCGCGGTAGCTGACGATAATACTGATAATTCGGGCGAAATCGCGGCGGAAATGACGGAAAATAATACCGAAATGACGCAAAATTTATGGGGCGAAATTGATGGTAAAGGTTCGCTCTTGGAACGATATCTCCTTTCAGGCTGGCTTGATAAAAAATATGTCGTCGATATGGCTTATTTGCAACCGTATTCCGCTAAAAATCGTTTTCTGGCGGGGAGACGCTTTTATCTTGAGTATCTTTATTGGAGTAAGGGGATGTTGGCGGCGAAAAATTATGAACGTCCTAAAGTCGACGGCGGACGAATGGAGCATTATTACTGGATGGAACGTCCTCAAGCCGAACCGTTTCGTAAAACTCTTCGGATGCTCTCTAAGTCCACGCTGCCGATTTTGTATAAAATTGTTATTGAAGAATGCGATATTACGGCTCCTAAAAATTTGACCGAGCGCGAACGCTGCTATTTTAATCATGAAGTCAAGGTTATGTTGTGTCGGGGGTTGGATGAACTCGCTGCTTTCTATGCCTTATAGCGGAAAGTGCACTTGCGGGCAATTTGTTGCCGTCGACTTTGGGCTGCGACGGGAACTGTGTGTGGTGTTCAACGCGCGATTTTCTCTCTTGTTGCCGAGCTTCTGGCAATTTATTGCCTTTGATTTAGCAAGGGAGCATTGGGGTGAGGGGGGATTAAAAACGCAAATCACTCCTTCGTTGCCGAGCTTATTTATCTTCCTCACCAAAGGGAGTATTGGGGCGGGTTGGATATAAATGCCGATTGTTTTAAACTTGTGGCGAATGCGTGATTGCACTATCTTGGCAAGTTGAACCTCCTGTTCAACTTGGAGGCTTGTTTTTTTGATGCGCTTGGGGGAGCTACTTTCAGTCGAGCCCTGCTGTTTTCCTCCTTCTTGATGCGCTGAAATTCGCTCTTTCGCAAACTCAGAACATTCCTTTACGCTTAAAATAAATGATGGTCGATATTGTCGCAATCGCCGATAAACCCATCACTACCCAGAACCCGTTCGGATTGTCCGCAAACGCTACCGGTACGTTCATCCCCCAGAACGAGGCTAACATCGTCGGAATCGATAAAATAATCGTTATTGCCGCTAAGAACTTCATTACTAAATTTACGTTGTTGTTGATGATGCTCGCAAAACCATCCATCATCCCTTCTAAAATCGAACGATGCATGTCCACCATCTCTATCGCCTGTTTGTTCTCGATTATCACGTCATCCAAAAAGTCCGCGTCATCCGTGCTGAAATTGGCTAACTTCGCAACCGACGGCGAGCGCATCAGGCGTAATAATTTTAACAATACTAAATGATTGTCCTTTAATGCGGTGGTGAAATATACTAGCGACTTCTGTATCTCCATTAACTGAAACAGCTCTTTATTGGAGGTCGTCTTTCTTAACGCATATTCCAAATCTTCCGTGCGCTTGTTGATTATTGTTAAATATTTCAAATAAAACTGTGTGCACTTGTATAAAATGTTGAGCATAAAACGCGCTCTGTCTTTCGTGTCAAACGTCTTGGCCGTCGAACGATTAAACGAGTTGATGACACGGTTTTCTCTGGCGCATATCGTGATGAAGTTTTTCGGCGTTAATACCAAACCGCACGGCAAAGTGTCAAAATTTCCCTCGTCATCCAATAACGGCAGGTTGATGATTATCGCCAGTGAATTCTTTTCTTGCTCTATTCGTGAGCGTTCGTCCGCGTCTAGGGAATTGCTTAATATGTCGTAGTCTATGTGCAGAAATGTCGATACTTGCAACAGCTCGTCTTCGTTCGGATTTACTAATGAACACCACGTCATCGGGAGTATCTTGTTCTTCTTGAGCTTTGCGAGTTTGCCTGTTTCTTCGGTTCGGTATATTCTCAGCATGGCACCTCCCTCTGCGCATCGCAATTACAAAAAAATTATAAAACTTCGCTCTTGCTTGCGGTAATTCCCAAAATCTCTCTTTTTTATTCATATTACCCTTTGCAGGGGCTTACCTTATTGGCAAAAAAAAATTATTGGTGCGGCCAAGAAGACTTGAACTTCCACGGGCTTAGCCCATAACGACCTCAACGTTACGCGTCTACCAATTCCGCCATGGCCGCACTTTCGGTGTCTTGTTTTTCTCACATACTTTCCCAGACACCGCTCTTTGTGGCGAACGCTTACTTCTTGCCTGTGGCTTGTTCTTATTTACGTTCGCGCATTGCCCCTCTTGTTACAGCATTTTTTTTTAAGAATCAAGTTTTTTTTGCAAAGATGTGGATTTTTTTATGCAAATCGCATAAAATATTGAAGACATCTTCTTTGGCAACTTGTTGCCGTCGACTTTGGGCTGCGGCGGAGGGCAACTTGGGCAATTTATTGCCATGGACTTAGCAAAGGGGCGTAGTGGCGGGGCAACTTGGGCAATTTATTGCCATGGACTTTGGGCTGCGGCGGGGGCAATTTATTGCCGTTGATTTGGCAAGGGGGCATAGTGGCGGGGCAACTTGGGCAATTTATTGCCATGGACTTAGCAAAGGGGGAGTGGGGGCGGGCAACT
>CASDOS010000028.1 GCA_949282205.1 uncultured Alphaproteobacteria bacterium | reverse complement strand
TGTGTGCTTGAGCAAAGTAGATAGGGGAGAGAGTGCTCTGCGTAAATGCCGTTTGTACTATTGGGAAGTTGTAACAGTTGCCCTGTCGGGGCAAGTTTGCTCCTGCAAACTTGTTTGCTTGTTTTTTGATGCGCTTTTGTGGGATTGGGGGAAAATCTCTCTTCTTTTTTCGGTTGCTCAATTTGGTTTTTTGTGCTATCCTCTTTTGCGCACAAAGACTTCCGCCTGATTTTGAATTGTTGCTCAATTTGGTTTTTTGTGCTATCCTCTTTTGTAAATGGAATTTGAATGCCTTTAGAAAACGAAGAGGTGGCTTATGGGCGATAAAATGTTGAAATTTTACCATATATCCCGTGATGCCAGTGATGAGAAAATTAAACTTTTTTCAGAACAGGGAATTGCTCCGGCTCAGGGACAGGGTTATGGCGGACAAACTAACGGATTTTATTGTTGGACTTCCGAAACAAAAGCCGATAAATATTATGCCTCACTCTTGGTTGCCGCTGATGCGGATTGGGCGATGGAAAATTTTGGTATTGATATTCGCTTAAAAAATGGTGAGGCTCTTAAAATCGCTGTGCCAGTTTCGCTTGACACGGTCAAATATCCAACGTGGCAACTTGATAATGAACAACATCCCGCTCCTAAAAGAGGACGGAAACGCTCGGTCTTTTTGGATTTTTGGGAGGCTCAAAAAAATGTATTTCATAAAAATGTACAGTTCGAATTTGTTAATGAAGCAAATGAAAAATGTATTGCGCATCGCCTCGATTGGAATGATGATGCGCGTTGTCCGGTGATTTCTTGTACCAACGCTTCCGGCGATGAAAATAAAGAAATTGTCAATACAACTAATGCCAATAATTCTTGCAGAACGCAGGCGATTAATGATTATCTTTGCTCAAACTCAATACAATATCGGGAAAATTATAACCGACTTATTCAAGCCGTGGCGCAAAATCTTCCGCAGACAATGATTAACGACACTCCGCTTTATACTTCCGATATCGCTCTTAAATATTGCGCAACCGAGCCTATTCGTGATTTGGAAATTGCTAAAGTTTCCGGAGCGGTGGCGTATGACCCCGACACCGGAAAAAGATTGTTGCCCGAAAGTTCTGATGAAATGGCTTGGGGCGAGTATCGAATTGCTAAGCGAGAACAGAAATTCAGTAAAAACGGGGTTAATGTCACGAATGAAATGCTAAATGTACGTCAAAAAATCGGAGGAAAAAAAGAACCGAACTCTTCGATAATAAATGAAAATGACGTGTTGAAACTTAAAATGCTGCAAAATAAACGGCAAAAAAATTAAATAATTTGTTGCTCCGCCCAAGAATACACCACACAACCAGTGCAGAGTAAACGGTAAAAAGATTAAGTAATTTGTCAAACGCTAGGATGTTTTATTCTTGCCGAACGTCCTTTTTTGTGATATTCTGTTTTTATATTAATTTTACGAGGAAATGGAATGTTTGTCGGTATAGAGAACTTTAAATCGGCGATTGCGGTGGAAAATATCCTTATTCCTTATAAAAAAGGACGCATGGTTGACGGCGAACGGCAACCTAAAGAGAAGATTACGCCACAAATCTGTATGCAAATCCTTAAATCCACTAATAATCCGGTGAATATTAAACGTATGCTCGAATGTATTGCAGAACTCCCCGAGGTTGAACAGGCGCAATTCAAAGATGTCGTGTTAGCTTCATTTGATAATCGTGAGCAGCCGCAGGTGATTTTTGACTTAGCTAAAAAGTTGGCTGATGCAAATGGTTATACTCAGGAATTGGAAAATGCAAAAATTCTTCATGAAGGGGAATATTTTCGCTCTTCAGCTCAGTTGGTGCGGGATATTGTTACCAATGAAGCGCAATTTATTGATGAAGATTTTGGCAAATATCCGCCGTTTCAAAAGTTGATTTGCGTGTGTGATCCAGATATATTGTATGTTAGCGTTGTTTTTGCGGATATGGAAAAACTTCCAAAAGAAATTGAATTTTCTTCGCAGGTTGTGTCTGTGCAATTTATCAACTGCGATATGAAAAATACTAAGATTTCACCGGTGCCGGATTGTCGGTACGTTTTTGAAAACGTCCGTCATCTTCCGAAGGATTTGGATATTCATAATTCTACTGAGGTGACCTTTAAGGATTGTGATTTGAACGGTATTGATGGGGCGCAACTTAAAAATGTTTCTAAAGTTACAATGTTTGAGGTTTGTAATGTGCCCGAAAATTTAGATGTGTCACAGTGTGATAATGTTGATATTTTAAATATGGATTTAAAATCGGTGAAAAATCTTAAGTTCAAAGACGGGGCGGATGTTTGTCTGTTGGCGGTGAGAAATTTTCCTCATGGGGTGGATGTTTCTCATTGTCGCGAATTTATTTGGTCTGAAGGCTCTTTGGAAGGATTTCCGCCATTGCTATTTGATAAAGATTCCCACGTCAGTATCAGTAATGCTTCTCACATGCCGGAGGAAATTGATGTTTCTCAATGTAAAGAAGTTAAACTGCTTCAAATGATTGGTCTTCTGTTAAACGTGTTGTTTTTAAAAATAAATTGCAGATGGAAGACAGTTATGCGAAATTTCCCGATAAGTGGAACGGAAAACTTGAATTCCGAGAAAATGTCAATCCCTTTGATCGCTTGTTGCATAAAATCACTAAGAAAATCAGCCGTTAATTTTTTCTCTTTGTTGGTGCTGCTTGGCTTTGTTGCGCCTTATTCTCCCATAGTAAAGGCTTCGACGTAGTTTATATGATTGTGCATGCCGCGATAGTGATTTAAACCTAATATGTGGCTTGCATAAGCGAATTTTTCTTGTGAAACATATAGCCCTATTGCTTCTTGCTTTTTCTCAACCGCATCGCTGATGTCTATGTAGTGCGTTGGCATACTCATTGTTCCCCAGACTTCATAATATATCGGTAATGCTTTGACTTCAGGATGTTCTTGACGGTATTGTTCGAAAAATATCGATACTGCCGCATGATCGGGGTATCCATCATTGCGGTGCGGCATAAATACATAATCGTACCCGCTTAAATCTAATTTTTGAAATAGGCGGTAGTTGTTTATCAGATTGCCGTCTTGGGCGCGTACAAATTGGTAAAAATGTACATCAAAATATTGCATCACTTCTTCAAATTCCGCTTCTCGTTGGTATTGTATATCTTCTGGTTTGCTGCCTTTGCCTCTTTGGGTGCCGTCTGTTAGTAAAATAACATCGCACTGGCTGCCATATTTGTTTAAAATTCCGAAGCATCCTACAGTTTCATCATTGGCGTGTGGTGTTAATATGCATATCCTATCGCTCGGTTTTATCTTTAATTCTTGTGGAATGATAAAGGTGGGAATTTCTTCTTGCTTTTCTTTTGGGGAAAACCATTGTTTTATGTTTAGCATCTTCTTCCTTCCTTTCTTTAGAAAATATTAAAGGGAATGATACGAAAGTTTCGTTTTGTTTGTTGCATGTAGTGTTTGCAATGGCAAATAAGCTCTTTCGATTGCGTTTATGTTTATGTTACTTGATGTTGGTTAATAATTGGTTGCTTGTGAAAATTTTTTGCTTTGGGGGGTGTGTTTTTGCGCGGCTGTTTGTGTAAAATTTTGAAAAAAGTTCTTGCAAAAAAAAAAAAATCGTTTATGTTTACTTTTCGTAGCGTAACGGGACTTAGCTCAGCCTGGTAGAGCGCTTGCTTTGGGAGCAAGATGCCGTTGGTTCGAATCCAATAGTCCCGACCACATTAAAAACCCCGTCAGAAGCGGCGGGGTTTTGTGTTATGGAGAAAAAGTCAATGTCCGACATTGTTTGCACCAAGGGGATTTGAACCAACGGCGGTTGGTTCGACTACAAGCGAAAGGCG
>CASDOS010000027.1 GCA_949282205.1 uncultured Alphaproteobacteria bacterium | reverse complement strand
TGGCTTGTTCTTCTTTACTAAATCTTATTTTGCTCATTCTTATCTCCTTTTGTGTGAGTTTAACAAAAAAATTCCCCTTTGAATATTTTTTTCAAAGGGGATTTCCTTTTTTCCTCCACTTTCTGGGGTACAGATCACTTTTGGGGGGATGGACGCTAATACCGGAAAAGATAATTGTAAAAATATGGCGGAGGATATAAGAACTAATCTTAGAAAAAATGGAGAACAACAGATGGCCTCTGGGTATTTTGGTCGTAATAACGGTGTCTATGCGGCGATGACTTCTTTCGGTGAGGATATGATTGTTACGACAGATCCTCGAGTTATTGTCGCTTTGGAACAGCAGTTTGAATTTAAAGATGTCGGAATGAGTGTTCCTTTGTCTATTGGTGATGAACAAATTATGGATATGCGTGATGCTGAAAAATGGAGAGCCGTTAAAGCGAATGGTGAGCGTATTGTAAATAGTATTGCAAAAGGGGAGAAAGTGAAGACTCCTAAAAATATTATTTCTGACATTAGAATTCAACATAAGAAAAATGTTTAGGCGCGTCAAATTATGGAACAGAAAAGAAGAATGGGTATGGTTCGCCCTTAGTCTTGGATTGTTTGTAAAATGAAAATGTCTTCTTTAGGAAGGCATTTTTTTATAGCTGATTTATGGGGGATTCAAAGTGTGATCAAACTGTCAGGTTTGTAGTTTTTTAGTTTATATGGAATATTGGTAAATATCGCTTGGAGAAATGTGGATAGAGTAAAATTTGTTAGTCTTGCTGTAGATGAATGCTAATACATCTTTGAAAATGAATTTTTACTAATTATTAAGCGTATCTTCTTTAATGTATTATTGAAATGTCCGGAGGATGTTTTGGGGTTTGAAAGCCTCTCCAATGACGCTTGATGTAAAGGCGAAACTTTGCATGCCTTCAGTCGTGGACTGGAAGGCGGTAAAATAAGCCTTAGCGGTGAATATACCGCACTGTTCATTGGCAGACTTTCAACTTCCAGTCATCTTTTTAGTAAGATGACTTTTCTTTTAAATGCTAGAAAGGGAAGTGTGTTATGAGAAAGTTTGTTTTTTTATTCGTTTTTTTATCTGTTTCAATATGTGATTTAGCTCAAGCAGAATATTATCGGCAAAATGGTACGAAACGTACTGTTCAACAGAATATACCGGTTTATAAGCAGGTGTATCAAATAGATAATGCTCAGTATCCGCGATATACTTTAGGAATGGATGTTGGTGGTGGGCATCTTAGCTTGGGAAAAGATGGTGATTTTAAATATAAAAGTATAGCGGAAAATGAATATAATCTTTTTAAACCATCATTAGGTATTCGTTTTAGTGAAAAAATCGGTGCAGAAATTTTTTACCAACAGTCGAGTGAGGAAAATAAAAATACAAGTCTTAATGGTAATAGTATTGATGTCGGAGTTAAATACGCAGCATATGGGCTGGATTTTTTATTTTACCAACCGATTGATAAACAACTAGATATTTTGATGTCTTTAGGGGCTGCTTTTTATGATTTTGATATAGATGTTGCGGCTAACTTATTAGGCACTAATGTTCAGGATAGTCTTCAGGATGATGCTATTGGCATGCGTGTAGGTTTGGGATTTCAGTTTAATTTGAATCAACAATGGGCTGCTCGTGCAATGCTTCATTATGTTTCTATGACAGGAGGGACGGATTATGTTGAAAATATTATGGAAATGTCTTTAGGTCTTCGATATTCGTTCTAATAGAGTTATTTCTATTTCGAATCTTTGTGGTTGATTGATGCTTGTATTTGTTTATAGCTCTGTCTTTCTTTTATGATGTGGTTTATTTTGAAAAAAATAGGGGATAACCTTTGAATTTTTGTAAAAATCGCTTGGTTAAAATTGCGGAAGTGCTATATTAAATCGTGCTTGAAATTTATTATAACAGAGGTTGGTAATGGCTGAATTAACAGAAGAAGAAATTGTTAAAGGTGAACAAGAATATAATGCCGATTCAATTAAGGTATTAAAAGGTTTGGATGCTGTTCGTAAAAGACCGGGAATGTATATCGGTGATACTGATGATGGTTCAGGTTTGCATCATATGATTTATGAAGTCTTAGATAATGCTATTGATGAGGCTTTGGCAGGCTATTGCGATAAAACTGAAGTTATTCTTAATCCGGATGGTTCGGCTACTATTCGTGATAACGGACGCGGTATGCCGGTTGATATTCATAAAGAAGAAGGAGTTTCTGCCGCTGAGGTTATTATGACTGAATTGCACTCCGGCGGTAAATTTGATAATAATTCATATAAAGTTTCCGGTGGTTTGCATGGGGTGGGTGTTTCGGTGGTTAATGCCCTGTCAACTTGGTTGAAATTGAAAATTTGGCGTAATGATCAACAATATGAAGCCGAATTTGCTAACGGTAATGTGGTTGAGCATATTCATGTTACCGGCTCAACTCCCGGTAAACACGGTACGGAAGTTTCTTTTCTGCCTTCTCCCGAAACATTTACACAAACTGAGTTTAGTTATGATGTTTTAGAGCGCTCTATTCGTGAAAAAGCCTTTTTGAATTCAGGGGTTTATTTGAAACTTATTGATAATCGAGGTAATGAACCGAAAGAAGTGGTCTTTCATTATGAAGGTGGTTTGAAAGCCTTTGTTTCTCACCTAAATAAGTCTAAGGCTCCTTTACATGAAAATATTATCAGTTTTTCCGGTGAACAAAACGATATTCAAGTTGATGTAGCTATGCAGTGGACCGAAGCATATAACGAAAGTATGTTGTGCTTTACCAATAATATTCCACAAAAAGACGGGGGTACGCATTTGGCCGGTTTTAGAGGTGCTTTGACGCGTACGGTTAATAACTATATTCTTGAAAATGGTCTTTTGAAAAAGGATAAAACCGTTATTACCGGTGATGATATGCGTGAAGGTTTGACTTGCGTTCTCTCTGTTAAAGTACCGGATCCTAAGTTTTCTTCTCAAACTAAAGATAAATTGGTTTCTTCGGAAGTTCGTCCTGTTGTTGAAGGAGTTATGGGCGATAAATTAAAAGAATGGTTGGATGAACATCCGGCAGAAGCAAAAATTATTGTCGGTAAAATCGTTGAGGCGGCAACGGCTCGGGAGGCTGCTCGTAAAGCTCGTGAGTTGACGCGTCGTAAAGGTGTTTTGGATATTTCTTCTCTTCCGGGTAAATTGGCCGATTGTCAGGAAAAAGATCCGGCTTTGTCTGAAGTCTTTATTGTAGAGGGAGATTCCGCAGGCGGTTCTGCTAAACAGGGACGCGATAGGAAAAATCAGGCAATTATGCCTTTAAGAGGTAAAATCTTAAATGTAGAACGGGCGCGTTTTGATAAAATGCTTAATTCGGCTGAAATCGGTACTATTATTACCGCTTTGGGGACGGGAATCGGACGTGATGATTTTAATCCCGATAAGTGTCGTTACCATAAAATTGTTATTATGACCGATGCGGATGTTGATGGTGCGCACATCAGAACGCTCTTGCTGACTTTCTTCTATCGTCAAATGCCTGAATTGATTGAACGGGGCTATGTTTATATCGCTCAGCCGCCACTTTATAAAGCTAAACGCGGTAACTCTATTATTTATCTTAAAGATGATAGAGAAATGGAAGATTATTTAATTAATGGTGGTTGTGATGACGCTTATTTGCAGAAAGCAGACGGTGAGAGAATCTTGGGGCAAGATTTGGTGGCTTATGTCGAAAGTACAAAAAAAGCGCGCAATCTTGTTTCTATGTTGAGTACAAAGGCTCCGGAGCATATTGTTGAACAAATGGCTATCTGTGGTTTGTTTGATAAAGAATTGCAAGCAGATAGGACTCGTTTGCAGGATGAATTGGATAAGTTGGTTGTCCGTTTGGATAACTTGGAGGCTGAATATGACCGTGGGTGGAAAGCCGAAATTTTAGATAATGGTAATATTTCTTTTTATCGTACATTACGCGGCGTTAAGGAAGAACATATTGTCGGCGCTTCTATTTTGGAAAGCGGTGAAGCGCGAATCCTTAACTCTATGAAAGATTTCTTGGCTGAAAACTTTTCTCAGACTTTGAAACTTGTTTCTAAAACAGGCGGCGAAACTGTTATTGCCGGGCCGGTTACATTGGTGGATGCGGTTATGGCGGCCGGTAAAAAAGGTATTACATTGCAACGCTATAAAGGTTTGGGCGAGATGAACCCTGAACAACTTTGGGAAACGACTCTCGATCCTGAGGCTCGCTCTTTGTTGCAAGTCAAAATTGACCAAATGGAAGAAGCTGATGAGGTCTTTTCTACACTTATGGGTGATGTGGTTGAACCTCGTAAAGACTTTATTCAAGAAAATGCTCTTAATGTGGTTAATTTGGATATTTAGTATTCGTATTTTGATATCTTGGTATTTGAGGAGAAGTCTATTGGCTTCTCCTTTGTTTTAGAGTTAAATTCATGAATTTTTAAATTTGTATTGGAAAAAACTAAAAATCCTTTAGACTATTTATTGCTTTTTAAACTACGAGTTTATTGGAAACATCTGTTTAAATGATAATTGGATATAAAAAAAACTCTCTCTTGAGAGTTTTTTCTGCTTATTAATACATTGAATATTTTATGGCGAAATAGACTAATACCCAGACAATCATCATGCAGATAATTGCTAATATTTTACTTTTTTCATATTCTTTGTATGTGTTCCACATTCCTATGATGCATACAATGCAATAGGTTAAAGTGCCTAGAAATGCAGCAGTGTAGAAACATAGCCAAGTAAACGTTGCAGGATTCATACTTAATAAGGATATGTTATTCCATACAACTTGTAGAAATCTTGTTTCATAACCAACGGATTGTTTTAAGAATATCATTAGTAGTCTTGTTACAAAACTTGATGCAATTAAACCTAAAACAGAAAATTTCCAGAAAGCTACGGCCAGCGAATATTGTCCGTATACAAATTTTCCAAACATTTGCGTATCTCCTTGTTGTCGTTCTTATTTGTTTTATAGCGTATTCCGTATTGTTGCGCAAGTCTTTTAGAAGAAATTTACAATATTCTTGTATTTTTTCAAGCCTAGTTTTTTATGGGTATTGGCTATGTACTCATGCAAATCGTTCCATGTGGTGTTTTCCTCTATATATTGGCGTGCTTTTTGTGGCGATTTGGATAATTGTATCTCTATCACTTGCGTTAGCAAATCATACATTGCAGGACTTACTTTCGCAAAATCAATATGGATTAATTTATTTTCGTCAAAACTAATGGCTTTGTGTTGTAATAAGGTGTTGAATTCTATTAAATCTACAATCTTGTAAGTTTCGGTTGGGAAAATCGGTTTTGCTCGTAGTAATAGACGGAAAATCCATGTGGTATAAATTTCTTTTAATTCGTCTTCCGTGATGATGCCTTGTTTAACATATTCCGGCATAAATGATATGGATATCGTATCGGCTTTGTTTTCTTCAATAATGGATTTGCAGATACCCGGAGCATTTTGATATTCACTGCTTGGACCTAATGAGTGACCGTTTTCGTGTCCAATGACGAAAAGGTGGTCCGCTTCTAAGTTGTAATATTTGTGAAAATCAGGATGTAAAAACGCATTAAGCATTTTTTGTGTTCTTTCCGGATCGTGACTTTGGCGTACTTGGCGGTGGTATACATTCCGTCTGCCTCCCCCGGTTTTGATGGATAATTTGTCGTTATTTGGAAGGTTTTGTGCAACGGTCATTCCGCCGCGACACTGGGCGTAATCTCCGGTTAAACTTACTAAATCTACATCAACCATGGTTTGTTTTAATTCTGTATTGGCGTTGATGGTTTGAGTATATTTATTGGCGTGGGGCATTAAACTGCTTAATTTCGGCATTGTGTTCTTAAATTTTAAAAGCAACTCTGTCCCTTTTTTGTTTACAATGCCGACTCGCGCACCGAGCATATCCTTGGCGATTACTTCAATGTGTTTTTCATTTATCAATTTGGCTAATTCGGGATTTTCTAATACGGTTGAGGTCATCTCATCATCGTAATTTTCTCTGCTTAACGTAAATTCAAGAGGGGTGTCTTGCATCATGGCCCAATGTTTGTCCGCGAGCATATCCATGTCTTCATTGTTTTGTAATAAAGCCTGTGCTTGCCATGATAAATATTCTTTGAACAACGCATGGCTACAATAGTGCGCGGCAACTTCTAATTCATTGGCCATGGCGGAAAATTCTTCTTTAAAGTATTTTGTATAATCAATCGCTTTTAATTCATCTTTTTCTCTTACGACCATGGTGCGGGCAGATAATATCTTAGCAATTTCTTTATCTTTTCCTTCGGTAAACATTTTCAATAAAATTTGGTGAAATTCGCTGATGCTTAAATCTTGTGGGTAGAAATTTTTGCCGGCAGGTGTGGTTAGGTTTTTGAAGATGCTTATCGGCTTTTCATCTATACCGTTTAATCCGCTTACACCGTTTAGTGAATTGAACATTTTTAATGATAATGCGGCTTGTTCATTGTGCGTGCCCGCTTGTTCGAGGGCTTTTTTTAATGTTATGTTGAGCGGATTATCTTGTTGTAAACTAACATTGTTTAAAATTTTGGCGGCGGCGACTAAATGTTGTAGTGCCTTTTTATCTCCTTCTGTCAGTGCTTGGTATGCTTCTGATTTATCTGATAAGAGGATTATATCCGTCATTTCCTCTGTGGTCATCTTTTTGAGTTCTTCAATGCTGTAATTTAACTCATAGCCATTATATGTTGTCATCTATGTTTATCTCCACTGTTTTAAATTTATAAAATTTCATTTTTGGGGTGCTGTAATCGGGATTTAACCCCGCTTGTTGTTTTATGTAACGATAAATGTCGGTTGATGTTTGTTTTTTTAGGTGTTGCTCTATTTCTTGCGGTAATAAAATATGCTCTCTTTGGTCGAAACGAAACAATAATCCATCATCTTGGGTGAGTGGACTGTGAATTGGAATTTCTTGAAGAGAGGTAAGTAAAGATAATTTTTGTATTTTTTCGTGGGGGGGGAATTTTTGTATGGCTTCTGTGACGTTTTGGGTTAATGAATGGTCGCTGTTTATTTTACATATTTTTTTTTCTTGTGATGATAGGCATATTGAGGCGTTCTGTAATAAAATGTATTGCGATGAAATAGGATAGCTTATGGTTGAATATGGTTTTGACGGAATAACGCTTAAGATAATGTCTTTGTGATCTTTTATTAATTGGTTTAAATTTTCTTTTTCTTGTTCTTGAGTGGTTGTGCTGATGGGGGGAAGAGGTGCGTATTTATCAAGAAAAGTTTGGAGTTCTTGATTTTGAAACGTGTTGGATGATGTGGTATAGTTTATTGTTTGGGGGTAATAATTTTTTGATTGTGTCAGTTCTAATATTTTATCTTCATCAGATGAAATAATAATTTGAGTGGAGTGACTATTGGATTTTATTTCGGGGGCAAATATTTGGGCTAACTTTAATAATAGGGATGATTCTTTTATTTCTGATGTGAAATTAATCTCTGTGGCTTGTGGGGGAATGTGGGAAAATGCATATGCTATTGTTTTTAAGTTTTCTCGATTAAAATGTTGGGGGATGAGAATGACCAGTTCTGTTTTTGACGGGCTGGATAAGATTGTTATCACTTCTGTTTGTGTGTACCATTGTGGTGCTGAGGTCTGGGCGCTATATTCTAATAAACTGTTCTTTGTCTGATTTAAATCAGTCGAAAAGCAGATGAAGTTAACGCATATTACGAAGATGATGCTTATAATTAAAAGGGTTCGTCTTATTTTTTTTTGTCGTTCTTTCTTTTTATCTACATACAATAACATTGTGAAAATCTTTCGCTATCATTTTTGGGGGGCTAGGGCGCATCTTTTCATATTTTCTTTTGATAGTGTAATAATGGCGTTTTCCAAATCTTTAAGAATGGGTTCATCCAGTTCTTTAATCAGTGGTTTCTTTTCTAAGGCCATTTTGTAGTATTCTCCGCCATTTTCGCATAAGCCCCAATATCGTACATCTCCGTCTTTATATTGGTTGGCTTGTAAGTTTGCTTCTAATTTATCTAGGGCTGAAACGATTTTTGCTTCACGGGTTTCTTTTTTTTCGTATTCTTGGTATAGGTTATATATTTTTTTATTTAGCGGTGTAGGTAATAAATTTTTTAGTTCTTGAATTGCTTGAGCTTCCTTATATTTCTTTTCCTCTTTTATGGCTGGGTTGGCTATTTGATTTGCGGCCGTATAATCTCCGACTTTTCCTTCGGCTATGTCATGTACTAAGGCCATTTCTAACATCTTAGTATAATCTATGTCGCTCTTAAGGTAGGGGGCGACTAACATTACCAAAAAGGAGAGCTTGAAAATATGCATTGCATCATTTTCCGGTGAGCCTTCATATAAAAGTAAATCTCTTTTGACGACACACACTTCTTCTAATGAACGCATGAAATTGATGATTTTATCAATTCTTTTCATAACTCTCCTTTACTCTTGTTGTTTATGCTTCTTTGTTTTGAGCGTTTTTTCCAATAAACTTCTTACCGTTCATATATGGTTGCAATTTGGTCGGTATACGGACGGTGTAATCGGATTGTTGGTGGTTTTCAATAAATGGTACTAAGATACGCGGTGTTGCAATGCCCGTATTGTTTAATGTATGGACGAATTTAACTTTGCCGTCCTTGTTATCTCTGTATCTTAGATTGGTACGACGTGCCTGCCATTCGGTAATGTTTGAACATGAGTGTGTTTCTCTATAACAATTTTGTGATGGTGTCCATGCTTCCAAATCATATTGCCGATATTTCGGAGCGCCCATATCTCCCGTACAAATTTCAAGTACTTGATATGGTAATTCCAAGTCTTGCAATACTTCTTCTGAAATTGCCAACAAAGTCTTGTGCCATTTTTCACTCTCTGCAATATCATTTTTGCAGATTACAAATTGCTCGGTTTTTAAAAATTGATGAACGCGAACCAATCCTCTTGTATCTTTTCCGGCTGCTCCGGCTTCTCGGCGGAAACAAGGTGAGAAACCGGCATATAATACGGGAAGGTCATTTTCAGACAATATTTCATCGGCTCTTAAGGAGTTTAAAACTAACTCGGCTGTTCCTGATAAATATAAATCATCTGCCGGCATGTAATAAACTTCGTCTTGTGAGAATGGTAGGTAGCCCATACCGTATAAAGGTTTTTGCTTAGATAATGATGGTACGGTTATTGTGGTGAAACCATGTTCTGTCAATTTATCCAATACCATCAGGTGCATTGCTAACTCTAAGCGGGATAATTCATTTTTGATAGCATAAGTTCTTGCTCCTGAAACTTTGGTTATGCGCTCTAATTCTGACCAATCATTTAATTCTATTAGTTCAACATGGTCTTTGGGCGTAAAATCAAATTTTGTCGGTTCGCCAACGCGTCTGATTACAACGTTGCCGCTTTCATCCGGTCCTACCGGTGATTCGGGACACGGTAGGTTGGGCATTCGCCACATAATGTTATCATACTTTTTTTGTTCTTCTGCTAACAGTTCTTGTTCTTTTTTTAACTCTTCTCCGATTTCTTTGCTTTTAGCAATAATTGCAGGGCGGTCCTCATTGGATGCGGATTTTATTGAGTTGCTTAGCTTGTTTTTTTCTTCTGCCAATGTTTGGGTTGATGTTTTTAATTTGTTAACATCTTTGTGGAGAGTGATTAAGCCGTCTATGTCTATTTGTTCTTTCGTGTAGCCTTTTTTCGCTAGGCCTTCTTTTACCGTTTCCGGATTTTCTATGATAAATTTTATATCCAACATCTTTGTGTTTCCTTTTTACATGAATTATTGCAAAAATCTGGGAATAAATTATCAAGATTTAAAATTAAAAACAATAGAAAATTGAAAGGCAGGCACAAAATGATACAGATTGGAATATGATAATAAAGTGGAGCTTTAGAGGATTTGGCTTTGTTGCTGTGTTGTATCGCTTCTAAAAAGTGTATGAGGTTAAATTTTGTCGGGATTTTGTGATGTTTATGGTTGTTGATGCAAATATTTATTAAAAAAGCTCCCTAAGGAGCTTTTTTAATTGGGTGTATTATTTTTGTTTAGGATGTTTTCTCGGGCTTTGCGGGCTTTCTCTGCGAGAGTTTCTTGGGAATCGGTTGAGATGCCTTGCTGATTTTCTTGACGGACTGCTGCTTTTTTTTTTAATGCCGCTGCGTAGGCATTGACAATCTCATTTTCTGCTTCCGGATTTTCATTGTATTTCATTTCGCATACATATAAAGTTTTTATTTTTTTTATCTTTTGAATTGATTCCGGTTGTAAGCCCTCAATTAGGATTATGTCTTTTTTGCTTCGCATAATCTCTATTAGTTTTTCTTTTTCATTTAACATAAATGTCGGATTTATTGGTTTTCCTTCTCCGGCATAGATGAGAACCATAATTTCTCCTGCATCGTTTTCCATCAGTTCGTAAACATTTTTCGGGTCTTGTTTTAATGTGTTTTTTGTTTCAATTTCTGTCATTTTGTTGTCCTTTAGTATAGCTCTAGCGCAAGAGTATAACAAAACTTCTTAAAAATCTGTTACATATTTTATTTTTTATGGTGTATTTTTTGTTTGCATTATAAAAAAATATATGTTATAGCCCTCTACATCGTTTAATTTTTATATAGAGAAAAGAGGTGATTTAAGTGGTTCAAGTTACTGTTATCGGTAATGACGTGGCGCAGTCTTTGAAAATATTGAAGAAAAAAATGCAACGTGAAGGTATCTTTCGTGAAATGAAATTAAGACGTTGTCATGAAAAAAATTCTGAGAAAAAAGCTCGTCGTCAGGCTGAAGCTATTCGCAGAGCCAGAAAACAGTTGCGTAAGCGCTTAGATACGGAAGGTTTCTAATTTTACTGTTTTATTTATTGGGAATCCTCTTGGAGGATTCCCTTTTTTGTTGGAATGTTGGCGAGAGGTGTTTATGCTGTTTGAAAAAGCTCAGGGGTTATTGAATGCTGAATATGAAACTTATTATCAGGATGCTACTGAACATGCTCGAAAGGTTATGAATGAGAAAAAAATTCATTCTTATCAGGTTTTGGGTGTCGGAAATTATTTGCTGAAACATGAGGCGCTTTTTCATAATTGCTCATCTGCTGAATTGCAAAAATTAAAGGCAACATTGCTATTGCACGATATCGGGCGATTTTATGAAGTCTTTTTGCATGAAGATGGGGGTAGAGTCGATCATGGTGTGTATGGGGCTAAATTGTTGGAACAAAAGTCATCTTTTAACGATGCTGAGGTTATTCTTCCTATCAGGCATCACGGACATTTAATTGAACGTCTTTGGGAAGATAGCGATTATTCAAATTTGTCCGAAAATGAACGCAGAAAAATTCAAATAATTATTTATTTGGTCAGAGATGCTGATAAAATAGCTAATTTTTATCTCTTGTCTAGGCATTTTAAAGAAATGGAAAATTTGTTTTTTCTAAAGTCATTGTTAGATTATCAAACTAAAATTCCTAGTCCTCTGGTTTGGGAGGCTTTTATGAAACATTCTGCCGTGGATGTAAAAAATGTTAAAAGTTTTGCAGATCAGGCTATTATGTATATGGCTTGCGTGTTTGATTTGGCGTACGAATCTTCTTTTATATTGTTGGACAAGTTAAATATTTTGCAGAAATTGTTTGATTGTTTTAAAAAATTTTGGGCGGATGATTATGCGCAGATTTGTGAATATGAATTATGGACCTATTGTGAGGCGCGTTTAAGGGGGGATAAAAACTTTTTTGATTTTTAAGGGGTTTTTAAAGCTTTTGTTGTATCCTTTATAATATACTGGTTATGTGTTTGAGGGTAAAATGAGAAGTTTTAGTCTTTTTTTAGCGGGGATGTCGTTTGTTGCAACTTCTGCATCTGCTGAATATCTTGCAACGCCACATTTGGGTGATAATGCTGCTTATAGTGTCAAGAATATTTCTGAAGATGAGTATAATCAGAATATTTCTGGAAATGTTTATAAAGTTTATGAGGTTTCTGGAAATGATTCATTTGTTCCGCAGTATTATCAATATGAAATTAATGAGGATAAAACATATAATGAAACTGTTTCTCAAACAGGACAGGGTAGCGGAGATGGTGAGAATCCTGATGTAGATGCCGGTGTCGGACTTAATAATACCGGAAATATTTCTGGTGTTTCCGCTACTTTATATAAAGATAACAAATATAGTTATGATTTTACCGGAGCGGATGTTGATACTTTTGTTCGTGGCGGTGCTGTCTATAATAGTGGGGTTATTGGACAAAAAGATGATAATGGACAGTTTGTTGGGGTGGCTATTGAGGCAGATTTTATCGGTAATTCTTTGAGTACTCAGATCCAGACAGATGGTTTATTACGGGCTCAGGGAGGGGCTTTGGCTAACCAGGGGGAAATCGGTAATATTAGAGGAGATTTTATTCAAAATAGTACAGACGGAAGATATGCTTGGGGCGGCGCTCTTTATAATGATAAAATTGCTTCAATCGAAAATGTTTATGGGGATTTTGTTGGAAATTTTGTCGGTGGTGAAAGCTCAGGCGGCGGGGCTATAATTAATGAAGGTTCAATAAATAACTTGCAAAGCGATTTTATTGCTAATCATGTTGATACATCCAGTTATGCTGCAGGGGGGGCTATACATAATAATGATCAGGGATATATTGCTGAAATTAATGGCAATTTTATAGATAATTATGCTCAAGGTGCAGAACAGGCTTATGGCGGAGCTATTGATAATTTGTCGGGGACAATCGGGGATATTAACGGCGATTTTAATAATAATCATGCTGTTTCTGATGAGGTCGGTCGTTATAATGGAGCTTTTGGCGGCGCTATTTCTAATCAAGAAGGTGCTTTGAGTAATCTTAATGGTAATTTTTACGGAAATTTTGTTTCTTCACAAATTTATGCTCAGGGGGGGGCTATTTTTAATTCATCAGGTTCTATTGACAATATTCGTGGAGATTTTATTCAGAATCAGGCAAATTCAGATAACGCAAGTGCTTATGGTGGGGCTATTTATAATGAAACGGCTGTTATTAAGAGTATTAATGGTGATTTTTCCGAAAATACGGCTTCGGCTAAGTTGGAAGCATTGGGTGGCGCTATTTATAGTATGAATGGTACTGATAGTGGGAATAGTCTTAATATTGTTAATTCTAATTTTTATAATAATACTGCTGTATCTGCTGATGAAAAGGCTAAGGGAGGGGCTATTTATGCGGACAATCTGACTATTACCGCTCAGGGAAATGATAGCATCTTTCGCGGAAATAAAGCTGATAATAAGAGCAATGCCATTTATATGGATGGTTCCGTAAATAAAGATGCAGCTATCTTGAATTTGGTAACTAAAGAAAACGGTGATATTGTTTTTGATGATGCCATAGATGGAAATAATTATGATGTCAATCTTTCCGGCGATGGCTCCGGTGAAGTAATCTTTAATAATATGGTCGATAATGTTAATAATTTTAATCTCTCCGGTCTGTCTGCTTTTCATTTAGGTAAAGATGCTCAAGTTAATATGTCGAATTATGTGGCGAATAATGATGGTGGTACACCCATTTTGACATTAGATGTTGAGGTGGATAAAACGGCTAACGCTATTAATAATGGTCTTTTGAATATTAGCGGAGATGTTTCCGGTACGACTAATGTTATTGTTAATTCGCTAAATCAAAATATACTTGATGATATTACAGATGCTAAGACAATTTTTGTGCAGGCTCCTAATGATGATTTAGCTACCGAATCGAAATTTAATGTTAGCCGTGTTATTGGTAGTCCGTATATGTGGGATTCTATTCGTAATTATGGTGGTGAAACTGAAGGAAGTAATTGGTATTTAGTCGTTCGCGATAATAGCGGTGGTGATGATGGTAGCAGTGGTAATGAATCGTCTGGTGATGTGGTGTATGCTCCGGAAATTCCTGCTTATGTTGGTATGCAGTCGGCCGTGATTGAGCAAAATAGAGGTATCGGACGGAAAATTGCTTCGGGTTTGCGAGCTGAGCAGAATAAAGGTTGTTGTGATCGGAAATTTCAGCATAAATATAATATGTGGATTGATGCTGATTATGATAATGCAGAGCTTGATGCTCCTACTCATATGGATGCAAGTATTCAAGGCGTAACGGCTGGTGTTGATTTCAAAACAAATAAGTATAGTCGCTTAGGGGCGTTTGCGGCATATCGTCAGGGGGATTATGATTTGTCAGGTAAAGGGAAATATGCTGCTGATTCAGGCTCTTCTTTGGATATAGATAGTTATTTGGGTGGTTTATATTATCACTACGGACGTTATAATTGGGCAGTCTTGGCTACGGTGTTTGCTGGTACTCAAGATGTTAATATGGAAACAGATGACGGTGTGGCTTTTGCGAATACTGATGCTATGCAATATGGAGCTAGTCTTGAAGTAGCTAAAAAGTTTTATCTGCCTTATGCTTGGATTGTTGAACCTAGTGCCGGTTTGTATTATTCCGCTCTTGATTTAGACGGCTTTAGGGATAATATGGGGAAACAGGTTGATTTTGATTTGATGCATTATATTGAGGCTGAATTGGGCTTGAGGTTTGAACATCTCTTTTGTTTGAATGGAGGGACCGCTAAAGTTTATGCTAAACCTTCTATTATTCAAACTTATGCAAGTGGCGATTCTGTTAATATCAGCGGACTGGATGCTATTTCTACTTACGATAATCAATTGTTGGGGAGAATGGAACTGGGGGCTAAATTTGGTTTGTCACGCTCTTTGTCTGCATATGCTTCGGCTAATTATACATTTGGGAGCGACTACTCCGGATATGGTATTGATGCGGGCTTGAATTATGCTTGGTAGCCGGTTTTTGCTTGTTTTATGACAATAAAAAACCCGCATTTCTGCGGGCTTTTTATTGGTCTTGTTTATTAAGATATTTTCTCAACTTGACCGAATTCCAAATCTACCGGTGTGTATCTACCGAAAATGGAAACAGATACTTTGACACGGGATTTTTCGTTGTCAACTTCTTCTACAACGCCTACAAATGATGCAAATGGCCCATCTGTTACTCTGACTTGTTCGCCGACTTCAAAGTAAATTTCAGTCGATGGACGCTCAACACCTTCTTCAATTTGTGTCATGATGCGCTTAACTTCTGCCTCACTAATGGCTTGAGGCTTATTGTGGCTACCTAAAAAACCGCTTACACGAGGTGTGTCTTTTACAATGTGCCATGCATCATCACTCATTTCCATTTTTACTAAAATGTATCCGGGGAAAAATTTGTGTTCAGCATTTACTTTTGTTCCTTTTCGAACTTCAACGACTTGTTCGGTTGGAACTAAAACCTCTAAAATTCTGTCATCCATTTTTTTTAAAACGGCTTGTTCTCTGATTGATTCAGCTACTTTCTTTTCTGAACCGGAATATACGTTTACAACATACCAGCGCGCTGTCATCGAAAACTCCTAATATTTGAAGATTAAACGAACTATTGCGGCAAATATCATGTCTACGAAAAAGAAAAATGCTGATGCAATTGCAACGATTATCAGTACCATAATCGTAGCGCGCATTACTTCCTTTTTAGAAGGCCAAGTAACCTTTTTTACTTCTTGTTTAACTTGTCTCAAAAATTGTACCGGACTTGTATTTCCCATAGCTCTACCATTTCTATTACATTGATAAAATTTAGCAGGATGTTATTGGCATTTTTTTTGAGTTGCAATAAATTTATACAGCCCTAATTGCTGAACATCCTAACAGATGTGCAAAACATATTAAAGTTTTTTTTAGATGTCAATAAATATATTGATTGTTTACGCAGGTAATATTGGGAAATGTTATATGCTTATTAGAATGACCGATATGTATTACTCTTGACTTTATGAGGAGGATTTTGAGTAAGAATTTAATGTGAAAGAGAGGTGGAAATGTCTGAAAAAATTGTTGTGTTAAAAAAATTACAGGAAACCGATAAACTTGAATTTAAAAATAAAATACAGGAGGCTTTTGGTATTGCTGTTGCTGAAAATTTTGGGGTAATAGGGCCTATCCCTTCAGATGATGAATTAGAAGAATGTTTTACAGCTTCTGATAATGATACTTATTGTATTTTTGAGGGGGATAAAAAAATCGGTGGGGCGATTGTTAAAATAAATCCTTTAACTCAACATAATTCATTGGAATTATTTTTCATATATGCTGATGTTCATGGTAAAGGTTTGGGCTTGGCTGCGTGGAAAGCTATTGAGAAACAATATTCCGATACTAAAGTTTGGAAAACGATTACCCCATATTTCGAAAAAAGAAATATTAACTTTTATGTCAATAAATGAGGCTTTCACATTGTTGAATTTTGTAATAAATATCACCACTCTTGTAAAGAAAATTATAATCAAGAAAACAATGATATTCCCGGAAGAGAAGAATTTTTTCGATTTGAAAAGGTAATGAAAGTATAGGTGTACAGAATATAGAGAACTGAATCGACCAGAGGCGAATGCGTAGGATGATGATGGTTATAAAATTATTTACTTTCAGCAAATTTTCGATATAATGCTCATAAAATTAAATTATGTTGTTTAACTATTTAAACTTATTTTTATGGACACTAATCAAATTGAAAATTTGCTTGACGCAATTAAAGATGTTTGCCCATTTGATATAAGCATTCTTTCTACTCGGCGGCGGATTTTGCTTATGGTTATCAAATATCCTTATCAAGAGAATTTTGAATTAAATGAGTGGGCGGTTGCACGGGTTCGTTCCTTGCATTGGGATAAAATTAATCCTTTAATCAAAAAATATTCACTGCCGATACGTTGTCTTTATTGTTATGATAACAATTTCGTTTTGTTTAGTCCTGATTTGGGACGTAATATTCTGTACAATGTTGAATTTCCTATTGATTATAACGGATACGGATTTGCAGAGTATCATAATTATGTTGGGGGGTGTTTGGATATCAAGCAATTGATATCTTTTTTGACACAAAATACACCTCGATTGTTCTAAATTAAACATCTTCCCTTGAAACATTTGTTTTAAGGGATTTTTTGTTATGAATAATTGAGTTTTGGTTAAAAAAATGTTTTCTGGTGTCTTTATTTTGATTGGTAGAACTTACAAGATAATATACGGACTTGTTCTTTAATTTTCTAAAAAAATAACTTCCTTTCCGTGAGCCTTTGCATATTCAATTTCTTTTTGAGTGCTATTGCCGATATAGCCGTTTTTATTGATAACAAAAATAGCGTCAGACATATCTATTCTTTGATAATGAGCTTTAGCAAAAATTTTTCGTTGGTCAGGCGTATAAACACTTAA
Source organism: uncultured Alphaproteobacteria bacterium (assembly GCA_949282205.1). Lineage (GTDB taxonomy): Bacteria > Pseudomonadota > Alphaproteobacteria > RF32 > CAG-239 > CAG-267. The sequence goes on along the minus strand of CASDOS010000027.1, from coordinate 1,126 downwards.
ATCAGTACTAATAGGATAGATGATTGATAAAACGCAATTTCCTTCTAGTGTCAATCTTTCCGCCCAATATTTAATATCATTCTCAAATTTCAAAGAACCGCAAACTGTAATGACCTTCATTATTTGCTCTTCCTTTTAATCAATTAAGCTATAAACTTTGTATTATTTATAACTACACAATCCACACAAGGCATATTTAATTTCTTTATTAAATATGGTTGTAAACTTCATATCAACTATTTCTCCATAATAACATCTTCTAACCAAAAACCTTTTGCAACAGACCTAATTACTTTTCCTGATTGTTTGGCTAAAAATAAACTTTCCTTATATCTATGAGTTGTATTTTGCTCAATATACTCATCACTATCACCACGCTGTTTATAATAGGTGTCTTTTAATTCTTCAAGTTTAGATTCATCCGGCAAAACAGTTTCATAATCAAGCCTCATCTCCTCAAGGAGCTGTATGGTTGCTTTCTTAAATGCCATTAAAATAATTATCTTTGACTTGATTTTATCTAACAGGTAGCGGTGCAAATTGTTCGGAAAATCTGGATTTATGTTTTTAATCTTAGTTCCCCGATAACTTGAAGTATAATTATCAAAGTCAGCATCCTTGAATTTGCGAACATTAATATCACAAAATCTACTATCTTTTTTAGCTAAAAAAGTTTTTCCTAATCCCGGATAAACCAAATATATCATGCTAAAATTCCCTATCAAACTGCTCTTTTGTAATATTAAATCACCTTTTTTGTAGTCTATCGCAATTATTTTTCTTTTGCAAATTTATTATTCAAAAACAAAAATCCCAAAATATTAAAAGCATCAAAATTTGATAACCATTTGAATATTAAACAAAATCACTTGAAATAGTCCGTGTAACAAGCGGGAAATGATGTCTATAACGACACCTTACACGGACTCAAATAACTTACTGATTTATAATAAAAAAAGACGCATTAAAGCGTCTTTATCTTAACTGGCAGGGGATATAGGATAATATACGGACTACTATCTTATAAAAATCATTGCCATTTTATGAAAGCTTCAACATAATATATGTTGAAGAACGTCGCCTAAAACAAATCTCAATAAGCGACAAATAGAAAAAAATTATCTAT
>CASDOS010000026.1 GCA_949282205.1 uncultured Alphaproteobacteria bacterium | reverse complement strand
TGGCTTGTTCTTCTTTACTAAATCTTATTTTGCTCATTCTTATCTCCTTTTGTGTGAGTTTAACAAAAAAATTCCCCTTTGAATATTTTTTTCAAAGGGGATTTCCTTTTTTCCTCCACTTTCTGGGGTACAGATCAGTTTTCTGAGGGATATTATAATGTCGATTTTCTTTATTCCGCAACTAAAACCTGACGGCGGCTGTGCATAGCTTCTTCAATGAATTTGATTTGTTCTTGCACCATGTCGTTATCCGCATATTTTTCTTTTGCTTTTGCTACTCGCTCCTCAAACGTGCCGTCGTTGGATTTGAATATATACATATAAGCGCGTGTAACTGATTTTATTGTATGTTCGTCATATCCGCTTCTTCTTAAGCCGACTAAGTTCAAGCCTCTTAATTTGCCTCTGTCGCCGGTTACAATCGCAAACGGGATAACATCTCTTCCGACACCGGTCATGCCGCCAATCATTGTTTTGCGGCCGATACGGCAGAATTGGTGTACCGCCGAGTTGCCGCCCAAGATTACGCCGTCTTCCAAACGAACGTGTCCGCCGATAACGGCGTTGTTGGTCATAATCACATTGTCGCCGACGATGCAATCATGCGCAATATGAGAGTTTACCATAAACATTCCGTTGCTTCCGACGCGGGTAATCAATTTTTCTACTTCTTCTCCGGCAATCGGGTTTTGACCTTTCGGGGTGCCGGCATGCATGGTTACGTTTTCTCTGATGACATTATGAGAGCCAATCACTAACTTTGCATCCGGCTGGAATTCGTTGCCATGGTCTTGTGGACCGCCTCCTAAGCATGCGCCGGGGAATATGATATTTCCTTCGCCTAAAGTTGTATCTCCCAAGATGGTTACACGAGCGATTAATTTGTTGTGTGCGCCGATTTTGGCACGGCCGGAAATATAGCAGAAAGGTCCAATTTCAGCGGTTTCATCAATTTGGGCGCCGTCTTCAACAACTGCAGAAGGATGTATCATATTTTTTCTCCATATATAAATTACTACTAGCGCGGATGCTAACAAAATTCCTTTGGGTTGTAAAGCGGATTTTATTTATATTGCCTCTTTTTGTGCCTTTTTATCGGTCAAAATTTATTACGATTTGTTGCATACAAAAAAACGAGAGGCTTATTACTCTCGCTTTTTTATTTTTGTTGATGAAAAACTTAAATTGCTTGTTTGATACGGCGCAAAGTTTCTTCTTTGCCTAATACCGACGCTATCTCGCTCGCTCCGCCGGGGGTCGTTTCCAAGCCGGTTAAAGCAATCCGTACCGGATATAAAACTTGACCGTTTTTTAATCCGTTGTCGGTTGCTATCGTTTTTAGACATTCAAACAGAGATTCATTACTCCAGTTTTCCAACTTTTCCAATGCCGGTAATGCTAATGCTAATGATTTTTTAGCAATCTCCACATCCGTTTTCATCTTTTTGTTGATGTAAAGTTCTTCGTTAAATGGCGTTAAGGTTTCGATAAAGCCCGCTACTTCTTCTATATCTTTTAAGGTTTCAATACGAGGTTGCAGAACTTTGGATAATTCTTCGGCGTTGATTGCTCGCGTAATGAATTTCGCATATTCTTTTTCGGCCATTTTATGGAATTCCTCAAACGGCAAAGCTCTGATATAGCATCCGTTCATCCAACGCAATTTCGTAATGTCAAAAATAGCCGGAGATTTGTTGATACGGTTCGCATCAAAAATCTTTTCCAATTCTTCCAACGAGAAAATCTCCTGTTCGGTTCCGGGGTTCCAACCGAGCAGGGCGATGTAATTCAATATCGCCATCGGTAAATAACCCTTATCGACCAAATCTTGGAACGACGCATCGCCGTTTCTTTTGGATAGCTTATGTTGCGCATCTTTCATTACTTGTGCCACATGGACATATATCGGCGGTGTCCACCCGAAGGCCTCGTATATCAAATTGTACTTTGGCGTTGATGAAATATATTCATTGCCTCTGACAACGTGTGTAATATTCATTAAATGGTCGTCGACTACGTTGGCAAAGTTATATGTCGGGAAACCATCCGATTTTAACAAAACGCCTTCGTCCAATTCGTCGTAGTCAATTTCTATATCGCCGTACACAACATCGTGGAATGTCGCTTTGCCTTTTTTATTGATGTTTTGGCGGATAACAAACGCTTCGCCTTTGGCAATTCTTGCTTTCGCTTCTTCAAGTGGGATATTTTTACAAGGATCTTTGAACTTGATGTTCATTTCCTCATCTTTTTGCTCATCGGCTTCATCTTTACTACAAAAACAATAATGCGCACCGCCCAATTCCACTAGCTTGTGCGCATATTCTTGATATAAAGGTAATCTTTCGGATTGAATATACGGACCATACTCTCCGCCGATGTCAGGACCTTCGTCCCAATTCATACCGACGGTCTTTAGGGTATTATATATGATTTCCGTTGCGCCTTCCACATAACGTTTTTGATCGGTGTCCTCAATGCGCAAAATGAAACTTCCTCCTGAGGATTTTGCTATAAGGTATTCATATAACGCCGTTCTTAGATTGCCGATGTGCATATATCCTGTCGGACTGGGCGCAAAACGTGTTCTTGCTTTCATGTCCTTAATTCTCCTTGTTGATTAACTTTATTTGCTCAATCTTTACTCCTCACGCTTTATAAAATCAAGCGCTTTTTATCCGCTGAGCACAATTCTTCTTTGGTGTTGCTGAGCTTAAATCAATGCCAGGGCTAAGTATAATAATCCAATTGTGCCGATAAACAAGAAATAAACGCAACTTAAATTTAAGGCTTTCTCTTCATGTTCCTCATCGGTGTACTTCGGCTCGCCGTAATTGTTCTTTACTTTATCGCCGCGATAGAACATCGTCATTATCAAAAATTTTAAACCGTAAAAACCAACACCGTATAATATGGCAATAAAGCAGATACTTAAAAACATCGCAATATATGCATAGTCGGTGTTGGTCAGCGAGGTTATCGCTATGTTTATCATGCTCAATACCACAACGCCCATAAATACCGGTTCCAAATGATTGTGCCAGGCTAGGCGGTTTAAATCGTGCATGCGCCGGATCAGCATCGAGCCTAACGGAAACAACGGTATAAGCATAACAATATAAAACATAACTTCCGCCGATATAATATAGTTCTCTATCTTGTCTATCGTGAAACCCATGTTGTTAGCGTCACGCAGAAATCTCGGGGATAATATATAACTGCATTTTAATTGTATCGCTATCATCAATAAACTGTTGAACAGCATAAATGTCCATAGTTCAAAGCGGGAAGAACGACCTCTTAAGATAAATGTCTTTTTCCACCCTTCAAACCATATCTTAAACAAATTATCCGGCGATAATACACTCTTTTTTTCGTTTGTCTTTTCAGGAAGGGTCGGCGACAATGGCGTATTTACGTTTTTGTTTGTCTTTACTTTTCTTTTTGAGGCGGCGGTAAGGCGCTTTTTAGCGGTCTTTACTTCCGTTTCCGTTGTTGTCGCTTTTTCTTTTGCTTTGACCATTGTGTCCTCCATTTTTTCTGCTTGATTCTTAAATTAATGCATCTCTGTTAATTTTTCGTAAAAAAAATCTTTATTTCTTGGCGTATCATGACTTTAAAAAAATACTTGCAAAAAGAACAAAAGTGGTATATCTACTTTTTTCGAGATGTTTTTCGGGGTGTTTTGCGGAGGCGCTGATTATGGCGGAGAGTAAATTTATTGAAATTAAAGGGGCGAGAGAACATAATCTTAAAAATGTTAATATCTCTATTCCTAAAAATCAGTTGACCGTGATTACGGGACTTTCCGGTTCGGGGAAGTCTTCTCTTGCGTTTGATACTATCTATGCTGAAGGACAACGACGCTATGTCGAAAGTCTTTCCGCATACGCCAGACAATTCTTGGATTTGATGAAAAAACCAGAGGTCGACTCTATTGAAGGTTTGGCTCCGGCTATCTCTATTGAACAAAAAACAACTTCGCATAATCCGCGTTCCACCGTCGGTACAATTACCGAAATTTATGATTATATGCGTCTTCTTTGGGCGCGCGCAGGTACGCCTTATTCTCCCGCTACCGGACTGCCGATTGAGGCGCAAACCGTTTCGCAGATGGTGGATAAAATTGTTGCTCTTCCGGTGGGCTCCAAAATTATGTTGGTTGCACCGATGGTGCGGCAACGTAAAGGCGAATTTAAAAAAGAATTGGAAGGCCTTTTGAAACAGGGATTTCAACGCGTTAAAATTGACGGTGAAGTTTATGATTTGGAAGATGCGCCTACGCTTGAAAAAAATATTAAACACGATATTGAAGTCGTTGTCGACCGTTTGGTCATTAAAGATGAAGATATGAGCGAACGGGTTGCCCAATCCGTCGAAACCGCTCTTAAAATCGGTGACGGTATTCTTTATGTCGATAATCTTTCCGAAAATAATCGCTTTACTTGTTCGGCTAAATATGCTTGTCCGGTTTCAGGTTTTACAATTGAGGAAATTGAGCCGAGACTCTTTTCTTTTAACAATCCGCAAGGCGCTTGTCCGCATTGCGACGGTCTAGGCGCTCGCCTCTATATGGATGAAAAACTCGTTATTCCGAATGTTAATCGTTCTATCGCTCAGGGGGCTATCGCACCGTGGTATGGTTTTAAGTCCGCTTTTTATAAGCAGACGTTGGTTTCGCTTTGCGACTTCTTGCATATCTCTTCCGATACACCTTGGAAAGATTTGCCTGAAGAGGCGCGCCATATTATTCTTTACGGTTCGGGAAATGTTTGCGTGCCGCTTTATTATTCCACGTTTGTTTCCGATAAGCCGTTTGAAGGGGTTATTCCTAATATGGAACGACGCTTTTTAGAAACGGATTCAGCGGCTTCTCGTGAAGAACTTTCTCATTATCAGTCCGCAGCGCCTTGTACTTATTGCAATGGCAAAAGATTGAAACCTGAGGCGCTTGCCGTTAAGGTTTGCGGTAAGGATATTATGGAAATCTCAGACCTCTCCATTAAAGAGGCACTGAAATGGTTTTCTCAGGTGGAAGAACAACTTTCTCCGCAAAAACAGCAAATTGCGCATAAAATCTTAAAGGAAATTATTGATCGTTTGCAGTTCTTAAATAATGTCGGGTTGGATTATTTGACACTTTCAAGACAATCCGGCGGGTTATCTGGCGGTGAATCGCAACGTATTCGTTTAGCGTCGCAAATCGGTTCGGGGTTGACCGGCGTACTCTATGTTTTGGACGAACCGTCTATCGGTTTACACCAACGTGATAATGACAAACTGCTTGAGACGCTCAATCGGTTGCGCGATATAGGTAATACCGTGATTGTGGTGGAACATGACGAAGACGCTATTCGCTCTGCCGACTATCTGATTGATATGGGGCCGGGGGCGGGTGAACTCGGCGGTAATGTCGTCGCAGCCGGTACGGTTGATGAAGTGCTTGCCAATAAAAACAGCTTAACCGCACAATACTTAAATGGGCAAAAAGAAATTTCCGTGCCTCGTAAACGTCGTAAAGGTAATGGTAAATTTTTGGAATTAACCGGCGCTAAAACACATAACCTTAAAAATGTTAAGCTCAAAATTCCGTTGGGAACATTGACGCTTGTGACCGGTGTTTCCGGCGGCGGTAAATCTTCGCTTATTTTGGAAACGCTCTATAAAGCCCTGAATAAAGAGCTTAACGCTTCGCGTGAACCGACGGGGGTTTATGACAAACTTATCGGCCTTGAAAATATTGATAAAGTTATTGATATTGACCAATCTCCTATCGGGCGGACGCCACGTTCCAATCCGGCAACTTATACCGGCTTGTTTACGTATATTCGTGATTGGTTTGCCGAACTTCCTCTCTCTAAAGCGCGCGGTTATCAGGCGGGGCGGTTTTCGTTTAACGTGGCCGGCGGACGTTGCGAGGCGTGCAAAGGGGACGGTGTTACTAAGATTGAAATGAACTTCTTGCCCGATGTTTATGTGGAATGTGAACAATGTCACGGTAAACGCTTTAATCGTGAAACGCTGGAAGTAACCTATAAAGGCAAATCTATTGCCGATGTTTTGGATATGACCGTTGATGACGCTCACGAATTCTTTAGCAATATTCCTTCTATCGCTTCAAGGCTTGAGTTATTACAAAAAGTTGGTTTAGGCTATATTCGTTTGGGGCAATCGGCTACTACACTTTCCGGCGGTGAAGCACAACGTATTAAGCTCTCCAAAGAGCTCTCTAAACGGGCGACAGGCAAAACTATCTATATTTTAGACGAGCCGACAACCGGTTTACATTTTGAAGACATCAACAAACTTTTGAAAGTGTTGCAAGCTCTGGTTGATCAAGGCAATACCGTAGTGGTCATTGAACATAACCTTGATGTGATTAAAGTGGCGGACTACATTATTGATATGGGGCCAGAAGGCGGAGACGGCGGCGGGCGTATTGTTGCCGAAGGAACGCCTGAAGAAATTGTTAAAAAAGCCAAAGGATATACCTATAAATATCTGAAGGGAAAAATCTAAGTGAGAACCTTTGTGCTAATTCTTTTTTTGACTCGGCAAAGGGGGATTGGGTGTTGGCTTTATTCTAAAAATGCCGATTGTTCCGTTCTGTGGCGTGTGTGATTGCCCTTCGGGGCGTTGAAAATTCTATTTTCAACGAGGGATTGTTTTCTTGATGAGCTTGGGCGAAAATTAAATAAATAGAGATGGGGCAAGTTTTTTTTATTGAATAAAAGAGATAGTTTTTTTTATGGGGAAAGGGGCGATGTTAATCGCTAATTCTTTTTTTGTTGCCAATTTTTTTTGACTCGGCAAAGGGGGATTGGGGGTGGCTTTATTCTAAAAATGCCGATTGTTCCGTTCTGTGGCGTGTGTGATTGCTCTTCGGGGCGTTGAAAATTCTATTTTCAACGAGGGATTGTTTTCTTGATGAGCTTTTTATGCTATTTTTCTTCTTGCTCAATTTCCTTTTCTATGATATTTTTTTAGTATGTTAGTTTAGTGGAAGAGGGCAAATGTTTGTAGATATTGATGACTTTAAAAGCGCTATTGCTGTTGAAAATATGCTTATGCCCTATAAAAAAGGGCTCTTATCTTCAGATAAAAAATCTCGTCTTCCTAAAGAGCCGATTACGCCGGAAGTGTGTATGCAAGTGCTTCAATCTACCAACTATGCTCGCAACATTAAAGATATGCTCTTATGTATTGCTGAATTACCCGAAACCGAACAAGCGCGTTTTAAAGATGTCGTGTTGGCTTGTTTTGATAATCGGGAACAGCCGCAAGTTGTTATTGATTTAGGTGATATGTTGGCGAAAAATTCCGGCTATGCACAAGAGTTGGAGGAAGCTAAACAAATGAAAGAGGGAATTTTTTATGCTTCGCAATCGCAACTTGTAAAGTCTTTAATTGTAAAGGAAAAACGTTATTCCAATGTGGATTTGAGCGGTTATGATAAGTTAATCTGCTTAAATGGGAATTTGGATAAGATTTGTTCCGAGGTTAAATTCCCTAAAATTATAGAATTTCCAAAAATAATGGATGTTTCTTTGATGCATTTAAATTTTGAAAATGTACAAAATTTTGTTTTCGAAGATGGGGCTACGGTTAAATTTGATTATTCCTCAAATCTTCCTAAAAATCTTGATGTTTCTATGTGTTCTCAGGTGCGATTTTGTTATTGCAACTTAAAAGAGTGTACAAGTCTTTCTTTTAAAGACGGAGCCGATGTTAGATTTTCTTTTGCAAGTGGATTACCTCGTAACTTGGATGTTTCTAAATGTAGCGGTGTTAGTTTTTATCAGTGTGATTTGAAAGAGCTTTCTTCTGTTTGTTTTAGAGATGGGGCGGAGGTTAATTTGCAAAAGGCAAGAAATTTACCTCCGCAAACTGATTTTTCCACCTGCTCGGTATTAATGCTAAATAGTTGTAATTTGAAAGACCAAACAGAACTGCGCTTTAAAGATGGGGCGGAGGTTTATTTGCAAAAGGCGCATAATTTACCTAAACAAATTGATTTTTCTATGTGTAAAGATGGTGAAGTTTGGTTAAAAAATTGTGATTTTACCGGAGTGGAGCGTTTAGTCTTTAAAAATCGAACCCAGTTTAGAGAAAGTTCAGCTTATATTCCCGATGATTGGCAAGGGGGAATTATTTTTGCTGATGAACAGCCTCAGGCGGATTTAACGAATATGGCTTTTATGGCTAATGCTCAAGGCGGACGCTAACTCTGTTTGGGGGCGGTTTCGTTTATTCTGCCATATACCAATACTTTTTCTGACGGGCTATTTGGTAGGCTTGCGCCGTCGCTCTTAGGCGCAACATATATTCTGCTTGCCGGTGGGGGGCGAAATCTTTCGGGTAGGGATTATCCAACAACTCTTGTAAATCGGCGTTGTAAAATACTTCTTCCGCGAAAAAATGACGGCAAAACGCATACCTTGCCGCAACCAAGTTCTCTGTATCGTAGCCGATTATGCGCAGTAACTCTTCCTCATTGTCTGACGGATGTTTTTGTTTCATATTCGGCCATATCCCATAGCCTTTTTTATAAAATTTATACCACGGAAAACCACAACCAGGGTCAATCTTGCGCGTGGGCGCTATATCCGAATGCCCTAAAATGTTTTCGGGACGAATGTGGTACTCTTTACTCAGCTTCTTTAACAGACGGTTGAGCGCCATAAGCTGCTTTCGGCTGTAATCTTCGGCGATTTGTCCGAGATTATGCGCTTCCAATTCTATCCCGATACTGTATTCATTTAAGGATTTTTCTTCGCTTTGAAGCCACTTGCTTTCGCCACTGTGATAAGCGACGCGTTCAGGCGGACAGTTTTCCGTAATTTCTCCGTTTTGCGAAATGATGTAATGCGTGCTTAGCTTATATTCGTTTAAAATTTCGATTTGTTTTTCCGGTGTGAATTTGGAGCAGTGGATGATGATATAGCGAATTTTTCCGCTTCTTTCGCGGCAGTTTTCGCTATGATTGATGATGATTTTTGATGGCATCTACGCCTCCTTTTATGATTATTTTAGGCATTATATCGGTTGGAGGTTTAAAAAAAACTTTACAAACCTAACTTTTTTGCGTATCTTGCGGTATCTTGTTTTTTTAGGAGTTTTAATATGCGTGCCGAATTTTATAATTTGATTAACGAAATTAAAGACAGCGCCGAAATTTTGCGGAGGTCTCTTTGACTACGATAACGCTAAACAACGCCAAGAGGAGTTAAACGCCTTAACCGCCGATCCGAAACTTTGGGATAATCAAGAACAGGCGATGAAACTGACCGGCGAGAAAAATGTTTTAGATGAAAAAATCGCTTTTTATGAAGATTTAATCGCTGATTTGCAAAATTCCGAAGAAATGGTCGAAATGGCCGAAGCCGAAAATGATGAATCTTTATTGGCGGATTTGTTTGCGCATCTCGAAGGCTTAAAAAATGATGCTAAAATGCATGAACTTGAGGCTCTTCTTTCCGGAGAGATGGATGCTAAAGACGCTTATCTTGAAGTTCATGCCGGTTCCGGCGGTACGGAGGCGCAAGATTGGGCGGAAATGCTGCTTCGTATGTATTCTCGTTGGGCGGAAAAACATCATTATAAATTAACATATGTTGAAGAAACCGAAGGCGAAGTGGCGGGGCTTAAATCTGCAACGGTTAAAATTTCCGGTCATAACGCATACGGTTGGCTTAAAGGCGAAAGCGGCGTGCATCGTTTGGTGCGCATTTCTCCGTTTGACAGCAATGCCAGACGCCATACCAGCTTTGCTTCTATCAATGTTTATCCGGTGGTTGATGATTCTATCCATATTGAAATCAATCCGGCGGATTTGAAAATGGATACTTATCGCTCATCCGGCGCGGGAGGGCAACACATCAATAAAACAGAGTCTGCCGTGCGTATTACCCATATTCCGAGCGGAGTGGTTGTATCTTGTCAAACCGAGCGTTCGCAATTTGCCAACCGTGATCAGGCGATGAATATGTTAAAAGCAAAACTCTATGAAATCGAATTGCGCAAAAAAGAGGCGGCCGCTGAGCAAAAATGGGAAGATCAGGGCGATAATGGTTGGGGATATCAAATTCGTTCCTACGTTTTACAACCCTACAAGATGATTAAAGATTTGCGAACAGGCGCTGAAACCTCTGATGACAGAGGGGTTTTAGACGGCGATATTGATATGTTTTTATCGGCTTATCTCTCGCAAAAAGCCAGTTAATTTCTTAGAAATTTACTTTTTAATAGCGGTGTGTAGAAGTTACATGCCGCTTTTTTTATGGGGATTTTTTTATTGCTTTAAAGGCGGTTTTGTGCTATTTTCTTTTTAACTTCGTTTAATGAAAGCGTGTAAATGTTTGTTGATATTGAAAATTTTAAATCGGCGATTGCGGTCGAAAATATCTTAACTCCTTATAAAAAGGGGCAATTGAGCGATGACAAAAAAACTCGACTTCCCAAAGAACCGATTACGCTTGATGTTTGTTGGGAAGTTTTGAAATCAACCAATTACGCTCGCAACATCAAAGATATGCTCCAATGTATTGAGAAACTTCCCATTGCCGAACAGGCTCGTTTCAAAGAGGTGGTGTTGGCGGTGTTTACTCAACGTGAGCAACCTGAAGGTATTTGGAACTTGGGGAGAAAATTGGCCGATTGGGGCGAATATCAATCTGATTTAGATAAATTGAGCAAATTGGGCGAGGGAGAGTTTTTGTTGTCTTCACACAAACTTTCTCGGGGATTTCGCGGGACGAGAATTAGAGATTTAGACGTGAGTGCGTATGACAAGCTGATTTGTTTGGATTTTGCCAGAGTGTATTTACATAATAAAACAAACTTGCCGCAAGTTATGGAATTTCTTCTTGCTGATGAGGTGGATTTTAGCGGTAGTGATTTTGCGGGCGTGAAAAATATTGCTTTTTGCAAAAAAGCTAAAGTCGAACTCAAAGATGTGCGTAACTTACCTGAAAATCTCGATGTTTCTATGTGTGCCAAAGTGGTCGTGAATGATTTATCGTTGTGCAAGCCTAATTCTCTCTTGGCGGGTTGGAAATATAACCCCGAAACCATGGCGTTGCGTGTCTGTGGAATTGATTTATCAGGGGTATGGGATTTTTCTTCTTTCGGAGAGGTCAGAATAGAAGAGTGTAATTTGGAACATGTCGAAAACTTTTTATTTAAAGAGAATGCATCGGTTATTTTCGGCAGAGTTTTTAATATTCCTCAAAATCTTGATTTCTCTAAATGTCAACGGCTTGAATTCACACTTTCTGATTTGGACGGTATTTCGGAATTTCGTTTTAAAGATGATGCCGAAGTCTATTTTATTCGTTCCAGAAATTTGCCCCCTAATCTTGATGTTTCGCATTGTCTGGTGGTGGAGATGTCTTATTGCGATTTGAGTAATCAACAAAATTTACACTTCAAAAAAGATGCTGAGGTTAATTTTCAATGGACGAAGAATTTGTCCCCTGATGTGGATTTTTCCGAGTGCCGTAAGGTGGTGCTTGATTTCTGTGATTTGGCTGCATTCAAAACTTTTCGCTTTCAAAATGGGGCTGAGGTTCGTATGTGCGAGGCAAAAAATATCAATGCTAGAATTGATTTTACTCCTTGCGATATTGTGTTTCTTCATAGCGCAAAGTTTGGAAATGATGCGCGGTTGATGTTTAAAAACAGAAAGCAACTTATGTCTAGCGGATTAGATTTTGAAGATGATTGGAAGGGGAAGTTCTATCTGGGCGATACTTTGCAAGGACAAGTGATGAAATTGTTTAAGCGAAAGCAAAGGTAATGGAAAATGTTTATTGATATTGAAAATCTTAAATCTCCGATAGCCGTTGAAAATCTGCTGATGCCCTATAAAAAAGGGAGATTGAGCCCGAATAAAAAATGGCGGCTTCCAAGAGAAAAAATTACTCCCGATGTTTGTTTTGAGGTCTTACGCTCTACAAATTACGCACACAGTATTAAAGATATGTTGGAGCGTATTTATCGGTTATCCGATGAGGAACAGATACCATTTAAAGAAGTCGTGCTTTCTACCTTTGACAGACGAGAACAGCCTTTGAGTGTTCAAGTTCTTGGGGAATTATTGGCGAAAAATAATAACTATCGTGATGAATTAGACGCGTTAATTAATCGTGCTGATGCGGATTTTTTATGTTCGGCGGCGCAAATAAAAAGAGGTCGGCGGTCTGAGCAAAAATATTTTAACCAAAACGATGTGTTTGATTGCGATAAACTTATCTTAACCTGTGATTATGCTAAATTTAACAAACCTCGTAGCTTGCCTGCGGTTTTGGATCTTTCCGCGTGCGATGTTGTGCGATTCGAATATATTGATGATGATGCTTTGGTTAATGTCGAAAAAATTATTTTTGCGCCGTATTCAATGGCCTATTTTAGTCATGTTAAATCCTTTCCTCAGCATTTGGATTTATCGAATTGTTCCGGTCTTAACTTCTCTTTTTGTGAGTTTGCGGGCGTCAAACAGTTGGATTTGGCTAAAGATGTCTGTGTTAGGTTTGATAAATGTTTCAATATCCCTCTTAATATGGCTTTTGATAAATTTAAAAGTTTACGCGTTGACGGGATGGATTGCTCTTTTTTGAAAGAAGTTTACTTGCAAAAAGGCAGAATCTAATTTTGCTTACTTATGCACAATTTTATGCACATTTGCTCAAAAAACGTTGAAAATTTTGTTTTTATCTTTTATCTATTCTTCGTTGTTTGTGTTTAACTCCATTGGTTGCAGGTGTAATTCAATGGTAGAATGAGAGCTTCCCAAGCTTTTAATGCGGGTTCGATTCCCGTCACCTGCTCCAAATTCTCCCACTTCTCCGTATTCTCTTTGGTGTAAACGTTTTTCGCGTGTGCGGAATTTTGTGCGCCGGATGAGAGCGGGGAATTTTTTTATCCGCTTTTGTGTATGGGGAAGGGAAGGCTTTGTGTTGTTCGTTTTTTAGGCTTTCTTGCCCTTAGTCTTCATCTAAGAATTTTGCTATCATTTCATCTACCATTGACATATCTTTGCTCTTGTCTGTCTTTTTCGCTTTCTCTTGTTTAGCGCTCGGAGCGGGGAGAGCTTGCAATTTTTGCGGTTGGCGGTTTTCTATATATTCTTCTTCCGCTACCGAATCGAGCCATGGTTTATTTTGCGGTGCTATTCGTGCTTTTGTTTCTTGGTTGTTTGGGGATTGCGGAAATGAATTATAATTCATCTCATTATATCTTGGTTGCGGCTTATTTATTACCAGCTTGCTTAAATCCGCTTTGAACGCTTGCTCCAAAATTTCCGATGCGCTTAATCCAGAATTTATCATCTCATTTGCCGTTTGTTGTGCGACGTTTCTCACCAATGTCTTTCTAAACTCTAAATCCAACTCTTGATTCTTATGGCGTTCGACACGGTTGCGCTGTTCTTGCATCTTTCTTTCAAAACGCGAAAACTCATTTTCCGGCGCACCGCCGCGTTGATAATCCGGCAAGGTCAGCAAGTTATTCTTGTAATCCATTAATGTTCGGATGCCGTTATTGTCATAGGCACGGTATATCAGCCAATCCGTTACCAATTCTTCCGTTACGGCCAGCGGAATAATCTGAGGCGGTATGCGATTAAACTTTATTACCGTGTCCCCCTCCGCATTCTTATCCGTAATAATGTTCATTTCAAAAAAATCGTGATTCCAACTGTACGGACATGACGGATCTATCAATCTATACGATATCAACATCCCCATTAACGCCGTCTTCATCTCTCTTAACGCGACAAAACCTAGTTGAAACGGGTTCCTTTTTACTTCTATGTTGTGTATCGCTCTTTGGCAACAAAATAAATGCAATCTGTACAATTGGCGAAGGGTTTCCTCGGGTACTTCGGGATAAACGTGTATCGGATGATTAACGGCTTTTTCGACAAAGTCTCGTAAAAACATTCTTCTACGCTGTTTGACTGCCGGTAAAGTGCGTATGTCTGCTTCTTCAACGGCGGCAGCCATCGTGACATCCGTGCGCATTTGCTCCCATAAAGTTACCGGTAATGAGGTGTCGATTTCTTCCAACTTGTCCAATAACAGAATTTCCGGTGATGTCAGTGCTCTGCTTGCCATTTAATTTGATACCTTAATAAGAGTTTGCTTATTCGTCGGAGTGTAGCATATTTTTGACGGGAAGTCAATATCTCCAAAGGTTTTTTTATGCTTTTTTTTCTATCCTTGACTTCCTTTACTATATGACTTTGTTGATGATAAACGCTATTTTAACTTGCAAAAATTACGCACCGTGATTATCTTATACCATAGTTTAGTTTTTTTAAGGATTGAGTGATGAAGTTTTTTAAATTGCTTGCCTGGCTGGGGGGCGTATGTTGTTTCTTTGTAAGTTTTGATGCGGCTGCCGCGCAGAATTCTCCTTCCGCACAAGATGTTAAAAAAGTGGAAAACTATTTGAATTCGCTTAAAACCATGCGCGCCGATTTTGTGCAAATCGCTAGCAACGGTGAACAGGTGGAGGGGCGTATTTATATCGAAAAACCGAATAAAATTCGTATGGAATATAATGAACCCTCCAATATTCTGATTGTCGGTAACGGCGATTATATTGTCTATTACGATAAAGAACTCGACCAAATCACCAATATCGATTATGAGGATATTCCTGCGGCCGCCGTGCTTGCCAATACCGTTAAAATTGATGGGAAAGAACTTAAAGTTACCGATTTTTATGAAGATCCGGGGGTGACGAAAATCGGTTTGCAATATGCCAATGCCGGTGATTTGGGGCCGTTTACTCTTGTCTTTTCCAATAATCCGATGCAGCTTAAACAGTGGAAAGTCGTTACTCCGCAAGCTATGGAGGTTTCACTCTCTCTCTATAATACAGTTACCGACGGTACTTTGGATGAAAGTTTGTTTAAATTTAGCAAAACGCAAAATTCAGACCGTAAAGACCGCTTTAAACGTAAATAATTACTTTTATCTAAATATCCAATATGAGCGCTGTTTACAGCGCTCTTTTTGTGTGGTCTTGATAAACTTACATCGCGGCTTCTCTTATATCTGATTTTTAATGTGCTGATGATTTAGTGCGTTTTCTGTTGCTGCCATATTGGTACATATAATTGTGTACTGTTTTGTTTATTACTTTCGTTTGACGAATTTCTGCCTCTAAATTCATCCGGGCTGCGTGTTTGGTTTTGATGCGATTTTATATGTATGTCAAAACGCAATTGTTTGGAGGTATTTTCCGCTGTCGGGGGCGGCAGCTCTCCGACCTGATTCTTTAGCTCCTCTTTTAATTCCGTGCGCTTCGCCATATCTGTTTGATATTCCGGACGTAGCGGTGAGGGGATATAGTCTTCCGTTGTGTTCTTTTGGACTTCTATACTGGCTTGCTCATTTCCTTGTATCAAACCTTGCATATCCCAAAAGGCCGCTTTTTGCGTGCCGTCCGCTCCGGTTATCTTTTCCGTTCCGAATTTCTTGCCGTCCAACAATAGATATTCATGCGTCGCACCGTCTTTTTCTTCTTGCTTTATTTCTAATTCGTGTTGACTTATATCTATTTCCTTGCCTTTGTCATATAACTTAAAACTCTGTATGTTTCCGTCTTTATCCATTATCGAATATAAACCATGCGGTTTGCCGTCTAATAATGTTATATCCAAAATCTCACCTTGGCGGTTTTTTATCTGTTTTAGTTCGGCTTTCTCATAGCTGCTCTCGGGAATGGCTATATCAATTCCCCCGTCAGATAACTTGTAGGTCGTATTGCGTGGTCTGGGGTATAGCGGCTCTATCTTTTTTGCTTCTTCTTCGGCTTTTTGACGCGCGCTTAACTCGTCTTTTAATATATCTGATTCCAAATCCATAATGCTCATTTCATACGGATTGGATAGCCGCTTTGCTTCTTGCGGGTGAGTCTTATAGTA
Source organism: uncultured Alphaproteobacteria bacterium (assembly GCA_949282205.1). Classification (GTDB taxonomy): domain Bacteria; phylum Pseudomonadota; class Alphaproteobacteria; order RF32; family CAG-239; genus CAG-267. Next base: position 29,559 of record CASDOS010000026.1, on the reverse strand, counting down.
TTCTTTCCAGAAATCCGCGTCTTCTTTGGCTTTTTGCGCTCTTTCTTCTAAAACTTCCTCTTTACTCGTACCGTCTAAGGGGAGTTTGTATTCATCCATATTAGTAATAATATCGTTGAGATTGACGGTCTTGCCTTGATTTTGTTTGACGGATTCTATTAAATTTTTTATATCTTCTTCTGTTTGAATTTTGGTGTAATGATGTAAATCATCTTTGATGCTATTAAACCATTCTTCCGTATCTAATGTTATGCTTTGGGCTTGTTGCATCAGACGATTAAACTTCTCTTCATCGCCGGTGGGGCTTAATGTACCGTGCTTTGCCCATATATCTGATTTCATATCCAAATATACGGCGGTCTTTTCTCTTAAATTATCCGATATATAATCGAAAGAATATGAGCCTTGTTGACCAAAGCAGATGTCTTCGGTGATGTTTTCTTGCAATTCTTGAGTGATAATTGCCGTTTGTATGACTTTTTCCGCTTGTTCTTTTGACAATCCGCTCACATCTAAACTTTCCGCTAGCTTAAACGGGCCTTCGCCTTCGTTCATAAAGGCTATTATTTTTTGGGGCGATGCGCCTTGATGTAATAAATTTTCCGCAGCTTTTATGCTTTGATTTTCCAAAATCATATCTTTATGATTCCCATATTTTGTAAAATCAATCCCGCCAATTTGGTATATGTCATGTATCTCTTTTTTTAGTGCTTCCGGATTTGACTGCGCATTTGTTCCTACTCGGTTCAAATATGCCATGCTTAATTGCGTCCATTGCTGTTTATATCTGTCATCAGTCGGGTCGGCACGGTATTCCGTGGCATCATTTTTTATAAAAGACATTTCTTTATCAAAATCAGCACTCTTATTGCTGTCCGGTTTTATCTTTCCTTCTTTGATGGCTGTCATATATTTGCGGTGTGCATCGTTTTGTATATATTTTGCAATAATGGTGTCTTTTTCCGCTTGGTCTTTTGCGGCACGATATTGACGGTGTATTTCCAATTTTTCTGCGATTAAAGCCGTAATTTCATTGTGTACATCGCGTTGATAATTTTCGTTTAAACTTACATTGGCAGTACCTAAATGTTTTTTCTGGATATTGATTTGGTGTTGGGCTTCATGAACAAGTTGAAGTGATTCATCTGCTTCCGGCGGGGTGTTCTTAAAGCCGAAATCACTCCACTTCATATCGCCTTTTTTTACATAAATTTGATTGTCTTGCTCGTTATAGTAGGCTGTGGCGTTACCGACCATTTGGACGGAATCGTTGCGTATCGTAATCGTTTTGGTATATTGCTCGGGATTATTTTCCGGCTGTGCGGCGTTTTGTGCCGCTGTCGGTGTGAGACCGGCGGTGCTGATAGCTACGCCCATTGCGGTTTGCTTGATTTTATCTTTTAGGGACATTTTGACCTCCCGATAATAATATCCTTAATCCATTTCCTATCAGAATAACATATTTTCTGTGGTTGGTCAATGTTTTTTAGGGGATTTGCCTTATAAGCCATAATTGCGGCGTAGGCTTTGCGCTCCGTCTTCGGTCAATAAAAGCATTATCCAATGTTGATGCGAAATAATTGTCGGTAGTGTTTGAGGGGTTTCTTCCAACTGATATTGCTGCCACGGTAATATTGATATGGCGGCGCTGTTTTTATGAGGCCAATTTTGTGAACTTCTTATTTGTTCAATCGTTGCGCCATCCGGAAGCAATGTATAGGCGTATGATATTGTTTCGGCAAATTCTTTGGGGGCATAGTAATTCCACATTACACCGGAATTTTGGGTCGGAACATACGATATATCAAGTAAATCGGCACTCGAAATTTCGTAATTTTCATGATAATAGCGGGGACGATATGAAGGAATTCCGCCTTGTATCATGATGTATTTTTGATTTAACGAAAAAACAGGCGAGCTCATTATTCTTGCCGTAGCGCGGCGATATAACTTCATCTCCGCATCAAAGCCTAGTTTCCATACTTTTTCGGCTTCAAACAGATTATTGGTTGATACGAAAATAATTGCAACGGCGAGGAGGGTGCCAAGATTTTTGAAGAATTGTGTAGAAGAGGGGGCACTTTGTATCAGGGCAAAAAAGCCGGCGTATAAATACATTAAGCCGAAAAAGTCAATACGCGGAGAGAATTCCGTTTCAGCCAGCGAGGTGGAAATAAACAAGGTAACCAACGGGGCGTAAAGGCAGATAATAGTTAAGGCAAAAATGATGAATTTTTGAGAAATTGGGGCAGCTTTATCTGCTAACCTATTGATTATCATGTATAATCCTAAAATTACTAAAAGGGCGCTTAGAGTTTTGTAGCCGGTGGTGATGAACGGTAATGTTACCATAAATTGGCGGATGACGTCTTGGCTGACTAAGATAAACTTACTTCCCCATTCGCTTATCGGTGTGGTTTGCAAGTTATAATATGACGTGTTGACAGCACCGCTTTGCTCTAAGCTCCATAAGCATAGTTTATAGCCTATCAAACCGATGATGAGGTTGAATAGGCTCCATTTGTAGCGCTTAAATTGTTCTTTTATAAATGTTTTTAATCCGGTTTTTGGCGTAAGGTGCAAACTGTTGCTTAATAATTTGATACTTAAAGCAACAACGATTAGGTTGATAACAGGCGGGTATCCTCCCATTGCCATTATAATTAATAAAACGGCTAATGTTGTTCGCACCAGTGAAAAGCGCTGTTCTTTTTCACTTATTACTAACGCACCGATAACAAAAGCATTCCACCCAAGAACCGGTATTACCAAAAACGCAAAATACATAAAAGATAAAATGTAGGGCGTTATGCTGGAGAACAATGCAAATAGTGTGTAATGCTTTTTTTGATGCGGTATGTTCCAATATTGGGCGAGAAGGGCTATCCCTAACGAAAAGCCCGCGAAACCCAATACATTATTAATTATCGGGTATATCTCGCCGCGGCTCAATATATTTATGGGGATAAATTGTGTAAATCTGCCTTCAAACAGACCGGCGCCCACTGGTACGCCTTCTTTTAAATATTGCCAATCGTGGTCTCCGAACAGAAAATGTGCTCCATGGTACAGAAATATCAGATTTAATCCGATAAATGCCGTCAAAAAGGCGCACCAGAACGGCTTGTCGGCTTTTGCGTACCATTGCTCCAAGAGGGCTTTAAGGTCGAAATTTATTATATCTTCTTGCCATCCTCGTGTTTTTATTGTTCTTTTGGTTGTCGCAACGGCTTGTTTTGATATGTTTCTTTTTACCGATTGGGGGCTTGTTTCAGCCTTTTTTTCGGTTCTGAACGGCTTTCGGGGGCTTTTTATATCGTCTTTGCGCATCTTTTTTCTCTTTTTTTTCTCCTTTATACCCTAATTTGTGGGCGGTTTTTAGTCAATTAAACAAAAATTATATGCACAATTTGTTTAACCTCCTGTTTTAACTTGCTTATTTTTTTTATCATTTTGAATCCGAAACTATTGACATCTCTGTCAGGGGGTGCTATAAGTTTGGGTATCGTGGAAGAGTGCGTATCAAAATAGTTGAATCTTGAGATAAATTATTTTTAAAGTTTAAATTTTCATTGAATGTCATTAATGAGCGCTGTCGGTTTTTTATCGGCGGCGTTTTTTAGTGGCACTAATAAATAAGTCTCGGCTTTGAGCGCTGAATGCTGTCGATTTCTGTCGACGGCTTTTTTAGTGCGAAAAAAATGAAGACCTTTTTTATGTAACTTCGCTTGCTCTGTTTTCTGCAGACGGAGAGGATGAATACCTTATTCAATTAAAAGTAAACTTTGATTTTGTTTATGACAAGAATTCGATACCTTATCTACTTCTATAAGAAAAAGTCAATTCTCCTATAAAAAAAGATATGCACTCTTTCTCTTTAGCCAATTATGGGATTTTTGCATTATGCAAAAATGTATCGGGCGGGGCGATTGTGATACGAGCATAATCGCAATGTGTTGCTGCTTTGGCACATTCGGGCTCTCGTGTATAGGTATGGTTATTATGGGTGTTAGAAAAAAAGTTATAAAAAATGATGAGGAAATCTTGGCGGCGGTGTTTGATGCGCTCCGTAAAGGGGCTTCTCTTTTTACCGCTTGTCAGAAAAACGGTATCGGTACAAAACAATTTTATGAGGTAACGGCGGCTAATCCTTTGCTGGCTAAAGCATATCAACTGGCGTTGGCCGATTATGCCGACAGATGTACCGATAATATTCGTAAAATTATTGCAGAGCTTAAAGCCGGAGAAATCGATAATTCTACCGCCAAACTGTTAATCGAAACCGAAAAATGGTTGGCGCAAAAGGCTTGTCCGGAACCGATTTGGTCAACGATCCAAAATAATGATGACGAAAATGATGACGGAAGAAATTTGAAGGAAATTGTGGTGAAATTTGTGTAACGTGTTGAATGAGCGTATTAAAATGGTGAAACTGGTGCAAAAAGAAATGAAAGTGCAATTGCCGAGGGCGTTTCGTGAACTCTTGACGGCAAATGCTCGCTATAAGATGTTTTACGGCGGAAGAGCCGGTGGTAAATCTTATGCGTTTGCCGATGCGCTTCTTACGCTTGCAACCAGTCGTAAACTCTTAATCGCTTGCGTGCGTGAGGTGCAAAACTCCATCAAAGATTCCGTTTATAAACTCATCGCCGACAGAATTGCGTTTTATCAACTCGATGAATACCGCCTCTATGAAGATAAAATCGTTAATCTTAAAAACAAATCGAAATTTATCTTTAAAGGAATTTTGGAGCATAATGCGCAAAACATCAAATCGCTTGAAGGGGTGGATATTTGTTGGTGCGAAGAAGCGCAGAAAATTTCAGAACGCGCATGGCAAATTTTGGATCCGACCATTCGTAAACCCAATGCCGAAATTTGGCTTTCCCTCAACCGTGAAGAGGAAAACGATCCCGTTTGGAAAGCTCTCGCTCTTCATCCCGACAATGACACGATTGTTCGTAAGGTCAACTATTATGACAATCCGTATTGTCCCGACAACATGAAGCGGTTGGCACTTAAGATGAAAAATGAAAATTACGGCGAATATCTGCACGTTTGGGAAGGAGAACCGCGCCTATCAGCGGACAACCATTTAATCGGGCGAGAAGAAGTATATCGGGCGCTGGAAAACGATATTAAAATCAATGACGATACCGCTCCGCTGATTATCGGGGTTGATGTGGCGCGTTTCGGCGATGACAAAACTGCTATTTGCTATCGGCACGGAAGGCAAGTTTCACAATTCAAAACGTTTCAAAAACTTGACGTGGTGCAAGTGGCGCATCTTATCGGCGCTATTATTGCCGAAGATAAGCCGGCAAGAGTTTGTATTGATGTGGGAGGTCTTGGTGCAGGTGTGTATGATGTGTTGGTGGCAAATGGCTTGGCTGAATATATTGTTGCGGTTAATTTTGGCGAGAGGGCTGACAATACCGAACGCTATGTCAACAGACGAGCGGAAATGTGGGCAAGAGTGGCGCAATGGCTGACTTCGCCTTTGCCGGTTTCTTTGCCCGAATTTTCCGGCTTGGTGGAAGATTTGACCGCGCCGCTTAAGATGTTCGACGCACTCGGGCGGTTGCAGTTGGAACCTAAAGCCGAGATTAAAAAACGTTTGGGGCGTTCTACCGATGTCGCTGATGCGTTGGCGCTCACGTTTGCTATTCAAAATGCGGAATATCTTTTGAAAATACCTCATTCTTCAGGTGGGGATTTTGTGGATGATTCCGTTTATCTTTAACTTAATTTTATAAAGGAGTACAGAGATGAGTTCTGTTTTTTCTAAACCGAAAGTTGTTCAGGTGCAACCTCAAGAAGTGGAACTTGAAGTGGTTGATAATTCCGCTGAAGTGCGTGAGTTGGAAAGTAAGCGCAAAAAGAAAATGGGTGCCGTATCGCAACTTTTATCTCATGATAATTCTTATGGTTCCGGCGGCGGCAAAACGACGCTCGGTGCGTAAATAAGAGCGATAAAAAAAACGTTGCTTTTTTTGGGGAGGGATGATATAAAATTTGTGTTTTATGGTTTGTTTTATGTGGAGAAATCTATGAACGCAAATTTGAATAATCCCTCTAAAGCCAAAAGGATGACGGTGGTTGATTATATGGCTTCAATCGTTCCGGCACTGTTGTTTGGGCTGTTTATTGATGACGGTGCGGATTTTTGGATGATTGGTGCTGTTGGTGTTTATGTGCTGTTTATCGCCATTGGCGGATGCGGTTTTTCGTTGACGACCGTTTATGCCAAATTAACCCAAAGCATGAAACTGCAAAAGCCTATGACGGAAAATGCTCGTTTTGTCGGCGTGGGAGTTCTTTATTACCTCTTGTGGTGCGGGTTTATGGTTATGTTTAGTTTGTTGGTGTAATGAGGCGAAAGATGATGAAGTTCAAAATGTATTGGAAAGCAATCTTATGTTTTCTCATAGGGGCGGCGGTGTTGCCGATGTGGACGGTTTGGGCGCTCGCTTCAAATCTCGGGCTTAACATATCTTCGCAAAAAGCGTTGCTGATTGGGTTGTTTACTATCGCTTTTATTGCGGCGTTTTCTTTGCATAAACCGCTCTATGTGCGTTTGGTTAATGAGGATAAACGACATTTTATTAAATCTGCGCTGATGTTTGTTTGGCTTTATATGGCCTGGTGCGGCGTGATGCTTATCGGTAAAGTGTTGGTGGGCTAGGTTTTAATTCTTTCTTTTTAATGAGCCGGTTTGCTTCTCAAGCCGGTTTTTTTGTGGCTGAAACGTGGAACTTCCTTTTCCGCGTTTCTTTATTTTGGGAGGTTCGTATGGAACATTTGGATAATCGTTCTTCGGTTTTTCAGCCGGAGAATATTTTTGCGGATGATTTTCAGTTCGCCGCACCACGCTTGGTGCGCAAAAAACCGGCATTTAATGCGGAAAATATTTTGAAACGTTTGGATGCGATGAAAGCCGAAAGAGCTAAATGGGAGCCGATGTGGGACAAGGCGGCGGAAATGTGTTCGGTTGAATCCGAACTCTTTACTACCGATAACCGTGGCAGAGTGCGACAAAATGTGTTTGATACCACGGGGCGGAACGCTTTGGCTTGTTTTTGCTCCAGCATGAAATCGGTAATTGTGCCGACGACATCACAATGGCACAGACTTAAACCGGTCGACCCAAATTTGGATGACAATGCTAATGTCAAAAAGTTTTTGGATAAAGCAACTGACTTACTCTTTCGGGTGCGCTATTCGGCTTATTCCAATTTCGCTTCCGAAAGTGATTTGTTGTTTAATCAACTCGGTATTTACGGACACGCGCTGTGGATGGTCGAGGATGATGTCGGGCAGGGCATTATTTATCGCACCATTCCGGTTAAAGAAGCCTATATCAAACGTGATGATAGCGGGAAAATCGCTGCCGTTTTTCGTGAATATGAATTAACTGCCGGTGAAGCCGCTAAAAAATTTGGCGATGAATTGCGTGGCGATATTTTGCAAGCGGCGGAAAATACGCCTGAACGTATGTTTAAGTTTTTACACGCTGTGTTTGAGCGTGATGACTATGCGCTTGAGGCTGCTGATTTTAACGGCATGAAATATGCCAGTGTGCATATAGACATGGCGGCTAAACGTATTATTCATGTCGGCGGATATCGCACTTGTCCGTATATGGCGCCGAGATTTTTGGGAATTGCCGGAAGTTCTTATGGCGATAGTCCGGCACTGCAGGCGTTTTATGACTTATTGACCGCTAATGAAATGGGCAAAACTATCCTGCGTACCGGACAGCTACAAGCTAATCCGCCCATCCTTACCAATATGGGGCTGATTGATACCAATAAGCTCGGTTCGGCGGGGGCGGTTATTCGCGGCGGTTTGGATAATCAGGGCAAGCCGGCGGCGGTTTCTATGCAATATGGTAATAATCTCTCGATTACGGTTGAAATGCAACGTGAAGTGCGGGCGGCGATTGAAAGAGCGTTCCTCGTTCCTTTGTTCCAATCACTCACACAAACCAAGCAGATGACCGCTACCGAAGTCGAAAAACGTGAAATGGAAAAATCCATGTTGCTCGCTCCGATGTGTGAACGCATCTCCGCAGAATGGCTCGCCGGTAATATTGAACGTGAACTTGATATTCTGGCTTCTTACGGTATCTTAGACGATGTGCCTGACGAATTGATGTATGACGGTTCCATTGCTATTCAATTCGAATGTCCTGCCGTACATATGCAGCAATCCGGCGCAATTGTCGGACTTTATAAAACGATTGAAGCGGCTACCTCTTTGGCGCAGGCTAATCCGAATATCTTAAACGTTTTTGATACCGAAGCCGCTTTGCGCAAAATTGCCGATTATTACGGTGTCGGTCCGGATGTGGTGCGTACCGCCGATGAGGTACAAGCTCTTTTATTACAGCAACAAGCTCAACAACAAGCTCTCTTGCAACAGCAGAATTCCGCATCGGTAGGAGCGCAAAACGCTTCTCTTTCGGCTTTGCTCAATAAAACTTCGGCATAAAGGAGAAAAGTGATGTTTTTTAAGAAAATTAAACGTGAACATGAACTGGTTAAAGCCTTTCATAAACTCTTTTTATCACAAAACGGAAAACTGAAACCCGAAGCAGAAATCGTTATCGAATTTTTGCGTGATGAAGCGGGTGCTCGCGGTGAACTCGGTGCCGGAGGGGTGCCTTATTTCTATGATGCGCATAATCGATTTGATCCGAACGCGGCGGCTTTTCTTTTAGGCAAAAGACGGATGTTTGATTTGCTCGTCAAATATCTGGCACTATCCGAAACCGAAGTGTTTGCGTTGTTTACCAAACTACAACGTGACGGTGATGATGTGAAACGTGATTTAGACGTTTGATGTTTATATAAAAAAAATATTTTCAAAAACGTTTCCAAACCTATTGACATCCTGTCAGAGCTCGGTTATGATAACCGCATAATGGATATAGTGTTTGTTTGGGGCGTGGTTGACGTCCTTTTTTTGCGGGCGTTTTCGGCGTCCTTTTTTTGTGACCATTTTTTTAGGCAGTTCTCGGTTGAGACTGCCTTTTTTGATGCTAACTTTTTGTGAGGATTTGATGATGTTGTATTCTAAAAAGCCGGAGGGGCAGACGACCTCCGATAACTTCTTAAAGTCTGAATTTGATAAAGATTTTTTGCGCGCACAATCCGGTTGGGGAGAAATGTCCGCCGATGATTTGGATTATATCGACAAGAAGGGTTTTAAAACTCCTGCCGATTTGCTCAAGTCTTATCGCGAACTCGAAAGAGCTTTCTCTTCTAAAGTTTCTTTGCCTAAGGACGGCGATAAAAAAGCTTTGGACAAACTTTATTCCCGTTTGGGAATGCCGCAAGACTGCGCTTGTTTTGATGTTGTCTTTGCCGACGAAGATAAAGAAGACGGTGAGGCTTTTAAACAAGTTTGTCTTGAAAATCATATTCTGCCGCAATCAGCGCAGGCTATCTATGATTGGTATGTCAAACATCGTGATGAACTTAATGAAAGAAACGAAACTTCTTGGGCGGAAAATTCTTTACGCGAAATGGAAGAAATGAAACGTACTTGGGGGACACGCGCGCAACGTAATTGGGAGTTGATGAAACGCGGCGTCAGAATGTTTTGTGACGATGAAAATACTGTTGCCGAAATCGAAAAGGCTATCGGTACCAAGCGTATGATGGAGGTCTTTTGTCGTTTGGGCGAGGCTATCTCGGAAGATAACCCGATTAGCTTCGGCAGACGCCATAAAGGCGATGATTGGAATGCGGTTGAGTATTTTAGAGAAATGTTTAATGATTACTAATTTTGTTTGTTGAAAGGATTTTTTTAAATGGCTGGTACATTAAAAGAAATTGCAGTTGCTTTGTCGCAAAAGCAAGAGCATTATGTTGATTATTTAACCAACGATTCTCCAATTTTGGATAATATGCGCTTTGAGGCTTCTTCGCACGGGCTTTGGAACGCTTATGAAGAAGTTGCGAAAATTTCCGGCGCGGGCTTTATTGATATTAACCAACCTCTGCCCGAAATGGAAGTTGATTCTAATTTGAAGAAAATTGACTTGTCTATCTTGGGCGGGGAAATCTTCGTGCCTGAAGATAAAGCTGCCGTTATCGGTATTTCCGAATATTTTGCAAAGAAAGTTCCTATCCTTTTGAAACACGCCGGTGAAACCGCCGAAAAGAAAATTATTTATGACAACTTTATCCCGTATGCGGTCGAAAACGGTAAAGCCGTTTCTGCCGGAGCTGATGATAAATGTTACTCTATGGTTGCCGTGCGCTTTATTCCGGGCGAAGTGACAGGGCTTTATTCCGCTAAAAATATCAATCGTTTCGGTCTTTTAGACTCATCCCCGATTAACGGCGGTCAACTCTATAAAAATGCTAACGGCTTATTGGGCTACGGCATTCGCTTGAAAGGTTATATCGGTATGCAACTTGCCAATCCCGATGCGGTTTCTGCCATTGTTAATATTTCCGCCGATAATATTCCGACGGCTGAACAAATTGACAATATGTTGGTTGATGCCAAGGCAACACCTGCTTCCACTTATATTTTCTGTCATCCGAAAGTGCTTTCCATGCTTAATAAGTACAAAGGTAATGTTTTGCAGACTATGACCGGAGATATGGATGTTAATCGCAGTTTTGCCGCTTGGAACGGTATTCGCTTTATTACTTCTTATAACTTCGAAAACGGCTCCGAAACAGCTGTTGAATTGGCGTAACTCTTTTTTAGGGAGATTTTTTTGATGTTGAACAATATTTTGAAAGTCTATGACGAGGATCTGGTTAACGGTGCTCTTAATCAAGCCTCTATTGCCGAAGGCGATGCTATTGCCGCGGGCTCTACTCAGGGGGCTTTGTGTGTGAATGCTTTTGCCGTTGGGGATGTTTCTATTTCTAATGCCGTTACTATTACCGTTAAACACGGTGATTCAGAAACGGGCGCTTTTTCCAATTTGCTTTCCATGTCTATTGAGGCTTCTAAATCTTTTGCGGACGGGGAATTGATGGCTACCGCTACGTTGCCTGCGGATGTTAAAGATTTTGTTACGGCGGCTGTTGCTTCCAACGCGGCTAATACAGGGAAAATTCGCGTTACATTGGGGTATTTGGCGCGATAATTCTTATCCGCGTTGGCTTATTATTTTGTCTTAATTATTAGAAAATGTCCATAGTCCGGAGGACGGATATCAATCCGTCCTCTTTGTTTTTTCCTTTTGCGGAGGTCCTATGTCTAAAATCGAAATTATTAATCGCGCGCTTCTTAAACTCGGTGAACCGCCGATTTCTTCACTCAATGATGCCGCTTTCGGTAAATCTTATGAGCTTATTTATGAAGATGTGAAAAATTTACTCCTTTCTTCCTATCCGTGGCGCTTTGCCGTCGCTACTAAGCGTTTGGCTCGCAGAGAGCAAATGTATGGCGATAAGTTTATGTATCAGTTGCCTCAAGATTGTTTGCTTCTTCTTAAAGTGTTTGCGTGTTCTCTTAAAGATCTAACTGAGCCAAGACCTTATGCTTTGCAAGGTTATGAATTGGCCGATAATTGTATTATCTCGCTGATCGATGACGGTGTTGAGGTCGAATATGTGCGCGTTATTCATGATGATACGCCATTTCCGCCTTTGTTTCGTGAGGCAATCGCCGCTAAGGTCGCTGCTGAACTCGCAATGCGTATTAAACACTCGCTCAATCTTAAACAGGCGCTCGAAAATGAATTCTTAACACTTGTTCAGCAGGCCGAACTTAATAACGAAATTACAAAAGATGCTGAGTTGGTTCCTGATAACAGTTGGGTGTTGGTGCGGCAGGTTTGGGGGGATTAGCCCTCTTTTGTGAGCTTTTTTGATGTTGGTGCGTATCCGTTTGGCGGGCGCTTTTTTTATTGGGAGATGTATGTATGAGTATTAAACCGACTAGAATGCAATTTAACGGAGGAGAACTCAGTCCATGGTTGCAGGGGCGGACGGATATTGCTAAATATGATAAAACGGCAAAACTTTGTCGTAATTTTATTCCTTTGGTCGAGGGAAGTTTGAAACGTCGCGGCGGTACGCATTTTGTCGCGCAAACACCTCTGGATGATGATATTTTATTTCAAATTGTGCCAACTCCCGCTGAAGCTAAAGTCTTGATTAACGGTACGGAGCGTTCTTCTATTGCGGTTGCGCGCGGTGATAAACTTTATTATGAAGTCAGTTGCGACGGATATTCATCCGTGAGCGGTAATTATGTGGTTTTGCAAGATACTAAACTTGATGTCTTTTTGGTTTCTAAAAACGAATTATTCACTTTTACGCTGCAACCTAATCCCGCCGACGCTATTGTTGTCTTAAACGGATATCAACGTAATTCCGTTCGCGTTTTGAAAAATTCTACCGTCGAATATCAAGTCTATAAAGACGGGTATATCTTGCTGAAAGATTCTGTTGTCGTGCAAAATAATCAGACGCTCCAGGTTAAGCTGGAATTAGATGAACACGCTCTTATCGATTATGGGGATTGGGGAACGTTGGAGAAATTTGTCGGATGTGTCGTTTTTGGCTCAGGTGATTATTTTTATCGCAGTTTCGTGATTAAATTTTCAAAAGGTTATTTGGGCGTTATTATTGATTATGCGCAAATCGCTCCAGATGAAAATTATGTGGTGGACGATACTTTGTTCTTTGAATCAAATTATGATTTGTATAACGCTGTTGTTAAACTTATGGGAACTTATTATACCCCTTGTGTTGCTGTGCGCGGCGCGGCCGATGATGTTGTCGTGGTTTGGTATTATAACGAAAATAATGAGTTTATCGGCGGAATTGATTGGTTGACCGCTGAACTCGCAGGTTGGCCAAAAGATGAGGATGGTAACTTTATTACTGAAATTAATGATTATGTCGGGGTGGTTTCCGGTAATGTCTTGAAACTCTACTATCAGGGAAATTTGGTTTGGGAATTGAAAGGAAAAAGTAATGTCTAATGCCAGAAGTTTTTTGTTTCCGTTTAAATACAGTCATCGTGTCGCTTATGTCGTCGAATTCAGTCATCTTAAAATCCGTCTTTACGCTCAGAGAGATTTGGTGCGAAAATATGTGGTTTCTACTTCGGGGGCTACGGACGATGAACCCGATGAGGCTTTTCCGCCTCTGGAACTGTCTTCTCCTTATACTTATAATGATTTGTGGGATGATGATGAATTATGTTGCAAAATACAAACAATTCAACATTCCGATATTATGTATATCTTTAATGCCAATCATCCCATTATGTTGCTTAAACGTTATGCTAATGATGATTGGCGTTTGGAAGAATTGGAACTGCGTAACGGTCCCTTTTTGAGTATGAATACTTCCGAAACGATGATTTCCGCTACCGAAAAAACAGGTACGACACAATTAACTGCTTCGGACGATATTTTTGCGGCTACCGATGTCGGAAGGTTGGTCAGATTACGCGTTCTTGATGATGATACAAAACCTTGGAGCGCCGGAGTTAATGTCGAGGCAATGGAAATACGTTCTTCCGATAATAAATATTATATGGCGGTCGGAACGGGCCAAACCGGCGCTATTAAACCAGTACACAGCGAAGGTACGCGTTCTGACGGCAGCATATCGTGGCAGTATGTTCACGATGGTATCGGTATTGTTAAAATTACCGAATTTACAGATGCTCAACATGTTATGGCTCAGGTTGTTTCTCGTTTGCCGGATGCGCTTGAAAACGGTACGGTTTGTTGGGAATTTGGAATGATACATCAAGGAACGGCTTATCCGATTTCAGGCGCCTTTTTCAGAAACAGATTCGCTTTTTTACTTAATTCCGAAACAGGTCCTAATGTCTGTTTATCTTATTCCGGCGATTATAATAATTTTGCCGATATGGATTGCGGTGAAGCTACCGCCGAAACCGCTATTACCGTACCGGTGCTTAGTACAGAATTTAATGAGGGTAAATGGCTTTATGCTCGGGATGCTCTTTTTGTCGGTACGGGCGCGGCGGAATTTTATATCGATGCAATTACTTCTTCGCAGGCAATGGCGTCTGATAATATTCGTATTTCGCAAATTTCTACCGTCGGCAGTAAGGCGATTATGCCCGTGGCTATCGGCGCTCACGTCTTGTTTGTCGATCGATACGGCTTGAGCTTGCGCGATTTGATGTATAATTATTATAATGACGGTTATGACCAAACTGATGTTTCTATTTTGGGTAAGCATTTGTTTCAATCTCGTATCGTTTCCATGGCTTATCAAGAAGTCCCTGATAAAGTCTTGTGGTGCTTGGTCGGTGATGGATCTTTGGCTGCCATTACTTTTTCTTCTGAACAAGAAGTGGCCGCTTTCTCAAGACATGATGTTTCCGGTTCAATCGAAAGTTTAACCGTTATTCCTAACCTGGAAGATAATCGTGATGAGCTTTGGGTGGAAGTGCAACGCGTGATTAACAGTACATATCTCAGATCCGTCGAGTGGATGGATAATGGATTGCCGCAAACCGTGCCTGTTTCTCAGCTTTGGAGCGATAATCTGGAAGTGAAAAATAATCAAGAGGCTCTTTATATGCGGCAAAATGCTGTTTATCTTGACGCTGCTGTCGTCTTTGATAAAAGTTCCGATGATCAAACAAATGAACTTTCCGGTTTGAACCATTTGGAGGGAAAAGAAGTTTCTCTCTATGCTGATGGTGTTGTCTTACCAGCTCAGGTGGTTTATAATGGTAAAATTAATGTTCCAAAGTCGGTTTCTCATTTGGTCGTCGGGCTTAAAATTTGTAGTCAATTTATTCCGCAAAATATCTATATCCCTAACGAATACGGCAGCGGTATCGGGCAAAAACAACGCATAAATCATGTTCTGCTGACACTTTATCTCTCCGGTGGCGGGCAAATCGGGGAAAATGAAAATTCATTGACCGATATTTTATATCGTAAAACAGATGCTCCCATGAATGCGCCTCAGGAACTCTTTACCGGAAATAAAGAAATCTTGTTTAACGGCTCTACTACGCAAAATGAACAAGCCGCAACTTTCTTGATACAAACAAATTCTCCGTTGCCGCTGAATATTCTGGCTATTGTGCCGTATTTGGATGTTAATGAATGATTTTGGCGCGGATATGGAGGTTATATACCTCTTTTTTTATGGAGTTTTAGGCATGATAAGAGATTATCGGACGGGTGATGCTTTTTTTGTGGTTCCGCAAACGGCGCAAATTCATGAAGCGCAAATTTTTGCTGAGGGATTTGATCATATTGCGGCTTATTCTCTGGTGGATGAAAATAATCAAATTCTGGCGGTTTGCGGTTTTGATGTGTTTGAGTGGCACGGAGAACTGGTGGCGCAGTGCTATGCCCTTATCGGGAATAATATCGGACGGAAACTTTTTCAATTGACTCATTTCTTGGAAAGGGAAATTCCTCAACAAGCCTATCGCTTGGGAATTAAACGCATTTTTATGACCGTCAGAGATGATTTTTTGCAGGCTAAACGGCTTGCTCACTTGCTCGATTTTAATCCTTCGCGCGTTTTGACGAACTTTTTTGGTGGGAAAACTTATCAACTTTATGAAAGGAATTTTTATTATGGTAGCTCAGGCTCTCTTAATTAAAGCCGGTATCAATTTCGCTTCCGGCTTCTTGAAAGGTAAAGCGGAACAAAATGAATATGAAACTAAAGCGCAATTGGCTTTGCAAAATGCTCAGACGTATCGGAATAATGCGCAAAATATTCGTTTGAGCGGGGCTTATAACGAAGATGCTTTGCGTTTGCAAAAAAGAGCGACTGTCGCTTCGGCTGCCGCCAGCGCCGGTGAGGCCGGTATGGGCGAAAGTCCGACGACGACTACCGCTTTGGCCACAACTGCTTCGGCTTTGGAACAGAATATCTTAAATGAACGATTTAAAGTCGAAAGCGAGGCCGAAAATTATTTGTATCAGGCGCTAATTGAAGAAGCTAATGCCAAACAATATAAAAAAGAAGGCAAAAATCGTTTTAGCAGTAATTTGCTCAGCGGACTTTCGTCTTCGCTTTCTTCTTTGTTTTAATTCGCGGTTCGGAGAATGATTATGGCTAATAAACAAAAAATTCCTTCTATGGGATTGAGCGGCGTTATGGCTAATAAACCCGTCGCGGCTCACATTACGGCTCCGGCTCGGCGTTTTATCGCTTCCGAGCCTAATCTCTATGCAGATTCTGTCTTGCTTGCTACGGCGGATGTGTTGGCCGATAAATTTAAAAAAACTGAAGATGAACGCTTGGCAATGCAGGCGGATATGTCGTTGAAAGCTACAAGACAGGCGCTTGAAAATGCTCAATCTCCCGAGCAACTTAACGAAATTGTCAAAAATAATGATGATATTTTGGCGGCGCAATTTGACGGCGATGTTAATCTTAAAAATTTTTGGAAAAATCACGGTGATAAAATTCTTGCGGCCAATCAAAATGATACTCGGAAAATTGTTGCAAAAAAACAAATCGATTTCGGTAAACAAAGTCTTAATTCCATGCTTGCTGATAACCAAAATCTTTTGGCGGAAACTCAAGATGAACTTAAAGCAGGTAAATTGTTGCAGATGGGAACCGACGAAATTCAAAATACTCCTTTCTTAAACGAAAAGGATAAGGAAACTTATCGGCAGGGATACCTTAAAACAGGTATCCTTAATCTGGCTCTTCATAATCCCGATGCCGCCGGTAAAGCTGTTGATACTTATTTTAATGACGAAACGCTTAAATCGATGTTGAAAAATCAAATTCAGCAGACGAAAGCCTTAAATGCCGATTTCCTTAATAAAGAACAACAAAAACAATCGCGTTTGACCGATATTAATCGTTTGAGCGATTTGCAGAATTTGTGGCAGAAAAAAGAAAGAGGAGAAATCTCTCCGGCTCAGTATTTTGTTTTGGCACAAAATGATGATACTCAAAATTCGCTTACAGGGCGTGTTTGGGGGGATACAGAGCAACGTTCCGATACGCCGTTGACCGAAACCTATCGTTTGGTTCGTAAAATGAACGAGGGGGCACAACTTTCTACGCAAGAACTCAGCGACGCTTCTAACTATCTCATCAATGCTTATCGACAGAATAAACTCGGATTTGAAGAAACCGCAGCTTTGCAAAATCAACTTGTTGCCGCGCAGGTCGATAAAAATACCGCTGATTTAATGTTTGATAAAGAAATTGACGCTCTGGCCGATAAAGCCTTCGGGGCTGATGTTGCCGCATCTTTAACACGCGGCGATTTTGTTGCGAAGACACTTATGGAAGATAAGGCGCGATTTGCTTTGAACCTTTATCAGAATTACTATGCGCAGAAAACCGCTCTGACTTCCGCTTTGTTGCAAAACGGCGGTCAGTTAACTCCTTTGACCGAAAAACAAATTTCTCGCAAGGCTTTGGATAATGTTACAAATGATTTAAAACTGAAAATTAATAACTCTCATGAAGCCGCGTCTTTCGGTGAACTTAAACAAGCTCTTCAATCCGCTTATTCGGGCACTGATGTCTTGCCGATTTGGAAAAAATATGCGCAGACGGCGCCCTATAGCGAAGATAAAATCGAAACAATGCGGCAAATCGCTCGTGATAGGCAACGTAAAGAACTCTCTTATCCGCAATTTAATTCGTATGAAGAGTTGATGAATGCTGATTTGGCTCCGGGGGATAAATTTTATTTCAAAGGGCGTTTGGCTGTTATGAAAGGTTAGTTGATTTATTTTTTTTAGTTTAGGAATTTGATATGAATACAGGGGATAATGATTTTATTGAAACGACACAAATCGGTCAATCTTTAAACAATCAGGCCGATTTGTTGATGACACCGCTGCCGTATGCCGACGACGAGGCTAATCAAACGATTTTACCAATCCAAAACGATGATGAATATGCTCTTTATAAACAAAATACGATACCCGTTCCCGTGGCGAACGATGATGATGATGCTACGCCTCCGAGTGCGGCGGCCGTGGCTGAGCAAAGTGTTGTTTCTTCTTCAACGGATGTTGAAGCGCAAGCCGAAGATTTGCAATTGGATTTTGGTGATGACGACGATGATAGCAATATGCCGTTTTCTTATCTCGAAAATGAACATAATTTGCAATTTCCGCAACTTTCCGCCGATACTCTTGATACGCAAAAACCTCATTCCGCTTTTCAGGCTGTCGGTGACTGGCTTAAACAAGCAACAGATGTGCGTACTTATTGGAATGCTTTAGAAAGTTTCGGGGAAGATGTCGCTCAATACAAATGGGCGTATGACCAAGGAAATATGGGGGATTTTGACGCGGCGGCCTTCAGTAAAGAAACGCTTAAAGCGGCGGCTCGCGGATTTACTTCCGATAATTTGCGAATGATGGGAAATGTTCTTTCCGCTTTTGGCGCAAATATCGAAAATAAACATCTCGGAACCGCGGCTCTTACTGCCGGAACGACCTTGTTTGCTCCTCAAGCCGGTACTTTACTTAAAAATATCGGTGATAAATTTCAATATTACGCCGATCGAGTTGAAACTAATTCCGTCTTGTCCCCAATGCAAACCGCATATAATACCGATCCTAGTTGGGAAAAATTAGCTAATGTTTTGGGGCAGGGATCCGCTCAAGTCTTGTCTATGGGCGCTATGGCGAAATATATCGGTGCCGCGCCTACTTATGCGCTCTTTGCCGGTGGCGGGGCTGCGCAGGTCTTTAATGAATCTTTTGATAAAGAGGGAAATATTGATACCGCAAATACATTGGCTCTGCTTTCCGGTGCTACGACCTTTGCTATTGATAAAATATTTAATCCTTTGCCTAAACAAATTGAAAACAGAGCGAAAATGACTTCCAAAATGATTGCTAAGGAAATTCTCGGAGCACCGCTGCGTGAAGCCGGTACGGAAGTGCTTCAACAATTGTTGGCCGAAAATTTAGTGCGGCAAGTCGGAATTGACGATACTCAAGATTTGTTTGAGGGATTGGTCGAGAGCGCTATCGGCGCAATTGCCGGTACTTCCGCTTTGATGGCTGTTGACGGTACTGCGTATTATGCTCATAAAACTTTTGATGATGTGCGAAGACGTATGTTGCTTAAAGGTGTTAGCGACGGAGATATTGAACTCTTTAAAAAAAATGCTATGGAATTGCTGCAAACCAAACCTGAGGCTTTCAGTAAGGTGTTCTCTTATTCTTTGGAGCAGAATCTTAATACTTTGGAACGTGACGCTATGCAGGCTTCTTGGAAAGATAAATCCATGCGGAAAGCCGATTTGAATGCGCTTAGAAAAATTTATGACGAAATGTATCAACGCACTTTTAATGCAACTCATGATGATACTAAAGCGAAAATTACCGCAAGTATGGTGCAAGCCAATATTATGGCGTTTTATGCGGCAGATAAATCCTTTTCTCCTCAGAAAATCCTTTGGGACGGACTGCCTGAAATTAAAAAAATAACTTATGAAAATTTTAAAAAACAAGTCGCTCCCGAGGCTAAGTTGCAGTTTCAATTTGGCGGTGTCGGTGCGAAATTTGCTAATATTGACAGACTTCGGGAGGCTTATAAAATGGAGGAAAATAAAATTAATCCTCGCGCAATTTGGGCTAAAACGGGTTGGTATCGCGGAGGTGACGGCCTATGGCGTTTCGAAATCAGTGATGCTAAGGCTAAATTAAAACTTGATTTTAAGGTTGATGAAAAAGATCTGCCTAAACGATATTGGCATGACTATATTCAACAATTGGAAAAAATGGAAGCCTTGGAAATCATTAATCTTCGCTCGTTCGAAAACTCTATGGCCAGTGATGCTAATGTGCTTGAGGAAATTTATAATTATATGTACAGCGATTTTATTGATTTCTTAGATGAAAATTATAGCGGGCGGTTTTCCTTTAAACCTGATATAGCTAATAATCTCTCTTTTACCGATCCTGAAGATGCGTTTGAACGAAATATTAAAGCAAAACAAGAAACAATTGATAATCAAGTATTGGCCTTAGTTAGCGGTTATGAGCATCGTATAGAGGTCGAGAAAAATAAAAAGGGCGGTTCTATACCGGTTTATATTCGCGATAAAACCTTAAAGCAATTGTTGATTGACAGAGATAAATTTGATTTGTTGGATGATGGGGATATTGAGCAATTTACTTCGGCGAACGAAAATGGACTAAATAATGGTGACGAAACTCCTTCTTCAATCCAATCTTCTGAATTAGACAGAGATGGTAATGCGTCTTCTCTTGACGATAATTTATACACGCAAAGTCTTTCCGATAATCTCAATGGAACACCTGATCCAGATACATCAAATGACGTCTTGGTTGCTGTTCGTGCTTCCGATTATAAAAATGAAAAGCCTGAAGTCTTTAATCAGACTATGAAGGATTTACTTAATTCTTATCAAGGAATGAAAATCTTTAATCCTTCGCTTAATCAGGAAATTGAAATCAAAATACCGGCGCTTAAAAATACACAAAATCTTAGCGATGAGAATAAATTACTTATTCCTTATCTGCCGATGTTGCTCGAAAAAGCTATGTTTGTTTCGCAAGCAGATAAAAATGACAGAAAAACAAAATCAGCTGCTAAAAATACTTATTTTTCTTATCTGCCGATTGAAGTGGATGGAAAACGAAATTTTCTTCACATCAACGTTCATGAAAATGCTCAAGGAAATTTGGTTTGGAATTTGCGTTGGAAAAATATCTCCGCACAGGAAATTGATGCCGATATTTCCAAAGCATCCGGTGAGCTTGTTGCTTTGGATGATTATATAGCCGTACAAAAACGTAATGACGATGAGGTAAGCAACTCTTCTCAGGGATTGCTGCGTAAGTGGAAGGCGGCTAATTCAAATAAATTTTCACCAGATAGGTATTATACCGCTGAACAATTGAAAATTATTCGCGCGGCTTTGGAAGAAAAGTCCTTCTTTAATTTTATGAGCGATATTTGGTCAAGCTCAATTGATGAAGATTCTAATATTCAACGTTTGGATGAATTCTTAAAAAAGAATCAGGCGAAAACACCTATGTTGGACGCACTTTCTCAAAAACTTGATGTGGAACTTCTTAATGAAGCCGCAAAACGTCAAAAAGCTATACAAAGTATGGGATTGCGCGAAAATTTTGAAATGTTTGATGATTTGACGGTTAATAAAATGTATCAATTATATCTTGCAGGACAGGGGGATTTTCATAAACCCTATTTTAATCCTAATTACTTGTCTAAACTCTATCGACTTGCTCATATCCCTTTATCTATGAGTGAGAGATTTTTGGCTTTGCCGAGATATCGCTCGTTAAGACATATCGACAAATCTTTCATAAGTGAATTTTTGGACAGAATATATCGTATCTATCGTTTTCATAAGGAAATCGAATTTGCTAAACAAGCCGAACTCCGCGATATTCAAGCTGCTAACGCTTTTATTAAAGATCGTGTTGATAACGGTGATAGAAGCCTGCGTTCTTATTGGAGAGAACGGCAATTGCTTTTGGATAATAAAGAAATGATGCTGGGCGATTTGCTTGATCATGAGGAACTCTATAAAAATTATCCAGATTTGAAAAATGTTATTGTTCGTTTTACCGAACTTAATTCTAATGACGGATATCATTTCTATCGAGATAAAAAACTCGAAAACGATGTTTTGGAAATCGATGTCAGACAATTTGATTATACTAATTTAAAAGATTTGTTGATGAAAGGGGCTGCCTTTGCCATCCAAATGCGGGAACATTTTGATTTGGCGCTATCTTCCTCACAAAGACATAATTTTATGGATAGACATTTGTATTTGGCTAAAGCGCAAATGATGAATAAAATGGCGTATTTGTTAGAGGATTTTGTCGCAACCTATCTTCCTGATGAAGATGTTGCTCAGTTTTGGATTGATAAAGATGTGCCGCTGCCGATTTTAGACATCTATAAAAGTCAAAGCATAGATACAACCTCTTTGCAAAACGCATCTTCACAAAAAATACAAAACCTTAAATATAAAGATATTAATTTCGATTTGTTGTATCAGAAAGTTGATGAACGTTATGCCGCTCATGTTCTTGATCCTCATGAGCGACAACTCGGTGATTTTGCTTATTCTTCTTTAAGAGATTTGTTAAGCAGAATTAATCTTTCCGTTCTTACCGCCTCCAGAGTGACTTCCGGCTATTTCCATACGGCTCCTTTTCCTTGGGGCGGGGAACTTGCACAGGGAAATATTGATGTCAGAAATATGTTGCAACGCCAAAATTATTCCGATTGGCAGAAGTCTTTCGCTTATTGGGATGATAGAATTCGTAAACCGCAACTCGATAAAACGCAACTTCCTTATTCCTTGTTGCGTAAATTTACCGCTACATTGGATGATACTGAGGAATTTGTTGATTTTAATCCAGAAAAAATGAACTCAATTCCCGATGATGATAATAAAATCAAAGCCGCTTTTGATGGTACTTCTTTGGTGTTTCGAAAATTTGCAAAAGGGGCTTATGAAATTGCGGATAAAACTATATATTTGTTTGAAAAAGCTGATGAAAAAACAATTATTCATGAAACTTTTCACTACTTGAGCCAATTGCTCAAAACTTCACTCTATAATACTGATTCTAAATTGCGCTATGCTTATTCTCAAACGCTCGAAGAATTGAGGAAAATGGTTTTTGATAATTATAATCTTGTGCATAAGAAAGGTAAATACAGTTTCGTATCTCTTAATATAGATGATTCGTTGCCTGATATTGTCGGGAAATTTTCTTCTCAGAGTGAGGCGCTTGATTATGCTGTTGAAGAGTTGTTTGTTCAATTGTTGTGGAATAGTTTATCTAATAAACTTTATCCTAAAGACGATTTTTGGGATATCTTAAACTATTTTTATTGCGCTTGGATGGTTAATATTTCCGAAACCCTTGTGTCGGATAAAGAGAAATATAGCAATGCAGCTGAAAATCTTATGATGAATATTAATCGCTATTTGACTAAAGCTTTTCCCCGTTTGATCGATAAATTGAAGTAACTTGTATGCGTATTTCCTCTAAAATACTTGCATTTATATATCAGCAGTTCTATAATGCCTTAGTTTTTTATTTTTGACGGGGGATTTTATGGATAATCAAGATGTCTCAAAATTAAAAGCAAAGGGCAGATTAGAACTGCTGGTGTTGTTTTTTTTACTCGTTTTGGCTGTCGGCGGAGTGGTTGAGTATCGTCATTCTACCGCACCGATGTCTTCGGCAACAGTGGTTTTTGATTATACCGATGATGCTAAACTTGAGGAAAATAAAAATATTTATGCCTCCCAAAAAAAATTGCCTTCACAGGCGCAGAATAAAATGATTGTCGCACCAAGTGAAGCTAAAGCTCCGGTTTCTGAATTGAACCCGCCTAAAGCTCATGATATTAATGTTTCTGCGGCGCAAAATGATGATACGCTTGAACCTGATTTAATTCGGCACCTCAAAGAACCTATTTCCGAACATGTCTCCGGTAATCCTTCAGAGATATCTTCTGACGCGAAGCCTTATGCTGATAATATAACCTCCAATGACCGAAAATTGCCGCCTCGCGACGGTGCTGCGGAACTGACGGAATATTTGCAAAAACTTCATCAAAAAGCAGAGAGCGTTTCTCGTCCGCAATCGGCTTTGGGACAAATTGCAGAACGACCGATTGTTAAGAAAACAAAACGTCAGCCTCAACCCGTTTTCCAAAAGGGAAAAATTGAAATTTATGACAGCGATAAAGGTGTTGTTGCTGTTCAAGAAAGTGTTGAAATTCGCGTGTCGACAAAAGATGTTCAGGCGGATACGGTTGTAAATGAAAAGACGCTCCCTAATGATAAAATACAATCAGAAGAACTCAAATCTCTAAGCAATTCGGATAAAACAACGTCCGAAAATCAATCGCCAAATATCAATACGGGCGGAGAACAATCAATCGAAATGAGGACGATTGTTGAAGAAACGCAAGATATTCAAAATGAGCAACTCGAAAATTCCGATAATGTAAAAGCTACTGCCGTTCTTAATCCTTCCGATAATTTGCAGCCAACTTTGCTTGTTCCTCTTAAAACAGAAAAATCTGTGAATGAAAATAATCTACCCAAACCAGACGGAAGCCAAATTATCTCTAATGACGCAGAAACAATTGCTGAAAACGCTCCGGTGGATATGATTAAAGAAATGCAAGATAATAATGCTAAAGCGAAACAAAACAATATCTTATCTTCTGAAACGCTTACTCTAGATAATGATGTTTCATCAACTTCAGATGACGTAAATGTACCTGTATCTGCTTCTGCGCCTGCTGCCGAATTTGTAACTCCTTCTTCAACGGAAACCAATGCCAATGCTGATGTTAATGTTGCTGAAGATAAAGCGGTTAAAAGTAAAAAGGCCAATGAGGCTTTGGAAAATCTGTTTAAAAAAATCTCTGAACCGAATGCTTTAGACAGTTCCAGTTCTTCAATTCCTCAAAACGGAGAACACGTTGATGAAGGGACTTTGCAAAAACAGTCCGGTGAATCGGTCATAAATAGTTCATCTTCATCTCAAGCTATTGAAAATAATGCGAAAAGTAATGTCAAACCTACGGCTAAACAGGAAGAGAGTGGGGCGGTTGATATGATGAAGGCGATTGTTTCACGAAAATAGCCTTAGTGCGTCATTACTAATCTTATTTGATTAACTGCTTGATATTATTGTGTTTATCTTCCTTGTGTGTAAAAATATGCAAAAAATTGAAAGAAAGTGTTGACTTATTGTTTTTTTCTATATATAAACGCTTTTGTTCCGATCATTGGTCCCATCGTCTAGTGGTTAGGACATCGCCCTTTCACGGCGGTAACATGGGTTCAAATCCCGTTGGGATCACCAATTCTAGAAGCACTCTTTATAGGGTGCTTTTTTTGTATCTGGTTATTTGTGTTTGTAGCTGTGTGTCTAATACGTTTTTTTATCATAGCGCAATAGAAAAGAACTTGACTGTTCTGTAAATGACTATCAATATCTTAAAGTGAAGTTAGAAAATGTTGTATGATAGATGATTGTAAGCGTGATTTATGGGCAAATGCTCGTGGGAGAGAAGGGGCTAGACAAGGAAAAAGTTTACAAGAAACGTGTCCGACACACTATAAAAGATATTGAAGAGGAAATGTGTAAAATGACAAAAATAACATTACAAAAGGTAATAATTCTGAGTTTTAAGTTCATTATTCTATCTTTATTATTGATGGCGTTTTTAGAAGATTATTTTATTGTTCAAAACTCAATAGGGGGGATTGTTTTATTTGCATATGCCTTTGTAATGCTTGTTTGTTTTATTTCTTTAGGTTGCGCTTTCTTTTTTATATTTCGTTATAAACGTATTCTATACATCATCTCGGGTGTGTTTTTTATAGGGTATTGTGCTATGAATAATCTGATGTCTGGTATTTATGAAGCGAGAATGGTGTCTTTTTGTTTGCAAAAAGGCCAAGTATATGATTACAATGAGCATAGATGTCGTATTGATTGCAGACATTGGAGTAAAGAAACAGGTTGTGTAAAAATTGAGACCGAGTAAGTGTCAGATATTTACAGAGGTGAAAGAAAACTGTTTTTAGCTTAGAAACGATGCGTAAAGCATTATATTCTTTAAGCTCTTCTTTTGAGTGGTTAGTTTATAGATTTCTTCAAAAAACTTGATTTTGTGTGGAAAATGTGGTATACTCAAATTCTAAAAATTAATTATTATGAGACAGAAGTATACAAAATACATCTTTGCTGCGATAGTAGCATTGATGATGACAAGCTGCTACTCAGTAGCCAGATTGTCTAATAACGTTGCTTGTTTAACTCGTAACGTTAGGACAGAGGTGGTAACTGCCAGATATTCAGGATATCCGGTATATGGCGGAGGTTTTTATATCCCACAGTATAATTGTACTGTATGGGGTAAAAACAAAGAACACCCCTATATGTTGCAAATCGGTTCACTCATTATGACGTTGGACCGAAGGAACAACATTATAATTGAAGAAGGTAACGGTCATCGTGTGGTCGTTACTGAACGAGCAGAGAAAAAATATAGAGTTGGGTATTATTTGGTAGAAGTTCTCAACGCAGGTTGGGAATGTGTATACATCACAAATCCTTATGGATATAGGAAGCAGTTTATACTGTTGCCGTATCAGAGATAAACTAACTCTATATTTGGTATAAGGAGGGGAGAAGCGCTGTTTTGCTTCTCCTTTTTTTGTGCTTTATTCTCTTTTCTTGGGATATTCTAAAAAAAACAGCGCATTATTTTATAAATCTCTGGACATTCATGTGAGCTTTTTCTACATTGTTATCAGTTGTTTATTTATTCTTATATCATTATGGAAAAAGTTATTAGATATGGAACAGTGCTGACGATAGTCTGGGCTTTTCTTTGCATCCTGTTAACCGGATGTTCTTTGTTTGTTGGTGCAGTTGGGGGAGGATTTAATCGTCCTCTTTATTCCTCATGGAAATCTATCTATCATGATGGAGAAAAATATTTAATCAGTCCTCATGGACCGAATGAATATTTTTTGAAAGATTTTGATGTGTTTTTATGGGGAGGTTTGGAACATCCCAGAGGTTTGTCTGTCGGAGATTTGTTTTTTAGGTATAAAGGTTTTCCTTATTTTTCTGTTTACCGCAAAGGAAATGATACTTTGTTTGATGTCCGAGAGGAAACGGAAAAAAATTATATCGAGAACGAATATAAGATCTTGCTTAAAATTCGTTATGAAAAGACTAAAAAAGCCTTTGTGACTGTGACTAATCCGAGAGGGAAATCTAAAATCTTTGAGATGCTGCTTGATGGGAGGTAGTATGCTCTGATGAGGGATAGAGTGGGGGGCTTTATCTGTATGGAGTATATTATTTGAATGGAGTGTTTGAAAGTTACCGACTTAATTGGTAATGTTCTAAAATTAAAGAGGAGTTTTTTAACACTCCTCTTTTTTTGTTATAGAGAATTTAATTTGCAATATCCTCTTTTATCTAAAATTTTATATAGTGCGCTTCCTGCTTTTTCTGCTGCCGGAGATGGTTTTATCCGAGAGGAAGAAGCTAGAACCTTTTGGTATGGGAAAATTAAATCTGCTATTTCGCTATCCGGAAAAACACAAACTGTTTCATACTCTTCGTAATAATCAGGGCGAGAAACTTCTTCTCTGTATTTAATGACGCAATCATGATCTTGGTTGTTTGCCGTGGTTTGTTTGGTCATTTGGATGGCGTTTATCATTTGAGTAAAGATTGAGGAAGAGTATTCTTCTTCTTTTTGGCAGGCATCTAGCGCAAACAATGTGTGCTTTAAGTCTGGAGAAGGGGAATATTGAGCGATTTGCGGGTCTGTGGCAAATACGCTTAGTTGATCGTAATTGGTTAATTTGTATATCTCGGACATT
Source organism: uncultured Alphaproteobacteria bacterium (assembly GCA_949282205.1). Classification (GTDB taxonomy): domain Bacteria; phylum Pseudomonadota; class Alphaproteobacteria; order RF32; family CAG-239; genus CAG-267. The sequence continues at coordinate 2,178 of CASDOS010000026.1, read as the reverse complement.
GGAATGTGATAGATAAACGCTGAACTATCAATGACACAGGTGTTGGCTTCTTTGCCGATGATTTTTATGGGCTTGGTTAAATATGGGGTTTTTATATATTCTTGCGCAGGTGTACAAGTTTGCAGCTTTTTTTGAAAATTATCAGAGAAAGTCAGTATATATTCGGCAAATTGTTGTTGGCTTGCAGGAGTTGGTTCTTCATAAGTGGCTTCGCAAGCATTTAATCTTAGCTTTTCTAAGGTGATATTTATTAAACTATCGGTCATGGTCTTGACGGTTGGTTCACGATATGTGTTACCTTGCTCATCTTCATATTCTTCAAACACCGTAAAAGTTGAGGTGATTGGTTCGGCGGAACGCGTCATAATCGCATTGTAGAGCTCGTTTCTTTGCGAACGAGTTAATTTGCAACGGTAGGTGGTCTTGCCATGATTTAGGGTTTTGTGGGTGATGGTCGCATGGCATAAATTATCTGTGAGAATACCATTTATTTTTATATCAAAGCGTTGGCATGTTGCATCCATATCCGCTAAATCGGGATTAATTTTGGTAAATTCTTCGTTATATTTATTGCAGTTGCGGATGGAGGTAATTAAACTATTGCTAAAATGGTATTGAAGGTCGGTAGCGGCGGTTGCTTGAGTCGATACGGCGAAGCAACTTAAAAGCATTGATGCTATTATGTGTTTTTTCATGGGGTATCCTCTCTTTCTAAGTTATTTTAAATCTCGTTTATTAATATGTGCTTAAAAAATTTTTTTTTATTTAGCCAAAAGTCTTGATTTTTGATTTTTCTCTACCTAATTCATTAATAGAACATGATGCGAACACACTGATAAACAGTGAGATGAACGCAAGATTGAAATTGGAGGATAAAATAATGTCAGATTATATGATTAAACATCAAGATAATAACCATAACAATATCGCTTCTCGCTACGGTTACCGTAAGGATTTTAACGATATGGTTAACAGCTTCTTTAATAATTGGTTGGATTTTCCGTATGAAAATAACGCAGTTAAAGCGATTGAACCGAAACTTGAAATTACAGAAGATGAAAACGAAGTTAAAGTTGCGGCCGAACTTCCGGGAATGAGTGAAAATGATGTGGATTTGGAAATTTCTGCTGACGGATATTTGACTATTTCCGGCGAAAAGAAACAAGAACACAAAGAACATGCTAAAGGTAGCTATTTCTCTGAATTTTCTTACGGCTCTTTCAAACGTACCGTCGCTCTTCCTTGGGATATGCGCTTTGATGATGCTAAGGCTGAATTTAATAACGGCGTGTTGACGGTTATTATTCCAAAGTCTTTGGATGAAAAAGATAAAAAACGCAAAATAGAAATTACCAAGAAATAAGGATTAAACCTTTAACTTCAACGCCTTGTCGCACTTTACGGCAAGGCGCTTTTTTGTTTATTTTATCGGTTGACACGGCATTGAAAAAGTGGTACATTCTTTTTTGTCAAATTATATTTATAACTTAAAATTTTTTTTATTATGGACAATTTATTATTTTTTGCAGCTTGTCTGTTGACGGCTGTTGGTGGTGGTTTTTTATTAGTATTTTTCATCATGAATTCAGTTACCAATTATCGTATTTTAATCAAAATGCTAAATCACGAAAGGGTTGATTTGGATATTGATGAACGTAAATACGAACGAATAAAATATCTGACTCCTTTTGATGGGGTGGATAGATATTTAATTAGAATTGGTGTACGAAAACCTTCGCCGGTGGAGGTGTTTTTTAGAAGATGGGGAAAACTCTGTGTATGGGCATCCGTTCTTCTTTGGTTGTTACACTACAACGATGTATCTGAATGGTGGGGATACTTAGTTATTTTATTTATGTCCGTGGTGGTTGAATTCGCTATATTGGCGGTGTTCTCGTTTATTACTGCCGTCATAAGCAATAGATGCTACAAACAGGCATATAAGAAATATCAACCGGAAAAATAACGCTTTTACGGATTTTTTGAAAAGGAGCTTTGTGGCTCCTTTTTTTGTATTAAGAAACCCACAGACTTAAGCTGATCTGTACCCTGAAAAGTGGAAACGAAAAAGAAATCCCCTGAGGGGTGTAAGTCAAGAGGAGTGATTAAGCAAATGGCATCGGTGTTGAGCCGGTGTCATTTTGTTTAAGTTCCACTGACAACGTTCATTATTATAAT